>MPNO01000063.1 GCA_002239065.1 Defluviicoccus sp. bin129 | reverse complement strand
GCTTCACCGGGTTCTCGCTGCGCGGTCTCGACAAGGTGACCGGCGAGTGGGACCTGGTGGCGCTCGCATACAACTGCAAGCGGCTGCACAAGCTGAGCCTGACCGCGTGAGGCGCCCCCGGGGCGCATGCCGTGACCGGAGAACGCCGCCGATGCCGCAAACCGCCCCCGAACCCGGCGACAAGCTCCAACCGCCGGACAACCTCGCCAACTCCGCCGCACGCCACAACCGGGCGCGACAGAAAACCGAAAATCGATCGATGACCCTAAGTCCGACAGACTGCTAGCCCGGATTTTCCGCCACTGTCACGGGCCTGCCCCGGACAGCGATCAGCCGATTCGGGTCCGGAGGATGCCGATCCCGTCGATCTCGCAGGCGACTGTGTCGCCCGGCCTGAGCCACCAGGGCTCGTCGTCGGCGCCGCGCCCGGCGGCGACGCCGCCCGGCGTTCCGGTGGTCAGCACGTCGCCGGGCTCGAGCCCGATCTGCGACCAGAAGGCGATCTGGTCCCGGATCCTGAAGCGCATGTTCGCGACCCGGCTCGACTGGCGCAGCTCGCCGTTCACGCGCGTCCGCAGGCCGACCGCATCGAGATCGCCGAACTCGTCGCGGGTCACCAGATGCGGCCCCATTGGCGCGAAACCCGGAAGGTTCTTGGTCAGCAGCGGCACGCCGTATTCCTGTTCGCCGAGGTCGCGCGCGCTGAGGTCGTTGTAGATCGTGAACCCGAAGACGTGGTCGAGTGCCTCCTCCGGGCGGATGCGGTATGCCCGGCGGCCGATCACGTAGGCCATCTCCACCTCGTAGTCGAGCTTCCCGGTCTCTCTCGGATAGGGCACCGTGCTGTCTGGGCCGACGATCGCGGACGGGTATTGCGGATGCCCGCTCGGGATCCGCGGTGCGACCGGGCGGTCGGATTGCTGCATCTCGACGAGATGGTCGTCGAAATTCTTGCCGCAGGCGATGAAGTTGCGCGGCCGCGGGAAGGGGGCCCTGAGCCGCACCGCCTCCGCCGCGAAGTCGATGGTCTCGCCGCGCGGGCCGGACAGCGGCCGGTTGGCGCGTGCCGCCGCGTCCGCCGCCGCCTTCGCCTCCCGCGCGGCCCGCAGCCCGATCTCGCCGCCCTCGACAAAGGCCAGCCCGTCCGATGGCGCCATCGCGGCCGCCAGCCGGTAGGCGCGTTCGATCGGCAGTTCCGCCGCCAGCGCGGCGGCGCAGGCGCCTTCGAGGTCGACCACCCGGCCGGAATGGGACAGGAAGCCGAAGCGCTCGGCGTCGCCTTCGGTTTCGAATGTCACGAAGCGCATCGGGGCGCCCTCTCCCGTCCCTCAGTTCCAGCCTTCGCCCGCGACGACGCTCGATGCCAGATTGCCGATCCCCTCGGCGCTGGCTTCCAGCATGTCGCCCGGCTCGAGCCCCATCGAAGAGCAGAACGCGATCACCTCGGCGATCCCGTAGGCGAAGTCGGCGACGCGGAACCGCTGACGCGCGGCGCCGTTGACGCTCAACGACACTTCGAGGTCGTCGTCGATGTCCGCGCCGCCGGTCAGCCGGATGCCGGGCCCGACCGGCGAGAGCCGAGGCAGGTTCCTCGCCAGCATGCCACGCCGGACCCGGGACTCTTCGAGAAACACCTCGTCGTCCCACACGTCGATCATCAGCGTCAGGCCGGCGACATGGCGGAGCGCATCGCGCCGGGAGATCCGGAGCGCCGGCTCGCCGATCACCACGGCCAGAGCGGCATCGGCCGTGAACCTGCCGGTGGTGGGCGCGCCGCCGACCAGCTGCAGGATCGGCAAAGGCAGCGCCGCGCCGGGGTCAGCGGTGGCCGAGCAGAACTTCTTGAAGGCGGTGATGGGCGGACGCTCGAAATCGTCGGCATCCATCCAGCGGGTCATGACGTGGGGCGTCATCTCGCCGGGCGCGAGATCGGGCCGGCTCACCGGGGTCCAGCCGCCGATCACCATGATTTTTGCCCCCCCGTCGACCGGACATACGAGTCCGGGATCGACGGAATCGGGGTGGCTCGCCAGAGCGGTTTCCAGGCGACGCAGCTCGTTGCGCCCGAGGGCGGCGATCCGGCCTGTCCAGCGGGACAGCGAGCCGTCGGCGGGCGCCTCCGCCAGCCCGGCGCGCGCGAAGACGTCGCCAAGCGGCGCCCACCGGTGCTCGTCCCCGAAGAGCGCGATCCGGCGCGCCAGAAACGGCGCTCGAACGATGCCTGCGCCCAGCTGCATGCCACCCTCCAGTCGTCCGGCGTACTCTAGGCCGGCCGGCGGATCGGGCAAATGTCGGTCCGGCTCGCCGTTTGCCATTGCGGCTCGATCGTTGATATCGTCCGTGCAGCGGGCCGTACCGGCAATTCAGAGAATCGGGAGAGCTAGATGTTCGCAAGACGTGTGTTCGTGGGCGTGGCGATGGCGGCGGGTTTTGCCTCCGCGGTATCGGCCGAACCTACCAAGATCCGCATCAACTGGTCGGTGGCTCCGGCGCATATCACGCCGATGATCACCGAGGTGCCGAAGTCGATCTACAAGAATTACGGCAAGACCTACACCGTCGAGACGATCCGCATGCGCGGCAGCGGGCCGGCGCTCACGGCGCTCGCAGCCGGCGAAGTCGACATCGGCGCGGTCAACAATCAGGCCTACGCGCTCGGTATCGTCAACGGCAAGCAGGACATCGTCGCCATCGCGTCGATGCTGCGCGATGCGGGCAAGGACCCGTCCAACGGGTTCTGGGTGCGCAAGGATTCCGGCATCGGCGCGATCAAGGATCTCGAGGGGAAGCGGATCGCGGTCAACGCGCTGGGCAGCGGCGTCCACGCCGCGGCCAAGAAGATGCTGCTCGACAACGGCATGCAGCCGGGCAAGAACTACCAGTTCGTCGAAGTGCGCTTCGGCGCGATGCTGTCCTCGCTGCAGACCAAGCGCATCGACATGGGCTTCCTGGTGCTGCCATTCAACTTCATGGCCGAGCGCGACGGCAACTACAAGCAGCTGTTCACGATGCGCGATTCCATGGGCGAGCAGGAGACGGTGCTGTGGATCGCCAAGCGCGGCTACGTCGCCAAGAACCGCGCGGCTGTGGTCGATTTTCTCGCCGATCACATCCGCATGCGGCAATGGGCCTACGATCCCAAGAACCGCCAGGCGGCCGCCGAGATCATCGGCAAGATCATGCGCCGGCCGGCCAAGAACTATGCGTCCTGGGTGTTCACCGACCGCGATTACGGCCGCACCGTCGATGCGAGCTTCAGCCCGGCGCGGTTGCAGAAGAACGTCGATGACCTGCACAGGCTGGGTGTCACTCCCGGCACGCTCGACGTCTCGAAGTACTCCGACACGACGCTCGCCGCCGACGCCAAGAAGCAAGCCGGCATGTAGCGGCGCGGTCGACCCGGCGGCGGGGCCGGCCCGCCGCCGGGTCGAAGCCACCGGCGGAGGACTCGGTCGCGATGATTGTCGACGTGCACAGCCACCTCAACGACCGGACGCTGTGCGAGCGCGTCGGCATCGGGCTGCCGCCCAACATGCTCGACCCCGAGGCTCTGGTCGAGGAGCAGGCGCGGTCGGGCATCGACCGGAGCGTCATCTCCGGCCCGCGGATGATGGACGTGGCGGTCCAGAAGCCCGGCATCGACACCGCCGACGTCGCGCTGCGCTACAACGATTTCGCCGCCGGGCTGGTGCAGCGCTACCCGGACCGCTTCGTCGCTCTCGGCATCGCCGACCCGGCGGGCGGCGATGCGATGCACCGGACGATGGAGCGCGCCGTCCGGGAACTCGGTCTGAAGGGGTTCATCGTCTCGCCCAGGGCGGGCGGGGAGTTTCTCGACGCCCCGATCTCGCGGCCGTTCTTCGAGCTCTGCCACGAGCTCAGCGCGGTCGTGTTCGTCCATAACAGCGATGGCTGCCTCGCCGCCGAGCACATGCGGGATTTCCGCTTGGTCGAGCTCGTCGGCAGGCCCAACGACATGACGATCCTCGCCGCCCGGCTCGCCTTCAGCGGCCTGATGGAGACGCTGCCGGGGCTCAAGCTGCTGCTCGGGCGCCTCGGCGGGGCGATCACGCTCTATGCCGGCCGGATCCAGCAGGGCTGGGAGGTGCGCCATACGCGCAAGCCGAGCCCGGGCGTGCCGGCCTGGGGACCGGACCATATCGAGGGCTCGTTCCTCGACCAGCTGCGCTGCATGCATGTCGACACGCAGACCTTTCATCCGCCGGCCATCGCCTGCGCCGTGGCCACGCTGGGGGCCGAACGGGTGCTGCTCGGGACCGACTACCCGCCCGTGCCCCGCGACCGGGCGGCGAGCGTCGCCGACGTGCGCGAGGCCGGGCTGTCCGATGCCGACACCGAGCTCGTTCTCGGCGGCAATGCGCGGCGCCTGTTCGGGATGGGGAGCTGAGATGGCCGCTTCGCTCCGGCGCTACATGCCGTTGCTGCTGATCGCCGCGGTCTGGGAGGCGGTCACGCGGGTGGGGCTCATCACCGAGCTCACGCTGCCGGCGCTGAGCAACATCATCGTGGCGTTCTGGAACCTCCTGATGCAGGACCTCCTGTACCAGACCAGCCGGTCGATCATGCGCGGAATGTCGGCGCTGGCCTGCGCCATCGTGTTCGGGACCGCCGCCGGCATCCTGATGGCCTGGTACAAGCCGGTGCGAATCCTGCTCAAGCCGGTGATCCAGTGCTTCTACCCGATGCCCAAATCCGCTCTGATCCCGCTCGTCATCATCTGGATCGGCCTCGGCGACAGCTCGAAGATCACGCTGATCTTCATCGGCTGCCTGCTGCCGATCGTCGTCTCCTCGTTCAACGCCGCCCGCGGGGTCGACCAGGTCCTGATCTGGTCGGCGCGCGGCATGGGGGCGAGCGAGTCCGAAGTGCTCCGCGAAATCGTGGTCCCCGCCTCGCTGCCCGAGATCCTGCACGGCATCCGGGTCGCGCTGGCGCTGTCGTTCATCCTGATGGTGAGCTCCGAGCTGATCATCGCCAATGACGGCATCGGCTTCCTGATCGGCTTCCTGGGCGAGGCGGGCGACTTCCGCGGCATGTTCGCCGGCGCGATCACCATCTCGATGATCGGCTTCCTGGCCGACCGGCTCTACCTCGCGGCGACCAACCGCCTGCTGGCCTGGCGGGAGTAGGACGATGGCGCGGATCGGACAGCCGGCCGGCGGCGCGGCACCCGCGCTCGGGGAGATCGTCCGGGAGAAGGCGCTCTGGCTGTTCGAGACGCTCGGCCCCTTCGCGCTGATCGGCGCCGCCCTCATTGCCTGGGAGGTGACCGCTCTGCAGAAGGCGATCGATCCCTTCCTGCTGCCGGCATTTTCCACGGTCGTCATGCGCATCTTCGACGACCTGATTACCGGAAAGCTGCTGGTGAACGCCGCGCTCACCCTTTACCGGGCGCTGGTCGCCTTTGGCCTCGCCGCCTCCATCGGCGTGCTGCTCGGCATCCTGATGGCGCGCGTGGTTTCGGTCGGGTGGTTCTTCGACCCCATCGTGTCGATCGGCCTGCCGGCTCCGAAGATCGCGCTGCTGCCGGTGTTCATGCTCTGGTTCGGCCTCTTCGACCTCGCCAAGATCATGATGGTCGCCTTCTCGGCGTCGTTCCAGATCATCGCGACCGCATGGGCCGCGACCCGAAGCGTCGAGCGCGAGATCATATGGTCGGCGCGCAGCCTGGGGGCGACCGACCGCCAGATCCTCTGGCAGGTCATCCTGCCTGCCGCGCTGCCGCAGATTCTGACCGGGCTTCAGATCGCGATGCCGATCTGCCTGATCGTGGTCCTGGTGACCGAGATGGTGATGGGCGGCGAGGGGCTGGGCTCGGCCATGCTGCGCAGCGCGCGCTTCGCCGACTCGCCGGGCGTCTTCGCCGGCATCATCGAGATCGGCCTGCTCGGCTTCGCGGTGATCAAGACGATGGAGATCGTCCGCCGGCGCCTCCTCTCCTGGCACCAGGAGGCGGCCCGCGACGAGACGACCGTCTAACCGTCCGCGTCGTCGCCGCGCATCAGGTAGTCGAATACCACCGACTGGTCGACGCCCGTCAGCCCCGCCGCGATGGTCCGCTCGAACACCTCCTTCATCGTGGCGAAAAGCGGGTAGTCGCCGCCCACCGACCCGGCCAGCTCGGTCGCGATGCCGATGTTCTTCAGATAGCCCTCGATGCTCACCGCGCGGGAGTGCTCGCCGTCGATCATGGCCTTTCCGCGGGTCTCGAACATGCCGGAGCTGGCCGGTGTGCCGGCGATCGCGTCGAACACCACCCTGCGGTCCAGCCCGGCCCGCGTGGCGAGCGCGAACGCCTCCGCGGCGGCCAATGTGTGAACCGGGATCAACGCGGTCACGATCGCCTTCAGCGCGGTCCCCGCGCCGAACGCGCCGACATGGGAGACGTTGTCGGTGATGTCGAGCAGGACCGCCCGGTGCGCGTCGAAGGTCTCCTCTTCGCCGCTGACGAAGACGGCCGCCGTCCGGGCGCGCATGTAGTTGGGGTTGCCGCTCACCGCGCAATCGAGGAAGGGCGCGCCGATCTCCGCAAGCGCGGCCCGGGCGGCCTCGCGCGCCGGCATCGAGAACGAGCCGAGCTCGAACACCGCCTTGCCGGCCGCGCCGCCCGCGAGCAGCCCGCCGGGGCCGTCGACCACCGCCTCCAGGGCCTCGCCGTCGGGCAGGCAGGTGAGCACCAGCTCGGCCTCTTCGGCGGCCGCAGCGGGGCTTGCCGCCGCCACGCCGCCGGCCGCGACGAACGCATCCATGGAAGAGCGGCGATAGCCGGTTACCCGGTGCCCCCGGGCAATCAGATTTCGCGCGACCGCAAACCCGAGACTGCCGATCCCGATCAGCCCGACCGATGCCATCCCCAAATCTCCCAGCCGTGCGGTGCGGGCGATTGTAGCGCGCGCCCGCGGTTGACTCACACCGGCCCGGTCGGCCAACTCCCGCGTGTCGCGCCGCGACAGGGGGGAGAGATGGACGAGGTCCCGACTTTCGTGACCCATCTGGAGTGCAGCCTGACGGGCGAGCGCTACGAGGCGGACCGCATCCACAACCTGTCGCGGGCCGGAAAGCCGCTGCTCGTCCGCTACGACCTCGAGGCGCTCGGCCGCGCGGTCGACAAGGAGACGCTCGCCCGCCGCGCGCCGGAATTCTGGCGCTACCGGGAATTCCTGCCGATCCGCCGGTCGGAGAACGTCGTCCGCCTGGGCGAGGTCATGACGCCGCTGGTCGATCTGCCCCGGACCGCGAGCCGGTTGTCGGCGCGCGAGATCCTGGTCAAGGACGAGGGCCGGCTGCCCACCGGCTCGTTCAAGGCGCGCGGGCTGGCGCTCGCGGTCTCGATGGCCAAGGAGCTCGGCATCACCCGGATGGCGATGCCCACCAACGGCAATGCTGGGGCGGCGCTTTCCGCCTATTGCAGCCGCGCGGGCATAGAGACCTTCGTCTTCTGCCCCGACGACACGCCGCCGATCAACGTGAGCGAGATCGCGCTCCAGGGCGCCGCAACCTGGCTCGCCAACGGGCTGATCGACGATTGCGGCCGGGTGGTCGGGGGCGGGGTCGAGGAGATGGGCTGGTTCGACACCTCGACGCTCAAGGAGCCGTACCGCATCGAGGGCAAGAAGACGATGGGGCTGGAACTCGCCGAGCAACTCGGCTGGGAACTGCCAGATGTGATCTTCTATCCGACCGGCGGCGGGACCGGCCTGATCGGCATGTGGAAGGCCTTCGACGAACTCGCCGCGATCGGCTGGATCGGCGACAGGAGGCCCCGCATGGTGGCCGTCCAGGCTACCGGCTGCGCGCCCATCGTGCGCGCCTTCGAGGCGGGCGAGGAATTCGCCGAACGCTGGGAGAGCGCAACGACCTATGCGGCCGGCATCCGGGTGCCGGCGGCGGTGGGCGACTTTCTCATCCTGCGCGCGGTCCGCGAGTCGGGCGGCTTCGCCATCGCCATTGATGACGGGGCGATCGCCGACGCGCTGGCCGAGATGGCACGGGTCGAGGGCCTATTGCTGTGTCCCGAAGGTGCGGCCACCTATGCCGCCTACAAGCAGGCGCTGGCCGACGGACGGGTCGCGCCGGACGAGCGCGCGGTGCTGTTCAACTGCGCCACCGGCCTCAAATACCCGCTACCCGAGGCGGGCCGGCGCCTCGATCTCGGCCAGACGGTCGACTACGCTGCGCTGGCCGCGCTCTGAGCCGGCGGCGTTGCGCCGTGCTGCCCGCCGTGATCACATCAAGGGTGAAGAATTCGGAGGAGAAGCGTTCATGAAGCTGGTGCGTTATGCGCGCGTTGGCGCGTCGCCCGACGCCGGGCGAGCCGGGATCCTGGTGGAGGGCGATCTGGTCGGCGATCTGCGGGCGGCGTATGCCGCCTACCTGATCGAACGACAGGGCGACCCCCAGGGCCGCGAGATCGCGGTGCTTAGATTCCCGGCCAACTGGGCCCAACATCTTGCGATCGGAGCGGTGGGACGCGACGCGCTGGCGGCCGCTTCCGACTGGCTGTCCGGGGCGGAGCGGGACGCAAGCGGCCCCGACGGCGAACCGCTCTTCGTGCCGCTCTCCGAAGTCAGGCTCGATGCGCCGGCGGTGCCCAAGAAGATCATCGCGGTCGGGCGCAACTACCTCGCCCATCTCAACGAGGCCGGCACCAGCCTGCCGATGTCGATCCCGTCGTCCTGGATCAAGGCGACCTCTTCGCTCATCGGGCCGTTCGACGACGTGGTCAAGCCGACCGTGGTCGGGGAGCTCGACTACGAGACCGAGCTCACGCTGGTGATCGGCGAGCGCTGCCGCGACGTTCCGGAGGACCGCGCCTACGACGTGATCGCGGGCTACACGGTTCTCAACGACATATCCGCCCGCGACGTGGTCCGGCGCGAACGGGCCGAGGGCAACCAGATGCTGGGCAAGATGTTCGACGGCTTCGCGCCGTCCGGGCCGTGGATCGTCACCCGTGACGAGATCGCCGATCCGATGGACCTTGCGATCCGCACCCGGATCAACGGCGAGACCCGCCAGGACAGCCGGACCGCGCGTATGATCTGGTCGATCCCGAAACTGGTCGCGTTCCTGTCGCAGATGACGCTGGAGCCGGGCGATCTGATCACCACCGGTACGCCCGAGGGCGTCGCCATGGGACACAAGGGGGAGAGCTCCTGGTTCCTCCAGGACGGCGACGTGATCGAATCCGAGGTCGAGGGCGTCGGCGTCATGCGCAACCGCGTCGTTCAGGAGCCCGCGAAGAAAGGTGGCTGGCAATGGTAGCCGATCCGCGATTCATCCCCCGCGAAGGCCGTACGGCAAACCCGCATAGCGCGTTCACCCTGGCCGAGCGCGACCGGCGCTGGAGCGCCACCCGCCAGGCGATGGAAGCGCGCGGCATCGATTGCCTGTTCATCGTCGGCAAGGGCTTCAACGAGGTCGGCAATTGCCGCTGGCTCGACAACAACGACCATATCGAGCGCCACCTGATCTTTCCGCTCAAGGGCAACCCGGTCCTGCTCTGGCTGCTCGACAACTGGGGCAAGTGGTATCTGGAAAACGGCTGGGAGGGGGTCGAGTTCCGCGCGACCCACGGCAACACGACGCCAGTCGCCGCCGAGACCATCGCCGAGCTCGGCTATGGCGGCGGCACGATCGGCATCGTCGGCCTGGTCGGCGGCGGCCTCAACCCGGAAGGCTCGATCCCGTATATGAGCTACCGGGCGCTGCAGGCGTTCCTTCCCGATGCGACGTTCAAGGACGCCTCGGACCTGATGATGCGGCTCCGCATGATCAAGAGTGCCGAGGAGATCGCCTTCATCGAGAAGGCGTCCGAGATCGCCAATGTCGAGATCGATGCGGTCATGGCGCATGCGAGGCCCGGCATCCGGGAGTCGGATCTGATCGCGGAGGTCATGTACGCCTCGCTCAAGGCCGGCAACGAGGTCGGGCGCGACCACTTCACCATCCTGTGCTCGGGCAACGAGGGCTATCCGGTCAACCGGCGGATGACCGAGCGGATCATGCGCACCGGCGATGTTGTTCATGTCGGCCACTACACGCGTTTCGGAGGGTACTGGAGCCATCCGCATATCGCGGTTTCGCTGGGCCCGCTGGAAGACGAGTACAAGCCGATGCGCGAGGCGGTGCGCGAGGCGACCGACCGCGCGATGGCGCTGCTCAAGCCCGGTACGCCGTGGTCGGAGCTCGACGCCGAGGTGGACAAGCCGATCGTTTCCAGGGGCTATTACCACGAGATCCCGCAGATCCACTGCGTCGGCATCGACGGGATCGAGGGGCCGGCGACCGCGCTGGTGCGTGGCGACGTGCCGCAGGATGCACCGTGGCGCAGGCCGATGACCAACCGTTCGGTGTCCGACCTGGAAGAGTTCGCCGCGTTGACGGTCGACCGCAAGCCGCCCGCCGATCTGGCGGTGCAGCCCGGGATGGCGGTCGCGGTCGAGGTCAAGGCTGCCAAGGACGACCGGATCTACGTCGAATTCGGCCCGCAGGTCGTCGTCGAGGAGGACGGGCCGCGAGTCTTGACCCCCGACGCGATGGATCTGATCGAGCTCTAGGCCGGCGGCCATGGGCATTGCCATCGACTCGGTCGTCCATCGATACCGCCCGGCGCGCGGCCGCCCGGTCCTGGCTCTCGACCGCATCTCGCTCGACATCGGGGACCGGGAGTTCCTGGCGCTCCTCGGCCCGAGCGGCTGCGGCAAGAGCACGCTGCTCTACCTGCTGGGCGGCTTCCTGCCGCTGCAGGACGGGGGTCTCTCCGTCAACGGCAAGGATGTCGCCGGTCCGGGGGCGGACCGGGGCATCGTCTTCCAGCACTTCGCGCTGTTCCCCTGGAAGACGGTCCGCGACAATGTCCTCTACGGGCTCGAGAAGCAGCGCCTGGCCAAGGACGAACGCCTGCGCATCGCTCAGGAATATATCGACCTGGTGCATCTCACCGGCTTCGAGGATGCCTTTCCCTCACAGCTCTCGGGCGGCATGAAGCAGCGGGTCGCGATCGCCCGCACGCTGGCGATCGACCCCGATGTCCTGCTGATGGACGAGCCGTTCGGCGCGCTCGACGCGCAGACCCGGCACATCATGCAGGAGGAGCTGCTGTCGATCTGGCGGCGCTCGCCCAAGACCGTCGTCTTCGTCACCCACGACGTGCGCGAGGCGGTGCTGCTCGCCGACCGGGTCGCGGTAATGACCGCGCGCCCCGGGCGGATCAAGCAGATCGTCGATACCCGCTTCGATCGATCCAACCTGGACGTTTTGTCGAAGGACGCCGGGTTCCTCGACCGCGTCGACGGTATCTGGCAGCTCGTCCGCGAGGAGGCGCTGGCGGCGGAAGCCGACGCCTCCCGTTCGATCGGGTGAGTCAGAGAATCCCGTCGCGGACCATGCGGCGGACTTCCTCGCGGTCCAGCAGGATCGACTCCGGCATACCCGACTCGTAAAGCTCGACCATCTTGTCGGGGTCGAAATTCCCCTCCCTCATGGGCCCGAACTCCTCGGTGAACTGGTAGTAACGCTTGTAGGTCTGGGTATCGAGGGTCGAGTAGTTGTCGAGCATGGTCTCGACCTCGTTGCCGTCGGGGTCCTTGTAATAGAACGAGGTCGAGTTGCCGTGGTTCACGGTCCAGTGGGGCGCCGGGTAGCCCCACCCCTTCATCCTCTTGTAGACGTAGATCAACTCGCCCAGGCTCGCATAGCAGAACGCGAGATGGGAGACGCCGACCTTGTTCTCGGGCCTGGCGCCCCAGCCCGGCTTCTTGATGATGACGACCCGGTGGTCGTGATCGTCATAGGTGAGGAAGGTCAGCGGCGGGCCCTGCTCCTCGTTGACGGCGACGATCTCGGCGTTGAACAGCCGCTGGTAGAACGTGACCATCGCGTCGTAGTTCTCATCGGAAAAGATATGCAGGTGGTGCATCCGGTTCGGCGACGGCATCGAGGTGACGGTGCCGGGCGGATCCATCCGCATCGGGTTGACGCTCTTGGGGACGTAGCGCTCGCGCAGGGTTGTCGCCATCGGAACCTCCAAAGCCGATCAGTGGGCCGATGATCGCCGAAGGGCCCCCGGTTGTCGAGCGCGCCCAGGAGCCTACTCCAGCGCTGGTACATAATCCCGCCGCCGTAAACAGTGAAAAATGCGGAATAATCTACTAACCCGTTGTGATTCAATCACAAAATATCGAACTGTGATCTTGCCTCCACAATCAGTCATCAAGGCGAATGCGGATTTTTTCAATTTTCTACGCACCTTGGACTTAGATCGGCGTCGCCTGTCGACATTTCGACCGAGTACGCCCGCGACCATGTGGCCATTATTCTGCGCCGTGTTCCCTCACCTCGCGCCACGCTCCCCCGGATGGACGACTATAGTGCTACGGCCCGCGACGTAGCCGCGCCTCATTTCCCATGCCGGCGCACTTCGCGCGGAACCGAGTGGCGGCAGAGGGCCCGCATGCTCGCGCTCCATGCGGGCTTCGCACGCATGGCCCGTCGAGAGCGAGCGCCTCGAGCCGGTCACGGCCCGCTTCGCGCAGATACCAGACGAGCACGACGGGTGGAACACGTTCCCGGTGTGCTTCGAGTTCAGCCGCGAGCCGGCGGAATACAGCCGCGCGGCGGTGCACCACAACCCGTTCGACGTGACGCTCCGAGGCATCGAGAAAGTGCGCCGGCTCGTGCAGGGCAGCAACGTCGGCTGGGAGACCCGGGTGGACCCGGCGGGCTGCGGCGTCGCGACGTGCGCTGCCCGGGGCGTCCCGAACGCCGCGAAGGGCCGGCCTCGCGCGCCATCGCCCGGAAGATGCGCGGCACCCGGCCGGTCGGCAGTGCGCCGCCGACACGCCCTCCCTTGGCAACCGAGCGGAACGGGGCGCCGTCCTCGGTGCCGCTCCGCGCAAGACATGCCGCTACCGGCTTCACGCTGTCGGGCCCAGCCAGACGATCTCGCCTGCGCAACCCGTTCGCCAGGCTCGGGGCGCGCAGCCGGGCCGGGACGCTGCGCCGAGCACGGGAGATGGGCCGATCCCCTGCGACTCGTGAGCGACTGCGACTCGGAGTGGTTGCCGGCGGAGTATCGCCGTGACCCGCGTTAGCGCCGTGCGCCGTGCGCCGGGCATCTGGAGCGCTTCACCGGCATCCTCCAGGCCGACATCTACACCGGCTACAACGCCCTCTATGCGGCCGGGAGATCGCCCGGGCCCGTCATCGAAGCTGCGTGTTGGGCGCATTCCCGGCGCAATTTCTTCGAGCTCGCCGACATCGCGGCCAGGAAGCGGCGCGGCAAGGACCCGCCGCCGGTCTCGCCGCTGGCGCTGGAGGCGGTGAAGCGGATCGACGTGCTGTTCGACATCAAGAGCGGGATCGTCGGCAAGTCCGCCGAGGAACGCCTCGCCGTGCGCAAGGAACTCAGTGCGCCGGTGCTGGTGGATCTCAAGGAGTGGATGTAGGCCGAGCGTACCCCTGCGGTCTTCGGCGGATGCATACGCTCGTCGTGCTCCTGGCGCAACACCTCGTCCATCGTCGCGGTCTTCATCCCCGCCTTCTGCAACAAGGCGCTGGGGAATCAACGGAGTGGGATAAATTCGCGCCCCCGCATCCTCCGAGGCCGCCCCTCCTGAGATCGGTGCTTGAATGTTGTTATTACTGAATCCGATTCCCGTTCATTCCTGTAACAACGCTCAGTCCGCTCTCCGGTCAAATCGGTGCCCTAGAACCGTCCGATCCCAAGGACCCTCTCCGGATCACCAACCAAGATCGACTCCAGCGAGGCCGGCAGAAAGAGTCTGCTTCACCCGGCCGCCTTGGCAATTCGCACGAGATGATTCTGAAGTACCGGCATACCGCAATATGGATCGATATCGGCGTCGCTGGTGAGCGCGTTGGCGTTGGCTTCCGATGCCCGCCTGGATTGTGACAGCTCTTCCGAAAGTTCGCCGCCCCATCCGTGGGCCAACACGATCGAACCGTTGGGCACGCGCTTGCTTACCAAAAGTGTTGCCTCCGTGCTGCCGCCTGGCCCCTGGAGACGCACTCGGTCTCCAGGGCGCATATCAAGGACTCGTGCATCGCCGGGCGAGACTATGGCGGGATTCCCCCGCGCGGAGGCTTCCGGGATGTTGTGAAGAAACGAATTGACAGCATGGGAGAGTCGACGGCCCGCTAGGGCAAGGACGCCCCGGTCCCCGGGGGTTGTCGCGCATGCTGATCGCAAAGCGTCACGTATCCCCGCGGTCCAGGGGCGATGGAACTCCATTTGGCCCGAGGGGGTCGGAAAACCTTCGTCCAAGTATCTGCCACATCGCTTTTCGGTCACGGCGCCGCCCGTCCAGCCCGGCTCAGCCTCGCCCCAATTTGCCAGTGCATCGCGGAACCCCTCAGGCTCTTCATCGAAATCCGCTCCATTGAAAGCTGAGACGAGACGGTCCGCGATCCACAGCTCCTCGCGCTGGTCGCCGCGGAGCGGCAGGGCGGCTTCGGTCCAGATTCGATAACGTTCAGGTGTGAGCCCGGCGCTTAGCATGTTGAAATCGGCCCGCTGGTAGTGGCTGCTACCGGGGAAAACGGTGTGCGCGAAGCGCGTGGTATGGGTCGGATAGATGTCGACGACCACGAGGAGATCGAGAGCCGACAAGGCCTCCGCGACGCGCCCGGAATTGGGCAGAGTCAGGGCCGGGTTGCCGCCAACGACGATAAGCGCCTTGACCCTAGGGAGTTCGGCTGGCATCCGACGGACATCCGTGCCGAGGATCGCCTCCGCCAACAGCGCGCTGGGCCATTCCCGTCCGTAGCGCACGCCGTCGGGTCTTCCGGGGATCGCTTTTCCCCGAACCGGCGAGTAGTCGGGGATGAACAGCCCATCTTCCACATCGAGACGGCCCAGCGATGCGTTGACCGCCAAGGCAAGACCGGCGGCGACGGTGGCGTTGGGCGCCATGCTCAGGCCCGAGCGGTCGAGTACCACGGCCGGGCGAGTGACCACCTGCTCGAACACCCTCCGGACATCCTTGGCTTCGAGCCCGCAGACCGATGCGATTTCGGTCAGGCTCCATTCACCGCACGCCGCCACGACATCCTCCAGGCCGAGGCAGTGTCTGCTCACATAGTCACGCGCGACATGTCCTTCGTTCCATACGAAGGACAGAAGTCCCGCGAGAAAGACCGCGTCGGTTCCCGGGCGTATGGCCAGATGGTCGTCGGCCAGATCGGCGACTTGATGACGTACGGGATCGACGACGCCGAGCCACCCGCCACGCGCGCGCAGGTCGCGGGCCACCCTAGCGCCGCCGGGCGTGCTTCCGCCGGGGCTCCACTGGCTGACCGTTGCGTTGGAGCCCATCAGGAGTATCCCGGAAACCCTGTCGTAAAAGGGAACCGGGACCGCATACATCAGGTTCAGGGCCTCGGCGGCCACGTGGTAGCGGGCGATGCAGTCGACCGTCAGAGCCGTGAACAGCATGTCGGTGCGGAGCCCATTCATGAGGTTTCGCACCGCCAGACTCAAGTGCCCCGAATAGGCCGCCGAGTTGCCCGAGAAGATCGCGATGGACCGGGAACCGTGCGCCGCGGCGATCTCCTGCAATTTCGTGCCGATGGTGTCGATGGCCTCCTTCCAGGACACCGGAGAGAGCCGTCCGTCACGCCGAAGCAGGGGCGCATCCAGCCGGTCGGGATCCGTCTCGACCTCCCCCGCCCACCTTCCCTTCACGCAGAAATAGCCCTCCGAATAGGGGTTGTGCTGATCGGGTCTGACGGTGACGTTTGTGCCGTCGGTCTTGACGATCGACCCGCAGCCCAGTTCGCAGATCCGGCAGAACGATCTGGTCACGGATTCCTCGATGCCCCCTACTCCGGCGAGCGGTCCCGCACCTACTTGCGAAGTTCCTGCAGCTCGATCAGGATCCGCGCCGTTGACTGGGGGTGGGTGAAGTTGACTAGGCACTCCCGATAGGTGTCGAACCCGGTGGAATAGTCCGTGAGTCGGACCGGTTCGTCGCACACGAACTCCGCGCCGCACTCGCGAAAATGCGTCATCGCCGCGTCAATGTCGTCGACCTCGAAGGTGATGGAAAAAAGGCCCTCGCCACGCGCACCGAGGAAGCGATCGATAGGGCTGCCCGGTGCGGTGCTCTCCATGACGGCGAGCGATGCCGGCCCGCATCTCAGACTTGCGAACCGCGATTGGACGGGCGGTTCGGGGCACTCCACCGCCTCCGAGACTTCACAGTTCAGAAGCCGTGCCAGCAACGCCGCCGTTCCATCGCAGTCCGACGCCACCATGCTGACTTCCCGCAGTTTCATCGTCCGATCCCCCACCAGGTTGGCAATGTAGGTCCCGTTCGGTCAGCCCACATAGGACGCGGCAACAGCCGCATTGTCGCGGATCTCGCCGGGATCGCCGGACGCGATCACCCGGCCGAGGTCGAGGGCGTATATCCTGTCCGCCAGATCGAGCACCATGTCCAGATCGTGCTCGATCCACAGGATCGGTATCTTTCGATCATCGCGCAGCCGAAGGAGGAACCGCGCGAGGTCCTCCTTCTCGTCGCGGGTCAATCCACTGCCGGGCTCGTCGAGCAACAGGAGCTTGGGTTCGGAGGCCATCGCCCGGGCGAAACCGACGATCTTCTGCACCCCGTAGGGAAGCGTCTTCGCGAGGACATCGCGGTAAGGCCACAGCTCGAAGAAATCGACGATCGATTCCACTGCCTCCCGGTGGCGCATTTCCTGACGGCGCGCCGGGCCGTAGAACACCATCGAGGAGACGGGATCCCCGGAGAACAGGAAGTCCCGGGCAACGAGCAGATTCTCGGTAACCGTGAGCCGGGGAAACAGCTCGAGATGCTGGAAGCTCCGGCCCACGCCCGCCTTGGCGACGGCGTGCGGTGGCAAGCCCACCAGGTCTTCCCCATCGAGCAGGACCTCGCCGGACTGCGGCCGATAGATCCCGCTGACCGTGTTCAGGAGAGCCGTCTTCCCCGCTCCGTTGGGCCCGATCAAGGCGGTGATGCCATGCGACGGTACACCGCAATCCACGCCTCGCAGCGCCTCGATCTCGCCGAAATTGAGGCGGACGTCCCGGATCTCCAGCCGCGCTTCCACCTTCATCCCCACCAGCGCCGCGTCCGCCGGTACTGCTTCACGTCGCGGTAGCTCTGGCGCTCGTCGCCGCTCACGCCAAGATAGAATTCCTGCACGTCGCCGTGAGACATCAGAGTTTCGGCCGTCCCGTCGTAGACGATCAGGCCGTTCTCCATGATGTAGCCGCGATCGGCGATCTCCAGCGCGGCCCGAACGTTCTGGTCGACGATCAGAAGGCTCAGCCCGAGTTCGCGATTTAGGGCCTTGAGGCTGGACAGCACCAGACTCGCCGTCGCCGGCGAAAGGCCGAGCGAGACTTCGTCGACCATCATCAGGCGCGGCTGGCTCAGCAATGCCGCCGCGATGGCGGTCAACTGACGTTCTCCACCAGAGACGAGGATGGCGCGACGGTCCCGCTTCTCGGCGAGCAGCGGAAACAGATCGTAGACATTGGAGAGCGTGATCTTGGGTGTTGCGCCTTCAATGGACCGTCGCCCGCGCCAGCCGATCTCGATATTCTCGTGAATGCTGAGGGTCGTGAAGACCTTGTGGTGCTCGGGCACCAGGGCGATTCCCATTCGGGCCGTCTGATCGGGCCTAAGGCCGCGGATGGACCGTCCGGCGAAGCGGATCGCCCCGTCGGTGATTTCCGCCTTCTCGGCCGGCAGGAACCCTGAGATCGCCCGCAAGGTGCTGGTCTTGCCGGCGCCGTTCAGGCCGACCAGCGCGACGACGGTTCCCTCGGCCACGGCGAGGGAGACGCCCTGCATGGCACGTACCACCTCGCCGTAGACGACTTCGAGCTGCTCGGTGACCAGAAGGGGTTCGGTCATCTCTGCCTCAGCTGGTCGAGCGGTCGGTACTTGAACGGCCAGAGCGTGAAATAGTCGCGGACCCGGCGCCAGATCTCGGCCAGCCCGAGGGGCTCGAAGAGCATGAAGCCCACGATCAGCAACCCGTAGAGCACCGAGTGCATGCCGCTGATGGAGCCGGCCGAGATCTTGATGCCGCCGATCTTGAGCAGGAAATCCAGCCCGTAGGGCATCAGGGTGATCAGGAAGGCACCGAGAATCGAGCCCAGCACGCTGCCCAGCCCGCCAACGATGATCATCGCCAAGTAGGCGATGGCGAGATGGAGGTCGTAGAACCCCTCGGTCACGACGCCTTCGTAGTAGGCGCCGAGGCAACCGGCGAACGATACCAGCATCGAGGTGATCACGAACACCGAGACCTTGGCCCGGTAAATCGAGATCCCAAGGGCCGCGGAGGCCACCTCGTGGTCTGCCACGGCGACCCATCGCCGTCCCAGATGGCTCCGCTGCAGGTTCAACGCGCCGATCACGACCAGGGCGGCGATCACGAGGAGGAAATAGTACCAGGGCGCGGCGTCATAGAGCTCGAAGAAACCGAAATGCGGAGGGTCGATCAATATGCCTTCCGAACGGATGACGCGGGCCAGGTAGACCGCGAACGCGGCAGTAACACCAAAATGGAGGGCCAGAGTCGTGATGGCGACATAAAGCGCCTTCAACCTCAGGGACGGGATGGCGACGATGAGCCCGAAGAGCCCGCCGAGCAGCATGGCGACGATGAGACTGAGCCAAAACGGAGCGGCGAAATGGTGGGCCATCGCGCCCGCGGAAAATCCGCCGATGGCGAGAAACGCCGCCTGACCGAGCGAGACCAGCCGCGCATTCCCGGTCAACAAGTTGAGACCGACCGCCCCCATGACGGCGATCAGCGACAGATTGGTGATATGCAACCAGTGCTGGGTCACTAGGAGAGGCCAGGCGAGCGCCGCGACCGCGCCCATGCCGAGCCACGCCCATTCGCGGCCGCGGAACAGTTCGAACCGGTGGGTGATGCGCGTCGGCAGGGTGGGCGGCCGACCGGCCGGGTCTGGTCGACCCGCGCTCACACGCGTTCCAGTTCTTCGACGGTCCCGAACAGGCCCCAGGGGCGGAAGGTCAGGACGACCAGCATCAGGACGACCAGCGCGATCTCCGCCCAATGGGACTCGACGAGCTGGATGGTGACGAACTCCACGACCGCCACCGTCAGGGCGCCGACGATGGCGCCGCGAAAACTGTCCATTCCGCCGATGAAGGCGGCGATCAGGGCGTTGACGCCGATCAGCGTCGCCGCGGTCGAAATCAGTGCGCGCTGTCCGTGCAGGTAGCCGGCCATCGCGCCGACCACCAGCGCCAGCACCCAGGCAATGCCGACGATACGGTCGACATCGATGCCGCGCTGGGCGGCGAGGGTCACGTCGTCGCTGACGGCGCGCATCAGAAGGCCGGTACTGGAATAGAAGTTGAAGAGGATGATCAGCAGCACGCAGCCCCAGGATCCGCCAAGCACGAACAGGTGCTCGGAACCTATCTCGATCCCCGAGAGAACGACGGTGTCCCCGAAGGGCGAGTCGAGCATCGTCGTATCGCCGCCGAAGAAAATCACCATCAGGCCACGGATCAGGATCGCGACGCCGACCGTCGTCATGATGCCGACGACCGGGGATTCGCCCAGGATGGGCCGCATCGTCGAAATGTAGATGACGGCACCGGCGACGGCGCCCGTGGCCAGGGTTGCGGGGATGGCAAGAAACCAGGGGAAACCCGACCCGGTCGTTACCGCGGCGACATAGGCGCATATGATCGCAAGCTCGCCCTGCGCCAGGTTGAGTACCCGGCTCGTGCGATAGATCATCACCAGCCCGAGCGCCAGCAACGCGTAAACGCCGGCTATCTCCAGCACGGTTATCACCTGCAGCATCGCGGCATCTTCGTCCGTGTCGGCCCGTCCGGTCAGGGAGTGCGGCGGTGGCCGCCGGCTAGAGCAGGCTCAAGCCGGCGGCCCGCGCCGGTCCGGGCGGTTGGCGCCTCCGCAGCCTTTTCAGTTCTTGATCTTGTATTGCAGGGTACTCGGGGCGGAGACCCAGTCGGTGACCGGCTTGAACCTCTTCGACGCGCCGTCGAACTTGTAAACCTTCCACCAGGACGTGCCCTGATGGTCGTTACCCTTGAAGGTGATCGGCCCGCCGGTGAGCTGCCCCATATCGACCGAAATGTCGTCCAGCGCGTTGTTCAGGGCGTCGCCGGGGCACGGCCAGCCGCACTTCTTCAACGCCGCCTCGGCGAGCCTCGCACTAACCCAGCCGATGACGTGGTTGACCGCAATGGCATCGGGATCCATGCCGAATTTCTTGGCCGTCGCCTTGATTTCGGCGAGTTCGGGCGTTTCTTCATGGGCCAGCGTGTAGCGGGAGAACGTGTACACGCCCTCCGAGACGCCGGCTTTCTCGACACCCTGAATGAGCCCGGCCTCGTTGATGCTCACATTGTTGAACATCATGGGGCCCTTGTAGCCGCCTGCACGGGTATGGATCATCACGCCCTCTGTCAGCCGCGGCGGCAGATGGGTGACGACGAGCTGCGGCTTGGTTCCGGCGATCTTCTGGCCCAACGGTCCGAACTCGACCTTGCGCGGCGAGAAGAACACCTTCTCCACGGTGAACCCCCGATCCTTGAAGGACGCCTCCGTGTGGGCGCAGGCGGCGAACCCGCCGGCGGATTCGATGGTGACGCAGGTCATGCGTCCCTTGCCGGGGAAGAGCTGCGCGGCAAGCTTGCCGGCGACCTCGCCCGCGACATTGAACGGGTTGCCGGTCGAATACGCGTAGTCATGCGCCGGGGGCAGGGTCATGCCGATGGCGCTGACCGACGATACCGCTGGAACCTTGTGACGTTTGGCGAGCTTGTAGATTCCGGGAAGTGTGCTCGACATGCTCATGGCCCAAAGGCTGTTCACCTCTTCGCTGCTGATCAGCTCGCGGGCATGGGCGGCGGCGCGCTGGGCGTTCAACTGGTCGTCCCTGGTGACGATCTCCACCTTGCGCCCATCGATGCCTCCGGCTTCGTTGACGCGCTTGAAGTAGAGTTCGAAGCCCTGCAGGACCGGCTTGAAAGTGTCCACGAACGGCCCGGACAGATCGGTGATGTAGCCCAGCTTGTAGGTGTCCGCGGCGGCGGGCGCGGCGAAGCCGGTTGCCAAACCCATCGCGCACAGAATTGCGGCGACGGCGGATCTGGACATGCGGGTCATGATGTTTCCTCCTGTTGGTTGAGGGCCTTACCCTTCAGAAATCGGGGCCGGCGTTGTTTTCACTCCTTCGCTCGGGGACTCTCTAGTCCTGTGGCCTGATGCCCTGTGCGGTCAGGCTTCCGCATACATCTCCTCGACAAGGTGCTGGAACATGTCGAACGCCAGCGCGCGCTTGACCTTGCGCGTGGGGGTCGTGTCGCCTTCCTCGGGATCCAGCTCCTTCGGCAGAATTCGAAAGAACTTGATCTGCTCGGGTCGCGCCAGCAGCTCGTTGGCACGGCTGATTTCTTCGCCGACATGGCCGATCACCTTGTCGTTCTCGACCAGGCTCTTGAAGCCCGTATAGGCAATGTCGTTCGTTCGCGCCCAGTGGGACAATGTGTCGAAGTCGATCTCGATCAGGGCGGTGACGTATTTGCGGTTGTCCCCGAAGACGATCGCCTCGCTGACATAGGGTGACGTCTTGAGAGCGTTCTCGACCAGGGCGGGGGCGATGTTCTTGCCGCCGCTGGTGATGAGGATGTCCTTCTTGCGATCGACGATCGAATGGCGGCCGTTCTCGTCAAAGGCCCCGATATCCCCCGTCGACACCGCTCCGTTCCCATCCCGGACGAGGGCGGTTTCCTCGGGCTCCTCCCAGTAGCAGGAGAAACTTCCGGGACCGGCAACGATGATCTCGTCGTCCGCGCCGGCAACCACATCGTTGGGATAGATCGTCTGCAACGGATCATCGGGACGCGGCCACGGCGCGTCCTGCAACGAGGTTACCCCCGCTTCCGTGGTGCCGTAGAAATTTCTCAAGGGCACTCCCCAGGCCTGCCAGCGTTGCTGCACGCCTTCGGGCAGAGGAGCGCCTCCGCTGGAACCGCCGACGAGATGGGCCATTCCTGTCTTGTAGAGCGCCGGCCATATCATCAGGGCGTGCAGCAGCCGATACCGAATTTCGAGGAACAACCCGGCACGGCCTCGACGGTTGTTCCATAGCTGCCCGGCCCGTTCGGACCCGGTCCGTTCCGCCAGCTTGAAGAGCCTGCGCCGCAGACCGCCCGACATCTCGACCGCGGTCGAAATCTGGGAGCCGAATTTCTGCCAGATGCGGGGCACGCCCAGCAGCGAGGTCGGACGGACCTCGCGCAGTAGGGCGCCCAGGGTTTGTCCCCGCTCGGGGATGTGCTGGATGACGTCGGCGAAGAGCGGGATGAAGAGACTTAAGCCCTGCCCCATCCCGTGCGCCAGGGGAAGATGCGTGACGACCCGGTGCGGGCGCTCCGCCAGTTCAGGCATCGCGCAAAAGAGACAATAGCCGAGACCCACGAGCATTCCCCCATGGGTGTACAGCGCGCCCCTGGCGTCGCCACTGGTGCCGGATGTGAAAATCAGCCCGACCGACGACCCGGGTTCGAGGGCGGCGATGCGCGCCTCGCATTCCCGAACCGCTTCGTCGTCGGCGGCTTGCCGTTCTTCCAGCTCGGAAAACGGCAATATCCGCGGGTCCGCGTAAAGGAACCGGGTTCGGCAATCGATCAGGACGATGTGCTCGACAAGCGCCATGCCTGCCGCCGCCTCCGCCCCCAGCACCTTGTCCAGATGTTCCTGGTCGCCGGCGACGACGATCCCGGCGCCGCCCTTGCGGAGCTGCAAGGCCACCTCGTTCGGCGAGGACGTGGGGTAAATGCCGTACGGCACGGCGGCGGCGAAAATGCCTGCCATGTGGGCGAGCAGGTATTCGACGGTGGGATCGCCCATGATCGCCACCCTGTCGCCCCGGGCGAGCCCCAGCGATACCAGGCCCGCCGCGACCGCCTTCACGCGCGCCTGATACCGGGCCCAGCTAAGCTCGCGGTAGAGGCCTTCCTCCTTGTAGCGAAGCGCGACGGCGTCGCCGGACTCCGCGACCCGCTCGGCAAAAATTTCCGGAACGGTCGATCGGCTCAGGCGATCACACGCCTCCTTGGCCCGTTCCGCCGAGGCGCCGGTGATGTTCATGATCCCGTGCCTGAGCGGCCGATTACCCCATCGTCACCAATCGACGTGCGAGGGCAGGACCAGGCCGGTCGCGCGCATATCGTCCGAGGTCGGCACCGTCAGCCCGAGCTGGTCGGCATAGGGCAAGACGGCGTCGAGCCAGAGAGGGAGCTGCTCCTCAGTATCCTCGGCCTTGAGGCCGTAGTGATGAAACCTCTGCTGCTTCTCGCTGCGCGGCACCCCGAGAAGCCTTATGGCCTTGGGGAACCACTCGTCGACCCTTTCCTGGACCTTTTTCCGCGCCTCGTCCCCGTTCTCCTCGATGTGCCGAATCAAGTGCGTCGGACCGCCCTCCGCATGGCGTTCCTCCTCGGCGATGATCGCCCGGTTCACATTCGCATAGGGCGCGTAGCTGGTATCGCGCATCGACCAAAGGAACAATCGACCGCTTTCCTCCGCCAGCCAGTTGAAGACGAGAACGTCTTCCCAACTCTGGGGAAACTCCGGATCGCCGTGGAAATCCTGGGCGTAGGGTCTGTCATGGTGGGCGAACAGGCTGTAATCTAGGCCGATCCCCGGAAGGATCCGGGCAACCGCGCGGCAGTGCCCGACCTCCTCCTCGGCCAAGTGTACGCAGTAACGGACCTTCTCCGGACCCTCGCGGTAGAACAGGGGCGCTGCCTTGGCGAAAATGCACGCCGCCGACAGCTCTTCCAAGAGCTGACGTCCGACCACCCAGCGCACCAGATCCTGGTATTCCTCCGGGGTTTCCTTGAAGGTTTCCTCGGTAATTTCGCTCGGCCCGTAGATCGGCGCGCCGGCCTCCAACTCGGTCGGTGCCATGCAAACCTCCCTTGGCAAGCAGAAAGCGGCGATACAATCGTGCTCATTGATTCCGCATTCATAGTATAGTGCTTCCGTCTCTCCGATGAACAGGTATTGGGAGTTCGAATCCCGGCGGAGCAGGTGAATCCCCAGGCACAGGGAGGTCGCACATCGAGATCACCGGGCATGCTGCCATCGTGACCGGCGCTGCATCGGGCCTTGGCAGGGCCACGGCGCTGAGCCTGGCGTCCTTGGGGGCGAAGGTCGGCTGCCTTGACATGGAGGCCGACGGCGCGCTCTCCACCGCAAACCAGACAGGGGGTATAGCGCTTCCCTGCGATGTCACGGACCCACGCGGCGTGGAGGATGCCGTGGCAACCGCCCGCGCCGCTCATGGCCCGGCCCGCATTCTGGTCAGCTGCGCCGGTATAGACACGCCCGGGCGGATCGTGGGGCGAGACCGTCTGGCTGCCCCGCTCGAAGACTTCGTTCGCGTGGTCTCGGTGAACCTGATCGGCACCTACAACGTGCTCCGTCTCGCAGCCGCGCACATGAGGGCTCTCGATCCGCTGGAATCGGGCGAACGCGGTGTCATCGTCAACACCGCTTCGGTCGTGGGCTACGAAGGACAGGTCGGTCACACCGCTTACGCCGCCTCGAAAGCCGGCATAATCGGCATGACCCTGCCGGCAGCGCGCGAGCTGTCCCGATCCGGCATCCGGGTGAACACGATCGCGCCCGGGTTGTTCGACACACCGATGATGCGGCGCTTGCCGGAAGAGGCGCGCGAGGCCCTCGGCGCTTCGGTCCCCTTTCCCAGACGCTTGGGAAAACCGGAAGAGTACGCTGAGCTCGTTGTCCACATCATCCGCAACGCGATGATGAACGGCGAGGTCGTTCGGTTGGACGGAGCGATCCGACTACCGCCCGTCTGAACCCGGATCCTCCAGGCATCACCGGACCACGCCGTCACGCCTGGGCAAGAGCACCGTATAGTCCAGTTCGAGGACGACCGCGGGATCATATTCTCCGGCCGATGTCCGGAGAGGGAAATCGGCGCAGCTCCGATCCTTCGCGGCGACGGTACGCAGGCGCAGCGCGCCCAGATCATTGCGGCCAGGAAGCGGAGATGTCTCCAGTACCTCCGACCAGGCATACAGGGTGTCTCCGGCGAACACCGGCGCGACATGCCGGCCGCCATTGATCGCAGCGACGCGGAAGGCGTTGCCCAGGCCGTTGAACGACAGCGCGCGCGCTATGCTGATCACGTGCCCGGCCATCACGATGCGACGGCCAAAACGGCTCGCTTCCATCATGTGCCGGTTGAGGTGGACCGGGGCGTTGTTCTGATAGAGACGGGTGACCATCGCCTGATCCGTTTCCTCGACAGTCACTCCGTCGATGTGGTCAAGCTGTTCGCCGGGTGAGTAGTCGTCCCAGAAATGCGCGGAACCGGAAATCCCGGTGTCGTAGGCCCGAACCGCGAGCCCTTCGGGTACGAAAAGGTCTTCGACCGGGACCGACTCCCGGAGTTTCGGGATCACAGGCTCCGGTTGCGGCGCTTCCCGAGCGCGCTTTCGCACCATCACCCAACGGGCGAATTCGACGACCGGATCGCCATCCTGGTTGATGCCCCGCGACCGGACATAGACGATGCCGGTCTCGCCGCTCCGGTTCTGGCGGAGGCCGATCACCGTGGATGTCGCGGACAGTGTGTCTCCCGGGCAAACGGGGACACCGAATCGACCGTCCGCATAGCCGAGATTGGAAACCCCGTTGCGCGAGACATCGGGCACGGTGCGTCCGAAAACGAGGTGAAAAACGAGAAAGTCATCGAGCGGGGCTGCAACGAACCCGAGCCGCCGCGCGAAAACCCCCGATGAGTTGGTCGCGAACCGTGATCCGTAGAGCCCCAGATAGAGAGCCGCATCGCCCTGAGTCACTGTGCGCGGCGTGGCGTGGATCAATTCCTCTCCGAGGCGAAAATCCTCGAAGAAACGTCCGTGGCTGACTTTTGCCGTCATTTTCCGCCCCTGAACAATTCTGTCCCGGCGCCGAATGCCAAGACCGTCCCGCGCAGTTCAGGTCTCCGCATCGATGGTCCGGGTGGACCGCTCTTCGCTTACTCTCAGCCACCGGGTTCGCGTACCAGCCGGTATGCGAAACACCCACCGTCATCGCCCACTCGGGCATCACGAACTGGAAGGCCCGGACGGGAACGACGCGGCCTCCCGAGAATTCCAAGCAACAGCCCTTGCCAGCGTCTCGGATTCATAGCGATGTTGGCGGTCTTCTGTGGCTCGGCGCCCAATCTTGAACCCACTGTGTCTTGTGAAATTAACGAATTAGGACGCCGATCAGCGTCCAACCTACGCGCCGATCAACAGGTGGAACGACTAGCCGGTCGGCGCGCCCGAACCCGCGGCCTCGCCGGTTTCCGAGCCCGGGGAGGGCTCTGCCGGGGCCGGGTCGCCTGTCTCCTCGGCAGCGGAACCGGCTGCAAGAGACCAGCGCCCGTCTTTCAACTCGTACTTGCCAGTTCTCCGCCCGTTGCGCAGCTCCGTTCGGACCGATGCCAGCTTGATCAGGCGCTCCATGTGCGTGGCGGCGCGCTCCAGTATTTCCGGGGGCGCCAGGGCCTGCCCGCCCTGTAACGCACGCTCGACGAAGCCCGGAACCGATCCTCTCGGTGCACGCTTGCGTCCCCCGGGCTTGCGCTTCGGCGCCGCCTGCTTTCCTCGACTCCCACGCCCTGCCTTCGCACCGGCGAGCTGGCCGCCAGGCGTCCCGATCGCGTCCAGGAATTCCCTTCTCGCGTCGGCCTGGCCCCGCGCATAGGCCTCGGCCTCGATCTCGGCAATCAGCGACGACAGTCTCTCCGCGCTGTTCATTGGCGCTCTTGCCATGCTCGGCTCTCCCACGTTTGCAGGAAGATCATCGTTGGACATCATTCTACACCGCCCGATGGGCGGAAGGAATCAGGCGCGGCTCGAGAAGAGAATCATCGCGTTGACACGCAAGCGCCGTTTTGACCTATTCCCCCGCGATGAGCGCTCGCGTCACCGCACTCGATCGTCTCAACGATCTCCTGAACGGCATTCCGGCGGAACGCGACGCGATGTCTCTTTCGCAGTTCGACGGCTATGTGTCCGCCCTGATCGTCTGTCCGGAGATCATTCCGCCCTCGGAATGGCTGCCTTGGGTGTGGGGCGGCGAGCACATTTTCGAGACGGTCGACGAAGCGGAAGAAATGGTTGCGGCAATCATGGGCCGTTACAACCGCGTGGCCCTGGAGCTGTTGGAAGATCCCGAAGCCTATGTGCCGGTATTCGAGATCGATCCGGTCGGCGAAGCGGTGCGGTGGGAACCCTGGTTGGAAGGGGTTCGAGCGCGCGTTGCGGCTGCGCACCGAGACGTGGGAGGAGATCGCGCTCAGCGATGACGAGGAAGCCTCGGCTTCATCGCAATTGCTACGCTCCGATGACTACCGGCATGGGTCTGATCACCATGCAGGACACCGCCTAGCTTTTCCTAAACTTGCGTTCCTACCGCGCGCCACGAGCGCGTGCCGGGCAGTGAGGTAACCACTATGCCCGTTCAAGTAGCAATCGTTGGGGCTGGCCCTTCGGGTTCCCTATTGGCTTGGATCCTTCGTCTCCGCGGCATTGAGAGTATCGTCCTCGAGGCAAGAAGCCGCGAATATGTGAAGCAGCGAATTCGTGCGGGCGTTTTGGAGCAGGGCACCGTCGATATGCTGATCAAGGCCGGTCTTGGCGGCCGGTTGAAGAAAGAGCACATGTACCATCGCGGCGTCTGCATCGGCTATCAGAACCAGCATTACATGCTCGACTTTGAAGAGCTGATCGACCGTGGTGTTACGGTTTATGGTCAGCAGGAAATCACGCGTGATTTGCTCGGAGCGCTCGCTAAGGAAAATCACAATGTCATTTATGAATCGCCCGTTTGTCAACGGCGGCGGGATTATGCGCCAGAGCGGCGGAGTAAAAGTGCACCAGGGTCTCGGCGGTAGCTTGTCCTCGTAGTCCATGGGAGGGACCCGCGCGCGGGGCGACGCGCTCTCCGCGCGGCTGGCGGTGGCCCGCGCGTGGGAGGGGCCTGTGGGCCCACGGGGGCAAGCGGGGTTATTCGGACGGAGGTTGGCGTCTCGATCGGCTTTGCTTGATCCGGTAGCTGCCTGCGTTCATCGAGATCGATGGAACGTAAACCGTCTTTGCTGGACGGTGTCGGGCCTGACGGGTTTGGCGGTTCGTCCAAAGGGATGCGGAGCTTGATTTCGACGCGCCATCCGCGAACGAAGACTTGCTCAACGACCAAGCGTAGCAGCTTCTGTCGTTGTTCGAAGTCGAGCTGATCGATCGTGGCGCCAACCGTGGCCGAGAAGCCGGCGATCCTTTCGCGCAGAGCGTTCTGCTGCGCAAGTT
>MPNO01000007.1 GCA_002239065.1 Defluviicoccus sp. bin129 | reverse complement strand
AGGCACCGCCCTCGCCCGGCTTCCCTGGGCCCCGGATCAAGTCCGGGGTGACAATAGGGTGGCGGCGACAGTCTCGCCCATCGGGGCGGAGCCTGCGTCGAGGGCTAAACCGGACAGCAGTGGAACACGGCCCGCCCTGACGCGGCGCGGGGGGGCCAGGCGGTGGCGGCGTCGATCATCGGCGGCGGGCCGCAGAGATAGGCGTCGCAGTCTCCGGAGCCCAGGATCTCCGGCCTGAGCAGGGTCGTCACATGCCCCGTCGCGCCGGACCACCCGTCCCCGCCCTCGACGACGCAGAGCTCCGCGGTCAGGTCGAGCCCGCGCCCGGCATGATCGTCGAGCGCGTCGAGCGAGAACAGCTCCGCCGGAGTATTGGCGCCGTAGAGCAGGCGGATCGGCTGGTCCGTCGCGCCGGTCGCCAGCATGTGGTCGAACATCGAGAGCATCGGCGCGAGCCCGGTGCCGCCCGCCACCATGACGATCGGCCGGCTCGGCGGGCGCAAGTAGAACCGGCCGAACGGCCCGGTCACCGGCATCGCGTCGCCCGGCCGCGCGGGTCCCGCGACATAGCCGCTCATCGCGCCCTCCTCCAGCACCTTGATAAAGAAGGTGTAGCGCCCGGTCTCCGCCGGCGGGTTGGCGAAGGAATAGGAGCGCACGGCGTCGGTCCCGGGCACGCCGAGATGGACGTATTGGCCCGGCATGAAAACCACCGGCCCGTGCTCCCCGTCCTCCGGCTCGACGACCAGCCGGACCACGCCTTCCGCCACGGTCTCGATTTCGGCGACGCGCGCCATCCGCGTGACCGGCGGGGCCTTGAGCGAAAACGTCGACGGGTAGGGATATTCGATCACGCAGTCCGACAGCACGTGCATCTGGCAGGTCAGCACCTCGCGCCTGGCCGCCTCCTCGGCGCTCAGCGCGTCCTCGCTGTACTCGTCCATGCGGTACGCGCCCGAGGTGCAGACCCCCTTGCAGGTCGCGCAGGCGCCTTCGAGGCAGTCGGTCTCGATGCGGATGCGGTGCTTGAGCGCGGCGAGGTAGATCGTGTCGTCCTCGTCGGCCTGGATGCGCGCGATGCGCCCGTCGTCGAAGACCAGGGTGACGGTATGGCTGGTCATGGCACGAGGACGGGCTTGAGCGCCGCGCCGTCGCGGATCAGTTCGAACCCGCGCGGCGCTTCGGAAAGCGGGAGCACATGGCTCCGCACCGGGGCGAGGTCGACCGCGCCGGTCGCCAGCAGCTCGGTCGCGCGCTGCCAGGTCTGCCAGATCAGCCGGCCGTGGATGTTCTGCATCGCCGGGCATTTGAGCAGCCACCAGGTGAAGTCGACCGCAATCGCGGCGGGCGGCGCGCCGACCAGCCGGAAATCGCCGCCCTTGGCGAGGGACTGGAAGACCGCGTCGAACCCGGCCTCGCTGCCCGAAAATTCGATCCCCACATCGACCCCGGCCCCGCCGGTCATGTCGCGGGCAATCCGGGCCGGGTCCTCGTCGCCGGCATCGACCGCGCGGTCGGCGCCCATGGTCTCGGCAGCGCGGAGCCGCAGCGGGACGATGTCGCAGGCGATCACCCGCGCCGCGCCGAGCGCGCGGGCGACCGCCACCGCCATCAGCCCGATCGGCCCGCACCCGTTGACCAGCACGGTGAGCCCGGACACCCCGGCCCCGGCCAGGCAGGCATGGACGGCGATGCCGAAGGGCTCGAGCATCGCCGCCGTCTCGTGCGGCAGCTCCGGCGGGTTGACCCAGGCGATCGAGGCCGGGACGGTCAGCGCCTCGGCGAAGGCGCCGTCGATGTCGATCCCCGGGTAGCGGGTCGCCTCGCAGAGATGGGCGCGCCCCAGCCGGCAGGGCCGGCAGGTGCCGCAGAAGATATGGCTCTCCAGGCTCACCCGGTCGCCGGCCGCGACGGTCTCGACCCCCGGCCCCACCGCCTCGACGGTGCCCGAGACCTCGTGGCCGAGCACCCGCGGCAGCGCCATGCGCCGCGCCATGCGGGGCGCCCAGTTGTAGATCTGCATGTCGGTGCCGCAGATCCCGGCCGCCCCCATCCGGATCGAAATCTCGCCCGGCCCGGGCTCGCGCGGGTCGATCTCGCGGAGCGCGATTCCGCCGGGCTCGGGGGCGATCTTCTGCAGGCTCAGCAATGTCTTCTACAGGTGGTAGATGTCGATCGGCCCTTCGAGCCGGTCGTCGATGAAGGTGATCTTCTTGCGCGCGATCCTGAGCGCGCCGTCGGCGCGCCGGAACTCGAAGTCGTACAGGCCGCCCCGCGTCGCCGCCCCCTTCTTGCCGTAGATGTGGACGATGCAGTTGGCGGACGCCTCGATGCGGTCCGCCTCGACGCTCTCGACCAGGATGTTGCCGATCAGGTGGACCGTCCGGTCGAGCGGCACCGAGGCGTAGGAATCGCGCGATTCGATGCGGAACACCCGGTCCTCCAGCCCGCCCCGGTTCCTCAGATAGATCAGGTTGAGCTGGGTGTCGGGGTCGGTGGTGGTCTCCTCCTCGCTGGCCCAGGCGGGCACCCAGTAGACCGCGTCCTCGGTGTATAGGTCGATCCACTCGTCCCAGCGCCGCCGGTCGAGCAGCATCGCCTCGCGGTTGATCAGGGCCGCGACTTCGCGTTCGAGCCCGGCGTCGATCCCATCCGCGCTCATCCGGCGGCGTTCCCGTCTTCCATGCGGTCGACCCAGGCGCGGTAGAAGCCGTGGAACAGCCCCTCGTGGTCCCAGTCGGGGCAGCACCCGGCGGGCTCGAAGCCGAGATTGCGGGCATCCTGGTCGGGACCCACCACCAGGTCCGGTAGTCCGCGGGTCATGTCGTTCCAGCGGCTGAGGCGGCCGAACGAGCCGTCCTGGACGGATTCCAGCGCCGCGATGTCATCCGACGTCGCCATGCCCGCGGTGAGGTAGAAGTCCTCGAATTTCCTGAGCCTGGCGGCGCGCGCGGCGGTGCTCTCCCCCTTCGGCGCGATGCAGTACACCGTGACCTCGGCGAGGCCGGGCGAGAGCGGCTTCATCAGCCGGATCTGGGTCGACGGGTTGTCCATCAGCATCACGTTGGGGAACAGATAGAGGTTGCGGCCCCGGTTGAGGATCCAGTCGGCGGCGACCGGATCGAGGTTCTCCTCCAGCCAGTCCTTCGATTCGTAGATCGGGCGGACATGCGGCGTGGTGTGCAGCGCCCAGATCGACATGTGGCCGTTGCCGAGGTCGTAGGCCCCGGTGGGCACGTTGCCCTTGATGCGCCCGGACTCGGTCTGGCGCATTCCCGAGGTGGCATCCCGGGTCTCGCGGTGCGAGATGGTCGAGGCGAACACCCGGTGGACCGTGGTCACGTGGTAGCCGTCGACGCTGTTCTCGGCCTGCAGCTTCCAGTTGCCGCGGATCATGTAGGTCGACGAGCCGGGCACCACCTCGAGCCCGTCGCGCGCCTGGTCGGCCAGCAGGTCGATCCAGCGCGCCGCGGCGCCGAGATGGTCTTCGAGCGGCGGCACGTCGTCCGTCAGGCTGCCGAAGACGAACCCCTTGTAGGAGCCGAGCGCGCCGATCCGGCGCAGGTTGAAGCGCTCGCGCGAGAAGTCGGGGTCGGAGAAACCCGATTCCTCGTTCTTGATCCGGATGCAGCGCCCGCCGAGATCGTAGGCCCAGCCGTGGAAGCGGCAGGTGAGCGCCCGCGCATTGCCCTGGCGGAACGGGGTCAGCAGCGCGCCGCGATGCGAGCACGCGTTGATGAAGCAGCCCAGCGAGCCGTCCTTCTGGCGCATGACGAAGACCGGCTGGCGGCCGATCTCGGTGGCGAAGTAGTCGCCCGGGTTCTCCACCTGCCCCTCGTGGCAGAGGAACACCCATCCGCCCTCGAAGATGCGCTCGATCTCGGCCTCGAATACGGCCTCGTCGGTGTAGATCGACCGGTCGACCCGGAAGACCCCCTCGTCGACCCTGTCATCCACCAGGTCGCGGAAGCTGCCTCGATAGGCGGTTCCGTCCATCGCCCCCTCCGTTGGTCCCGCGGCCTCGCGGATATGGCCAGCCCCTGAGTATTTAGCAAACGACGCCGCAGCGGTGAAGGCGATGCCTGGCCGGCTTCACCCGAGCAGGTCGCAGGCGAGCCCGGCGGCGGCCACGTCCATGATGGCGATGCCGACCGTGTCGTAGACCGCGGTCGCCCCTTCCGGGACGGTCCTGGTGCCGGCCAGGATTTCGCCGAGCTCGGCGAAGATCGCGCAGCCCGAGCCCCGCACGTTGCCCGACTGGTCGCGCGCGGCATCGCGCGAATCGACGATCACCGTGCTGGCCATCGCCGCGTCGTCGAGCTCGCGCCCGTCCTTGCCGTTCCACCCGACGGCGGCGACGAAGGCGCCCGGCTTGAGCCACCCGCCCGTCAATATCGGCTCGGTCGCCGATGTCGCGCAGACGACGATGTCGGCGCCCTGCACCGCGCGCTCGGCGTCGGCCACGAAGACCGCGCCGATCTCGTCGGCGCAGGCGCGCCCGGCGGCCTCCGAGCGTGCCCAGAGCCGGAGCTCGCCGAGCGGCCTGACGGCGGCGAGCGCGCTCGCATGGGCGCGCGCCTGGACGCCGCTCCCCATGATGGTCGTCACCGCGGGAGTCGCGACGGCGAGCTTGCGCGAAGCGGCGGCGGAGCATGCCGCCGTCCTCATCTCGGTGATCAGCCGGCCGTCGAGCACGGCGACCGGCGAGCCGTTGTCCCGGTCGAACACCAGGATGACCGCCTGGTGGGTCGGGATGCCGGTGCCCGCGTTGCCGTGATAGAGCGTGACGATCTTGACCGCCATCGCCTCGCCGATCGCCGGCATCGCGCCCATGAAGGCGTCTTGGCCCGGGACGGGCAGCATCTGGCGCACCGGCTGCACCACCTCGCCGGCGGAAAACGCGATCATCGCCCGCTCCAGGGCATCGATCAGAAGCGGCCAGTCGAGCACCTCGGCGATCGCCGCCTCGCTGTAGAACGGCAGCGCCTCCAGACCCTTCGCCATCCGGTCTCCCCTAGCAGGTGTAGTTGAGCGCGAGCCGGCCGCCGTCGACATAGACCGTCTCGCCGGTGATGTAGCTCGCCTTGTCGCTGGCCAGGAAGGCGACCAGCTCCGCGACCTCGCCGGGCGTTCCCATGCGCTTCAGCGGGGTGCGCGACATCGCGACCCGCATCGCCTCGGGGTCCTCGTTGACCGCCGCCATCATCGCGGTGTCGATCGAACCCGGGCCGACGGCGTTGACCCGGATGCCGTGCGGCGCCAGCGCCAGCGCGCTCGCCTTGGTGAGCTGCATCACGCCCCCCTTGGAGGCGCAGTAGGCGGCGATCGAGGGGATCGCGACCCGGGCGTTGACCGAGGACATGTTGACGATGGAGCCGGCGATCCCCGCCGCCACCATGGATTTCGCGGCGAGCTGGGTGGCGAGAAAGGTGCCGACCAGGTTGACGTCGATCACCGCGGTGAACTGCTCCAGCGGGGTCTCGAGGAAGTCGCAGGGAATCGCAACCCCGGCGCAGTTCACCAGCACCGAGAGCGGGCCGATTTCGGCGTCGATCCGCTCGAACATGGATGCGACCCGGGCCGCGTCCCCCATGTCGCAATGGATCGCCAGCGCGTCGTCGCCGAGACGCCCGGCGGCGGCCTCGACCCCGGCCTCGTCGATATCGGCGAGCACGATGCGCGCGCCGTCCCGGGCGATCGCCTCGGCGCAGGCAAAGCCGATTCCGCGCGCTCCGCCGGTGATCAGCGCAATGGGCCGGTCTGTCATGGGAGACTCCGTTCAGATCGCTCTTGTCAGCTGGTTCGCGGCGAAGGCCGCCCTGTAGAAGCGCGACTTCAGCGGGGCCAGGCCGTCGCGCGCCGGTTCGGTGACCGGAAGGGGCAGGTCCTCTTCCCGCCCGCCGGCCAGCAGCTCGGCCATCGCCTTGCCGAACACCGTGCCGGGGGCGATGCCGCGGCCGTTATAGCCGATCGGCGTGTAGAGCCCGTCCGCCAGGCGGTGGATCCTGGGCAGGTGGTCCGGGGTGAGCGCGATCTGCCCGTACCAGGCGGTCTCGAACCCGACCCTGCCCAGCGCCGGGAACAGGCGCCGCAGGCGGCCTGCCGCCCAGCGCCGCGACAGCCCCTCATCGCCGCCCATCACCCGCCCCATCGAGCCAGAGATCAGCCGGCCGAACCCGTCGCGCCGCAGCGAGAACATCACCGGCGCGGTGTCCCACAGCCCCTGCCCCTCGGGGAGGACGGGCCGGGCGCGGTCGCCGAGCGGCTCGGTCGCGACCTGGAAATAGTGGATGATGGTAAAAGTCCGTTTCAGCCCGGGCCAAAGATCGTCGGTATAGGCGTTGGTGCCGAGCACCACCGCCCGCGCCGACACCCGGCCCCGGTCGGTCTCGACGATCCATCGCTCGCCGTCGCGGCGGAGAGCGCGCACCGCGGTTTCGGTCGAAATCCGGGCGCCGGCGGCAAGCGCGGCGCGGGCGAGCCCGCGGACATAGCCCATCGGGTTGATCGTGCCCGCGCGCCGGTCGAGCAGCCCGCCGTGATAGGCGTCGCTGCCGATCTTCTCCGCCGCCTCGGCCCGGGTGAGCAGCTCGACCGGGGCGCCGAGCCGCCGCCAGTCCTCGGCCCGCCGCGCGAGGTCGCGAAGGCCGCGCGGCGAATGGGCGGCGTGGATGGTCCCGCTCCGGGTCAGTTCGCAGCGGATCTGGTGGCGTTCGATCAGCGACATCACATAGGCGGGCGCGTCGCCCAGGACCCGCGTCAGCACACCCGCCTTTTCCTCGCCGAGGCGCTCGCGCACCTCCCGGGGCGGCAGCCAGACGCCGGCATTGACCAGCCCGACATTGCGCCCGGAACCGCCATGGCCGATCCGCCTTGCCTCGATCACGCGGCAGTCGAGCCCGCGCTCGGCGGCGTGCAGCGCGGTGGACAGACCGGTGAAGCCGCCGCCCACGATGGCGATGCCGGTCTCGCTGTCGCCCTCCAGCGGCGCCGCGACATCCGCCTCGTCGGCGGTCGCGTCCCAGAGCGAAATCGCCGGCGTCGACGGCATGGCGCCTAGACGTGCGAGGCGGGCGAGAACATGTTGGGCTGGTTGTTCTTCGCGATGGCGGTCTTGCGCGTCGGCGGCGGGGTGTTGCGGCTGCGCCCGATGAAGCGGGGGATGCCGGAGGTGAAGCAGGCGGCGATGGCCGGGAAGTCGCCGTTCTTGATCGAGCCCAGCGCATCGTCCTTGGAGCAGCCGAGCGGCGCGTCGAGCACCAGCACGTCGGCCTCCAGCCCGGGCTTCAGGAACCCGGTGTCGAGACGGTAGATCTTGGCGACGTTGCCGGTCGCCGCGGCGATCAGCATCTCCGCCGGATACTCGGAGAGGCAGGACAGCTCGCAGACCGACTTGATCATGCCGAGCGGCATCACCCCTGTGCCGGTCGGCGTGTCGGTGGCGATCAGGAAGCGGTCGTACTGGTCGGCCTCGACCGCGAGGTTGAGGCACAGCAGCGCCGTCCGGATGTTGCCGGCCTGGCAGATCTGCAGCGCGATCTCGGTCTCGTTGACGATGGGCGCGAAATCCTCGTCCGGCATCGCCACCGGCCCGCCATTGACGTGGAAGGAGACGTCCGGGCGCATGTCGAGCAGATGCTTGCCGGTGATGGCGGACGAATCGGGTATCGACGCACCGCCGGTGTGGCAGTTGACGATCATCCCCGCCGCCTGCGCCATCTGCACATAGGGCGTGTATTCGAAGGGCGACTGGAACTTGCCGAACCCCGCCTTGGCGAGCCAGATGCCCTTGTCGGCCATCTCGCCGAAATCGGCCGCCGTCAGCCCGGGCTCCAGGATCACCGCGCCGGCATGGACCCGCATGCCGCCCGGGCGGAAATTGTCGAAGCACTTCTTGGCGGCGATGGCGAGCGCCTTCACCCCTTCCGGGTCGCTCGGCCGCCCCGGCACGTGGACCTCGCAGGCGGTGATCGAGGTCGTGGTGCCGCCATGCAGGTAGCTTTCGAGGAAGCCCACCGTCTTCTGGCGCGGGGTGTAGTCGCCAAAGGTGTTGTGTACCTGGGAATCGATCATCCCCGGCATGGCGGTCATGCCGCCGGCGTCGAGCACCACGTCGCAGGCCTCGACCCGGGCGGCATCGACGGTGCCGACCTCCCTGATGAGGCCGTCTTCCATCAGGATCGAATCGCCGGGAGCGATCGGGTCCCGCCAGTCGCCGGTGACGATGGTGGCAAGGTTGACGATTGCGGTCTTCATTCAGTCCTCCCCGATTGGGCCCTAGACCAGCCCGTCCTCGCCTTTGGCGTCTTCCTTGCGGAGCCCGCCGACGCGGTGGTTGAGCCGCCCGCGATTGGCGATGCAGCAGATCACCGCGATCTCGTCCGGCAGCGGCGCGTCGGGCACCATGACGCTCATCCCGTCGTAATGCGAGCGCACATAGAGCGCGTCCTTGTGGGCCAGCGGGATGTCGATCGCCTCGCCCGGATGGGCCCGCTTGGTGAAGGACGAGATCCAGGCCTGGCCGCCGCCCACCGCCTCGCGCATCGCGTTGCCGTAGACCGTGGTCAGCATCGCCACCCCGTGCTCCTGCTCGCCGGCCGAGCCGATCAGCGCCGCCTTGCCGTAGGAATCGGGCGCATTGGGGCCGAGCGCCTCGACGGCCATCGCCGAGATCCGCTCGCCGATCGCGGTGGACGCGTCGATCAGCGCGCTCAAATCCTCGACATAGCCCTGGCCCGCCAGCGGGTTCCTGACAACCGCGACCACGGCCACCTTCCTGAGCGGCTCGTTGGCCTCGCGCCCCATCTCGCTCATGGTCTCGTCGACGGCGGTGAACAGCTTGCGGATATGCATCGGCCTCCCCCCGGTATCGCCGGCGATCTTAGGCGTCGGGGACGGCGCGGGAAACCGCGCGTGGCTGGCGTTGGGGGACGAATTTCGGCACACTCGCGCGCCGGAGGAAGCGCGCATGACCAACCCGCTGTTCAACGACAACCGGATGAAGCTCGGCATCATCGCGATGAATTGCAGCCACGGCTCGACCATCACCACCGCCGAGAACACCTGGGAGATGACCTGGCCCGACACCCGCGAGGTCGCGATGATGGCCGACCGGGCGGGGCTGGAAGTGCTGCTCCCGGTGGCGCGCTGGAAGGGCTATGGCGGGCCGACCAATTTCAACAACCGCACCTTCGAGACCTATACCTGGGCGTCTGCCGTCGCCGCGGTCACCGATTATTCCTGCGTTTTCTCGACCTCGCACGTCCCCCTGGTCCACCCCGTCGCCGCCGCCAAGCAATGCGCCACCATCGACCACATCTCGGGCGGGCGGTTCGGGCTCAACGTGGTCTGCGGCTGGTTCAAGAACGAGTTCGAGATGTTCGGCGCCGAGTGGCGCGAGCACGACGTGCGCTACGAATACGCGACCGAGTGGCTCGACTTCGCCAGGCGGATCTGGACCCAGGAGGGCGAGTTCGACTTCGACGGCCGCTGGTTCGACGCGAAGAACGTCTGGAGCGAGCCCAAGCCGGTGCAGCACGCGATCCCGGTGATGAACGCGGGCGGCTCGCCGGCCGGGCAGCACTTCGCCGCCACCCAGGCCGACATGAACTTCGTCATCCTCAAGGAGCACGAGGCCGAGGCCGGCAAGGCGCAGATCGACAAGCTCAAGGCGATGGCGCGCGAGGCCGGGCGCGAGATCCAGAGCTGGATCCACGTCTATGTCGTCTGCCGCGACACCGACGCCGAGGCCGAGGATTATCTCGACTACTATGTCCGCCGGAAGGGCGACTACGAGGCGGTGAACAACCTGCTCGAGATCTTCGGCATGCAGTCGAAGACCCTCGACCCCAAGGCGCTCGACGAGTTCCGCTTCCACTTCATCGCCGGCCATGGCGGCTACCCGCTGGTCGGCACGCCGGAAACCATCGTCGCCGAGATGGACAAGCTGATCGGGATCGGCATCGACGGCGTGCTGATGTCCTGGGTCGACTACCGCACCGAGCTCGCCCAGTGGATCGACCGGGTCATGCCGCTGATGGAGCAGGCCGGCCAGCGGAGCCCGATGCGCAAGGCGGCGTGAGCCGACACCATCCGTAAAGGAAGCGTCCATGCAGGTCTTCTCGTTCCACCTGATGCCCTATGGCGACCTCGACATGGAGGAGCGGGCGAAGCACAAGGCCGCCTGGGTGGTGCTGCCCAACAGCCTGTTCGATCCCGAGGCCGGGCATCGGCTCTACAACCGCTATCTCGACGAGCTGGAACATTGCGAGCAGGCGGGGTTCGACGGGCTCTGCGTCAACGAGCATCACCAGAACGCCTACGGGCTGATGCCCTCGCCGGTGGTGATGGCCGCCGCGCTCGCCCGCCGCACCTCCCGGGCGAAGATCGCCATCTTGGGCAACGCCTTCTGCCTCCGCGAGCACCCGCTGACGCTGGCCGAGGAGCACGCGATGATCGACTGCATCACCGAAGGGCGGCTGATCTCGGGCTTCGTGCGCGGCATCGGCGCCGAGTACTACTCGATGGGCGGCAACCCGACGCAGTCTTTGTCGCGCCACCAGGAGGCGCATGAACTGGTGGTCCGCGCCTGGACCGAGGAAGGCCCGTTCGCCTTCGAAGGCAGGCACTACCACTTCGAATACGTCAATCTCTGGCCGCGCCCCTACCAGCAGCCGCACCCGCCGATCTGGTGCCCCTCGCAGGGCTCGACCGAGACCATCGAATGGGCCTCGCATCCCGACCGGCGCTATGTCTATCTCCAGACCTACAGCCCGTTCACCTCGGTCGCGCGCTACCTCAACATGTATCGCGACGTGGCCGAGCGGATGCACGGCTATACGGCCGCCTCCACCCAGATCGGCTGGGCCGCGCCGACCTATGTCGCCGAGACCGACGAGCAGGCGATCGAAGAGGCGCGGCCGCATATCGAGACCTTCTTCTCGAAATTCCTCAACATGCCGATGGAGATGCATTTCCCGCCCGGCTATCTCAGCCATTCCTCGCTCAAGGGCGTGCTCAAGCACAAGCGCCAGCTGCGCGGCGGCCAGGGCCCGACGATCGAGCAGCTCATCGAGGTCGGCACCTTCCTCTGCGGCAGCCCGCAGACGGTGCTGAAGCGCATCGCGGAGGCGCACCGGATGACCGGGTTCCAGAACTTCGTCGCCATGATGCAGTTCGCGACGCTCCCGGCCGACCTGACCCGGAAGAACATCGACCTGTTCGCCAAGACGGTGATGCCGGGCGTCCGCGCGCTTGACGACGGCAACTACGCCGGCCTCGAAGCGGCGATCGCCGCCGAGTAGCGCTTCAGCCCACCGCCTCGGCCCGCCTCAGCGCCGCGATCATCGAGGAGCGCAGCAGGAATTCGCGCGCCTTCGCCGGGTCCCCGGCCTGGCGGGCGAGGTCGTCGAGCCGCTTCCCGCGCACCGCCGGGTCCTTCTCCTCCAGCAGCGCCTTGTTGCGCAGCGTCGCCGCCTGCACGTACTCGATGGCGATCGGGCGGCGCTGCGCGTCGTAGAGGTCGAACAGCGCCTCGTCCGCCTCGCCGCGCCACACCGCGACGATCTTGGCGCACAAATTGACCGCGTCGTGGATGCCGCCGTTCATCCCCATCCCGCCGAGCGGGTTGTTGATATGCGCCGAATCGCCGGCGAGGAAGACCCGTCCCGCGCGGTACGTCCCGGCGACCCGCTGATGCACCGCGTAGGCCGTCCGGTGATAGGTCTCGTAAGCCCCGTCCTTGGGACAGACGGCATGCATCCGCGCCTGCACCACCTCCTCGCTCACCAGCTCATCGGCGGTGTCGCCGGGCCGGGTCGGCATCAGCAGCCGCCACAGCCCGGGCACGCGCACGAACACGAACCAGGACTCGGGGTCGGCGACATAGGCGATCGGCGCCAGGTTCTCGAAATGGGCGCCGAAATCGTACCCGGTCGAGGTGCAGAGCCAGAGCTCGGGGAAGGTGAGACCCGGGAATTCGATCCCGGCGCCGATGCGGATGACGCTCGATGCGCCGTCGGCGGCGATCAGGTAGCGGCCGGTCAGGCACTCCCCGCCCTCCGGACCCTCGACGTCGAGCAGCACCCGGTCGGCATCCTGGCGGGCGGCGACCGCCCTGGTGGAGAACCTGACTTCGGCCTCCGGCATCCCCTCCAGGATGTCGACGACGATGGCGTTGAGCTTGTACTGCTCGGCCTGCACCCGGTAGGGGTGGCCGGTATCGTCCTCAAGGACGCCGAGGTCCCACTCGGCGACGATGCCGCGCGCGGTGTCCCGGTTCTGCCACACCGGGCAGACGATGCCCTGGGCGATCAGCGCCTCGACGACGCCGAGCTCGTCCAGCATGTCGAGGGTCGGCGGGTGGAAGGTCGACGCGCGGAGGTCGAGCGGCAGGCTGTCGCAGGCCTCGACGAGGGTCACCGGGATGCCGGCGCGCGCGAGCGCCAGCGCGGCGACGCTGCCGACCGGACCCGCCCCCGCGACCAGAACGCGATCTTCGCGAGCGCTCAGCGTATCCTCGCGACCGACTGGTCGATCCTGCCGCGGAACGCCTCGAGCCGCCGCTCGTCGAGCAGGTTCACACCGTAGAGACTAAGCATTTCGAGCGTCGCCTGCGGGGCGCAGCCCTTGAGGATACCGCCCTTGAGGACCCGCTTGACCGGCTGGCGCAGCAGCAGGCGGTCGACCTTCCAGGGCGAGGCGAGCGTGGTGATCGCCAGGCAGTGCTTGAGATTGTCCAGGATCGGCGAAATGCTGCCGGTCGCCGCCACGTGGACGAAGGCCACGTCGGGCGCCCAGACCCGGTCGAACCAGCCCTTGAGCAGCGCCGGCATGCCGAACCACCAGGTGGGGAAGACCAGGATCACCGTCTCGGCGCGTTTGAGCTGGGCCATCTCCGCCTCGATCCGGCTGCCGTCGAATTCGTCGAAATAGCTCCCGCGCTCGGCCGCCGACAGCGGCGCCTCGAACCCCGCCCGGTAGAGGTCGAGATGCTCGTAGACGACGCCGTTCTTCTCCAGCCCCGCCTCCACCCGCGCGACCAAATGGTGGCACAGGCTGTCCTCCAGCGGATGACAGGAGACGAGCAGGCAGTTCGCCTCCTCGTTGCGGAGTATCTCGGCCATGTCCCCCTCCCCGCGGTCTGCCGCCACACAGTAGAGCGCAACCCCCGGCGATGGAACCGGGGCCCGTTTCGCCCGCTTCGCCGCCCTCTTACGCCGTGCAACCTTGCGGCGCTTGTCCGGCCGCCGCCGCCTTGGCAAGCTCGGCGCCGCGCTGACAGAGGAGCCGCCCGTGTCCCTGGAGAACATCCGGCCCGACGGCTGGCGCGGCCGAATCGGGGTGATCGTGCCGCCCAGCAACACCGTCAACGAGACCGAGTTCAACCGCCTCAAGCCCGACGGCGTCACCTTCCACTTCACCCGCTCGCCGCTGCACCCGAATCCGGCGGGCGACGATTTCGCGGAAATGATGCGCGACCTCGACCGCGCCTGCGGCGATCTCACCTCCTGTGCGGTCGATCTCGTCGCCTATGGCTGCACCGCCGGATCGATGGCCTGTCCCGCCGACCGCCTGCTGGGCAAGCTGCGCGAGGTCTCCGGGGTCGAAGGCATTTCGACCGCGGGCGCGATCCTCGCCGCGCTGGAGGCGCTCTCCGTCGAGCGGATCGCCATGGCGACGCCCTATACCGAGGAGACCAACGCCCACGAGGCGCATTTTCTCGCCGAACACGGCATCGAGGTGGTCGCCGCGTCCGGGCTCGGGCTCAACACGTCGCTCGAAAACATCCAGCGGATCTCGCGCGTCGCGCCCAAAGCGGTGTTCGACCATGCGATCGCGGTCGACCGGCCGGAGGCCGAGGCGCTGCTGATCTGCTGCACCGACTTCAACACCCTCGATGCCGTCGAGCCGCTGGAAGAGGCGCTCGGCAAGCCGGTGATCACCAGCAACACGGCAACCCTCTGGGCCGCGCTGCGGGCGCTCGGCATCGGCGATGCGATCCCCGGCTGCGGCCGGTTGCTGCGGGAGTTCTAGGCGGGGCGAGATCTTGCCGCTGCGCGCCTCCGGCACTCCGGTCGAAGTGACGGGTGGGAACGTCCTCCTACCGCTCCAGCGCGTCGAGCGCCTCCTTGGCGTTGCGGAAGGCATCGACGCCCGCCGGCACGCCGGCGTAGACGGTCGCATGGAGCAGCACCTCGCGGATCTCCTCGACCGTGCAGCCGTTGTGGATCGCGCCCCGGACGTGGCCCTTGAGCTCGGTCATCTTGCCGAGCGTGGTCAGGATCGCGAGCGTCAGCATCGAGCGGGTCTTGCGGTCGAGCCCCTCGCGGGTCCACACCAGCCCCCAGCAATGCTCGGTGACGTGTTCCTGGATGGTGTTGACGAAATCGTCGGTCTTCGCCTTCTCGAGCTGCGGGTCGACCCACTTGGCGCCGAGCACGCTGCGGCGGATTTCCAGCCCTTCGTCATACGCCTTGCTCATCTCTTGTCTCCCTCCAGGAACGAATCGGTCTTCAGGAATCGCCGGCCGCGCTTGCGGTACATGACGAAGCGCGGGTTCCACCAGTCTTCGGCGGCGAGGCGGTTGCGGCGCCCGGTGTCGCGCGCGGCGCGGATCTCCGGCGCATCCAGCACGTCGGCGCGCCGGACATAGTGCAGCATCATGTGGGTGAACGGGTCGGGGTCCCGCGCCACCACCGCCAGCATCCGCGCCATGCGCCAGTCGGGGCAGGCGACCAGCATCGCCATGTGCTCGCCCCGGTACCAGTCCTCGAAACCCGGCCGCGCCGCGTCGGGCACGGCGAAGAAGACGGCGAGGATATACGGGCAGTCCATCGCCTCGGCGCCGGCGCCCTCCCCGAACGCGCAATCGATCTCGCGCCCGACATAGCGGGTGAAGCCCGACACCGAGGACAGCATCGCCTTCGTGCGCCCGTCGGGGGTGTATTTGCGCGACCGGTATTCCGGGCTCTCCAGCGTCTCGGCGCCGTCGAGGTCGTAGACCGCGAGATAGCCCGGCCCGTCCGGGGCGGCGTAGCGATGCGCGCTCAGGAACCCCGGCACGCCGGTCACGTGGTTCGGCGTGTGGTGGTTGTCGTACCAGTCGTTGAACCGGTCCTCGTCACCCGGCGCCGGCGTCATCTCCGAGAAGAGGACCGCGCTCCCCTTGATGCGCGAGCCCGTCACGCGACTTTGCGGCAGGCCGCGTCGAGCGCCTTCAGGGTCTCCTCGAACTCGTCCGACCAGTGCGCCGCCGAGACGAAGCGCCGCACATTGGGCAGCACGTAGATCCCGTCCTTGAGCAGCGCGAGGTCGAGCGCGCGGCTCGACGCCCGGTCCGCGGCCATGATGTCGCCGTGGTTCACCGGATGCCGGTCGGCGAACAGGATTTGCCAGAGCGAGGCCTTGCCGGTGACGATGGCGGGCAGGCGGTGGCGGTCGAGCACGGCCTGGCACTCGGCGGTGAACGCCTCGGCGTCCCCGTGCAGGCGGGCGTAGAAGCCGGGCTCCGACAATATGTCGAGCGTCGCCATGCCGGGGGCCCGGCCGCTCGGGCGGCCCGGCCTGGGTCCCCTGACCTGGGCGGGTTCCGGCGCCGATCGGGCTGCCGTGCATGGTCCCCTTGACGTGGGCGTATTCCGGCGTGGTCTCGGCCGCCGGATCGGCGAGGTTGACGATCTCGGCCGGGCCCGCGACGGCGGACAGCGCGACGCCGCCGCCGATCACCTTGGCATAGGCCGCGAGATCGGGCGCGACGCCGTAGTACTCCTGCGCGCCGCCGAGCGCGAGCCGGAAACCGGTCACGCATTCGTCGAACACCAGCAGCACGTCGTTGTCGTCGCAGATCTTCCGGAGCCCGGGGAGGAACCCGTCCAGCGGGAAGATCACCCGCTGCGCCGGCTCGACGATCACGCAGGCGAGGTCGTCGCGGTGCTCGGCGACGATCTTCCCGACGGTCTCCAGGTCGTTATAGGGCGCCACCAGGACGCAATCGTGCAGCGCCCGCGGGATGCCCGCCGAATCGGGACGCCCCTGCGGGTAGTTGGACAGCGCGTTCGGGATCACGCTGAAATTGGAGTAGTCGTGGTTGCCGTGAAAGGCGCCCTCGAATTTGAGGATCTTGTCGCGCCCGGTGAAGGCCCTGGCGAGGCGCAGCGCATAGCCCGTGGCCTCCGACCCGGTGGTGGCGAAGATCACCTTCTCGGCGCAGGGGATGACGTCGACCAGGCGGTCGGCGAACTGGAGCACCGGCTCGTGCGGCGCGCCGAACTGGTGCAGACCGCGCGCCACCTGTTCCTGCGCGGCGGCCGTCACCGCGGGCGGCGCATGGCCGAGGATCAGCGCGCCGGCGCCGCCGACATAGTCGATATACCAATTGCCCTCGGAGTCCTGGAGCCTGGGGCCCTCCCCCTTGTGGATCACGAAGCGGACGTCCTCGGGCAGCGAGTAGCCGCCGAACCCGCCGCCCGGCAGCGCCTGTTCGGCGATCTCGAAATACGCCGCCTTGTCCATCGCGCCGGGCCGCTCGGGCGCCGCCTCAACCAGCGTGTCCGCCATCGTCACATCCTCGATATCGCAGGGGTTCCGCGTCAGCGCGGCATAATGCCCGGCTCACCCTTCGGGCGGCAACCGGCAATCCAGCGACCCGGAGTCGTGCACCGCGACCCGCCAGCGCGGCGGGATCACCGAAGTCCCGCCCGCCTCCTCGACGATCGCCGGCCCTTCCAGGACATGCCCGGCCGGCATCGCGGCGCGGTCGTAGACCGGGCAGTCGACCCAGCCGTCGCCGAACCAGACCGGGCGCCGTTCGATCAGCGGATCGCCCGCCCGTTCCGGCCCGAAGGCGAGCGCGGGCCGGTCGGCCAGGCCGCGCGAGACCAGCCGGATGTTGACGATCTCCGCATCCGATGCGGTGTCGTCGTGGCCGAAGGTCCGCGCATGGCTTGCGCCGAACGCGGCCCTGAGCTCCGCCAGCGACACGGTTTCGGGGTCGCAGGGGACGGCGAGCGTGTAGGACTGCCCGACATAGCGCATGTCGACGCTGTAATCGTGCGCGTGGCGGTCGGGCGCGAAGCCGTCGCCCTCCAGCAGCGCGCCGGCCTCGCGCCGCATCGCCGCCGCCTCGCGCCGGAAATCGGCGATATCGAGCGCCGCGATCCGCCCGCCCCAGACCCGCACGAAATCGCGCCGCAGATCGGCGAGAAGCTGTCCCAGCGCAGACAGATGGCCGGGGAAGCGGGGGATCAGCACGCGGGGGATGGCGAGCTCCTCGGCCACCAGGAACACATGCATCGGCCCGGCCCCGCCGAAGCCCAGCAGGCAGAAATCGCGCGGATCGAAGCCGCGATGGACCGAGACCTCGCGCACCGCGCCCGCCATCTTGGCGACGGCGACCCCGAGCACGCCGTCGGCGAGCCCGACGATATCGTCGGCATCGAGCGCGTCCGCGAGCCGGCCGAACGCCTGTTCCGCCTGCGCCCTGGAGAGCCGCAGATCGCCGGCCAGCGCGCGGTCGCCGGCCAACCGGCCGAGGATCAGGTTGGCGTCCGAGATCGTCGCCTCCGCGCCGCCCCGCCCGTAACAGGCCGGGCCGGGGATCGCGCCGGCGCTCTGCGGGCCGACTTCCAGCGTGCCGTCTTCCCGGGTCCAGGCGATGGATCCGCCGCCGGCGCCGATGGTGTGGATGTCGAGCTGCGAAACCTGGAGCGGATAGGCGTCGATCTGGTTGGCGTGGCTGATCCTCGGCGTGAGCTCGTGGATCAGCGAGACGTCCGTCGAGGTGCCGCCCATGTCGAAGGTGATGCAGGAGGCGACGCCCGCCATCTCGCAGATGCGCACCGCGCCGCCCGCGCCCCCGACCGGGCCGGAGAGGAAGGTGCCGGCGGCGAACTCCGCGGCCTTGGCGAGCGTCATCACGCCGCCATTGGAGCCCATGATGCTGACCGGCGCGGCGATCCCCTGCCCTTCCAGCTCGGAGGTCAGGGTGTCGAGATAGTCGTCGATCACCGGCGTCAGGTAGGCGTTGAGCACGCAGGTCGAGAAGCGCTCGAACTCGCCTTTCTCGCGGACCACGGCCGCGGATTGCGAGACGGCGACACCGTCGAGCGCCTGCGACAGCGCATCCGCGGCGCGGCGTTCGTTGGCGTCGTCGGCGTAGGAGTTGATGAAGCAGACCGCCACCGCCGCCGAGCCGCACGCGCGCAGCCGCTCGGCCAGAGCGGCGATCTCGTCCGGCTCCACGCCCGAGAGGGTTTCGCCGTCGGCCGCGACGCGTTCGCCGATCTCGAACCGCCGGTCGCGCGGCACCAGCGGCCTGGGGCGCTGGAACTTGATGTCGAACAGCCCGCCGATCAGCCGCCGCGTGCGGCCGATCTCGAGCGTGTCGCGGAACCCCTCTGTGGTCACCAGCGCGGTCCTGGCGCCCTTGCGTTCGAGCAGGGTGTTGGTCGCGATCGTGGTGCCGTGCACGAAGACCCGGATCGCGCCGGCGTCGATGCCGAGCTCGGCGAGCGCGTTCAGCACCCCGCGCCACTGGCGGCCCGGCAGGGAGGGCACCTTGGCGGACAGCAGGGTCTCCCCGTCGAGGCAGAGGATGTCCGTGAAGGTCCCCCCCACATCGACCCCGATGCGGTATCCGGTCTGCGTTTCGGTCATGTCCGGTCGTTCTGACTACTGTTTCGGGGGCGGAAGCCGCTCCATTTAGCAGATCGGCCGCGGCGGCGTGAGGGGGGTCGCGGAACCAGCATGCGGCGCAGCGTCGATCCCCGGTCGACGAAATGATGCTTGAGCGCCGCGCCGGCATGGCCGGCGACCAGGGCGACGAGGCCGTAGGCCAGGTAGAAGTGGATGTCGATGGCAAGCTCGCGGGTGCGCTCGGTTATTTCGAAAAGGGCCGGCAGCTCGAATGCCCCGAACATGTCGATGCCCGCCCCCTCGGAGGTCGAGATCAGGTAGCCGGTGACCGGAAGCAGCACGATGGCGGCGTTCAGGGTCCAGTGCATCGCGGTCGCGGCGGCGCGCTCCCAGGCCTTGACCGCCGGGTCGAAGCCGGGGCTCCGGTCGGCGAGCCGCCAGCCGAACCTGGCCGCCGCGAGGACGAGGACCGCGATGCCGAACGCCTTGTGGAGCGCCAGGGACTCGTTGTACCAGGAGTCGTAGTAGGTGAGCCCCACCATCCAGGCGCCGAGCGCTACCAGGCCGAGCGTGCCGAGCGCGATGGTCCAGTGCAGCGCTATCGAGACCAAACCGTAACCGTCGGCGCCGTTGCGCCACATGGCGGCGGTCTCCGCCTAGTTGCGTACGCCCTCGATGGACAGGAAGAACTCCATCGACTCCGATGCGGGACCAAGGTTGCGCCCGGCGTTGAAATCGCGCCGGTTGAGGGTCGCCGTGCCCTCGAACCCGGCCCGGTAGCCGCCCCACGGGTCGTCCCCCTCGCCCACCTTCTTCACCGCGATGGCGACCGATCTGGTCACCCCCATCAGCGTGAGGTTGCCCGTCATCGTGCCGCCCTGGGCATCGCCCTGGTAACCGGTGCTGACGAAACTCGCCCGCGGAAATTTCCTCACGTTCATGAAGCCCGGCGAGCGCAGATGCTTGTCGCGCTCGGCGTGGCCGGTATCGATGCTCGCGGTCTCGATCTCGACCGAGACCTTCTGGCCCGCCGGCCCCGCCGCGGGGTCGAAGGTGAAGCTGCCGGAGATCCTGTCGAAGACGCCGACCATCCAGGAAAAGCCGAGATGGGAGATCTTGAACTGGACGACGCTGTGCGACGGGTCGATCCGGTACTCGGCGGCGCGGGCCGCCGCGCCCGAGAATGCGAGGGCGGCCACGGTGAGCAGGGCCCCCAGGACGCGTGCGTTCATCGAACGAACCTCCATGCGATGTTCAACCGGTGCGAAACAGGTACTCCGCGGGCGCGAGGCCGCCTCTGTCGGGAAAGACCGCATCCTCGACGGCGGCGAAACTCCAAGGTGGCCGATCGGCACGGCCCTGAAAAGGCTCTCGTAGCCGGTGGCGGACTCGCAAGGTCCTGCATGGCGACAATCTTCCACCTCCCACCAGTCACGTGCGGCAAGAGGATTTCCGTCGTGCCGGGACAGACGGCTTTGCGCGGCTATTCAAGACTTGCCGCGAGCAGGCACGGCGGTTGAATATTCGCCCTGGCGTCTGTATGGTTCCTTACTTTCTTACTATCGGACTCGACCATGCTGGCCAAGCTCACCTCCAAGAACCAGTTGACGCTGCCGAAGGCGGTCCTGGCGTTCTGTCCCGGGACGGAATATTTCGAAGTCTCGCATGACGGGGGAAGGATCGTGCTGACCCCGGTACGCCTCAACCGGGCCGATGCCGTGCGCTCCAAGCTCGCCGAGCTCGGGATCGGCGAGGAAGATGTGGCCGAGGCGGTGGCCTGGGCCCGCGACGGGGACCGCAAGACGGGATGACCGCGCCGCGCGTGGTGCTCGACACCAATGTGTTGCTCTCGGCATTGCTGTTCGCTGCGCACACCCTCGCCTGGCTGCGGCACGCCTGGCAATCGGGCTCCATCCGCCCGCTGGCCTCCCGGGCGACGACCGAAGAACTGATTCGCGTTCTCGCCTATCCGAAATTCGCGCTGACCGAAAGAGACCGCGAAGACCTTCTGGACGACTACCTGCCCTGCTGCGAGGCCATCGCCGTCCCCGAAGACAGCAGAGTTCCCCACTGCCGAGATCCGTCCGACCGGCCGTTCCTCGCGCTCGCCCTCGCCGGCGAAGCGGACGCCCTGGTCACCGGCGACAAGGATCTGCTGGCACACGCGGACGGCTTCGGCGTTCCGGTCCTGACACCGGCCGGTTTCAGGGAACGCATGCTCGAAGAGGCGAGGTAATTCCGAGGCCTCTCAGGACGACCGGGTCCGCAACAGCCGCAGCACCTCGTCCGCCGCCCGGTCGGCCGGGAGCGCCGTCGTATCGATGCGGAGGTCGGGGGCCTCCGGCGCCTCGTAGGGCGAATCGATCCCGGTGAAATTCGCCAGCTCTCCCCGTCGCGCCTTGGCGTACAGCCCCTTGGGATCGCGCGCCTCGCAGACTTCGATCGGGGTGTCGACGAACACCTCGAAAAATTCCCCCTCTTCCATCGTCCCCCGCGCCATCGCGCGTTCCGACCGGAACGGTGAGATCAGGGACACGATGACGATCAGCCCGGCATCGGCCATCAGCCTGGCGACCTCGGCGACCCGGCGGATGTTCTCCACCCGGTCCCGGTCGGTGAAGCCGAGATCCCGGTTGAGCCCGCGCCGGACGTTGTTCCCGTCCAGCAGATAGGTGTGCCTCCCCATCGCCTGGAGCTTCTGTTCCACGAGGTCGGCGATGGTCGACTTGCCCGCCCCCGGCAGCCCGGTCAGCCAGACGACGCAGGGCTTCTGGCCGATCGCGCGCGCCCGCGCCGCCTTGTCGGTCCCGGTCTCCTGCCAGGCGATGTTGGCCGCGCGGCGGAGCGCGAAGCGGATCGCGCCGGCGCCCACCGTGGCCCCGCTGAAGCGGTCGACCAGCTCGAACGCGCCCGCCGCGCGGGTATCGAACGGGATCGGACGGTCGAGCGCGATCTTGCAATAGCCGATCTCGTTCGCCGCCAGCGTCTTGGCGGCGAGATGCCGCATCGTGTCCGTGTCGACCCGGTGCGTCAGGTCGGTCACCTGCGCGACCGCGGACACCTCGCCGGAACGGAGCAAGTAGGGCCGTCCGGGCAGCATCGGCGCGGCGCCCGTCCAGATCAGATGAACGGCGAACTGGTCGGCATCGTGCGGCGGGCGGTCCGGTTCCGCCGCCGTGTCGCCGCGCCCGGCCGGGATGTCGGCGCCATCGAGCGCCTCCATCAGGGTCGGGCCGTCATACCAGGGCAGGCGCCGGGCCGCGAAGACGTTCTCTCCGGCGAGCGCCGAGAGCGGGACGGCGCTCACGTCCTCGATGCCGAGCTCGCGCGCGTACCCGCGATAGGCGTCGGATATCGCCGCGAACGCGCCGCCGTCGTAATCCACCAGGTCCATCTTGTTGACCGCCAGGACCGCCCGGCGGACACCCGCCAGCGCGGCGACATGGCTGTGCCGCCGGGTCTCGGCCGAAACGCCGGTGCGGGCATCGACCACGACGAGTGCGAGATCGGCGTTCGACGCCTCGGCGAACCAGTTCCGCGTGTATCGTTCATGGCCGGGCATGTCGACGACGAACCGGTCCCCGGGCGCCGCCCCGGAATCGTCCGGCAAGCGGCCCAGCAGCGTCGACTTGCCGGCGCCCGCCGCGCCGCAAACGACAATTCGGAGCCGTGGCTTGTCGTCGCCGGAGGCGCGCGGGGCTTCGGCATCCGTCACCGGGGTGGGGTTCCGGTCGACATGGCGCAGGGTGGGAGCTCGACTCGCCGCAACCGCCTTCTCGCCCTCATTTCGCCACTGTAGAGAATTTACTACAAATGGCGTCCCATGTCAAGCCTATTTTGTCTGAAAAGAACTTTTCTGCTACAGCTCCGGGACCGAACGAGCGGGCGCGATCTCGATCCGATCCCCCGGGGAGGCGCGGACGATGGCGAGGCTGGAAGCGCCGGCGAGCACGGCCTGGCCCTCGTCGGCGATCCGCGCCCAGGCCCTGAGCGGCGCGCCGCGCCCGGTCGAGATCTCGACCAGCGCGTGGTCGGCGATGCCGGCCTTCTCGGCAATCCGGGCGGGCACGATGACGCGGCGCCTGGTGCCGTCGAACAGCTCCTCGTTGGCCGCCTCGATCCTCGGCTTCAGCCGCTCCGCCGCCAGCGCCTCGCGCCTGGCGCGCGTCGCCCCGGCATCGACCGAGAAATCGGGGCCGAGCACCACGCCGTAGCGGCGTTCGGCCTGGCCGGCGGTCAGGTAGTCCCCGACCACGTCTTGCCGCACGAGCTCCGGGTCGCGCGCGAGCGGATCGCCATGGCCGCCGCCGCCGGCGGTCTCCTCGCGCACGACATCGCCCGCCCGCAGCCGGAAGCCGGACACCTTGCCCGGCATGTCGGACGGCTCGACCGTCTCGCCGTCGCGGATGACGAAGAACCGGTTGGATGCCCCCGCTTTGCCGCCCTCGACCCCGTAAGGCGGGATGACGTTCTTCTCCGAGAGCACGGACAGCATCGCGCTCCCGCCGAGGACGCGGATGTCGCGGCGCAGCCCAAACCCGCCGCGAAACGCGCCGTCGCCGCAGCAGCCCTGGCGCAGCTCGCAGCGCTCGACGCGCAGCGGAAACGCGCCCTCGACGGTCTCGACCGACTGGATCGAGTTGAAGTCGCCCTCGTTGTAGCTGCGGCACGCGTTGTTGCCGTCCACCCCGAACGAGGCGCCGGTGCCGCCCGCCGGCCACTCGTAATGGATATAGGTGCCCTCGCCGGTGGGGGCGGGGCCGGCGATATGGATGTGGTTGGCCCCGCCCTTGAGGTCGCCGACGCTCATCTCGGGCACCACCTGGCTCATCGCCGAGGCGACCACCGCGTCGATCAGGAACTTGACCTCCGCCATGCCGCCGCAGGGCGCGGTCTCGCGCGCATTCACGATGCTGCGCTCGGGCGCGATCACGGTGATCGGGTTGAACGAGCCGTGGTTGATCGGCGTCCTCGGATCGAGGAAGGCCTTGACGATGGTGCCGACCCCGTTGAGCGCCATCGCCGGGCCGCAATTGGTCGGCCCGTTGGTCTGCGCCGAGGTACCGGTGAAGTCCGCGGTGATCGTGTCGCCGTCCACGGTGAGTTCGAGGCGGACGACCAGCGGCTCTGGGTTGGTGCCGTCGCTCTCGACAAATCCTTCGGCGAAATAGACGCCGTCCGGGCATTCGGCGATCCGCGCGCGCAGCAGGCCTTCCGAGCGGCGCATCAGCTCCTCGATCCCGTCGAGCAGCCCCTGCCCGCCGAAGCGCGCGAACAGCCGTCCGACATGCTCGGCCGCCTTGCGGCCCGTCCCCAGCATCGCGTTGAAGTCGCCGAGGCGTTCGTTGCGCCCGCGCATGTTGTTGAACAGGAGCTCGAGGAAGGCGTCGTTCATCGCGCCCTTCGAGCAGATCCTGGTCGGCGCGATCCGCATCCCCTCCTGGTAGACCTCGTTGACCCGGCCCGACAGGCTGCCCGGCGTCATGCCGCCGACGTCGTTCCAGTGGCAGCGGATGGCCGCGAACATGGCGAGCTCGCCCGCGAAAAACACCGGGTGCAGCAGCAACACGTCGTTCAAATGGGTGCCGCCGGTATAGGGGTCGTTGTGCAGAAACAGGTCGCCCTCGTGGATGTCGCCGGCGAAGGCCTCGACCACCCGCTGGGTCGAATAGGGCACGGCGAAGATGTGCAGCGGATGGTCGGCGAGCCCCTGGGCGATCTGCCGCCCGTCGGCCGACATCAGGGCGCAGGAGAAATCATGCCCCTCATAGATGATCGGCGCGTAGGACGAGTGGATGATGTTCGCGCGCATCTCGTTGACCACGGCGATCAGCGATTCGCGTATCAGCTCGAGACGGACGAACGGGTTCATCGGCGGCGACCTTCGGCGGATTGGCGCGGGACCCTATAGCCTATCCGCCCCGGATGGAACTGCCGCGGCACGGCGTGCCTCGGATACGGCCCCTTCGGGGCCTGCCCGGGACGCGGATCAGGCGAATCCCGGCAATCCTTCCGCCGCGGCGGCATCGTTCACCCGGTGGTCGAGCGTGGCCAGCGGACAATGTTCCTGGATCGCAAGGGCGAGGTAGCTCGCATCGCAGGCGGTAAGACCGTGACCACGCGCCAGAGCGAGAACGTGGTGGTCCTCGGGCTGGCGCGGAACGTGGATGGCAAGCCGCCGGATGCGGGCCATGGAAGCATCGCCATGGTGCCGGTCGATGCGTCTGCGGCGCTCGGCGGAAATCAGGATGTTGCGCAGCTCGTGCCAGAAAAGGTCCGGTACGCAGGCGGGTTCGTCGGCAAGCCGGTCGAGGGCTGTGTCCGCCAGCGCGGCTTCCTCGCCGGGCAGGACCCAGCTGGCCGCGATCGAGGCGTCGATCACGTATGCCATCAGCGCGCATGTCCTTCGTGGCGCCAGGCAAGGATTTCGGTTGTCGTCACCGGCTCCTGCTTCGCTCTTTCCCGGCGGAGGGTTGCGGCAAGCTCGGCATGGTCGGGAGCGGAGACGATCCGCGTGACGTGGGCGATCGGCGTGGAGCCGCGGCAGATGACGAGATCTTCGCCGGCCTCGACCCGGGCGAGCAGCGCGGACAGATGCGTCTTAGCTTCTCCGATCTTGACGTGGCGTGCCATGTCTGCGGTGTTCCCTTGCCGGTTCGGATTTGGGGCGCAACGCTACACTTGGTCAAGTGCTTGGTCAAATCTTCGGTGGAACGGGAGCGCCCTCCTCTTGGCTTGTCCCGGCGGCGCGACTAGTTTCCGGCGATGACCGGACCCTCGGCGCATATCGACAGCTTCCTCAACGACAACCTGCCGCCGCGCGCGCTGTGGCCGGAGATGGACTATTCGGTCCTGCCCGAGCTCGCCGCCTACCCGCCGAGCTTCAACGCGGCCGTGGAGCTGCTCGACCGGCAGGCGGCGGACCGCTTCGCGGACAAGCCCATGTTCCGCTTCGGCGACGACGTCTGGACCTATGGCGAAGTCCTCGCCCGGGCCAACCGCATCGCCAGCCTGCTGGTCGAGGATTGCGGCCTGGTCCCCGGCAACCGCGTGCTGCTGCGCTCGGGCAACCACCCGATGCTGGCGGTTTCCTGGTACGCGGTGCTCAAGGCGGGCGGGGTCGCGGTGACCACCATGCCGACGCTGCGCGCCCGCGAAATCGAATACATCGCGAACAAGGCGCGGATTCAACTGGCGATTTCCCACCGCGATCTGGCCGCCGATATCGAGGAGGCGGCGCCGTCCTGCGCCGATCTCCGGCGGGTGCTCTATTTCGGCGACCCGGCGGACGGTCTCGAAACCCTCGCGGAAGCCAAGCCCGCGACATTCGCCAATGTCGACACGTCGGCCGAGGACGTCGCCATCATCGGCTTCACCTCGGGCTCGACCGGCACGCCCAAGGGGACGATCCACTTCCACCGCGACCTGCTCGCCGCCGCGGACTGCTTCGCCGGGCGCATCGTCGACATCCGCCCGGGCGACATCGTCTGCGGTTCGCCGCAGATCGCCTTCCTCTACGGGCTCTGCGCCTTCCTGGTCGACGCGCCGCGCTTCGGCGCGGAGACCGTGCTGCTGGAGCGGGCGACGCCGAAGCTGCTGCTCGAGACCATCGAGAAGACCCGCGCGACGGTCTGCTTCTCCACCCCGTCGGGGTACAAGCTGATGCTGGAGGAGGCCGCGGATTACGACCTGTCCAGCCTCCGGGTCTGCGTCGGCGGCGGCGAGCCGCTCGCGCCCGCGGTGTTCGACCGCTGGAAGGAGATCACCGGGGTCGCGATGATCAACGGGCTCGGGATTTCGGAGCTCCTGCACATCTTCATCTCGGCCGCCGGCGCGGACATCCGCCCGGGCGCCATCGGACGCCAGATCCCGGGCTTCCGGGTGCGGGTGGTGAACGACGCCTTCGAGGACACCGCGCCGGGCGAGATCGGCCAGATGATCGCCAAGGGGCCCAACGGATGCCGCTATCTCGACGACGCGGAGCGGCAGGCCGGCTACGTGCGCGACGGCTGGAACCTGTCGGGCGATCTCTGCCGCGTCGACGAGGACGGCTATGTCTATTACGAGGCGCGCACCGACGACATGATCCTGACCAGCGGATACAACGTCTCGGGGCTCGAGGTCGAGGCGGTGCTGCTCGAACACCCGAGCGTGCGCGAATGCGCCGTCGTCGGCTCGCCGGACCCGGACCGGGGGGCGATCGTCAAGGCGTTCGTCGCCCTTTCCGACGGGGCGGCGGGCGACGCGGCGCTGGCCGGGGAGCTGCAGGACTACGTGAAATCGCAGATCTCCGCCTTCAAGTACCCGCGCGCGATCGAGTTCGTCGACGCGCTCCCGCTGACCGCCACGGGCAAGATCCAGCGGGGCGCGCTGCGCGCCCTCGAACGCGAGCGCGCCGGGACCGGTGGGTGATGACTTCCGGCGCAGCCTGCATTAGGTTCGGCCCATGTCGCCCGAGCTGATCGCCATCCTCGCCGTCGGGGTTGCCCTGGCCGGGCTGATGCTCACCCTGGTCGGCCGGCTGGACCGCCGGATCGACCGGCTGGACCAGCGGCTCGAGCGGCGGATGGACGGCCTGGACCAGCGGATTGACCGGCTGGACCAACGGATGGACCGGCTGGGGGGGCGGGGCGGGGCGCTGGGCGAGAGGCGGGCCGCCCCGGGCGCGGGGGGGGGCCCCGCACGAGGGGCGGATGGACGGCCTGGACGAGCGGATTGACCGGCTGGACCAACGGATGGACCGGCTGGAGGCGCGGATCGGAGCGCTGGACGAGCGGCTGACCGCCCTGGTCGAGCGGGTGGCCCGGCTCGAAGGGCTGCTCGACGGTCTCCGCGAAGCGGTTGCGGGCCGGCAGGCGGCGCAATAAAACCGCCGCGGGACCGCTTGTATCGACATGGACGGTGAAAGCGGGGCGGCGGCAAGGGCCGCGCGCGCCCCGCACGGTTAGGAGCTGGGCATGACCGAAATCATAGACTTCCTGATGACCCGCCGCTCGGTGACGGCGCGCAATCTGGGCGACCCGGGGCCGAGCGACGACGAGCTCGACGCGATCCTGAAGACCGGCATGCGGGTGCCGGACCACGGCAAGCTGGGTCCGTGGCGGTTCGTCGTCATCAAGGGCGCCGCCCGGACCGCCTTCGGCGACGTCCTCGCCGACGCGTTCAGGAAGGAGAACCCGGATGCCTTCGACGAGCTGGTCGAGGTCGAGCGCGAACGTTTCCAGCGCGCCCCGGTGATCGTCGCCGTGACCTCGCGCATCACGCCCGCGCACAAGATCCCGGAATGGGAGCAGACGCTGTCGTCGGGCGCGGTCTGCATGAACATGCTGAACGCCGCCCATGCGATCGGCTACTCCGCGCAATGGCTGACCGAGTGGCCGGCCTATAACGACGAGGTGGCGGCGGCGCTCGGCTGCGGCGAGCACGAGCGGGTGGCCGGCTTCGTCTATATCGGCACCGCCAAGGAGCCGCCCGCCGAACGCACGCGGGCGGAGTACCAGGCCGTCGTCCGCGAGTGGACACCGGGCGCGCCGTGACCGCGACCGTCGCGCTGCGCCCCATCGGGTTCGTCCGCGGCGGGCGCGAGCGGCCCTTTAACGACGACTGGGACAGCGTGGCCGCCGCCATCGAGCTCGACACCGACTGGCTCGGCGCGGATGCCATCCGCGGGCTCGACGGCTTCTCCCACGCCGTCGTCCTGTACCGTTTCCACGTCACCGACCCCGCGACGATCATCACCGGCGCGCGTCATCCGCGCAACGATCCCGACCTGCCGCTGACCGGGATATTCGCCCAGCGCGGCCATTACCGGCCCAACCTGATCGGCTCGACGGTGTGCCGCGTGCGCGGCGTGGAGGGGACGACGGTCCACGTTCAGGGGCTCGACGCCATCGACGGCACGCCGGTGATCGACATCAAGCCCTACATGACCGCCTTCGCCCCGCGCGGCGAGATCCGCGAGCCGGGATGGGTGGAGGATGTCATGAAAAATTACTGGAAGAAACAGCCCTAATAGTATGACGTTTCATGATTATAAGGCGGACGCCCGGCGGGTCTACGATACCCTGGCCGAAGGCGGGATCGGGATCGTTCCGACCGATGTCGGCTACGTCATCCTCGGCATCTCCAGCGCCGCGATCTGGAAGATCTTCGAGGTCAAGCGCCGCAAGCCCGACAAGCTCAACGCGATGTGCGGCTGCCTGGAGATGCATCGCGACCTGCACGTGCTGGAGGACGGCCGCCGCGCCGTCGTCTCGGCGATCGTGGGCGATGCGAACCTGCCGATGGGGACCGTCGCGCCCGGAAGGCCGGACCACCCGGCGCTGGCCTCGCTGGAGAAGGACGTGCTCCACCAGACCACCGACGAGGGCACCATCGCCATGCTGCTCAACGCGGGCCCGCTGCTGGACGAGCTGGCGCGCATCGCCTTCGCCGAGGACCGGCTGGTCATCGGCTCGTCGGCCAACATCTCGCTCCAGGGGGTGAAATTCCGGGCCGAGGACATCGAGCCGGAAGTCCGCGCGGCCGCCGACATCGTGATCGATTACGGGCTCGCGCGCTGGAACCGCTATGGCCGGTCCTCGACGATGATCGATGTCGCGCGCATGCGCGTGGTGCGCTACGGCTCGTGCTTCGACCTGATCGACGACCTGTTGCAGCGGCGCTTCGGCATTACCCTGCCGCCCGAGCCCGAGCGTCCGCTAGAGTAGCGCCTCGACGACCAGGGAGGGCCCCGATGAATCGCGAACACATCAACCCCGACGGCATCTACAAGCACCCCGCCTTCACCCGCGTGGTCACCGTCACCGGGCCGATGAAGCTGGTCTTCATCGCCGGCCAGACGCCGTCGGACGAGAGCTACCGTCCGGTCGCGCCGGGGGATTACCGGGCGCAATACATCCAGGTGAACGAGAACCTGGAGGTCCAGCTGAAGGCGGCGGGCGCCGGCTGGGGGGACGTGGTGTACCGCCGGATCTTCGTCCTCGACGTGGACGAGTATCTGCGGGTCCAGACCGACCCGACGACCCCGGTATTCGGCGACCCCGAGAAGCCGGCCCCCTCGACCCTGGTGGGCGTGACCCGGCTGTCGAACCCGCAATTCCTGATCGAGATCGACCTGCTGGCGGTCGTCCCCGGCTGAACATGGCGGGGCGTCCGGTCCATCTCGTCGGCAGCATCCCGCTGGAAGACGCTGCCGCCGTTTTTCGCGAGGCGGGACGGCGCCTCGGCGACCGTCTGGCGCGCATACCGGACGGCGAGACCGGGATCCGCAGGAACTGGATCGCGTGGCAGCATCGCGTGTTCGCCGAGCAGGTGGCGCTGGTCGAAGCCGAGGCGAAGGAGCGCGATTACCAGCTCCGGCCGCCGTTTCGCTTCGCGCCGGGCCGCGGCGCGGACGATCTCGACTTCGGCGAGCTCGGCTACGCGCGCGAGGCCGCCGCCTCGTGGCGCGATTTCGCCGCGGTCGCGGCGGAGGGCGGCATCCCGGAACGCTGCCGCTTCCAGGTCTGCCTGCCCACCCCCTTCGCGCCGGTCTATTCCTTCATCGCCTATCGCGACCAGGGCGCGGTGGCGCCGCTCTACGAGGCCCGCCTGCTGGCCGAACTCGCCCAAATCTGCCGGACCGTGCCGGCCTCCAGGCTCGCGGTGCAGTGGGACGTGGCGACCGAGATGAGCATCTTCGAGGGGCTCTTCCCCCTCCCCTTCCTCGGCGCGGCGCCCGAGGGGCCGCTCCTCGAGCGCATCGCGCGGCTCGGCGATGCGGTGCCGGCCGGCGTCGAGCTCGGCTTCCATCTCTGCTACGGCGACATGAACCACCGGCACTGGAAGGAGCCGGAGGACGCGGCGGTGCTCGTCCGCATCTCCAATGCGCTCGCCGCTTCGGTTGCCCGCCCGATCGACTGGGTCCACATCCCGGTCCCGCGCGCGCGCGACGACGACGCCTATTTCGCGCCGCTCCGCGACCTCGCGCTCGACCCGGCGACCCGGCTCCATCTCGGGCTGGTCCACTTCACCGACGGGATCGCGGGCGCGAGGCGGCGCATCGCCGCGGCCGAACGCGTGGTGTCCGGCTTCGGAATCGGCACCGAATGCGGCTTCGGCAGGCGCGACCCCGAAACCGTCCTCGACCTGCTCGACCTGCACCGCGCCATTGCCGGCTAGAGCCGGGGAAACCGGACGGGAACGTTGACCGTTATGGCGCGATTACCTACCGTGCCGGCAGGACGGACGGGGACCGGAACCCCGTCCCCGTCACCGCATTCCTGAGAGGAGAAGTTTCGATGCAGAAAGCGATCGTCAGCGTTGTCGCGGCCGTCGCCGTGGCCGGTCTCGCCGCACAGGCATCCGCCAAGTGCGACAAGGGCGAGATGGTCATCAAGTTTAGCCACGTGACCAACACCGACAAGCACCCGAAGGGGATCGCGGCGACGCTGCTCGCCGAGCGGGTAAACGCCGACATGAACGGCAAGGCCTGCATGCAGGTCTTCCCCAACTCCACCCTCTATGACGACAACAAGGTGCTGGAGGCAATGCTCCAGGGCGACGTCCAGCTCGCCGCGCCGTCGCTGTCCAAGTTCGAGAAGTTCACCAAGAAGTTCCGCATCTTCGACCTGCCCTTCATGTTCAAGGACATCGCCGCGGTCGACCGGTTCCAGAATTCCGAGGCCGGCCAGGCGCTCAAGGACTCGATGAAGCGCCGCGGCCTCCAGGGGCTGCAATTCTGGCACAACGGCATGAAGCAGTTGTCGGCGAACAGGCCGCTGCTGGTGCCGGCGGACGCCAAGGGGCTCAAGTTCCGCGTCCAGCCCTCCGACGTGCTGGTCGCCCAGTTCAAGCAGCTCGGCTCCAACCCCCAGAAGATGGCCTTCAAGGAGGTCTACGGCGCGCTCCAGACCAAGGTGGTCGACGGCCAGGAGAACACCTGGTCCAACATCTACGGCAAGAAGTTCTTCGAGGTGCAGGACGGCGTGACCGAGACCAATCACGGCATCATCGACTACCTCGTCGTGACCTCCACCGAATGGTGGGACGGGCTGCCCAAGGACGTCCGCGATCCGTTCGCCAGGATTCTCATGGAGGTCACGGTGCAGCGCAACAAGGAAGCCTGGACCGTGAACCAGGAGAACCGGAAGAAGATCGTCGAGTCCGGCGGCAAGATCCGCAGCCTCGACGCGCAGCAGCGCGAAGCCTGGGTCAAGGCGCTTCAGCCGGTGTGGCAGAAGTTCGAGAAGGATGTCGGCGCCGAACTGATCCAGGCCGCCCAGGCCGCCAACGTCGGAAGCTGACCCGCGCGTTGCCAGCGAACCCCCGCCCGGGCCCGACCGGGCGGGGCCGGTCGGCCCGGTAGCGGGGCATGGCGAACCCGTCGGAGTCCGGATTCGCGCAACTCTTCGACCGGATCGAAGAGACCCTGATCGCGGTCTTCCTCGGCCTGATGACCGTGATCACCTTCGCCAACGTGGTCGCGCGCTACGTCTTCAACGACAACCTCCTGTGGGCGCTGGAGGCGACGGTCTTCCTGTTCGCCTGGCTGGTCCTGCTGGGCGCGTCCTACGCGGTCAAGCAATCGCTCCATCTCGGCATCGACCTTCTGGTCAACGCGCTCGGTCCGGCGGCCAGGCGCGCGCTCGGCCTGGTTTCGGTCGCCGCCTGTCTCGCCTTCGCCGTGCTGCTGCTGATCGGGTCGTGGGAGTACTGGTACCCCTTCGCCACCAAGCGCGCCTTCCTCGAAGTCAACGACATCCCGATGCCGGGCTTCCTCCAGTTCCTCGCCGACTGGTTCAACGAGGGCGAGGAATACGAGAAGATGCCCCGCTTCATCCCCTACGCGGCGCTCCCGATCGGCATGACGCTGCTCACCTGGCGGTTCGTCCAGGCGGGGATCGCCATCGCCCGCGGAACGCAGACGACGGTGATCGCCTCGCACGAGGCCGCCGAGCTTGACCGCCCGGAGGGCTGAGGGGTGACGGTCGCCCTCCTGTTCGGGCTCATCATCCTGCTGATGGTGATCGGCGTGCCCGTGGCGGTCTCGCTCGGGCTCTCCAGCATCCTGTTCCTGGTGCTCCATTCGGACGGCTCGCTCGCCTCCATCGCGCAGACCCTGTTCTCCGCCTTCGACGGGCATTACACGCTGCTCGCCATCCCGTTCTTCATCCTGGCCTCGACCTTCATGTCGACCGGTGGGGTGGCGCGGCGCATCATCCGCTTCGCCATCGCGCTGGTCGGCCACATCAAGGGCGGGCTCGCCATCGCCTCGGTGGTCGCCTGCATGATGTTCGCCGCGCTGTCGGGCTCCTCCCCGGCGACCGTGATCGCCATCGGCTCGATCGTCATCGCCGGCATGCGCGAGGTGGGCTACTCGAAGGAATTCGCCGCCGGCGTGATCTGCAATGCCGGCACGCTCGGCATCCTGATCCCGCCCTCCATCGTGATGGTGGTCTATGCCGCGGCGACCGACGTCTCGGTCGGGCGCATGTTCCTCGCCGGCATCCTGCCGGGCATCGTCGCCGGGCTGATGCTGATGGCGGGGATCTACGTCACCGCGCGGGTCCGCGGCCTTCCCTCGCAGCCCTGGGCGGGCTGGCGCGAGCTCTTCGAATCCGCGCGCGACGCGTTCTGGGGGCTGCTGCTGATCTTCATCATCCTGGGCGGCATCTATGGCGGGATCTTCACCCCGACCGAGGCCGCCGCGGTGGCTGCGGTCTACGCCTTCCTGATCGCCAATTTCGTCTATCGCGACATGGGGCCGTTCGCCGAGGCCGGACCGCGGGGTCTGGCGCTCGCGACGCGGACTCTCGGCGTGCTGTGGCACCCGGACACGAAGAAGACCCTGCTCGAAGGCGGCAAGCTCACCGTCGCGCTGATGTTCATCATCGCCAACGCGCTGATCCTCAAGCACGTGCTGACCGAGGAGCGGATCCCGCAGGACATCGCCGAGGCGATGCTGGCCGCCGGGCTCGGGCCGATCCTGTTCCTCGTGGTGGTGAACGTGCTGCTGCTGATCGGCGGTCAGTTCATGGAGCCCTCGGGGCTGCTGATCATCGTCGCCCCGCTGGTCTTCCCGATCGCCATCGAGCTCGGCATCGACCCGATCCATCTCGGCATCATCATGGTGGTCAACATGGAGATCGGCATGATTACGCCGCCGGTCGGGCTCAACCTGTTCGTGACCGCCGGCGTCGCCTCGATGTCGGTGATGAACGTGGTGCGCGCCGCCCTTCCCTGGGTCGGCATCATGTTCGTGTTCCTGATCCTGGTGACCTACGTGCCGTGGATCTCGACCTGGATCCCGATCGCGCTCATGGGGCCCGAAATCATTACCCGATAGGCCTACCCGCCCGGCCCCGAATAGTCCTCACAGCCCTGCGTGAGCGCGTAGCAGGCGAGCCGCACGGTCTTCGGGATCCGGACCCGCTCGCCGTTGCGCTCGCCCTTCTCGTAATACTGCAGCATGCGCCGCTTCAGCCCGAGGGCCACCGCCGCCTCCTTCTGCGACAGGCCGAGCGACTTGCGCCAGCGCTTGAACTGGGCAGGCGACATCGCCGGCGCGGGCGCCTTTCCACTCTCGCGATCCCCGGTCACGGCTGAAACGGCTTCACCGAATCATCAAAAGAACGATTCGATCTTAGGCGCACAAAGTGCGCATTTCAACTTGCATTGCGCACCGAGTGCGCCTATGTTTCGGTTCAGGCGCACAGAGTGCGCACCCGAAGACGACGCAAGCCACGGTGCGCAAAGGAGGATGGGCCATGCATATCCTCATGTCCTTTTTCAAACCGATGATTCATCGCCCCGCGCGGCCCCGGGTCCGGACCCCTTCGGTGTCCAATCTCCGCGAATACGCGGCCTTCAAGCGTCAGATGACCCGCCCGCCCCTTCTGTCCTACTCGCCGGCCGCGGTCGGCTGGAAGGCGCGCCGGCGGGGCTAGTCCAGGCTGAGGACGACCTTGCCGCGCACCCTGCGGTCCCGGATCACGTCGAAGGCCTCGACGTACTCGGCCATGGGGAATGTGGCCTGGACCGGGATCGCGATCCTGCCCTCGCAGTAGAGGTCGAAAATCTCCCCCTGCACGCGCCGCACCCAGCCCGGATCCCGGTCGCGATAGGCCGCCCAGTTCACGCCGGTGACCGCGATCACCTTCAACAGCGCGTAGTTGGTCCGAAACGATGCGATCTCGCCGCTGGTGAAGCCCACGACGACCGCCCTGCCGCCGAAATCGAGCGCGCGAACGGTGCCGTCGAACACCGCGCCGCCGACGCTCTCGATCGCCACGTCGACCGCGCCGCAGGCCTCGCGCACCTGGTCGCGGATCGACTCGCGCGGGTTCCCGGCGGTGAGGTCGACGATGTGATCGGCGCCGTTCTCGAGCGCGACCCCGGCCTTCGACATCGTGGTGACGCCGGCGAGAACGGTGCAGCCGAACGCCTTGGCGAGCTGGATGGCGGCGATCCCGACGCTCCCGGTCGCCGCGGTGACCAGCACCCGCTCCCCCTCCCTGACCGCGGCGCGGGCGACCAGCGCGAAATGCGCGGTCTGATAGGCGATGCCGATCGCCGCGGCCTCGTCGAAGCCCATCCCGTCCGGGATCGGGAAGCAGTGATCGGCGGCGAGGACGAGCTTCTGCGCGTAGGTGCCCCATTCGACCTGCACCATCACCCGGTCGCCGACCGCGAGATCCTCGACGCCTTCGCCGACGGCCGCGACCGCTCCCGCCCCCTCCTTGCCGGGCACGAAGGGGTGCGGCGGGATGATCTGGTACTTGCCCTCGATCACCAGCAGGTCGGGGAAGTTGACCGCCGCCGCCCGCATGTCGACCAGCACCTCGCCGGGGCCGGGCACCGGATCGGGCAGGTCCTCGACCCTCAACTCTTCCGGGGGTCCGATCGCGTTGGCAACAATCGCGCGCATGCTGAAACTCCTTGTGGTCGAACCGGAAGCGACCCATGTTTGACGAACCGGTCCCGGCGGGGACCGAAAGGGAGGGGCCCATGTTAGTCGGCGTACCCCGGGAGATTAAGGCCGAAGAGCACCGCGTCGGCATGACGCTCGGCCCGGTGCGCGAGCTGGTCCGCGCGGGGCAGGAGGTGATCGTCGAGACCGGCGCCGCGCACCGGATCGGCATCGACGACGAGGACTATGTCGCGGCGGGCGCGCGGATCGCCGCCGACGCGGCCGAGGTGTTCGCCCGGGCGGACATGATCGTGAAGGTCAAGGAGCCGCAGCCGTCCGAAATCGCCATGCTGCGCGAGGGCCAGGTGCTGTTCACGTTCCTCCATCTGGCGCCGGACCCGGCGCAGACCCAGGGGTTGATCGATTCGGGCTGCATCGCGATCGCCTACGAGACGGTGACCGACGAATACGGCGGGCTGCCCCTGCTGGCGCCGATGAGCGAGGTGGCCGGCCGCATGGCGGTGCAGGCCGGCGCCCATTGCCTGGAGACCGAACATGGCGGGCGCGGCATCCTGCTCGGCGGGGTGCCCGGCGTGCGGCCCGGGAGGGTGGTGGTGATCGGCGGCGGCGTGGTCGGCACCAACGCGGTGCTGATCGCCAACGGGTTCGGCGCGCAGGTCACCGTGCTCGACACCTCGCATCGCCGTCTCGCCGCGCTCGATCTCGAATTCCGCAGCGTGATCACGACCCGCCAGTCGCGCGCCGACTCGATCGAGCAGGAGGTCGTCGAAGCCGATCTGGTGATCGGCGCGGTGCTGGTGCCGGGCGCCGCGGCGCCCAGGCTGGTGACCGGGGACATGGTCGCGGCCATGAAGCGCGGCTCGGTCATCGTCGACGTCGCCATCGACCAGGGCGGGTGCTGCGAGACCAGCCGCCCGACGACCCATTCGGACCCGAGCTTCGTGGTCGACGAGGTGGTGCATTACTGCGTCGCCAACATGCCGGGCGCGGTCGCCAGGACCTCGACGCTCGCGCTCAACAACGCCACCCTGCCCTACATCCGCAAGCTCGCCGTCGAGGGCTGGCGCGAGGCGATGCTGGGCGATCCGCATCTGCTCCGGGGGCTCAACGTCCATCGTGGACGGCTGACCCACGGCGCGGTGGCGGAGGCGCAGGACCGCGATCACATCCCGGCGCAGGAGGCGCTCGCCGCCTGAGCTTCCGGCGCACCCCGTTTCGCGGCCCCGCGCGGCGCGATAGGATGCGCGATCCGCGGGAACCGGCAGGAAGGCGTGCGCGATGGAGCTGCGCAGGGTCGGCATGATCGGCCTCGGCGCGATGGGCCGCCCGATGGCGGAGCACGTCGCGCGGGCCGGCTACGCGCTGAGACTCCACGACACCGAGCCCGGGCGCGCGCGGGAAGCCGCCGAAGCGACCGGCGGCCAGGCTGCCAACGGCCCCGCCGGGGTGGCCGCGGCCAGCGATGCCGTCATCACCATGCTGCCGACCGGCGCCGACGTGGCCCGCACCGCGCTGGACGCGGGCGGGCTCGCCGACGGCTTCGCCGATGGCGGCGTGCTGATCGACATGAGCTCGTCCGAGCCCTCGGGCACGGTCGCGCTCGCCGCAGCGCTGGCCGGGCGCGGCGTCGGCATGATCGACGCGCCGGTCTCCGGCGGGCGCAAGGGCGCGGTCGAGGGCACGCTCACCATAATGGCCGGCGGCGAGGCGGCGCTGGTCGAACGCTGCCGGCCGGTGCTGGAGGCCATGGGCAAGCGTGTCGTCCACACCGGCGCGATCGGCTCGGGGCATGCGCTCAAGGCGCTCAACAACACGATCAGCGCGGCCGGGTTCCTGGCCGCCGTCGAGGCGTTCCTGGTCGGCAAGCGGTTCGGGCTGGCACCGGAGACGATGGCGGAGGTGGTCAATGCCTCGACCGGCATGAACAACGCCACGCGCAACAAGCTCGCCCAGTTCGTGTTTTCGCGCGGCTTCGATTCGGGTTTTTCGATGGACCTCATGGTCAAGGACCTCGACATCGCGCTCGACCTCGCCCGGGATACCGGGACCGCAACCCCCTTCGCCGCGCTCAGCCGCGAGATCTGGGCCCAGGCGCAGCAGAACCTCGAGCCCGCGCGCGACCACACCGAAATCGTCCGCTGGCTGGAACGGCTCGCCCGCGCAGAGCTGCGGTAGAGCGGTGAACGACCAGCGGGCGCCGCAGCCGGGCGCCTACCGTCCGAAGCTCGACAATCTGCGCGGCATCCTGTGGATGCTGGCCGCCGTCACCCTGCTGACGGCGATGTTCGCGATCATCAAGCAGATGGCGACCGAGCTTCCCTTCTTCGTCGTCGCGCTGATGCGCACCTCGGTGGCGCTGGTCCTGTTCGTCCCCTGGCTGGTCCGGGTCGGCCCGGCGGGCATCGCGACGCGCCGGCTGAAGACGCATTTCCTGCGCGCGTTCTTCGGGATCGCGTCTTTCGCCTGCGTCGTCTACGCGGTCGGGCGGCTGATGCTGTCGGACGCGATGGTGCTCTCCTTCACCTCGCCCTTCTGGTCGATCCTGCTGTCCGGGCTCATCCTGGGCGAGGCCATCCGCCGCGACCGGACATTCGCCACGATCGCCGGGTTCGTCGGCGTGGTGATGATCGTCAAGCCGCACGGCCAGATCGACCATGCGATGCTGATCGCGCTGGGCAGCGCGGTGCTCACCAGCGGCGCGATCATCTCGCTCAAGAGCCTGTCGCGGACCGAGCCGCCGGCGCGGATCGTCTTCTACTTCTTCCTCTTCGGCACCCTGTTCCTGCTGCCGCCGGCGATCCTCACCTGGGAGACGCCGGACTGGCGCCAGCTCGGCTGGCTGGTCGCCACGGGCGTGCTCGGCGGCGTCGGGCAGAATTTTCTCGCCCGCGCCTACGATGCCGGCGAGGTGACGATCATCGCCCCGCTCGACTTCCTGCGCATGCCGCTCGCCGCCCTGTTCGGCTTCGCCGTGTTCGCCGAAATCCCGGACGTCTGGTCGGCCGCGGGCACGGCTGTGATAATTTCGGCGCTCCTGTTCATCACCCGCCGCGACGCGGTCGAGCGGCGGCGCCAGCGCGAGGAGACCGGGTCATGAGCGGTGAAATGCTTTCCGACCTCGCCCCGTTTGCGGTGCGCGCCGATCTCGACGAGGCCTGGCGTCGCGCCTGGGACCACCTCGCCCGGCCGGGGACGTGGTGGACCGGGGCGGAGCGGCTCGCCATGGTCGCGGCGTGCCGCGAAGCGCCGGAATGCGCGCTCTGCCGCCAACGCGCCGCCGCCCTCTCGCCCTTCGCCGTCGACGGAACCCACGATTCGACGAGCACTCTGCCCGACGACGTCGTGGAGGCGATTCACCGCATCCGTACCGATTCCGGGCGGCTGACCGAGGCCTGGTTGCGGGAGACGGTCGCGAGCGGGTTGAGCGAGCCGCGCTATGTCGAGATCGTCGGCGTGGTCTCCATCGCGACGGCGCTGGACACGCTGGCGAAGGGGCTCGGCCTGCCGCGCCCCGCGCTGGCCCGGCCCGGGGCCCGCGAGCCCGCGCGCCACCGGCCGGGCGGGGCGGCGCGGGGGCCAGTGCCGGGCGAGCCGTCGCGCTACCGGCCGGCCGGGGCGCGGCGGGGTCTCGCCTGGCTCCCCATCCTGGAACCCGAAGACATCGCCGACGGCGACCCCAACCCTTACGGCGACAAGACCCCGGATCTCGTCGCCAACATCCACCGCGGGATGAGCCTGGTGCCGGCGGAGGTCGCGGCGTTCTTCGATCTCGACGATGCGATCTACCTGCCGCAATTCGCGCTCAAGGATTTCGCCACCGAGTACCGCGCGATCAGCCACGCGCAGATGGAACTCCTCGCCGCCCGGGTGTCGATGATCAACCGGTGCCGATACTGAACCGCCGGGCACGCGATGCTGCTCCGTGAGAGCGGCAGGCATTACGGCGAGAGCTACTCGCTCGACGGGATCTCCGGGGACGGCGACGGCGGCGTGCCGCATGGCCGCCCGCTGCTCGACTTCGCCGAAGCGGTGCTGGAGGGCGCGGACGCGGCGATCGCCCCCGCCCGGCGCGCGCTGGTGGCGGCGGTCGGCGAAGCCGGCTTCGTCGACGCCGCCGGCGTCGTCGCGTCGTTCAACGCGGTGGTGCGGATCGCCGATGCGACCGGTATCCCGGTCGAGCCGTTCAAGCTGGCGCAGACGGTGGAGGAGCGCGCCGCGCTCGGCATCGACGACTGGCACTGACGGGGACGGCGCGCCTCAGCGTTCGCCGATCGGCGGCACCGGGCGCTGCGCCACGCCGTCATAGGCGCTGAGCGGGCGGATCAGCCGGTTGTCGAGGTTCTGTTCGAGATAATGCGCCGTCCAGCCGGTGATCCGGCTCATCACGAAGATCGGCGTGAACATCTCGATGTCGAATCCCATCATGTGGTAGGACGGGCCGGCGGGAAAATCGAGGTTGGGATGGATCCCCTTCTCGTCGATCATCACCTTCTGCAGCCCGTCGGACATGCGGATCCAGGTATCGTCGCCCTTCCAGGCGGCGAGATCCTCCAGGCAGCTGCGCATGGTCGGCACGCGGGAATCGCCCGATTTGTAGACCCGGTGGCCGAAGCCCATCACCAGCCTCTTCCGGGCGATGGCCTCGCGCATCCATTGCTCGGCGGTATCGGGGTCGCCGATTTCGAGGAACATCTTCATCACCGCCTCGTTGGCGCCGCCATGCAGCGGGCCCTTGAGCGAGCCGATGCCGCCGGTGACCGCGGAAAAGATGTCCGAACGGCTGGATGCGATGGTGCGAACGGTGAAGGTGGACGCGTTGAAGCTGTGCTCGGCGTAGAGGATCATCGACGTATCGAAGGCCTTGATGACCTCGGGAGGCGGCACCTCGCCGAAGCACATGTTGAAGAAGTTCTCGACCATCGGCAGATCTTCGCGCGGTGCTATCCGCACTTCGCCGGTGCGGAACCGGTAGTCCGTCGCGATCATCGTCGGAATCTTGGCGAACAGGTCGAGCGCGCGGTCGCGGTCGGCCAGCTCCGGTTCGCCGCCCCAGGCGATCTCCATGGTCCCGAGATAGCTGACCGCCGTGCGCAGCGCGTCCATGGGGTGGGCGGCGGGCGGAATGCGGCGGATCACCTCGATATGGTCGTCCGAGAGCTCGCGCCGCTTCGCCTCCTCGGCCTTGAAGCGGTCGAGCTCGTCGGCGTCGGGCAGCTCGCCGTTCCACATCAGCCAGGCGACTTCCTCGAACGAGGCTTCGGCGCACAGCTCCTGCACCGCGTATCCGCGATAGGTGAGCGAGTTGGTCTCGGGCACCACCTTGGAGATCGCGGTGGTGTCCACCGTCACCCCGGCGAGGCCCTTCTGGATCTGCGGCTCGGCCATCCGACCCTCCCTTCTTCCGCCCTGCTTCAAACCCTGAAATTGAAGAGGCTCTGGTCGAATCGATTGTAATCCTCGTAGCGCAGCAGCTCATAGAGCCGCTTGCGGGTCTGCATCCTCGGCACCGCGTCCTGCTGGGTGCCCTCCGCCTTGAGCACGTCGAGCCCCTCCTCGACCCCGAACATGGCGAGGCGGAGCGTCGTCACAGGGTAGATGGCGATGTTGTAGCCGAGCTCGACCAGACGGTCGCGGGTGAGCAGCGGGGTCTTTCCGAACTCGGTGAGGTTGGCCAGGAGCGGCACCGAAACGGCTGCCCGAAACGCCTCGTATTCCGGGATCGTGGTGAGCGCTTCGGGGAAGATCGCATCGGCGCCGGCATCGACATAGGCCCTGGCGCGGTCGATCGCCGCTTCCAGCCCCTCCGACGCCTTGGCGTCGGTGCGGGCCATCAGCAGGAAGCCGGGATCGCGCCTGGCGTCGGCCGCGGCGCGGATCTTCTGCGCCATGTCGGCGGCCGGGATCAGCACCTTGTTGTCGAGATGCCCGCAGCGCTTGGGGCTGAGCTGGTCCTCCAGATGGCATCCCGCCAGCCCGGCATCCTCGATCTCCTGGATCGAGCGCGCCGCGTTCATCGGCTCGCCGAACCCGGTGTCGAGGTCGATCAGCGCCGGCAGGTCGGTCGCCCGCGCGATCTGGTGCCCCCGCGCGGCCACCTCGGGCAGCGTCGTCAACCCGATATCGGGGAGCGCCAGATCCGCCGACAGCGCAGCGCCCGAGATATAGATGCCGTCGAAGCCCTTCTCCTGGACCAGCACCGCGACCAGCGGCGAGAACGCGCCGGGCAGTTGCAAGAGCGCCCCCGAATCGAGCGCCGCGCGGAACGCGGCCCGCTTCTCGGCCGCCGTCCTGGTGGCGAACAGCATCGGAAAATCCCCCTCTCCGCTACCCCATCGAACTGGATCTATTGCACCAATATATTCAGCGGCGGGTCGGGCAAAGAGGGTGCCGACTGCCCCTCCGCGCCGGCCCGCCGGCGGCGCGGGAGCGGCCTCGCGGGGCTGTCACGTACCCGAGACGATCGAGGACGCCGCAGAGGCGTTCCCGGGCGCCGCCCGCCGTCATCCGGCGTCGCCCCTTCCCTGCTAGACCCCGGGCAGCAGCGGTATGTCGCAGGCTGTCACAATGAGGGCCAATCCCAAGGCCAGCAAGGTCTGGGCAATCCGCATGGTTTCCCCGCAAGGTGGTTGGAACCCGGCGACGCTACCGCAGGCTTGGGAGGCGGACAAGGGCGGCGCTCAGGGCCCAGGGGCCGGGACATCTCCGAACCCGGCGCCCATCGGGCGCCACCCCAGCGGCTCCTTCTCCCCATCCGGCTGGGGCAAGAGGCTCGCCGGAAACTCGCGGAAGACGCTAGAAAATCCCCCTGTCGTCGCGCTCGGCGTTGACCAGGCCCGCCGGATCGACGGCGACGTTCAGGCCGCCGATTTCGTCGGGTCCCAGATCGGGCAGGCGCTGGACCAGGTCGAGGAAACGGCGCTGCTCGTCCGGCGCGGCGATGCCGTCGGCCAGGGTCTCGAACTTGCGCACGTAGTCCGCCCGCGCGAAGGGGCGCGCGCCTGCCGAGTGGGCGTTGGCGACGGCGAGCTCGTCCACGAGGGTCTCGCCCGATTTCAGCGCGATCTCGAGCCGCCCGCCGAAGGCCCGCCTGTTCGGGTCGGGCTCGTGATAGCGCGCGGTCCATTCCGGGTCCTCGACGGTCGAGATCCTGTGCCACAGCCGGACCGTGTCGGGACGCCGGGCGCGTTCCGGGGCGTAGGAGCGGATGTGGTGCCATTCGCCGTCCTGCAAGGCGACCGCGAGGATGTACATGATGCTGTGGTCGAGGGTCTCGCGGCTCGCCCCGGGGTCCATCTTCTGGGGGTCGCCGGCGCCGGTCCCGATCACGTAGTGGGTGTGGTGGCTGGTGTGCAGCACGATACGCTCGATCGCCTCGAAATCGGCGATGCGCTCGCGCATGCGGAAGGCGAGGTCGATGATCGCCTGGCTCTGGTACTCGGCCGAATGCTCCTTGGTGTAGGATTCGAGGATCGCGCGCTTGGCCTCGCCCGGGGCGGGCAGCGGCACGGTGTATTCCGCGTCCGGCCCGTCGAGCACCCGGGCGATGACGCTGTCCTCCCCCTCGTAGATCGGCGACGGCGCCCCCTCGCCGCGCATCGTCCGGTCGACCGCCTCGATGGCGAGCTTGCCGGCATGGGCCGGGGCGAACGCCTTCCAGCTGGAAATCTCGCCCTTGCGCGACTGCCGCGTGCTCACCGAGATATGCAGCGCCTGCTGCACCGCCTGGTAGACCGTCTCGGTCGAAAGCCCGAGCAGCGTCCCGAGCCCGGCCGCCGCGGAGGGCCCGAGATGGGCGATATGGTCGATCTTGTGGGCGTGCAGGCAGATCCCCTTCACCAGGTCGATCTGGATCTCGTAGGCGGTCGCGACGCCGCGCACCAGGTCGGCGCCGCCGCGGCCCGTCTGCTGCGCCACCGCGAGCAGCGCCGGGATGTTGTCGCCGGGATGGGAATAATCCGCGGCGAGGAAGGTGTCGTGGAAGTCGAGCTCGCGAACCGCCGTCCCGTTCGCCCAGGCGGCCCATTCCGCGGCGAAACGGCGGTCGGGGGAGATGCCGAACACGGCCGCCCCGCCCTCGCGCGGATGGGCGAGTGCCTGGGCGCGCGCGGTCGCGACCGGGGACCGGTTGAGCGCCGCCACCGCCACCGCCGCGTTGTCGACGATCCGGTTGATCGCCATGTCGACGACCGCCGGCTCGACCGCGACGGGATCGGTCGCGACGGCCGCGATTTTCCACGCGAGCTGATCTTCCCGCGCTAAGGCAGTCTTTGAAGGATAGACCTTAACTGTATGATTTATCGTCACCTGACGAACTCCAGTGCTGCCTGGCGGGTCACGGATGATACCCCGGGGCGAGACCCGGTCCAATCGCGTTCGAACCGCGTGTTGTGGCCGGCCGGACGGTGTGTTTAGGTAGCCGGGCCGCCCTGCGTAGCGGGCGCCTGCGATATCGGGAACCCCCATGCCGGACCACCTGCTCCGTCTCTCGCGGGACGACTTCGATGCGAATGCCGCCCTCGATGAGCCGCTGCCCCCGGCGATCCGGGCGATCTACGTGGCCGACGGCATGGCCTCGATCCGTGCCGGCGGCGGGACGGCGACGCTCTCGGCGAATTCGGCGCTGTTTCACACCGGCACCATGTCCATCGCCGCCCGCGCGGAAGGTGCGTGCCTGCTGCGCTACGAGCTCGACCCGGGCCAGGGCGTTCCGACGGGCGAAGGCGTGAGATCGGAGCTCAAGCTCGAAGCGGCGCTCCGGCTCGACGATCCGGACGGGTACTTGCTGCGCTGCGACAAGGTCGAGCTGCCGCCGGGCGGGATCGCCTACACCCACACCCACCAGGGGGGCGGCATACGCTGCCTGCTCGAAGGCGGGTTCAACGTCCGGGTGCATGACGAGACGACCGAGCTCGGCCCCTACGATGCCTGGTTCGAGGCCGGCCCCGACCCGGTCCATGCCTGGGCGCCGGACGACCGGCCGGGGCATTTCTCGCGGGCGATGATCCTGCCGCGCCGGCTCAAGGGCAAGAGCTCGATCCGCTATGTCGACCCGGCGGACGCGGACAAGCCGAAATTGCAGAGATACACCGTTTTCGTGGACGAGTTCATCGAGACATGACCAGCAATATCAGGACCGGCGGGCAGATCCTCGCCGATGCGCTGCTCACCCACGGGGTCGACACGATCTTCTGCGTCCCGGGCGAGAGCTATATCGCGACCCTCGATGCGCTGTTCGACGTCAGCGATCGGATCCGCGTCGTCACCTGCCGTCAGGAGGGCGGCGCGGCCTATATGGCCGAGGCCTACGGCAAGCTGACCGGGCGGCCCGGGATCTGCTTCGTCACCCGCGGCCCCGGAGCGACCAATGCGAGCGTCGGCATCCACACCGCGCGCCAGGACTCCTCGCCGGTGATCCTGTTCGTCGGCCAGGTCGCGCGCGGCATGGCCGAGCGCGAGGCCTTCCAGGAGATCGACTTCCGCCGGATGATGGGCGAGCTCGCCAAGTGGACCGGCCAGATCGACGACCCGGCGCGGATTCCGGAATACGTCAACCGCGCCTTCCGCACGGCGACCTCCGGCCGGGCCGGGCCGGTGGTGCTGGCGCTGCCGGAAGACATGCAGACCGACCGCGCCGAGACCGAGGACGGGGCGGGCTATGAAGAGGTGCAGGCGAGCCCGGCATTTTGGGACATGGAGCGGCTGCGCGACATGCTGTCCGGGGCGGAGCGCCCGGTGGTGCTGGCCGGCGGCAGCGGCTGGACCCAAGACGCCTGCGACAACCTGCGGGCCTTCGCCGAGGCCAGCGACCTGCCGGTCGCCGTCGGGTTCCGCCGCCAGGATCTGCTCGACAACCGTCATCCGGCCTATGTCGGGGTGGTCGGGCTCGGCGCCAACCCGGCCCTCGCCCGGGCGATCGGAGACGCCGATCTGCTGCTGGTGGCCGGCGCCCAGCTCGGCGAGGTCATCACCCAGGGCTATTCGCTGCTCGCGCTCCCCAAGCCGCGCCAGCGCCTGATCCACGCCCATCCGGGGATCGACGAGCTCGGCAAGGTCTACCAGCCCGACCTCGCGATCAACGCGGGCATGGCGGAATTCGCCGCCGCGCTCGCCGCGCTGGAACCGATCGCCGACCCGCCCTGGGCGGAACGCCGCGCCGCGATGCGCGCCGCCTACGAGGCCTTCGCCGAGCCGACCGACATGCCGGGGACGCTCGACCTCGCCCAGGCGGTGCGCCATCTCGAAGGCGTGCTGCCGGAAGACGCCATCGTCGCCAGCGGCGCCGGCAATTTCTCGCAATGGCTGCACCGCTTCCACCGCTATCGCGGGTTCCGCACCCAGCTCTCGCCGCAGAGCGGGTCGATGGGCTACGGCGTGCCCGCCGGGGTGGCGGCCGCCCTGCTGCACCCCGACCGCGCGGTCGTGGCATGGTGCGGCGACGGCGACTTCCTGATGAACGGCCAGGAGGTCGCGACCGCCGCAGCCCAGCGCCTCCGCAACCTCACCTTCCTGGTGGTCGAGAACGGCAGCTACGGCACCATCCGCATGCACCAGGAGCGGCACTACCCGGGCCGCGTGATCGCCACCGATCTCGCCAACCCGGACTTCGCCATGCTGGCCCGGGCCTACGGCCTCCACGGCGAGACGGTGACCCGCACCGAGGATTTTCCCGACGCCTTCGAACGCGCCCGGGAGGCCGACGCCCCCGCTCTCATAGAGCTCCGCATCGACCCCGACGCGATCCTGCCCGGCGCCACAATCGCCGGGATCAGGGCGGCGAGCGGCTAGGCGGCGTCCTTCCGGGCGGTGAAGGTGAGGCCCTTGGCCGCGAACTTCTCCTTCAGCCCCGGCCCGATGGCGTCCAGCTTGACCGCGCTGGAGGGCGCTAGGTCGATATCGGTCATGTCGTGCACGCCGCCGGTGATCAGCACCTGCAGGATGCCCTCCCCGTCGCCGATATTGCGGAAGGCGCGGTTGACCTTCGGCGGCACCGAGATGGTGTCGAACTCGCCGAGCTCGGCCCGCCCGCTGCCGTCGTCGTTCCAGGTCACCTCGAAGCGGCCCTTGAGCACGGTGAAGGTCTCGTAGGTCTGGAGATGGGCGTGCAGCGAGGGGCCCTGGCCCGGCGGGCAGACGGCAATCGTCATGGTCATGCCGGCGGCATCCACGATGGGTGCGCCGGTGTTGATCGGCGTGTCCACCTCGCCGCCGAGGCCGATCACCGAGAGCAGCTTGCGCGCGTAGACGACGTCGTTCGCCTCCTGCGGTATCTCCGGGTCCTGCTGGATCGGCAGCGGCTCCAGCGCGCGATAGCGCGAAATCCGGCTCTCCATCTCGTCCGGCGTGATCTCGATTGTCTTCATCGTATCCTCCCCGGCGCTTCGCCCGCGCCGCAGCGCGAATGGTAGAGCGAACGGGGTCGGATTGGAATCGCCCTACGCGCCCGCCATCAGGGCGTTCATCTCCGGGTGCAGGATGACGCCCCTGGCGAAGCCGTAGGCGCCCCCATCGGCGAGCTCGGCCGCGGCGTCGCGCGCCAGCGTGGCGTAGGCGAGCGAGAGCAGCCCGCCGATGCTCACCCGGGCGACACCGAGCCGCTTGAGCTCCGGGATCGGCGGGGAGACCGCGCCCGCCAGAATGTTCACCGGGCCGTCGATGCCCTCGACCAGGGCGCCGATGGTCTCGGCATCGCGCGCGAAGGGAACGAACAGGCAGTCCGCGCCGGCCTCGCGAAAGGCGTTGCAGCGGCGGATCGCTTCGGCGAGCGCCTCCGGGCCCGTGCCGCCGCGCAGGAACACGTCGCAGCGCGCGTTGAGGACGGCCGGCACGCCGGTCTCGTCCGCCGCCTCGCGCCCGGCGGCGATCCGCGCCACCGCGAGGTCGAAATCGAGCAGCGGCTCGGACGAGCGGATCGTGCCGTCCTCGATATTGAGCCCCACGGCCCCGGCCTCGACGGTCGCGCGCACGGTGTCGGCCACCGCCTTGGGCTCGGTCCCGTAGCCCGCCTCCATGTCGGCGGTCACCGGCACGTCGACGCGCTCGGCGATGCGGCGCACCATCCAGAGCATTTCCTCGCGGGGTATGTTCTCGCCGTCGGCATAGCCCATCAGCCAGGCGATGCCCGCGCTCGAGGTGGCGATGGCGGGATAGCCGGCCTCGACGACGATGCGGGCGATCGACGCATCGGAGGCGTTGACCAGGACCAGCGGTTCCGGCCCGTCATGCAGCGCCCTGAAGGCTTCCGCCTTCGCGACCTGTGCGGAATCCGCCATCCCCCGTCCTTTCAGATGTCGAAGGCGGGCACCTTGCCGCCGCCGGCCATGGCGAGCACGCCCTCGATGACGGTCTCGGGTTCGGCAACCCCGCCGAAGCGCAGCAATTCGCGCGCCTTCCGCGCCATCGCGTCGCCGTCGAGCGCGGCTTCGGGATCGCCCTTGCACTGCCGGCGGGCGGCACTCACCCGCCTGCCGTCGGAGAAGGCCACCGTCACCGCGCCGCCCCAGGCGGCAGGATAGTCCGACATGTAGGGCTCGCCCGCCCCCACCCTCACCCGGGAGCGCAGCCCGGCGAGCCGGTCGCGCGCGCCGGCTTCGAAGGACTCGAAACCGACGGCGCCGTCGGCGAGCGCCGCGGCGATACAGTGCTGGAGCGAGAACTTCGCCTCGTAGGGCGAGGTCGGCGCCGGCCGGTCGCAGACATCGACCGCCGCCCGGTAGGTAGACGCCTCGATTCCGGCGATTTCCGCCGCGTCGACCCGCGCCGAGAGTTCGAGCGCGGCGTCGATCACGGGATGGGTGTGGCGGCAGGACGGCCAGGGCTTGATCGAGGTCGCATGCACTTGCCACGGCGCATCCGGGCGGCGCAGCACCGCGTCCGGGTCCGCGTCGGGGCAGGCGCCGGCGTAGAGACCCTGCGGCCCTTCCAGGATCGCCGGCGGCCCGGCGAAGCCGCCCCCCCCAAGCTCCGCCCCCGCCCCCCCCCCGGGCCCGCGCGGCCCGCCGCCCCCCCCCCCCGCCGCAAGCTCCGCCGCGACCACCCCGGCTTCCGCCGCGCGCCCGGCATGGAAATGCTTGCTCATCGCGCCTGTGTTGAGGAATTCCCACAGCCCGGCAGACTGGGTCCCGGCATTGCCGAGCGCGTGGACCGCAGCCTCGTCGTCGAGCCCGATCAGCGAAGCGGCCGCCATCGCCGCGCCGAAGGGTCCGCAGGTCGCGGTGTTGTGCCAGACCCTGTAGTGGGCCGGGCCGACCGACATGCCGACCCGGCAGACCGCCTCGAAGCCGTGCAGCACCGCGCGCAGGAAGGTCTCGCCGTCCGCCTCCTCCCCGTCGGCGAGCGCCAGCGCGGCGGGGATGACGACGCATCCCGGATGGGTGACCGAGCCGCGATGCAGGTCGTCGACCTCGAGGACGTGCATGCAGCCGCCCATCACCAGGGCGCGGCGCCCGGGGTCCCGCCGGTCGGCGCCCCAGCGCCGCAGGATCCGCCCCGGCTCGGTCGCCCGGCCGGCCAGCATGTTGGCGATGCCGTCGAGCACGATCAGCGCCATCGCGTCGAGATCGGCCGGCGCGATGGATCGCGCGCGGATCAGCGGGACCAGCCCTTCGGTGAGCGTCGGCGCGGCCGCCGGCTCGGCGGGGGACCGGCGGGCCCGGGCGGCGGTCACACCGCGGCCGCCGGCGGGGGGGGGGGCGGGGGGCCGGGCGCGTGTCGGGGGGCCGGGGGGGCCGTGGCGGCGTTCACGCGCCGCCGCCGGGCGGTGTGTAGTCCGGGAAGCGGCCGGAGACGTCGAGGTCGAACAGCTTGCGGGCGTTCTCGCCGAGGATGTTGCGCTTCGCCGTCTCGTCGAGGAAGGGCAGGTCGTAGATCACGCTCGGCAGGTCCATGTCCCAGTGCGGGTAGTCGGAACACCAGCAGAGCTGGGTCTCGGCCTTGATCATCTTGAACGTCATCTCGAGCACGTCGAGATCGTTGGGGACCTCCATCGGCTGCGACGAGTAGTACATGTCCTGCATGTACTCGCTCGGCAGCTTCTTCAGCGACGGCGCCTCGGAGCTGCGCATCCGGTAGTCGTTGTCGAGGCGCTGCATGAGCCACGGGACCCAGGCGAGCCCCGATTCGATCCACACCACCTTGAGCCCGGGGAAACGCTCGGGCAGGCCGTTGATCACCCAGTTGGCGCAATGCATGGCGTTGTAGATGGTGAAGCCCATCGCGTGGGTGACGAGGAACCGGTTGGTGGCGCCGAGCAGCGGGTCGTTCCAGTTATAGGAGGCGTGGAAGGCGAGCGGCTTGCCCATCTCCTCCATCAGCCGGTAGGTCTTCATATAGGCGTTGTCGTAGACCGGCTTGTAGCGCGTCGACACCACCGAGAACCCGACCACCCCCTTCCTGTCGCCGAACTCCTCCACCATCCTGTAGGCGGCTTCGGGGTCGTTGAACGGCAGATAGAGCATCGAGGTGATGCGCTCGTTCTGCGGCAGGATCTGTTCCACCAGCCAGCGGTTGTAGGCGCGCGACATCGCGACCTCGATCTCGGGCTGCGGGTGCAGGCCGAGGAGCAGCATCGGCGTCGGGAACATCGAGACATAATCGACCCCCATCGCATCCATCCACTTGAGCGACAAATGGACGTCGCGGTGGGTGCCGTCGGCCGGCGTCTGCTCCAGCTTGCGCAGCGGGTAGCGCATCACCCGGCCCGAGACGTCCTGGTAGCCGACGACGCCCGGGAGCAGCGGCGTCTGCGCCCCGGTGCCGCTGCCCGAATAGAGCAGCCCGGTCTGCTTGATCACCGGGTCCTCGATGTACTGGATGATGTCGCGGAGCGACTCGTTCTCGTAGTGATGGCAGTCGACGTCGACGATCAGCACGTCCTCCAGCTTGCGCCGGTCGCGCTGGCGCGCCGCGTTGATCAGGAGCTTCTTGGTGTCGAACTCCTCGACGCTCATCTTGTGGATGTCGCTTGTCGGAATATCCATTTCCCGTCTCCGTCAGGCGCCCGACCAGGCTTGCCACATGCCGAGCTCGAACAGCTCGACATTCACCGCCCGCAGCATGGCGGTGCACATGATCATCACCGCCGTCGCCGGCATCGCGCGGTCGTCGACGAAAGGCGACCAGCGCTCGCCGACCTGGAACTTGACCGTGTAGAGCCTGGTCAGCGCGGTGAGTCCCTCCTGGATCAGCGCGTCGGGCGGCTCCTCGCCCTCCTTGAGTTCGAGCATCTTCTCGGCGAATGCCTGGAGCTTGCCCGTCTCCTCCCCGACATCGGCGAGCAGGTCGCCGAACTCGTCCTCCGGCTGCTCAGGCGAGGACATAGATGCCGTCCTCCTTCTCGACGACGTCGTATTTCCGCAGGCGGAATGTCGGATCCGCGACCATCACGCCGCTCTCCAGATCGTATTCCCAGCCGTGCCAGGGGCAGACGATGTGCATCTCGTCGTGGTTGAAGCGCATCCCCTGATAGGTCTTGTCCTCGGCGATGACCTCCTCGACCTTGGCCATCAGCAGCCCCTCGCAGGCCGGCCCGCCCTGGTGGGCGCACAGGTTCTGGTAGGCGAACAGCCGCCCCCTCACCCGGTAGACGCCGATCTCCGAATTGCCGTTGGGAACGATCTTGCGCTCGCCGTCGGGCAGGTCGTCGGACTTGGCGACAAAGATCTCCTTTGCCATTCCCGTCTCCTCCTGGTCAATCCTGTGCCGGCGCCTCAGTTGGTCGCGACCGAGAGGCTGTGCGCCCCGGCCCCGCCCTGATGCCGGTTGGCATAGGTCTGCAGCCGCGTCATGCCCATATTGGCGAGCGCGGCGAGCGCGAAGATGATCAGTATGATCGCGTACATCTCGGCGATCCTGAACTGCTCGTAGTAGTTCCCCAGCCGGTAGCCGAGACCCCCGTCGGCAAATTTGAGCTCGGCGACCAGCACGCCGATGACGGTGATCGCCATGCCCAGCCGGAGCCCGGTGATGACCGGGTTCACCATCGCCGGGATGTAGATCTTGACCACCGTCTGCCAGCGGTTGAGGTTGAACGACTGGCCGACGCGGAGCAGCACCGGGTTGATCAGGATCATGCCGAGCGCGGTCGAGAACACCACCGGGAAGAACGCCGACAGCGCGCCCTTGGCCATCTTGGAATCGATCCCGGTGCCGAAGACCAGGAACAGGATCGGCAGGAAGATGATCTTGGGCGTCGAGCCGATGGCGTTGAGATAGGGCTCGATCGCCTTGCGCAGCAGCGGGTTCACCCCCATGGCGATGCCGAGCGCGAGCGCGATGGCCGAGCCCACGATGAAGCCGACGATGTGCTCGGCGAAGGTGATGCCGAGGTCGCGATAGAAATCCGCCGCCGTGACCTCGCCCCACACCGCCACCGCGATCTTCCACGACGACGGGATCACGTCGCCGTAGAGGATCTCGAGAGCGCCGAGCGCCGCCAGCCCCTCCCACGCCACCAGCAGACAGATCACGGTGAGGACGCGGATGCGGAACACCGAGGCCTCGCGGTCGGTCGCGATCGCGGGCGCCGCGGTTCGGACTACACCGGCCTGAGCCACTTCTCGATCCTCCCGAAGCCCCAGTAGAAGAACACGCTGACCAGGATCACCGCGACGATGCTGGCATAGGTGCCGGGGGTATCGAAGCGGAAATACATTTCGGAGACGATCCGCCCCAGCCCGCCGAAATCGATCAGGTACTCGATCGCCACGATGTTGACGAGAGTATACATCACCCCGATCCGAATGCCCGTGAAGATGGTCGGAACGGCGCTCGGAAGCTGGATCTTCCAGAACATCTCGCGATCGGAGACGTTGAAGCTCCGCCCGACGTTGAGCAGCGTCTGCGACACGCCGAGCAGGCCCTGGCGGGTCTGGATCACGATGGGGATCGCGCCCGGGATGAAGCCCATCATGATCAGGGTCAGATAGGTCCGCCCGAAGATCACCAGGAACAGCGGGTAGAGCAGCACCGTCGGCGCGGCGAAGGCGGCGGCGAGCCAGCCCTCATAGGCGATGCCGTAGCGCCGGTTGCGGTAGAGGAAATAGCCGAACGGCACCCCGATCGAAAGCGCGATCGCGGTCGAGGCCGCGGTCATGCCGAGGGTGACGAAGAAGTTGCCCACCAGGTCCATGTCCTCCTGGACCGGCGGGAAGGCGAGAAAGGTGTCGGACGGGCGGGGGACGACGAGTTCCATCACCATCCCGGTCTCGACCGCGATCTCGAGCACGCAGAGGAACACCGCGACCCCGAGAGCGCCGACCAGGACGGGCGACTTCGACAGCCTGAACGAACCCGTCATCCCGCGCCGTCCGTACGCGGCGGACTAGATCGGCTTGTTGCCCATCGGATGCACCAGCTCGTGGAGCTGTTCCGCGGTGAGCAGCTTCTTGATCTTCTTGTTCTCCAGCGCGATCTGGTTGATCTTCTCAAGCCCGGCGACCGGCAGGAAGGTCGAGGAGTTGAGCGGCGTGTCCATCGGCGCCGACTTGATGTCCTCGTAGTTGAGCTTCCAGCGCTTGGCATAGGCCTGGAGCTGCTCGTCGCTCGAATAGGTGCGCGCCTGGCCTTCCGTCAGCGCGTTCATCAGGCGCCTGGCCGCGTCGCGGTTCTTTTCGAGCCAGTTCACGTTGGCCACGATCACCCGGATGGTGGTGCCGGTCAGCGCCGCGGCCGCCGCCCCGGTGCCGATGATGCGGATCTTCTTCTCGCGCAGCAGGTTCTTGTTGAGCGGGAAGACCGACCACCCGGTGGCCACCTGGCCCGACATGAGCTGGGTGCGCGAGCCCGACGGCCCGCCGACCGAGACCGCCTTGGCCGGGACGTTGAGCGCTTCCTTGATGAACAGCACGGCCAGGTTGGTGGTCGAGCCGGGACGCGAATAGACGAACTCGTCGCTCGCCTTGAGGTCCTTGAAGCTCTTGATCGGGCTGTCGGTCTTCACATACCAGTAGAGGTCCGGCACGCCGCGGATATTGCTGCCGAGCACGCGGACCGGCGCTCCCTTGGCGTAGGCCGAGACCACGCCGAGCACGCCGTTCCCCCAGACCACGTCCTGGCTTCCGGTGATCACCGCCTGGAGCGACGCCGCGCCGCCCGAGCCGTGGATGATCGAGACGTCGAGCCCGTATTTCTCGAAGATCCCGTTCTCCTTGGCGGCATAGGGATGCTCGGTCTCGAACACCACCTTGGTGCTGTTGACCATGCGGACCTTGTCGAGCGCCGCGACGGGCGCGGCGGCGACCGCAACCGCCATTGCGGCCAGCGCCGCCGTCTTCACATATCGAGCCATTGTTTCCTCCTGATGTACAGCCGCGACAGTCTATCCGAAACGCGCGACGGCCGCGAAAAGCCCCCTACCGCCCGGCGAGCTCGGCCTCCGATTCGACCATCCCGCGCGACGCCTCCTCGCGCAGCAGGGTCCACAGCCTGCCGACATACTCGCCGAATTTGGGCGTCGAAATCACCTCCGAGGAGCGCGGGCGCGGCAGGTCGACCGAGATCACCTCCTTGATCTTGCCCGGGCGGAACGACATCACCACCACCCGGTCGGACAGCTGGACCGCCTCGGTGATGTTGTGGGTGATCAGCAGCATGGTCTGGTTGAGCGCCGCCCAGATCTCCAGCATCTTGTCGCCGAGCAGCATGCGGGTCTGCTCGTCGAGCGCGCCGAACGGCTCGTCCAGCAGCATGATGCGCGGCTCGTAGGCGAGCGTCCGCGCCACCGCCGTGCGCTGTTTCATCCCGCCCGAGAGCTGCGCCGGGTAGTGGTTCTCGAACCCGTCGAGACCGACCAGGCTGACGAATTTCCGTGCCTTGTCCTCGCGCTCGGGCTTGGCCATGCCCTGGACCTCGAGCGGGAAGGCGACGTTGTCGAGCGTGGTCCGCCAGGGGAAGGTCGATTCCTCCTGGAACACCACCCCGACATCGCGATGCGCGCCGTCGACCGGGCGCCCGTCGATCCGCACGCTGCCCTCGTACTGGCCGATCAGCCCGCCGACGATGTTGAACAGGGTCGACTTGCCGCAGCCGCTCGGGCCGATCACCGAGACGAACTCGCCCTGGGCCACGTCGAGCGTGACCCGGTCGAGCGCCTGGACCGGGTTTTCGCTGTCCAGATCGTAGGTCTTCGAGACCTCGGAAATCTCCAGAATGTTGGCCATGGTTCTCCGCACCGCGCCCGCGTGGGATCATGTTTCGTCGCTGGCGCGGCCACTGTCAACGGCGCGGCAGACCCAACTACCGGAGCACCCCATGACCGAGCGTTTCGAGACCACGCAGGAAATCATCCGCGCCGCCCGCGCGAGCGTCAGCCAGCCGGTGTGGAACTACATCACCGGCGCCGCCGAGACCGAGACCACGATGCGGCGCAACCGGCACGCGCTCGACCGCATCGCCTTCCGTCCCCGGGTGCTGCGCGACGTCTCGGAAATCGACGTGAGCGGAACGCTGCTCGGCCACTCTCTGCGCATCCCGGTGCTGCTGGCCCCGATCGGCTCGCTGCAGACGATCACCCCGGACGGCGCTATCGCCGTCGCCCGGGCGGCGGCCGGTTTCGGCACGCTCCAGATGGTGTCGACGGTCACCCAGCCGGGGCTGGAGGAGATCGCCGAATCGGTCGACCACCCCAAGATCTTCCAGATCTACATCCGCGGCGACGATTGCTGGATCCGCGACCTCGTCGCGCGCGCCCGCGACGCCGGCTATGCGGCGCTGGCGCTGACCGTCGATTCGGCGCATTACGGCCGCCGCGAGCGCCAGCTGCTCTCCCGCTGGCTGCCGCCCAGCGTCCGCACGCAGACCGGGCGCGAATGGCAGACCAGGATCACCTGGGAAACCATGGCGATGATGAAGGAACATGGCGGGCTTCCCTTCATCCTAAAGGGGATCCAGACCGCCGAGGACGCCGAGATGGCCGTCGAGCACGGGATCGACGCGGTCTACGTCTCCAACCACGGCGGGCGCCAGCTCGACCACGGCCAGGGCGCGATCGACATTCTGCGCGAGGTGGTGGCGGCGGTCGACGGCAGGGCGGAAATCGTGCTCGATTCCGGCATCGCCAGAGGCACCGACGTCCTCAAGGCCGTCGCGCTAGGCGCCGATGCGGTCGCCATCGGCCGGCTCCAGGCCTGGGCGCTCGCCGTCGGCGGCACCGCCACCCTGATCCGAGCGCTGGAAATTCTCGAGGCGGAGATGCACAACGCCATGGGGCTGGTCGGCGTCACCGCGCTCGACCAGCTGGATCCGGGCTACGTAACGGAGGCGCCGGCAGTCACCGAAGCGACCGAGCTCGGCGCATTTCCGCTGCTGGGGGAGGAAATCAGGCTCTAGTACAATCCTGGATAGAATCCCGCCGAACGATGTATGATGGCCGTCAGCCGAGGGAGCCGACGATGAAGACGATCGGCGCAACCGAATTCCGGGACCGCCGCCTGGCGTTGCTCGACGACCTCGGCGAGGACGGCCTCGTAATCACCAAACGAGGAAAGCCCGTCGCGCGTCTGCTCCCCTTCGAACGGCGGCACGCCGGGTTGATCGGCAGCCTGCGTCATAAGGTGGAAGTCCGCGGCGATGCCTTCTCGACCGGAGTCGAATGGGACGCGGGTGCCGAATCCTGACACGCACCTCATCCTGAGCAGCGCGCCGGGGCCGGCGTATCGAACGACCTGCAGTGACCGGCCCCTCCCCGCGTCATGGCCGGACTTGTTCCACTGCTGTCCGGTTCAGCTTTTCGACGCGGGCTTTGCCCCGATGGGCGAGACCGTCGCCGCCCTCCCCTTTGTCACCCCGGACTTGATCCGGGGCCCAGGGAAGCCGGGCGCGGGCGGTGCTTGTGGCCCTGGGCCCCGGATCAAGTCCGGGGTGACAAAGGGGGGGACAGGGATGGCAGGTGTGCCCGTGCCGCAATCCGTGTCCCGATCCGGCGGATGGGCCGGTAACCCTTCTGCACCAACGTCTTGCGCCCGATCCAGCCAACTAAACCGGACAGCAGTGGATCAAGTCCGGGCGTGACGAATTGGCGCCGCCTCAGCTCGCCGTGCCGGTCGACGCCTCGCCGCTCGCGCGGGTCACCATCGGCGCGCTGTAGCCCGGCTGGACCACCACGTCGAGCAGGAAGGGCTTGCCGCTCTCGACCGCCGCGATGGCGGCATCGAGCGCCGCCGGGAGCTCGCCCGCGGTCTCGACCGGACCCGCCGCGTCGACGCCCTGCGAACGGGCATAGCCGGCGAGGTCGATCGCCGGGTCGTCGATGCGCTGGCCGATCCAGCGGTTCTCCACCGGCCGGTTGCGCTCCTTCGCCATGGCCTCCTGGTGGACCTCGTCGTTGAAGTTGGACCGGTTGTTGGACACCACGAACAGCACCGGGATGTTGTAATGCGCGGCGGTCCACAGCGCCGAGCCGCCCTGCATGAAGTCGCCGTCGCCGAGGATCGCCACCGGCACCCGCCCCGATCCCATCAGCGCGAGCCCGGCGCCCACGGCATTGCCCGGGCCGGAGCCCAGCCCGCCGCCGCCATCGTTGCCGAGGTAATCGAGCGGCTCGGCGAAGTGGTACGAATCGCCCGCCCAGCCGAGCGGCACCCGGGTCAGCGTGATCTTCCTCTCCCCCTTGACCCGGTTGAGGGCGCCCGCGATGTCGCGCGGGGCGATGGGCGCGGAGGCATCCTTGGCATCCGGTTCGGCGAGCGGCACCGGATCGCCGCCGGCGAATCCGGGCTGGCCGCCGAGCCTTTCCTCAACCGCGGCGAGGAGCTGGGCCGCGAACGCGTCCGGGTCGGCGAGCAGGCGCTGGTCGCCCACGGCCAGCCCGAAATGGTCCATCGACCAGCCGTTATGGACGTAAGAGTCGAGCGTCACGTCGATCACCCGGGCCTCGACGCCGTAGCCGAGGCCGAGCGCCTTGAAGGTGCCGGCGAGGTCGATCCAGTCGAGCACCAGAAGCGCGTCGGCGTTGCGCACGAGGTCCTCGCCCGGCCCGCGCACCCAGTTCGACGGCGGGCCGGCATGCAGCGGATGGCCGGTCGGGAAGGACGCGGACGTCTTGAGGTCGGTGACCACGCGGGCGCCCAGCATCTCGGCGAGGCGCACGCGGCGGTCCCAATCCTCCTGGCCGCGCGAGACCCGGCCGATCATCATCACCGGGCGCTCGGCGGCGACCAGCGCGTCGGCCGCCCGGGCCACCGCCTCGGCCGAGGCATGCGGCGTCTCCGGCACGTCGAAGCGCGCGGCGTCCGGGATCGTCACGTCCCCCTGGAGGCGGGTCTCCTGCAACCCCGCGTCGAGGCAGATATAGACCGGGCCGCGCGGCGGCGTCTTCGCCATGATGCCTGCGCGCAGCATGGTCTCGACGATCGCCTCGGCGGAACGCGGCTCGTCGTCCCACTTGACGAAGTTCCGCAGCATCATGCCCTGGTCCTTGGCGGTGTGGATCCAGTCGATCCACGGCCTGCGCAAAGGCGCGTCCACCGGCCCGGTCGCCCCCATCACGTAGACCGGCGTGCGGTCGCACCAGGCGTTGAACATCGCCATCAGCCCGTGCATCAGCCCGACATTGGAATGCACGATCGCCCCCATCGGCTCGTCCGTCACCTTGGCGTAGCCATGGGCGATGGAGACCGCGTGGTCCTCGTGCAGGCAGAGCAGCATCTGCGGGTCCTCGTTGCCGAGATAGTTCACGATCGAGTCGTGGAACCCGCGATAGCTGGCGCCCGGGTTGAGCGAGACGTATTTGATGCCGAGCCGGCGCAGCATCTCGGCCGCGACGTCGCTGGTCCATTCCATCTGGCGGTTGCCGCCGAGTTCCGGGCGGTCGAATTGCAGCATGTTCATCGCTCAATACTCCGGTGACCTGAGGGTGAGAAAGGGAAAGGCGGACAATACCGAGGGTTCGCGCACCGGCGGGGCGGGGTGGAGGAAGGTCGCGTCGAGCCGGTCCAGCCGGGTCAGCCCCATCAGCCCCATCGAGATGCGCATCTCCTCTTCCAGGAGTTCGAGGACCCGGACGATGCCGGGCATGCCGGCGGCGGCGAGGCCGAACCCCTGCACCTTGCCGATGGCGACCGAATCGGCCCCCCGGGCGATCGCCTTGACGATGTCGGCGCCGCGCATGAAGCCGCCGTCGACGACGATCTCGGCCTTGCCGGCGACCGCTTCGACCACCTCGGGGAGCATGTCGACGGTCGCCCTGCCGTGGTCCAGCTGGCGCCCGCCGTGGTTGGAGACATAGACGGTGTCGACGCCGTGCTCGACGCAGAGCGCCGCGTCCTCGGCCGTCGCGACCCCCTTGATCTGGAGCGGGATGTCGAAGGAGTCCTTGAACCACTTGACCAGGTCCCAGTCGAGGCTGGCCTGGTACTCCATTCCCTCGCCGGCCGAACGGCGCGCGGTCGGCACGTAGCGCTTGATCAGGTCGCGCTCGCGGCGCGAATAGAGGGCCACGTCGACGGTGAGGCAGAAGGCGACATACCCGGCCGAAACCGCCATCTTCGCCACCTCGGCGACCGAATCGCGGCCGCCGCGGACATAGAGCTGGTACACCTTCGGGTGGGAGGTGCCCTCGGCGACCGCCTCCAGCCCCGGATGGGTTACCGAGCTCAGATAGGAGACGGTGCCGAACGCCTCGGCCGCCCTCGCGACCGCCATCGAGCCGTCCGGGTGCATGAGTTCGAGCGAGCCCATCGGCGCGAGCGACACGGGGAGCCGCGTCGGGTGGCCGGCGATCGTCCCGGAGAGGTCGATGGTGCTCACGTCGTTGAGCACGCGCGGCCTGAAGGCGATCGAATCGAGCCCCAGCCGGTTGCGCAGCAGCGAGGTCTCGGTCTCGGCGCCGCCGGTCAGATAGTCCCAGGCGCCGTCCGACAGGTTGCCGCGCGCGGCGGCGACGATCTCGTGCAGTGTCGCGAAGTCAGCCAATCGCTCCTCCCGGGGCGGACATGCCGCGCAGGGTCTAGCCGCGCGGCCTCGGTGTTGTCCAGCGGAGGCGGGACGGAACAGCGCCGCCTGGTGCCCCGCTTCCACAGCTCATTCGCCGTGGCCGCGCCTTTCCCCCGCAATTCGTATGGCCGGACTTGTTCCACTGCTGTCCGGTTTGGTTGGCTGGATCGGGTGCAAAGGGTTACCGGCCCATCCGCCGGATCGGGCCACGGATTGCGGTGCGTCCGCACCTGCCATCCCTGTCCCCCCCTTTTGTCACCCCGGACTTGATCCGGGGCCCAGGGCCACAGGCACCGCCGTCGCCCGGCTTCCCTGGGCCCCGGATCAAGTCCGGGGTGACAAGGGGGGCCAGCCATGACGGGGTGGGGGCGCCGTGCAGATGGGTGGAGACGTCGGAATTGGAACACTAGCCGCGTTCGTCTTCCGATGCCCCGTCCACCCGGCGCACCTCGGTGTTCATCTCCACGTCCTTGCGCCGTCTCTGGGCGATGATCCGGCCGGTCTCGAAGTACTCGCCCTGCGTCGCCAGCGCGGCCGCGCGGTCGAACTCGTCTGACCATTCGCCGAGGCTGTAGCCGTGCCACGGCGTCTCGGGCTTGAGCGGCGGCAGGCCGAGCTCCTCCCAGATCGTCCGGGCCTTCTCCATGAATTCGCGCTTGGGCAGCGAGATCGGCGGGAAATCCTCCTTCAGCGTGGCGTCGATCAGCACGCTCGCATCCTCGCCGTCATTGCGCAGGCTGCGCGGGCCGTGGCCCTGGTCGCGGTGGCCCAGCATTTCGAGGTCGAGCGCCGGGTTGGCGCGATAGGCCATCGCCCAGAACAGCGCGTCGGCGTTGTCCGGGTCGATGTCCTCGTTGACCGCGATCACGTATTTCCCGGCCGCGCGGTGCAGCGACGCCGCGCCGTAGAGCGCGCGCCAGATCTCGGTCCGCGCGAGGCCGCGCTCGACCTGGACCACGATCACCTTGCGGATGTTGGTCAGCGGCTCGTGCATGCCGACCCGGACCACCCCCTTGATGCCGAGCGCATCCCTGAGATGGGCGAGGAAGAGCGGCTCCATCGCCACCCGCTTGATGGTGCTCGATTCCGACGGCGTGACCTGGCTGATGATCGAGGTCAGCACCGCGTCCCGGCGCCGCGTGACCGCGGTCACGTCCATGAACGCGTTGAACTCCTGCAGGTTGACGTGGCCGTGGCTCTCGCCGAACGGGGCCTCGGGCTCCAGGTACTCGGTGTCGATGAACCCCTCGACGACGATTTCGGCCTCCGCCGGGACCAGCAGGTCGACGGTCTTCGCCGGCACCACGTTCAGCGGGTGGCCGACCAGCCCGCCCGCGATGTCGAACTCGCAGACCGACTCGGGCAATTTCAGCGTCGAGGTGAAGGTGACGCAGGGCGGCGCGCCGAGCACCACCGCCGCCGGCATGGGCTCGCCGCGCGCCCGGTATTTCTGCCAGTGGGCGTAGATCCCGGGGCGCAGCTCGAGCGAGGGGTTCATGCCGAGGCGGCGCGGCGCCTTCACCTGGCCGCGGTAATTGCCCATGTTCTGGATGCCGGTATCGGGGTCCCGGGTGATGTATTGCGACAGCGTCGTGTAGGGCGCGTTGTCCCAGCCGGGGGTCGAGATCGGCACCGGGATACCGTCCAGCGCGTTGCCCTCGGTATTGAGCGCCTCGTCGGTGAACACCAGCTCGTGGCACGGCGCGTCGGCGACCTCGCGCGGCGGGATCGGGTTGGCGATCGCCTCCGCCCAGCGTTCCTCGATCCGGTCGAGCTCGCAGCCGATGCCGCGGCGGTAGATCTCGCGGCTCGCCGCAAGTCCGCCGACGATCACCGGGATGTCGTAGCGCCGGGCCTGCGAATCCACCACGTTGGTGAACAGGAACGCCTTGCGCTCGGCTTCCGGGATGCCGCCGCGGAACTGCCAGCGGACCAGCGGATGCATCTCGGTGTCCTTGTTGATCTCGCGGTCGACGCGGACCAGCAGGCCGGCCTCGTCCAGATTGGCGATATGGTCGTGCAGGTCGGGGTAGCGCCGGTCAGTCATCGTCTTCGACCCAGCGGACCGAGGTTTCGGGCTCGACGGCGCGCCGCCGGCGCTGCGCGGTGAGCCGGCCGTTCTCCAGATACTCGCCCGCGACGGCGCGCGCGGCGGCCTGTTCCCAGCGCTCCTCCCAGTCGCCCAGCGAATAGCCCGCCCACGGGCTCTCGGGGCTGAGCGGCGGCAGATCCAGGCGCTCCCAGATTTTCCGCGCGCGGTCCATGAAGGCTTCCTTCGGGAGCGCGACCGGCGGCATGTCGCCCTTGAGGGTGGCGTCGATCAGCAGCGTCGAGTCCTCGAAATCCGGGTCCTCGGTCTTCGGCCCGTGGCCGCGGTGGCGATGGTCGAGCACGGCCGAGTCCTCGCGCGGGTTGGCACGATAGGCGATCGACCACCACACGGCATCGGCGTTCTCGGGATCGATGTCGTCCGACACCGCGACGACGTATTTGCCGCAGGCCGATTGCAGCGACGACGCGCCGTAGAGCGCCCGCCACACCTCGGTCCGCGGCACGCCGCGCTCGAACTGGAGGAAGATCACCCGGCGGATATTGGTCAGCGGCTCGTGCATGACCACCCGCCTGACGCCCTTGATGCCGAGACGGTCGGTCAGGTGGGTGAGGAACAGCGGCTCGTAGGCGACCCGCTTGATGACGCTCGATTCGGACGGCGTCACCTGGCTGATGATCGAGCACAGGACGGCGCCGCGGCGGTGGGTGATCGCGCTCACCCGCATGATCATGTTGTAGTCTTCCAGCGCGACATGGCCGTGGCTCTCGCCGAACGGCGCCTCGGGCTCGACGAGCTCGGTGTCGATCAGACCCTCAATGACGATCTCCGATTCCGCCGGCACGGTGAGGTCCACCGTCCGGCAGCGCACGACATTGATCGGTGCGCCGGCGATTCCTCCCGCCACCGCGACCTCGTCGAGCCCCATCTGGAGCTTCTGCGGCGCGCAATAGGCCACCGCCGGCGGCGGGCCGAGCACGATGGCGCAGGGCATTCTCTCGCCGCGCTCGCGGTATTGCAGCCAGTGGCGATAGCCCTCGGCGCCGCCGGACCGCGTCGCCATGCGGACCGCCAGCCGGTCCGGCGCCTTCAGCCCGGCCCGGTAGGTCCCCATGTTCTGCACCCCGGTCTCCGGGTTCCGGGTGACGCAGCCGGTCGCCGTCAGATAGGGCGCGGCGTCGAAACCCGGCGTCGAGATCGGCACGGGCAGCGCATCGAGCCCCCGCCTTTCGCCGAGCAGCGCCTCGCCCTCGACCACCACCTCCTGGCAGGGCGCGCGCGAAATTTCGACGGGCGGGACCGGGTTGGCGATCGCCGCGGTCCAGCGTTCGCCGATCTCCTCGACCGGCACGCCCATGCCGATACCGTAGATCCGGGCGCTCGCGGCGAGCGCGCCGATCACCACCGGCATGTCGTAATGCCGGCCCTTCGCGTCGGTCACGTCGGTGAACAGGAAGGCCTTGCGCTGGTCTTCCCGCAAGCCCCCGCGGAACTGCCAGCGGACCAGCGGATGCATCTCGGCATCCTTGTCGATCGGCTCGTCGACGCGGAACAGGAGACCCGCCCGGTCGAGCGCGCCGACATGGTCGCGGAAATCCGGGTACGCGCGCCGCGCGGTCGAATCCGGCAGGGCGGTCGCCATCTACCACATGGCCGAGCCGCCATCGACGACGATGGTCTGGCCCGTCACGAAGTCGCTGTCGGCGGATGCGAAATAGAGGCAGGCGCCGACCAGATCCTCCGGCGTCTCGTCCTGCTTGATCGCCCGGGTCGCGCGGGTGCGTTCCGGCCCGCCGCCCATCCAGTTGGTGCGCTTGAGCACGTTCTCCGACATCGTCGAGCCCGGCGCGATCGCGTTGACCGAGATATTGTCGTCGCCGAGCTCGCGGGCGAGCGCGCGGGTGATGCCGAGCACCGCGGCCTTGGACGCGTCGTAATGCAGGAAGAAGGGCGAGCCCTTGAAGATCCGCCCGGTGCAGATCGAGATGACCTTGCCGTATTTCTTCTTGCGCATCTCCGGCACCGCCGCCTTGCAGCAGAGCCAGACGCCCTTGGTGTTGACGGCGAGCACCTTGTCCCACTCCTCGACCGAGATCTGGTCGAAGGGCTTGCGCTCCATCGTGGTGAAGACGGCGGCGTTGTTGACGATGATGTCGAGCCCGCCGAACTCCGCCACCGTGCGCGCGACCATCGCCTTGCAGGAGTCTTCGTCGGCGACGTCGGTCGGCACGTCGATCGCCTCGGCGCCGCCGGCCTTCAATTCGTCGACCACCGCTTCTCCGGTATCCAGATCGGCGATGGCGATCTTCGCCCCCTCCGCCGCCATCGCGCGGGCGAAGGCCGCGCCGATTCCCTGCGCGGCGCCGGTGACTATCGCGACGCGTCCGTCAAGCCGTCCCATGTGAGCTCTCCCTCCTCGCTTCCCGAACCGCTCGCCCCGGGGTTGCCTTCGTCCAGCGTGCGGATTTCGGTATTCATCGCGACGTCGCCGCGGCGGCGCTGGGCGATGATCTGTCCGGTCTCCCAATACTCGCTGCGCACCGCGCGGCGCGCCATCATTTCGAGTTCCTCGTTCCACTCGCCGAGATCGTAGCCGAACCACGGCCTCTCGGGCCTCAGCTTCGGCAGGCCGAGCTCGTTCCAGATCTCGGCCGCCGCCTCCATGTACTGGCGCTTGGGCAGCGAGACCGGCGGAAAGGTCTCCTTCAGCGTCGCGTCGACCAGCACCGCCGAGTCTTCCGAGTCGATCAGGCTGCGCGGGCCGTGCCCCTCGTCCTTGTGCTTGAGGATCTCGACGTCGCGATGCGGCTTGGAGCGGTAGGACATCGCCCAGAACACGGCGTTGGTGTCGTCGGGGTCGATATCCTCGTTGACCGCGATCACCCACTTGCCTTCGGCGCGCCGCAGCGAGGCCACGCCGTAGAGCGCGCGCCAGATCTCGGTGCGCGGCGTCTCGCGCTCGACGACGACGACGATCAGCTTGTGCAGCGAGGTGAGCGGCTCGTGGGTGGCGACGTGCTTCACCCCCTTGATGCCGAGATGGTCGCGCAGATGCTCGATCTGCGCCGCCTCGTAGGCCGGCCGCTTGATCGCGCTCGATTCGGACGGCGTCACCTGGCTCACCCATGAGGTGATGACCGCGTCGCGCCGTCTCGTGATCGCGGTCACGTCCACGTAGCCGTTGTATTCCTGGAGATTGACATGGCCGTGGCTCTCGCCGAACGGCGCCTCGGGCTCCAGCAGCTCGGTCGAGACCAGGCCCTCGATCACCACCTCGGCCTCGGCGGGGACCAGGAGATCGACCGTCCTGGCCTGCGTCACGTTGAGCGGCTTGCCCACCAGACCGCCCGAGACCCAGAGCTCGTCGAGCCTTTCCGGCATCTTCTGGACGGCGGTGAACGAGACCACCGGCGGGCAGCCGAGGACGATGGCGCAAGGCATCGGCTCGCCCCGCTTCTTCCATGCCTCCCAGTGCATGTAGCCGCCGGTCCTGAGCTCGATCGACGGGTTCATGCCGATCCGGTTGGGCGCCTTCAGCATCCCCCGGTAATTGCCCATATTCTGGACGCCGGTCTCCGGATCCCTGGTGATGAAGTGCGACGAGGTGGTGTAGGGCGCGTTGTCCCAGCCGGGCGAGGAGATCGGCACCGGCAGCGCGTCGAGCCCGTTCCCGTCGAGCAGGTCGCGGTCGCGGTAGACGATTTCCTGGCACGGCGCGTCATCCACGGGGTTGGGCTCCACGGGCGCGTTCATCGCCCGGATCCAGTTCTCCTTGATCTCGGCCAGCGGCACGCCCATGCCCATCTCGTAGACCCGGCTGTTGGCGGCGAGCCCGCAGACCAGGACCGGGATGTCGAATTCGCGTCCCTTGGAATCGACCACGTTGGTGAACAGGAACGCCTTGCGGTCCTCGGCGTCGATGCCGCCGCGGAACTGCCAGCGGACCAGCGGATGCATCTCGGTGTCCTTGTTGATCCGCCGGTCGATCTCGATCAGCAGGCCGGCCTCGCGCAGCGCGGCGATGTGTTCGTGCAGATCCCGGTATCCGCGGGCGGGCATCGACATGGGCAGGACACTCCCTCCGGCGACCCGGCCGGAGTCGCGGAAATCACTTCGTTGGCAGTCAGGCGTGCGGCAATCTATTGGCGCGGTCTCGGCGTGACAACCGGGCGTGCGGATTTTGCGCCGAGGCGGGGTCGGGCGTATCCTTGGACCGGATACGAGGCGACTCGGGGACCAGGAACAGGACAAGGAGCAGAACATGTCGTTCAAACGCGCAAGCGCGGCGCTCGGGATGGCCGCGGGGATTCTGGCGCTCGGCACGGCCGCAACGGCCTCGGCGGATGTCGCGGGCTTCTACAAGGACAGGACCGTGACCATCGTCGTTCCCGCCGGGCTCGGTGCGTCGCTCGGCCTCTACGGCCGACTGCTGGCCGAGCATTGGGGCAAGCACATTCCCGGCAACCCGACGGTGATCGTCCAGTCCAGGCCGGGCGGCGGCGGCACCAAGGGCGCGGCCTATGTCTACAACGCCGCGCCCAAGGACGGCACCACCGTGGCCGAGGTGCTGGCGCCTTCGGTCCTCGCGCCGATCCTCCGCAACGTCAAGTTCGACGCGACCAGGTTCCAGTGGCTCGGCTCGATCACCCAGCGCCCGAGCGTGGTATCGGTGTTCCACAACGCACCGGCGACGACGCTCGAAGGGGTGAAGAAGACGGAGGTCATCATGGGCTCGACCGGGTTCGGCTCCGAGACCTATCTGATGCCCAAGCTGATGAATCACCTGCTCGGCACCAAATTCAAGATCGTCAAGGGCTACAAGGGCGGCGCGTCGATCAACAAGGCGATGGCCCAGGGCGAGGTGCACGGCCGGATGAACTACTGGACCGGCTGGACGACGATCAAGAACGACTGGCTGAAGACCGGCAAGCTCAAGCACCTGATCCAGTACGGGCCGCGCATTCCGGAGCTCCCGGACGTGCCCAGCATCGGGGATCTGGTGAAGTCGGAAGACGGCAAGAAGATGATCGACTTCATCGAGGTCTGCGAGCTGATCGGCATGGGCTTCTGGGTGGCGCCCGAGGTTCCCAAGGACCGGGTCGCGGCGCTCCGCACATCCTTCATGGCGACCATGAAGGACCCGGCGTTCGTGGCCGATGCCGAGAAGCGGCGCGCGCCGGTCGCAGCCATCTCGGGCGAGGAGCTGGTCAAGCTGGTCAACGCCGGGCTGAAGGTCTCGCCGGAGCTGGTCGCCAAGATGAAGGCCGCGTTCGGGTTCAAGTAGAGGGTTCGCCCGCCGCCCGACACGGCGGCGGGCGTCCTTGTTCCGCGGCGCTCCGCCGTGGGACTATCGCCACTCTGGGAAAAGGGAGGGGAGAGCCGCCATGTCGAGATCGAAGACCGCAAGAGCGCTGCTGGCCGCCATCTTTCTGTCGGCCGGCACGGCCACGGCGTCCGCCGAAGTCAAGCTGAACCTGGTCTATCCGTTCCCGGATTTCCTGATCTACACCAAGCAGTGCAAGCAGCTCGCCGCGGACATCACGGCGGCGACCAAGGGCAAGCTCGCGATCAACGTGCTGCCTTTCAACTCGATCAAGATGTTCCAGCAGCCGCCCGCCGTTCGCAAGGGCCGGGTCGACCTCTATTGCGGGCCCTACGCCTTCTTCGCCCGCGCGGTGCCGGAGAACGAGGCGGTGGCGACGTCGCCTTCCAACCCGGCGGTGGTGCGCGCCAATGGCGGCATCGCCATGCTGGACGAGATCCAGCAGAAATATTTCGGCGTCAAGAACCTGGGCTGGACCTCGGCGGGCGGCCGGTTCCGCATCTACATGCAGGACGCACCGAAATTCGACGACAAGGGCATGCTGAACCTCGACGGCGTGAAGCTGCGCGACAACCCGATCTACGGCGCCTTCTTCCGCGCCATGAACGCGACCACCCACCCGCTGCCGGCGACGCAGGTCTATTCGGCGCTGGAGAAGGGCGTGGTCAACGCCGCCGCCTGGGCCACCATCGGCCTCAAGGGCCTGAAATGGGACAAGTTCCTGCGCCACGCGGTGGAGCCCGAGTTCTACCACACCGATATCGGCTGGTTCATCAACCTGAAGACGTGGAACAGCCTCGACGCCGCGCTCCGCAAGCAGGTCCAGGACATGGTGCTCGCCAACGAGACGGCGGTGCGCGAGGTCCTGCTCGAGGAGTCGAAGAAGGAGCGCGCGCTGCTGGCCAAGGAAGGGATGACGTTCCACACCGTCCCGGCGGCCGCTGTCTATTCCAAGCTCGCCGTCGATTCGGCCTATGCCCGCATGCTCGACCGCCTCAAGAAGGCGAACCGGCCGACCGAGCACGTCGCCAAGCTGCGCGAGCTCTGGCAGCAGCAGTAGGATCTTCTCGATCCCGGCTTCCCGCTCCCGGGGGGTCGGTGTGACGGGCGGGACCGGCAGCCGATGACGGGCCTGCGCGCCCTCGACAGGGTGTGGGCCGGGCTCCTGTGGGCGCTGATGGCGCTGGCCGCGCTCTATATCGGCTTCATCATGCTGGCGATCGTCTATGTGACGATCTTCCGCAGCGCGGGCTGGGCCTACAACCAGTTCGTCTTCACGCTGATCGAGTACGGCTTCATCTACATCCTGTTCCTGGGCTCGCCCTGGCTGGTGCGGACCCGGGGGCATGTCTATATCGAATTGCTCACCGCCGCCGTGCCGGAACGCAGCCGGAAAGCCCTGTCCCGGGGTATCGCGACGCTGTGCGCCGTCATCTGCCTGGTCTGGGCCTGGTACACGCTCGGCATCTTCATCGAGCAAATGGAGGACCCGCTCGCCTTCGACGAGCTGCGCGACGACCGGGGCATGCGGCTCTGGACGATCACGGTCTCCTACCCGGTCGGCTTCCTGCTCATGGCGGTCGAGTTCCTGCGGTACATCTTCGGCCGAGAGATCATGCACAGCGGCGCCGCCGGCATCGCCAACGAACGGCTGGAGCTGGAGGAGACCAGGCGCAGCCTGACGGAAGCCCGCTAGATGGAGTGGTACTGGATCCTGCTCGCCCTGTTCGGCTCCATCCTGCTCCTGATGTTCGTCGGGCTGCCGGTCGGGATCGCCTTCATCGCGGTCAACACGGTCGCCGCCTTCTTCATCTTCGGCCGGTTCGGCGATTTCGACACGCGGGTCCACTCGGCGATCGGCCAGCATGTCGACAACGCCTTCGGCAACATGACGATCTTCGCCATCGTGCCGATCCCGATGTTCCTGCTGATGGGGGAGCTGTTCTTCCATACCGGGCTGGCCAACCGGATGTTCAACGCGGTGGAAAGGCTGATGGGCCGGGTGCCGGCGCGTCTCTCCTACGTCACCGTAGCCGGCGGCACGGCCTTCGCCACGCTGTCCGGCTCGTCGATGGGCTCGACCGCCCTCCTGGGCACTCTGATGGTCCCGGAAATGACCCGGCGCGGCTACCGCAAGAGCATGTCGATCGGCCCGATCCTCGGCACCGGCGGGCTCGCCATGCTGATCCCGCCCTCGGCGCTCGCCGTGCTGCTCGGCACGCTGGCGGAGATCGATATCGGCCGGCTGCTGATCGCCGGCGTGGTGCCCGGGCTGCTGCTGGCGGTCTTCTACACCATCCTGATTTTCGTCCGCGCGACCCTCGATCCGTCGGCCGCGCCGTCCTACGACGTCGAATCCGTGTCCATGGGCCGGCGCGTGGTCCTGTTCCTGTTCGATGTCGTGCCGATGGTCTCGATCATCGTCTTCGTCATCGCCCTGATCATGGGGGGCGTGGCGACGCCGTCCGAGGCGGCGGCCTACGGATCGGTCGGCGTGATCCTGCTGGCGGTCGCCTATCTGTTCCTGGTGCCGCTGCTGCGCGGCGATTTCCGCGCGGCCCTCGCCTTCGGGCCGTTCTTCGCGGCTGCGATGTGGAAGTCGATGTGGGGCGCTGGGCGGGTCACGGTCATCGCGCTGATGATCCTGTTCGGCTCTTCGCTGTTTTCCAATGTGCTGGCCGCCTCGGGAGCGAGCGCCGCGCTGATCGCCTGGATCACCGGCTTCGAGGTCTCGCCCTATGTCATGCTGCTGATGATGTTCGGGATCCTGCTGCTGCTCGGTATGTTCATGGACCAGCTCGCCATGATGCTGCTGACGGTGCCGATCTTCTTCCCCGTGGTGCTGGGCCTCGATTTCGGCCTGGCGACGGACATGAAGCTGATCTGGTTCGCCGTCATCATGCTGCTGGCGATGGAGATCAGCCTCACCACCCCGCCCTTCGGCCTGCTGCTGTTCGTCATGCAGGGGGTGGCGCCGCCCGGCACGCGGTTCGGCGAGATCTGCCTCGCCGCTCTGCCCTTCATGGGCTGCGCGCTGCTGCTCACAATGCTGATCGTGGCCTTCCCGCCTCTCGCGATCTGGCTGCCCTGGCTCGGCGGGTAGCGGGGCCGGGCGAAGCCGCAAACTTGCGCCGGATGCACCGCACGGGGCGCTGGACCGAATTCAACGCCGGTCGGCTACCAGCACGCCCGCCAAAGCCCCGATAGCGGTCGATCCCAGAGCAACGACGAAATCGGGTACGGTCTTGTCGTAGGCTGCGAGAACGATCGCCCCGATCAGCGCAAGTCCCGCGAGGATCGCGAGGGAAGACCCGACCACCCGATAGAAGAAGCGGTCGCGGAGATAGGCGGGTCCGGATTCCAACAGGCCCGATGGGCTCTCCGCGACAGACCCCCAATCGTCAGGCGAATCTCTCGCGTCTTCGGGCCTGGCTTCCTCCGCCATCAGGCGTTCGCACCGCTCAGGCCCGCGATGACGATCGTCTCCATCGAACCGTCCTTCTTCTTGACGATCAGCTCGCCGCCATCTTCGATCTTCTTCGTGATTCCCTCGGCGATCGCCAGCGCGCTGCTGACGGTCGATGCCTTGTTTCTCGTGTTCAACCGAGTGGTGAGAACTTCGGTGTTGGCAATGTCTCGCTCGGTCAGGTTCATGGTGACCTTCTTCAGCGCCATGATCTTGCCTCCTTCGCCGGCATGCGCCGGCCGTAGCCATACATGGTATGGCTAATGTATGGCAATTCGCTGGCGCGTTCAATGGAGTGTCGTGGTTTCGAAACCGGTGTGATTTCGCGTCCCGGCCCCACCGCACGCGAAAGAAGGCCGGAAACGGCTGACGGGGCGCCCGCCGCGGATTGTGCGAAGATCGTGGATGCGGGTGTCCCGCGGCAGGTTGCCGCGCCCCGGACGCAGGGAGAAACCACGATGGCTTCGCACGACAGACGCGATGGCGGCACCGTCAAGGCGCTCTGGCGCTACCCGGTCAAGTCCATGGCCGGCAGCAAGCTCGACGAGGCGCCGATCACCGAGGGCGGCGTGCTGGGCGACCGGGCCTACGCGGTGATCGACGCGGCCAGCGGCAGGGTGGGGAGCGCCAAGACCCCGAAGAAATGGGGCGGGCTGCTGGCGCTGGCCGCCGACTTCGTCGCGCCGCCGCGCATCGGCGCGCCGCTCCCGCCGGTACGCATCGTCTGGCCGGACGGAAGCGCGGTGTCCAGCGACGGGGGGGATGCGGATGCACGCCTCTCCGCGACCCTGGGACGGCCGGTCACGCTGACCGCGGAGCGGCCCGCGACCGTCAGCGTCGAACGTCTCGACCCGCTCGCCGAAGAAGAGACCGTCGTCGACATCGGCGGGCTGATGATGGCGGGACGGTTCTCCGACTATGCCGCGCTCCACCTGATGACCACGGCGACGATGGCGCGGCTTGCCGAGCTCCGCCCCGGGTCCAGCTTCGCCGCGCGGCGTTTCCGGCCCAATGTGACGATCGCGACGCCCGAGGGCGCGCGCGGCTTCGTGGAGAACGGCTGGGTGGGCCGTGAGCTCGCCATCGGCGACGAGGTCAGGCTCCGCATCTCCGACCCGACGCCGCGCTGCTCGATCCCGACACTCGCCCAGAAGGACCTGGCCAGGGACCCGGGGGTCCTCCGCACCGTCGTCGAGCACAACAGCATCCCGGTCCCGGTGCTCGACAACGAGCGGCTCCCATGCGCCGGCGTCTACGCCTTCGTCGTCCGGGGCGGCACGGTGAAGCCGGACGACGCCGTGCGGGTGATGTAGAGCGAATCGCGGCCTGACCCGATGCAGGCCGTCGGGGGCGTTCGGCGGCCGGCGCGCCCCCGGTGAGGACAGCGGGTCAACGAACTGACCCGCTTGACAGTTCGGGGTCGGGAGACCATCTAGGGCCTGCAAGTCGGCTCGCGATTGCGCGATGCGCCGCACGAGAGCGGCGCCATGTCCCGGGCCCAATCACCGAAAAATCCTCTCGTTCCGGCGCGCGCCTCGGGGCAGAGCAATCCGCCATGGGCAGACGGCGTCGACTGCGCCGTCCATGCCGCCTGGCGCATAAGGAATCCTTAGTGACCGACAGCAAATTCTCGGGTTTCGGCCTGGCCGATCCGATACAGCGTGCGTTGACCGACAGGAACCATGTCGTTCCGACACCAATCCAGATCGGCGCCATCCCCCAGCTTCTTGCCGGCCGGGACCTGATGGGCATCGCCCAGACCGGCACGGGCAAGACGGCGGCCTTCGCCCTGCCCATTCTCGACCGCCTTTCCCGCACGCGCGACAACCGCCATGGCCGCCGGCCGCGTGCGCTGATCCTGGCGCCGACACGCGAGCTCGCCATCCAGATCGGCGCGGAATTCGGCGCCTACGCCAAATACCTCCATCTGCGCCAGACCGTGATCTTCGGCGGCGTCGGCCAGAAGCCCCAGGTCGACGCGCTGCGGCGCGGCGTCGACATCCTGACCGCGACGCCGGGCCGGCTGCTCGATCTCCTGAACCAGAAGCGGCTCGGACTCGACGCGGTCGAAATCCTGGTCCTCGACGAAGCCGACCGCATGCTCGACATGGGTTTCGTGCGCGACGTGCGAAAGATCATCCAGGCCTTGCCCGCCGAGCGCCAGTCGCTGCTGTTCTCGGCCACCATGCCGGGCGAAATCGTCCGTCTGTCGTCGGAAATTCTGACCGATCCGGTCCATGTCGAGGTGACACCGCGGGCGACCCCAGTGGAGCGTGTCGAGCAGCGCGTCTATCACGTCGGCGCGGGGGAGAAGCAGGCCCTGCTGGCGCGGATACTGGAAGATCCGGCGATGTCCCGCGTCCTGGTGTTCTCGCGCACCAAGCACCGCGCCAACCGGATCTCCGAACGGCTCGGCAAGGCGGGCGTCGACTCGGAGGCGATCCACGGCAACAAGTCCCAGAGCGCCCGCCAGCGCGCCCTGAAGCGGTTTCGCGCCGGCGAGCTGCGCGTCCTGGTGGCGACCGATATCGCGGCCCGCGGAATCGACGTCGATGGCGTCACCCATGTCGTCAACTACGAGCTGCCCAACGAGCCGGAGAGCTATGTCCACCGCATCGGCCGGACGGCGAGAGCCGGCGCCGGCGGGTTCGCGCTTTCGTTCTGCGATCCGGCGGAGCGGGAACATCTCAACGGCATCGAGCGCCTGATCCGCCAGCGGCTGGCGGTGGCGGGGGACGCCATGGCGGACACCGCGCCGGCCGACGCGACGAAAGCCGGCAACCGCGGACGCCAACCGCGGCGCGACACCCGCGCCCGCGCCCGCCGCCGGGACCGCGGCACGGCGCCGGGTCGCGCTAGAACAGGTTGAGCCAGACGCTGGAGCGGAGTGCCGGGAACAGGTCGCCGAAGACGGTCTGCGGCCACGGCACGAGCAGGATCTTGTGGAACAGCCAGTAGGAGAAGATCCCCATCGGCACCGCGACCGCGAGCGTCGTGGTCCAGCTCTCCTTCCCCTCGTAGCGCATGTAGCCGACCAGGAACAGGAACATGGCGGGCAGGATGCCGACCAGCGCGGCCGCGCCGAAGAAGAACAGCAGCCAGCCGAAATAGACCGCCGCGCGTCGATAGATCGTGCGGGGAGGCATGTCGCCGTAATCCGCCTGGATGTCGAAATGCACGTCGTCGGCGACGGGTCCCCCCTCTTCTCCCTGCGGTGCTCCGGCCATCAGACCCGTCGACTCGACCCGGACCGGGCGCACGAACATCGCGGCCAGGATGAGCCAGACCGTGAACAGCAGACCCGCCCAGCCGACGGCCTGCGGCACCAGCTTGGCGCCGAACTCCCATTGCGAAGAGACCGCGAGGCAGGTCGCAAAGAACGCGAGCACCAGGACCCCGAAGCCGAGATCGGGGTTGATGCTCTCCGGCCGGAAGCCGAGTTGCGCGCGTTGCCTCTCCCCTCCCCGCGGCCGCGCCATGTATCCCTTCAGGATCGGCCGCAGGATTCCGTAGAGCGTGAGGGCGAAAACGATCATGACGACCGGGAAGGCCAGCCACTCGGCGCCGTAGCGCTCGACCGATATGAACAGATAGCGCTCGATCAGGTTGCCGAGGACGAAGCCGAGGATCAGCGGCGGGCGCGGCCATTTCATGCGCTTCATCACCCAGCCGAAGAAACCGAAGATCAGCAGCGCGTAGATGTCGCCCCATTGCCGGGAGCCCTGGAAGGCGCCGACGAAGACCACGGCCAGCACGACGGGCGCCAGGATCCCGATGCGCACCAGCGCCACCTTGGCGAGCTGGTTGGCGAACAGGAAACAGATCCCCGCTCCGATGACGTTGGCGAAGGCGACCGACCAGACCAGGGTGTAGGTGACGTCGAGATGCTTGGTCAGCATCTCGGGGCCCGGCGTCAGGCCGTGGATCAGGAACGCCCCCAGAATCAGCGCCATCGACGCTGAGCCCGGCACGCCGAAGGCGATGGTCGGCACCAGCGCCCCGCCTTCCTTGGCGTTGTTGGAGCTCTCCGATGCGATGACGCCGCGCACGTCGCCCTTGCCGAAGGTGGTGGCGGTGTCCTTCTCGCTCCTCAGCGCATGGCCGTAGGCGATCCAGTCGATCACCGAGGCGCCGATGCCGGGCACGGCGCCGAGGCTGGAGCCGATGGTGGCGCAGCGCAGCAGCAGGAACCAGTTGCGGAACACGTCGCGGATGCCGGTGAGCTGGCTCATCTCCGACTTGACCTGGCCCCCGGAGGCGATCCTCTGCCGGGTGATCGCCATGTCGGCGATCTCCGGAATCGCGAACAGGCCGAGCGCCAGCGGCACCACCGGCAGCCCGTCCCACAAATATAGGGAATCGAAGGTCCAGCGGAGCGTCCCGGTCTGCGGATCGTCGCCCGCGGTCGCCACCATCAGCCCGATACAGGCCGCCGCCAGCCCCTTCAGCGGCGTGCCGCCGCTCAGCACCGCGGCCAGGGAAAGGCCGAACACGCAGAACGACAGGAGCTCGGGCGAACCGATCTCGAGCATCACCGGGCGCAGGATCGGCACGCTGATGGCCAGCAGGAAGGCGCCGTAGAGGCCGCCGAGCACCGAGGCGGAGAATGCCGCGCCGAAGGCCCGCCCGGCCTCCCCCTTCCGCGCCATCGGGTAGCCGTCGAGGATCGTCGCCGCCGAGCCCACCGTCCCCGGCACCCCGAACAGCACCGCCGGTATGGTGTCCGAGGTCACCACCACCGCCTGCAGGCCCATCAGGAAGGCGAGCGCGGTATAGGGGTCCATGTCGAAGGTGAACGGCAGCAGCAGCGACAGGCCGACCAGGCCGCCCAGCCCCGGGATGACGCCGAGCACCAGCCCGATCAGAACGCCGAGGGCAAGAAAGCCGATCCGCTCCGGATCGGCCATGATGGTCGCGGCCTTGATGGCCATGCCGAGCATGTCGGCTTCCATGGACGCCCCTGTCTCCTGTTTTCCCCCGTGCCGCCGCGGTCGCCCGCGCGGTTACTCCGCCGCCACGCGTTGCGGGAAGCGTTCGCTGACGTCGAGCTTGAACACCTTCTGCGCGTTTCCGCCGAGGATCTTGCGCTTGGCCTTGTCGTCGAGGAACGGCAGGTCCCAGATCACCCCCGGCAGGTCCATGTCCCAGTGCGGGTAGTCGGTGGCGAACAGGAGGCTGTTCTCGGCATCCATCGCCCTGAAGGTCGCCTCGAGCAGCCAGTCCTCGTTCGGGCGCTCCATCGGCTGGGTGGTGAAGTACATCTCCTTCATGTACTCGCTCGGAAGCCGCTTGAGCGAGGGGCATTCCGAGCTGCGCATGCGGTATTCGTTGTCGAGGCGCATCATCAGCCACGGCACCCAGGCGATGCCCGACTCGATCCAGATGGTCTTCAAGTTGGGAAACCGCTCGGGCAGGCCGTTGACCACCCAGTTGGTGCAGTGGACGACGTTGTACCAGGTGAAGCCCAGCGCATGGACGGCGATGAACCGGTTCGAGGTCCGGAACATCGGGTCGTCCCAGTTGAAGCCGGAATGGAAGCCGAGCGGCAGGCCGCGCTCCTCGACGGCGCGGTAGATCTTCATGTAGTCGTTGTCGTGCACCGGCTTGTGGCGCACCGAGGTGACCATGAAGCCGATCACGCCGGGATAGTCGGCGAAGTCCTCGACCATCTTCATCGCCGCGTTGTGGTCGTTGAACGGCAAATACAGCATCGACTTGATGCGCGAGGAGCCGGGCAGCACGCGCTCGACCAGCCAGCGATTGTAGGCGCGCGCCAGGTGGGTCTCGACCTCGGGCTGCGGATGCATGGCGAGCCCGAGCATCGGCGTCGGGAACATGCAGGTGTAGTCGACCCCCATCGCGTCCATCCAGCGGTGGCCGAGATGGATGTCGCGGTGCACGCCGTCGGCCGGGGTCTGCTCCATGCGCCGGAGCGGGTAGCGCGTCACCCGACCGCCGACATCCTGGTAGCCGACCCGGCCGAGGGCGAACATGCCGCCGCCGCGCTGGGCGACCTGGCCGCCCGAGCGGGCGAGCTGCTGGAGGACCGGATCCTCCATGTATTCCATGATCTCGGCCATCGATTCGCTCTCGTAGTGGTGCGAATCGACATCGATGATCAGCACGTCCTGCAGGCCCCGCCGGTCGCGCTGCCTGGCCGCGTTCGCCAACACCTTGTCGGTGTCGAACGAATCGACGCTCATCCGGAAGAACTGCTCGTTGCCGGTCGGGAGTTCCATTCAAATCTCCTCGGTCGGAGCGCTGCCCTGGGTCACGGCGATTACAGCAGCCCGGGAAGCCATGTTGCAAGGGGCGGGAACGCGGCGATCACGATCATCCCCACCAGGAAGATGCCGACGAACGGCCAGGTGGCGTTGAAGATGTCTTTCAGCGGGACCTGCGGGGCCGATCCCTTGAAGGCGAACATCGTATAGCCGAAGGGTGGCGTGATCCCGCCCACCGTCACGTTGAGCAGCATGATCAGCCAGAACCAGATCGGGTCGAAACCCAGCGTCTGGAGCAGCGGCTGGTAGATCGGGATCACCACCAGCATGAGCGCGATCTGGTCGATGAACATGCAGAGAATGAAGGGAATCAGCATCATGATGAACAGCATCACGTAAGGCTCGAAATCGAGCGTCACGATCAGCGAGGTGAGCTCCCGGGTCGAGCCGGTGAAGGCGAGCAGCTGGCTGAACATCTTGGAGCTCGCCATGATCACCAGGATCATCGAGGTGATGAAGGCCGCCGAGGACACCGATTCGGAGACCATCTTCCAGGAGAGCTTGCGGTAATAGATGGCGGTCAGCAGCGCGCCGAGCACGCCCGTCGCCGCCGATTCCGAGGGCGTCGCGACGCCGAGCAGGATGAAGCCCATCACGCAGAAGATGATGATCGCGAACGGCAGCACGCGGAGCACCGCCACCACCATCTCCCACAGCGAAACCTCCGGCGCGGTGTCGGAATCGCCATAGGGCGCGAGCTCCGGGTCGGCCCGGACCCGCGCGAAGATGTAGATCAGGAACATCCCCGACAGCAGCAGGCCGGGCACGATTCCGGCGATCAGCAGCCCGGCGATCGACACGTCGGCCAGGGTCCCGATGATGATGACGAGGACGCTCGGCGGGATGATCGGCGCCAGGCTCGCGCCGGCCAGGATCGCCCCCGTCGACAGGCGTGAATCGTATTTGCGCTCGATCATGCCGGGATAGAGCGTGCGCGCCATCATCGCCGCGACCCCCATCGCCGCCCCGGACAGCGCGCCGAAGATGGTCGACAGCAAGATGCACAGCACGTATTGCCGCCCGCGCACCTTGCCGACCAGCTTGTCGACCGAATCGAACAGGATGTCGATCGAGCCCGAGCGGAACAGCAGCTCGCCCATCAGGATGAACAGCGGAATCGCCGACAGCGCGGCGATGTTGGTGGTCTCGAAGATCGAGTTGGCGACCATGCCGAAGCCGGGCTGGCCGAGCACCAGCAGCACGCCGGCGATGTTGATCACCAGGAAGGCGATGAAGATCGGCGCGCCGGTCATGAACGCGGCCAGCAGGACCGCGAGACCGCCCGACAATGTGCCCCACCAGACCATGGTCAGCCGTGCATCCCGCTGGCCGGCTTCCCGGCGCCGAGGGTCCTCGGGTCGAGCATGCGCAGGAAATAGATCGCCGACGAGGCGAAGCCGTAGGTGATCCAGGCGGAGATATAGATCTTGGGAATCGGCTTCACCTTCATCAGGTGGACGTCCTTGACGATCTGGCGGATGTTCTCGTCGAGGCTGATCCAGGTCGCCGCCGCGCAGGCCAGGAACCCGACGAGATAGATGAACCAGTACAGGATCCGGGTCTTTTCCTGGGCCATCATGTCGAGGATGACGGTCACCGCGACATGGCCTTTTTCCTTTGTGACGTGGGGCATCATCAGGAAGGCGCCGATGCAGAGCGAATACTGGACCGCCTCGCTCGACCACCAGGTCGGCGCGGCGAAGAAATAGCGCGCGAAGACCTCGTAGCAATAGGCGAAGACGATGATGCCGAGGCAGAGCTTGGAGAGGTGGAAGCCGACCTGCGTGACCCCGTCGTGCAGCCGCGCAAGCGTATTCAGCACGTCACCCATCGCACTGTCCCCGGCATCCCGTCATGCTTGGCCCGTCCAGCCGGGAAGGGCTAGTCGGTCATGCCCGCGTCCTTGGCGAGCTTGTAGAGGGCGTCCGCCCCGTCGCCGCAGCAATCGCGCGTGGTCTTCCACAGGCTGGTGCTCCAGGCCTTCTTGACCAGGGCCGCCTTCTCCGCGGAAAGATGGAGCGTCTTCACGCCGAACTTGTCGAGCTGGCCGGTTTCGTCGGCGAGAATCTGCCTGCCCACCCACGGCATCTCGAGCTCGGTCTCGCGACCGGCCGCCAGCAATACGCCCTTCTCCTTGTCGTTGAGCTTGTTCCACGAATCGAGGTTGACCAGGACCGGCACGTTGGAGGTCCCGAAGGTCGGGCGGACGCGGTACTTGGCGACCTCGAAATGCTTCATCGAGAGCATCCCGGCGGCCGGCCAGCAGGCGCCGTCGACCACGCCCTTCTCCAGGGCGGAATAGATCTGCGACCCGGGCAGCACCACCGGCGAGCCGCCGAGCGCGCGGATCACGCCGTGATAGGACAGGGTGCCGCGGATCTTGCGGCCCTTGACGTCGCCCTCGGGGCTGAGCGGCTCCTTGAGGAACATGTGATAGCCCGAGAAGCTCGCCGCCGGAAGGGTGACCATCTTCAGGTTGTTGTGCTTCTGGTAGTACTTGTCGACGAAGTCCCAGATGCCCGCCTCGCGGCGCTTGAGCGGGTCTACGTCGATCGTATCGACCACCAGGGCGATGCCCTTCGACCCGGCGTGGTAGACGCCATGGGTAAACAGCATGTCGAACACGCCCGAGGCGACCGGCTGGAGCTGTTCGAAGGGGGGCACCACCTCGGGTCCCGAAATGCTGATCTTGACGGTGTCGCCGCCGATCTCCTTCACGTTGTCCAGATATTGCTGGAGCACCGCATAGGTCGGCCAGTTGTTCTTGTTCCAGCTGGTCAGCAGCTTGAGGCTCGCGGCCTCGACGGCGCCGACCATGGCAACCGCGAGCGCCGCGCCTGCGAGCGGCGCAGTCCACATCCTCTTCATGTCGGGGATCCTCCCTTGAAATTGGCGTCGACGCTACGCTGCCCAGATAGCGTGCCGACCGCAACCCCCAATCCGGCGTGCTCGACCGCACCCTCATTCCATGGGGCCGTCAACGGAACGATGGGGCAATCGGGTGGCGGGCCTGTCGGTAACGTGGATATATCGATTCCGCTACTGGAACGCCCGCCAGGTGAGTGCGGCGACGAACGCGAGGACGAAACCGGTCATCCATTTGAGCACCAGCAGGCTCGCCTTGATCTCGGCGATGTCGGTATCGTACTGGGCAACGGACTTCGCCGCTTCGCGCGCCTTGGCCTCGTCGGCGCCAGCGTCGATGAGCGCGTCGTAGATCTCGCTGTTCATCGTACTCATGGGGAGCCTCGGGTCGGGCGTCCGGGCCCGTCGCGCCGGTCCGCAACCTTGGATGAACCGGCTGAGAGCCACGACACGGCATAGTACCCGCCGGTCCAGACTCCGACAAGGCGACAGCCGGCCCGGCATGACAAGGCCCGGCCGCGCTGCCACAGTGCGGCCGGACATCGAACAGGGAGACAGCGTTCACATGACCGGCCCGACCACGCGCATCGGCAGCGCCACTTCGGACACCGCGCAATTCCGCATGCGCGGCAAGGACGTGCTCTCGGAGATCGTAGGCCACATGAGCTTCACCGAGGCGTTCTACTTCATCGTCACCGGCCGCGAGCTCACCAGGGAGCAGGGGCGGATCTTCGATGCCTGCGTGATCGTCCTGATGGACCACGGCATCACGCCGCAGGCCCTGGTCGCCCGGCTGGTCCACGACGCGGTGCCGACCGACCTCCAGGTCCCGGTCGCCTCGGGGCTGCTGATGGTGGGCAACAAGTTCGCCGGCACCATGGCGGGCTGCGGCCGGATCCTGCAGGACTGCATGGCGCAGGACGGCGACCGCCGCGCCTGGCTTGCGGAGACGGTCGCCTCGTTCCGCGCGCAGCGGCGCTTCATCCCGGGCTTCGGCCACCCCTATTACAAGCCGGAGGACCCGCGCGCCGCCCGGCTGTTCGAGATCGCCGAGGCCAACGGCGCGAAGGGCGACTACATCGCGCTGGTGAAGATGCTCGGCGAGGAGGTCGACAAGGCGGCGGGCCGTCACCTCACCCTCAACGTCACCGGCGCGCTGGGCGCGGTGCTGAGCGAGATCGCGTTTCCGGTCGAGGTCATGCGGGCGTGCTCGGTGGTCGGCCGCGCCGCCGGGCTGGTCGCGCATGTGCTGGAGGAGCAGTCGAACCCGATCGTCCCCGACGTGGTCGATTACGTGAACGCGATCCCCTACGTCGAGGAGTGAGCGGGCCCCCGTCATTTCGACCGCAGCGCGCAGCGCGTAGCGGAGAAACCTCCCGCCGCCTCCCCTCCGTCATTTCGACCGAAGCGCCGTCAGGCGCGCAGCGGAGAAATCTGGCGCCGCCTCCCCTCCGTCATTTCGACCGGAGCGCCGGCGGCGCGGAGTGGAGAAACCTTCCTGCCAATGGGGACGAGGTTTCTCCACTACGCCGTGCTGCGCACGGCTCCGGTCGAAATGACGAGGATGGGGGCCGCCGTGCTGACGCACGGCTCCGGTCGAAATGACGGGTGGGAAGGACGCCTCAGGGCGCCTCGGCCGTGTCGATGTGGATGTGCACCGGCTCGGGGCCGTCCTCGATCTCGCGGCCGAGGACGCGGACCGCCTTTTCCGCCTCGGCGACCGGGTAGCTGTGGGTGCACAGCACCGCGAGCTCGCGCCAGCGCGCCTTCAGGATGTCGATCGCCTTCACGGTGTCGCTCCAGTCCGACGACAGCACGCCGAGCAGCGAGATCTCGCGGAAGATCAGCTTGTCGGTGTAGAGGTCGTTGAGCGCGTTGTCGGTCTTGAGGCCGGCGACGACGACGTTGCCGCCCTTGCGCACCATGTCGACGGCCTGGAGCAGCGGCTCGGTCGCGTGCGCCGACACGTCGACCACCACGTCGGCGCCGTGCCCGCCGGTGAGCGCGAGCACGCGCTCGACGGGGTCCTCCTGGCTGACGTCGATCGTCGCGTCGGCGCCGAGGGCGCGGGCAAGCTCCAGGCGCCTCGTGTCGGCGCCGGTGCCCGTGACGATCACCTGTCCGGCGCCGAGCTCGCGTGCCACCACCACCGACAGCAGCCCGCGCTGGCCCGGCCCGGTGATCACCACCGTGTCGCCCGCCCGGGTCCGCGGCCGCTCGCCGGCCCAGCGCACCGCGTTGGACAGCGGGTTGAACAGGCTGAGGATGTCGGTCGGGATGTCGTCGGGCGCCCGGTGGAGGCGGGTGCGGGGATGGAGATAGAGATGCGAGGCGTAGCCGCCCCAGAGATGGGGCGGGGTGTCGAACCCCATGCGCAGCCCGTAACCCATGTTGTTGTCGCAGAGGACCATGCGGTCGTCCTGGCAGTAGCGGCATGCGCCGCAGCCGATGGACGTCTCGACGATCACCCGCTCGCCCTCCTTGACGCCCCAGCGCCTGAGCGCGTCCGCCCCCGCGCGGTCGATCCAGCCAAAGATCCCGTGGCCGGGGATGATCGGAAACAGCCCGCGCCCCGACGCGCCGAGGCGGCCGTCATACTGCTCGTAGTCGGTACCGCAGATCCCCGCCGCCTCCATGCGGAGCACGCCGTCGTCGGCGCCGATCCCGGGGATCGCCACCTCGCGGTAGTCGAAGCTGCGCGGCCCGGTCAGCACCGCCGCGAAGGCGTGGTCCGCCACCCTGCCTCCTCCCGCTTGATTAAATCCCGCCGGCAATAAATCATAGCAGCCGCCTGATCGGCCCGCGAGGCGGGCGCAATCGAACCCGGGAAGATCCGCATGACCGCATGCATCGTGGGCTGGTCCCACACGAAATTCGGCAAGCACGAAGACCGCGACCTCGAATCCCTGATCGCCGAGGTGACGCTGGGCGCGCTGGAGGACGCAGGCGTCGCCCCGGCCGATATCGACGAGATCTATATCGGCCACTGCAATGGCGGCTTCGTACGCCAGGAGTTCCCGTCCTCGCTGGTCCTCCAGGCGGATGACGATCTGCGCTTCAAGCCGGCGACCCGCGTCGAGAACGCCTGCGCGACCGGTTCGGCGGCGATCCACCAGGGGATGAACGCGATCGCCGCCCGCAAGGCGCGCCGCGTGCTGGTGGTCGGCGTCGAGAAGATGACCGAACTCGCCGGCGCGGCGATCGGCGAGGTGCTGGTCAAGGCGAGCTACGTCAAGGAGGAAGGCGGCGAGAACGGGAGCTTCGCCGCCATCTTCGGGCGCATCGCCGAGCGCTACTACCAGCAATACGGCGACAGGACCGACGTGCTGGCGAGGATCGCGGCGAAGAACCACGCCAACGGCGCGGTCAACCCGCTCGCCCATTTCCAGAAGGATCTCGGCTTCGAGTTCTGCCGCACGCCATCCGACAGGAACCCGATCGTCGCCGGCCCGCTCAAGCGGACCGATTGCTCGCCGGTCACCGACGGGGCGGCGGCGGTGGTGCTGACCGACCTCGACACCGCGCTCGCCCATGACAAGGCGGTGGTGTTCCGCGCCGCCCGCCACGTCAACGAGTTCCTGCCGATGAGCCGCCGCGACCCGACGCGCTTCGAGGGCGCCGAGCGGGTCTGGCAGCAGGCCTTCGCGGATAGCGGGCTGGCGCTCGACGATCTCGACCTGCTGGAGGTGCATGACTGCTTCACCATCGCCGAGCTGATGATCTACGAGGCGCTCGGCCTGACCGCGCGCGGCGAAGGCGCGACCGCGGTCGAGGAGGGCTGGACCGAGAAGACCGGCAGGCTGCCGATCAACCCGTCCGGCGGGCTCAAGTCCAAGGGCCACCCGATCGGCGCGACGGGCGTCTCCATGCATGTGATGGCGGCGATGCAGGTGCGCGGCGAGGCCGGGCCGATCCAGGTGCCGGACGCGCGCCTCGCCGGCGTGTTCAACATGGGCGGCAGCGGCGTCGCCAACTACGCGAGCATCCTGGAACCGCTCCGCTGAGCCGGTAGCGGGCGGAGTACCGGCGATGGGAGAGTTCGCGCTCGGCCAGCCCGTGCCGCGCCTCGAGGACCCGGCGCTGCTGACCGGGCGCGGCCTGTTCGCCGACGACGCGGGTGTGGACCTCGATGGAGCGCTGCACGGCTACGTGCTGCGCGCGCCGCACGCCAATGCGCGCATCGAGGGCATCGACGTTTCCGCCGCCTCCACGATGCCCGGCGTCGCCGCCGTGCTCACGGCCGACGACTACATGGCCGACGGAATCGGCCCGATCCCGCATATCGGACCGCCGGTGAAACGCCGCGGCGGCGATGCGCCGGCGAGCCCGCCCTACTACCCGCTCGCCGCCGGCCACGCCCGCCATGTCGGCGAGGGCGTCGCCTTCGTGGTCGCCGAAAGCCTCGACCTCGCGAAAGACGCCGCCGAGCGGATCGCCGTCGATTACGAGCCCCTGCCCGCGGTCACCCGGACCGCCGAGCTGCTCGCGGACGGCGCGCATGCGGTGTTCGAGGGCTGCCCGGACAACGAGTGCTTCGTGCACGAGATCGGCGACCGCGCGGCGACCGACGCCGCTTTCGCCGCCGCGGATCGCGTGGTGCGCCGGCGCTTCGTGCTCAGCCGGGTGCTCGCCAATGCGCTGGAGCCGCGCGGCTGCCTGGCCGCCTATGACGGCAGGGCGGAGCGGTTCTACCTGCGCGCGCCGGTGCAGCACCCCTTCGTGGTGCGCGGCGTGCTGGCCGCCCGGGTGTTCGGCGTCGACGAACGGGATTTCCATGTCGAGGTTGACGATGTCGGCGGCAGCTTCGGCAACAAGGCTAATGTCTATCCGGAATACGTGCTGACGCTGTGGGCGGCGCGCCGCCTCGGCCGCGCCATACGCTGGACCAGCGAACGCTCGGACGGGCATCTGAGCGACTATCACGGGCGCGACAACGTCACCGATGCCGCGCTCGCCCTCGACGCGGACGGCCGCTTCACCGGGCTTCGCGTGCGCAGCGTGGTCAATCTCGGCGCCTATCTGTCGCCGCTCGGCGCCGGCCCGGCGGTCAACAATCTGGGCTCGCTCGCCGGGGTCTATCGCACCCCCGCGGCCCATGTCGAAGTGCGCGGCGCGCTCGGCAACTGCCAGCCGACCGCGCCCTATCGCGGCGCCGGGAGGCCGGAAGCCGCCTTCGTGATCGAGCGGCTGGTCGATGCCGCCGCGCACGATCTCGGCATCGACCGGATCGCGCTGCGCCGCCGCAACATGATCGGGCGCGGCGAGTTCCCCTTCGCGACCCCGCTCGGCTTCGTCTACGACTGCGGCGATTTCGAGACCATCATGGACCGCGCGCTGACGCTCGCCGGGGCCGACGGCTTCGAGGACCGGCGGCGGGAGGCGGCGGCCGACGGCAGGCTTCTCGGGCTCGGCGTCGCCAACGCCATCGAGCGCGCGGCGCCGCCCGGGCTGGAATACGCGGAAATCCGCTTCTCCCCGTCCGGGCGCGCCACCGTGCTGTGCGGCGCGACGACCCAGGGCCAGGGCCACGCCACCGCCTTCGCCCAGCTCCTGGGCGACCGCCTCGGGCTCCAGCCGGATCGGATCCGCTTCGTCCAGGGCAACACCGACCGCCTCGCCTTCGGCATGGGCGCCGGCGGGTCCCGGGTATCGACGATGGGCTGCGCGGCACTGCTGATCGCCGCCGACAAGGTGATCGAGAAAGGCAGGCGAATCGCCGCGCATCTGCTGGAAGCCGCCGAGGACGACATCGAGTTCGCCGACGGGCGCTTCTCCATCGCCGGCACCGACCGCGCCATGGACCTCGGCGAGGTCGCGCAGGCCGCCTTCCAGCCGGCGCGGCTGCCGGACGGAATCGAGCCCGGGCTGATCGAGAGCGGAACCTACCGCTCGAAGGTCGCGAGCTACCCCAACGGGTGCCATGTCTGCGAGGTCGAGATCGACCGCGAGACCGGCACGAGCCGCATCGTCCGCTACGTGGTGATCGACGATTTCGGCACTGTGATCAACCCGCTGCTGGTCAAGGGCCAGGTGCATGGCGGCGTCGCCCAGGGCGCAGGCCAGGCGCTGATGGAATGCATGGTCTATGACGGGAGCGGCCAGATGCTGGCCGGCTCGCTGATGGACTACGCGATGCCGCGCGGCGACGACTTCTGCTCCTTCGAGGTCGAGAGCAACCCGGTGCCGACCTCCGTCAACCCGCTCGGCGTCAAGGGCGCCGGCGAGGCCGGCGCGGTGGGCGCTCTGCCCGCCGTGATCAGCGCGGTGAACGACGCGCTCGCGCCGCTCGGCATCGGCGACATCGGCATGCCAGCCACGCCCGAGCGGCTGTGGCGCGCGATAAGGCAGGCGTCGGCGTAGGGCGCGCCCGCCGGGACCCCCTCGTCATTTCGACCGGAGCGCGCGGCGCGGAGTGGCCTGCCCTGAGCTTGTCGAAGGGGAGAAACCTCCCTGCCGCACGCCCCACCCGTCATTTCGACCGGAGCGCCGAAGGCGCGGAGTGGAGAAACCTCCCTGCCCCGGCCTCAATCGTCATTTCGACCGGAGCGCCGCAGGCGCGCAGTGGAGAAACCGCCCTGCCCCGGCCTCAATCGTCATTTCGACCGGAGCGCCGCAGGCGCGCAGTGGAGAAACCTCCCGGCCACATGGGGACGAGGTTTCTCCACTCCGCCGTGCTGGCGCACGGCTCCGGTCGAAATGACGAGAGGGGCCGCCGTGCTGGCGCACGGCTCCGCCCCGGATCGAGTCCGGGGTCCGTCGCAATGACGAGGGGGTGGCGGCTCCCCGTCAATAGAGCCGGGTCTCGTAGCTCTCCCTGATCCGCGCCTCGATCTCCTCCAGCGGGGTGTCGGCCTCGCGCTGGTCCTTGGTGATCTGGGCGAGCGTCGGAAACGCGCGGCGTTCGATGCGGGTGCCGGGGTCCCACAGCCGGGCCCGCTTGAGCGCCTTGGCGCAGTGGAAGAACACCTCGTCGATCTCGACCAGGATGCCGAGCCGGGGAATCTTGCCGCGCACCGCCATGTCGGCCAGCGCGGCGGGGTCGTCGACGACCCGCGCCCGGCCCGAGGCGCGCAGCACCTCTTCCACGCCCGGCAGCAGGAAGATCAGCGCCACCGAGTGCCCCGGGTTCTCGACGATGTTGGACATCGTGTCGGCGCGCCGGTTGCCCGGGCGCTCGGGGATCAGGATGGTGCGGTCGTCGATCACCTTGACGAACCCGGCCGGATCGCCGCGCGGGCTGATATCGGCGCGCCCGTCCGCCCCGACGGTCGAAATGAACAGGATCGGCGAGAGCGAGAGAAAATGCCGCGCATGACCGTCGAGCACCGGCATCTCCTTCTCGGCGATCGACGCGATCGGCTCGCCGACGGCTTCGCGCAGCGCGTCCCGGGCTTCGATCGAGCTCAGCTCGGCGCCATCCGTCATCGTCCCGCTCCCGTGATTTCGCGGACTGTCGCGCGGGCGGGCCGCCGATGCAAGAGCTTGACGATGCGCCGCGCGATGTGGGACGGAAACGCATGAACCTCGCCCAGCTCCTCGCCAGGTCCGCCCGCGCCTGGTCGGACCGCCCGGCGGTCGCCCTCGGCGGCGACCCGGTGCTGTCCTATCGCGCCCTCGCCGACAGGGCCGCGCGCATCGCCGCCGGGTTGCGCGACATTCACGGCCTGCGGCCGGGCGACCGGGTCGCGCTGGCGATGACCAACACGCCGGATTATGTCGAGGCGCTGTTCGCCGCCTGGCATGGCGGGTTCGCGGCGGTGCCGATCAACGCCAAGCTGCACCCGCGCGAGTTCGCCTACATCCTCGGCGATTCGGGCGCCAGGGTCTGCATCGCGACCGAGGACGTCGCCGAGGCGGTCGCCGGGATCGCCGGCGATCTCCCCGAACTCGGAGCGGTGATCGCGGCGGGCTCGCCCGATTGCGCCAGGCTCCGCGCCGCCGAGCCCGACCCCATGGCGGAGGTCGCGCCCGACGACCTCGCCTGGCTGTTCTACACCAGCGGCACCACCGGACGGCCCAAGGGCGCGATGCTGAGCCACCGCAACCTGCTGATCATGACCCTTGGCTACTTCGCCGATGTCGACCAGGTGGGCGCCGACAGCACCATCGTCCACGCCGCGCCGATGTCGCACGGCTCGGGCATGTACCTGCTGCCGCACATCGCCAAGGGCGGATGCCAGGTGATCCCCGAAAGCCGGGGTTTCAGCGGCGACGAGTTCCTGGCCCTCCTCCCCTTCCACCAGAACGTCACGGCGTTCTTCGCGCCCACCATGGTGACCCGGCTGGTCAACGCGCCGTCGCTCGGCTCGGCCGACCTCTCGAACCTGCGGACGATCGTCTATGGCGGCGGGCCGATGTATGCCGAGGACTGCCTGCGCGCGCTCGATGCGCTGGGTCCGTGCATGGTCCAGATCTACGGCCAGGGCGAGTCGCCGATGACCATCACCGGGCTGTCGCGCGCCGCCCATCTCGACCGCGGGCATCCGCGCTACATGGAGCGCCTGGCCTCGGTCGGGATCGCGCGCACCGATGTCGAGGTGCGGGTCTGCGACGGCGACGACGCCGACGTGGCGCCCGGCGAGGTCGGCGAGGTGCTGGTTCGCGGCGACGTGGTGATGACCGGCTACTGGCGAAACCCGGATGCGACCGCCGAGACGCTGAGGGGCGGCTGGCTGCATACCGGCGACATGGGCGCGTTCGACGAGGACGGCTATCTGACGCTGAAGGACCGCTCCAAGGACCTGATCATCTCGGGCGGCTCGAACATCTACCCGCGCGAGGTCGAGGAGGTGCTGCTTCGTCACCCCGGGGTGCTGGAAGTCTCGGTGATCGGCCGACCGCATCACGACATGGGCGAGCAGGTGGTCGCCTATGTCGTCCCGCGCGCCGGCGAGGCGCCGGAGGCGGCGGCGCTCGATGCGCTCTGCATCGAGAACATGGCCCGCTTCAAGCGGCCGCGCGTCTACCGCTTCATCGACGCGCTGCCCAAGAACAACTACGGCAAGGTGCTCAAGACCGAGCTGCGCGAGGCCGAATCGGGCGCCGGGGGTCAGCCCCCCGCCCGCACCCCGGGCGCGAGGCCGGCTTCCTCCGCGTAGGCGTCGGCGGCGACCTTGCCGCCGCCTTCGGGACGGGCGCGGCCGACCGAGACGTGGCCGTCCGCGGCCGCAACGACCAGCCTGCCCGCGCCCGCGGCGACGATCTCGCCCGGCTCGCCGCCCGCCCCCTCGACGCGTCGCGATTCGAAGAGCTGCACGGTGGTGCCGCCGATCCTGGTCCACGCGCCGGGCGCCGGGTCGGCGCCGCGGATCAGGTTGTGGACCTCCGCCGCCGGCTTCGCCCAGTCGATCTCGACATCCGCCTTGCGGCACCAGCTCTCATAGGTCGACCGGCTTTCGTCCTGCACGATCCTGGGCGCGCTTCCCTCCCGCACCAGGTCGACGCTCTCGATCATCGCCTCGACGCCGAGCGGGAACAGCTTGTCGAAATAGACCGTCCCGAGGGTGTCGTTCTCCAGGATGTCGACCTCCTTCTGCATCAGCACGGGGCCGGTATCGAGGCCGTTGTCGGGCCAGAAGATGGAGAGCCCGGTCCTGCTCGAGCCCTGGATGATCGGCCAGTTGATCGAGCTCGGCCCGCGATGCAGAGGGAGCAGCGAGGGGTGGTACTGGATCGTGCCCCTGCCAGGGATGTAGAGGAAGTCCTCCGGCACCAACAGGGTGACGAAGGCCATCACCCCGAGATCGGGGCTCATCGCCCGGTACTCGTCCCACACCGCGGGCTCCTTGTAGGAGGGCGGCTGCAACAGCTCGATCCCCTTCTCCAGCGCGGCTTCCTTCAGCGGGTCGGGGCGCCTTCCCTCGCGGTCGGGCGCGCAATAGACCGCGATCACCTCCTCGCCGCGTTCGAGCAGCGCCTCCAGCACCGCCTTGCCGAATGCCTGCTGTCCGATCAGGGCTATGCGCATTCCGGCGATCCTTCTTCCGTCTCGGGGGGAGGCCAGACCATAGCCCGCGGCCCCCGCCCGTCCAACACCGGCCGGGGGTTCTCCATCGGCCGCGTTCTGACATATTGTGCGGCGCGCTGCCGTCGCCGAAACCGCAGGATCAGTACATGTCGCTCAAGGAGCGGGCGCTCGCCTATCACCGCGCCGACCCGCCGGGGAAGCTCGAGATCGTCCCCACCAAGCCGGTCGCGACGCCCGACGACCTGGCGCTCGCCTATTCGCCCGGCGTCGCCGATGCCTGCCTCGCCATCGTCGAGGACCCGGCGGCGGCGGCCGAGGTCACCGGGCGGGCGAATTGCGTCGGCGTGATCAGCAACGGAAGCGCCGTGCTCGGCCTCGGCGATATCGGCGCGCTGGCGTCCAAGCCGGTGATGGAGGGCAAGGCCGTCCTGTTCAAGCGCTTCGCCGGCATCGACGTGTTCGACATCGAAATCGCCGAGACCGACATCGACGCCTTCGTCGAGACCGTCGCCCGGCTGGAGCCCACCTTCGGCGGCATCAACCTCGAAGACATCAAGGCGCCGGAATGCTTCGAGATCGAGGCCAAGCTGATCGAGCGCATGAACATCCCGGTATTCCACGACGACCAGCACGGCACCGCCGTGGTGACGGCGGCGGCCCTGGTCAACTGGCTCGAACTGACCGGACGGCGGCTGGAGGATATCCGCCTGGTCTGCTCCGGCGCCGGGGCGGCGGCGATCGCCGGGCTCGACCTGCTCACCGGGATGGGGCTCCGGAAGGACGCCATCGTCGTCGCCGACAGAAGGGGCGTCATATACCAGGGCCGCGACGAGGCGATGGAGCCCAACAAGGCGCGCTACGCCGCGAAGACCGATCTGCGCGGCCTGGGCGAGGCGATGGCGGGCGCCGATGTCTTTCTCGGCGTCTCGGCGGCCGGGCTGATCGACGCCCCCATGGTGCGGTCGATGGCGCGCGACCCGCTGGTGCTCGCGCTGGCCAACCCCGACCCCGAGATCGACCCGGAAACGGCCCGCGCGGCGCGGCCGGACGCGATGGTGGCGACCGGGCGGTCGGACTACCCGAACCAGGTCAACAACGTGCTCTGCTTCCCGTTCCTGTTCCGCGGCGCGCTCGATGTCGGCGCGCGCAGGATCGACCTCGCCATGAAGGCCGCCTGCGTCGGGGCGGTGGCCGAGCTCGCCCGCTCGGAGCCGCCGGCGCTCGTGCGCAGCACCTATCCCGGCGAGACGCTCGAATTCGGGCCGGACTACCTGGTCCCCAAACCCTTCGATCCGAGGCTCGCGGTCGAGGTGCCCGTCGCGGTGGCCCAGGCGGCGATGGAGAGCGGCGCCGCCGCGCGCCCGATCGAAGACATGGCGGGGTACCGGCGGCGGCTGGAGGATTTCGCGGCTTCGCGCGGCTGAGCCGGCGCGCGAACAGCCAGGAGAGGAGCAAGAAACGATGAAGCTCGATGTCTTCAACCACGTCTTCCCCGAAATCTTCATCGAGACGCTGGCAGAGACCATGCCGAGGCGGGCGGTGGCGCGGTGGCGTTCCATCGAGACGCTGTGGAACATGGATGCCAGGCTCAGGCTGCTCGACGAATTCGGCGACTACCAGCAGATCGTCTCGATGTCGCAGCCGCCGATCGACGTGCTCGGCGGCCCCGACCGGACACCGGCGCTGGCGCGCATCGCCAATGACGGCATGGCGGCGATCTGCCGCGCCCATCCCGACCGGTTCCCGAGCTTCCTGTTGAGCCTGCCGATGAACAACCCGGACGAGGCGGTCAGGGAAGTCGACCGCGCGGTGACCGAGCTCGGCGCCTGCGCCGCGCAGATCCATTCCAACGTCAACGGGAAGGCGCTCGACGATCCCGCCTTCTTCCCGGTCTTCGAGCGCCTGGAACGGCTCCGCCCACCCCGCCGCCCCGCGCAGACCCATCCCAACGTCAACGGGAAGGCCCCCGACACCCCCGCCTTCTTCCCGGTCTTCGAGCGCCTGGAACGGCTCGGCAAGCCGGTCTTCCTGCATCCCGCGCGGCCGATGGCGCATGCCGATTACCAGGCCGAGGATGAATCCAGATACGAGATCTTCTGGGGGCTCGGCTGGGCCTACGAGACCTCGGCGGCGATGGCGCGCATCGTCTTTTCCGGCATGTTCGACAAGCTCCCCAATCTCAAGATCCTGGCGCATCACTGGGGCGCCTACATTCCCCATGCCGAGGGGCGGCTGCCGCACTGGGAGGGGCGGTCGTCGCAATCGGACCGGACCGATTACGGCCCGCTCAAGGACAGCCTGAAGCGCCCGGCGACCGAGTACTTCAAGATGTTCTATGCCGACACCGCGATGTTCGGCGCGCAGGCGGCGAGCCAGTGCGGGCTCGAATTCTTCGGCGCCGGCCATTCGCTGTTCGCCTCCGACTGCCCGTTCGACGCGGAGGGCGGGCGCATCCTGATACGCGACACCATCGCGGTGATGGACAGCCTGCGCTGCACCGAGCAGGAGCGCGAGGACATGTATCTCAACAACGCCCGCGCCTTCCTCGGGCTGGAATAGCCTGCGGTGAGCCCGCCCCGCGACGTCATCGTTCTGGGCAGCGGCATCGTCGGGCTCTGCTCGGCGCTCTGTCTCCAGCGCGACGGGCACCGGGTGACCCTGATCGACCGGCTGGCGCCGGGCGAGGGAACCTCCTACGGCAATGCCGGGCTGATCCAGGTCGACGCCGTCCTGCCGATCGCCACGCCCGGCATCCTGCGGCAGGTGCCGCGGATGCTGACCGACCCGGAAGGCCCGCTGGTGGTGCGCTGGCGCTACCTCCCGCGGCTCGCGCCATGGCTGCTGCGCTTCGTCGCCGCGTCGCGGCCGGGACGGGTCGAGTCGATCTCGGCCGCGCTGGCCGCCCTTCTGGCCCGCGCCCATGAGAGCTACCGCCCGCTGCTGGCGGCGGCGGACGCCGAGGACTTGTTCTCGCCGACCGGCGAGCTGTTCGTCTATCGCGACCCGGCGGCCTACGAAGCGGCGAAGCCGGACCACGACTACCGGCGCCGGTTCGGCATAACGCTGGAGGATCTCGGCCCCGCGGAGATGCGCCAGCTCGAACCGGCGCTCGGCCCCGACGTGCAGCACGGCGTGTTCTCGCCCGACTGCCTGCGCGTCGCCGACCCGCTGACCCTGTCGCAGCGCCTGGCGGAGGCCATCGCGCGCGGCGGCGGGACCATTCTGCGCGAGACCGTCACCGACATCGAACGCGGGCCCGACGGGCCGGCCGCGATCGTCACCGACCGCGGCCGCCATGACGTGGACCGCCTGGTGATCGCCATGGGCGCGTTCTCGAAACGCTGGACCGCGAAGCTCGGCGTCCGCGTGCCGCTCGACACCGAGCGCGGCTACCACCTGATGCTGCCCAGCCCCGGGGTCGAGCTGCGCACGCCCCTGCTGGTGGGCGACCACCGCTTCGGGATCGTCCCGATGACCCACGGCGTCCGCCTCGCCGGCACCGCCGAGCTCGCGAGCCTCGACGCGCCGCCCGACTACCGGCGCTCCCGCATGCTCGGCCGGATGGCGCAGCGCTTCGTGCCGGACCTCAGGCTGGACGGCGCCGAGGAATGGATGGGCTACCGCCCCTCGATGCCCGACAGCCTGCCGGTGATCGGCCCGGCGCCCGGCTGCGAACGCGCCTTCCTGGCCTACGGCCACGGCCATCTCGGCCTGACGCTGGGCGCGGTCACCGGCCGCATGGTCGCCGACCTGGTCGCGGGCCGCGACAGCGAAATCGACCCGGCCCCCTACCGGGCCGACCGGTTCCAGCCCTGACGGCTCACGCGAAGCTGGCGGCGCCGTTGACGTTCATGATTTCGCCGCTGATGTAGCTCGCCGGGTCGGAGATCAGGAAGCGGGCGGCGTCGGCGATCTCCTCGGCCCGGCCCATCCGGCCCAGCGCGGCGACGTTGCGGACATTGGCGCGAGCCTCCTCGGTGTAGCCGGCCGTCATCGCGGTCTCGGTCGCGCCGGGGGCGATGGCGTTGACCCGGATCCCGTCGCCGCCGAGCGAACGGGCAAGCGACCGGGTGAGCGCGATGATCGCCGCCTTGGAGCTCGCATAGGCGGGCCCGCCCCGTCCGGCGCCGCCCACCCCGCCGATATGCACGATCCCCGACGCGGTGAGCACGATCGACCCGCCGCCTTGGGCGATCATCGGCCTGGCGGCGGCCTGCGACATCAGGAACGAGCCGGTGACGTTGACCGCGAGCACGCGGTTGAACTCGTCGGCACCGAGCTCGGACCAGGGCACCGAGGAATGGATCGCCGCGAAGTGGATCATCGCGTCGAGCCCGCCGAACCTGTCGACCGCGGCGGCGACCGCATTCTCGCAATCCGCCGGGTTCGAGACATCGCCGGCGAAGGGGACGAGCGAATTTCCCGCGCCGGGATGCGCCGCGTCCAGCGCCTCGGCGCTGAGGTCGAGCGCCAGCACGAGATGCCCCTCGTCCGCGAGGTCGCGCGCGCAGGCCTGGCCGATTCCGCTCGCGGCGCCGGTGACGATTACGTTCTTCGCTTCGCTCATCGGGACCTCCCGGCGTTATTGGACAAGGGATGCGGCCGCGCGCTCGGCCGCCGTCGCCGCCGCGCCGTCCCCGAGGGCGGCGAGGACGCGGGCGTAGCGGCGCAACGCGATCGGGCTGTTCGGTTTTTCCTCGCATCGCTCGGCGAGCAGCGAGCAGGCCAGCCGTTCGCGGCCCGCCCGTTCGGCGGCGTGGATCAGGCTGCGCTGGAACAGGTCGCGCTGGGCGTGGCTGCCGCCCACTGCGCGGATGCCGCGGCGACGGGGATAGAGCAGGTCGACCGCGCCCTGCCAGTCCTCCGCCTTCGCCGCCGCCGCGGCGCGGCAGAGCGCGAGACCCTGCGCGGCCATCACCCCTGACTGGGTCTGTTCGGCGTCCTCCGCGAACGCCTCGGCAGCCGCGATCAGCGCATCGAGCGCGCCGCCGCGCCCGGCCGCCGCGAAGGCCATGGCGTAATGCGCATCGGCGAAGACGAGCTGCAAGTCCTCCGCGCGCTCGGCCGCGGCATCGGCCACCCGCTCCCAGCGGTCGCCGACATCCACCCCCTCCTCCTCGAGGCGCCACAGGATCGACACGGTGTTGCAGATATCGAGGTATTCGAAGACGTCCGCGGGCAGCACCTCGCGGTCGTAGAGGTCGAGCACCGCGTCGAACCGGCCGAGCTCGAAGTGGAACAGCGCGCGGTGCCACCAGAGATGGTTGACGACGGCATTGCAGCCCGCGAAATCCTCCCCGCGTTCGTCGATCCAGCCGATCCCCTCTTCCGGGCGGCCGGTCATCTCCATGACATGCGCCACCGCATGGGTCCCCCAGAGATCGGCGCCGTCGATCTCGACCGCGCGGCGGCCGCGGCGTTCCGCCTCCTCGTAAGCGCCGCATTCCTCCAGCGCGAAGGCCGACATGCCGAGCACCTTGCCGTAATCCGGCACCGATTCGTCCCAGCAGGGCGCGACGCGGGCCTGCACTTCGCGCATGCCCCGGCAGTCGCCGAGATAGAAGTTCCAGTATTCGGAGAGCTTGAGCGCGAGCACGTCGCGCGGCCACTCGGTCAGGATCCGGTCCCACAGCGCGAGCGCGCGATTCTGGTCGCCCGACGACCAGGACTCGAGGGCGGCGATGTGCATCTCCTCGCGCCGGTTGCAGCCGCCCTCGCCCGCCGCCTTGCGCGCCGCGTCGAGCGAGGCGAGGGCGCGCCCGAGCAGCCTCCGGCTGGCGAACAGGAGCATGAAATAGCCGCGCAGCACATGCGCCATGACGAAGCCCGGATCGGCTTCCAGCGTGACCTTCAGATGGTCGCCGGTATCCGCCCTGAGTCCGAGATAGGCGCCGATCGTGCGGTCGAATCCCGCCACGGCCGCCGCGTTCGCGGCCGTGATGTCGAGACCCCTGCAATCCGTCCTGCTCACCTGTTCCCTCCCCGTGTCCGGGCGCAGGCTAGCACGGCGCGGAATGGACAGAAATGCGGCGAAGAGCGTGTGCATTCACTATGCTGGCGGGAGCCAGCGAAAGGATCGAGCCATGGACGGCGCGTTGAGCCCGGAACAGGTCGACTTGCAGGCCCGCGCGCGGGCGCTCGCGGGAGAGCACGTCGCCGGGCGCGCAGCCGAGATCGACGAGACACGCGACTACCCCTGGGACACGGTGGAGCGGCTCCGCGACGCCCGCTTCATGGGGATGACAGTGCCGGAGGAGCTCGGCGGCCGGGGTCTCGGCTTCCTGGAGGCCTCGCTGGTCATCGAGGAGTTCGCCAGGGTGTGCGCGGTGACCGGGCGCATCGTCGTCGAGTCCAACATGGGCGCGGTCTCCGCCGTCATGGCTTACGGGACCGAGGCGCAAAAGCGCCTTTGGGCGGACGGCGTGCTGGGGGGCGACAAGCCGGCGATCTGCATCACCGAGCCCGAGGCGGGCAGTGCCGCGTCCGAGCTGACCACGCGCGCGGACCGGCGGGGCGGCGAGTTCGTCGTCAACGGGCGCAAGCACTGGATCACCGGCGGCGGGGTCTCGCGCCTCCACCTCGTCTTCGCCCGGGTGTTCGACGAGCGCGGCGAGGAAGAGGGAATCGCGGGGTTCATCGCGACCCGCGACGAGACGCCCGGCCTGGTCGTCGGCGCGCGCGAACGCACGATGGGCCTGCGCGGGATCCCCGAGACCGAAATCCTGTTCGAGGACATGGTGGTGCCGCAATCGGCCATGGTGGTCCCGCCGCGCGGGCTGCGCAAGGGATTCGCCGATCTGATGAACGCCTATAACAGCCAGCGCGTCGGCGCCGCGACGGTGGCGCTGGGCGTCGCCGCCGGGGCGTTCGACCACGCGCTGGACTACGCCAGGACGCGCGAACAGTTCGGCCGGCCGATCTGCGAGTTCCAGGGCCTGCAATGGATGCTGGCCGACATGTCGATCGAGATCGAGGCGGCGCGGGCGATGATCCGCCGCGCGGCGCTGTCGGCGGGGGACGGTTTTCCCGACATGCTGATGGCCGCCCAGGCCAAGGTGCTGGCGAGCGAGATGGCGATCCGGGTGACCAACGACGCGCTGCAGATCTTCGGCGCCGCCGGCTACTCCCAGTCCCGCCCGCTGGAGCGCATGGTGCGCGATGCGCGGATGTTCGCGATCGGCGGCGGCACCGCGCAGATCCTGCGAACCCTGGTTGCCGGCAGGCTGCTCGAACGGAGACTGCCGCAGACCCGGGACGGCTATGCCCGGGCGGAAGCCGCGGATGGCGGCAAGACCACGCGGCGCCAGGCGCGGGAAGCCGCGGCCTTGCGCCAGAACCTCAGGCGGCGCAAGGCGCAGGGCCGGGCGCGCGACGGCGCCGACGCGGTGGACGAAGCCGGGCCCGTCGCTCCCGAAACGGTGTAGCCGCCGGTTGTGGAATTCTGCATCGCGGACGGCTATACATCCGCTGCCCATGCCCGGACCCTTACCCGTTCCCGGCGGTTAGTCGATGGACACCATCCGAATCCACGGCGGCAGGACGCTCTCGGGCGCCATTCCGATCGCCGGCGCCAAGAACGCCGCCCTGCCCCTGATGGCGGCCAGCCTGCTGACGGACCAAGCGCTCCATCTGGTCAACCTTCCCCGTCTCGCCGATATCGGCTCGATGCGGAAGCTCTTGTCCACCCACGGCGTGGCGATCGAGAACGGCGACGCTTCGGGAGAGGTTTCGTTCAACGCCGCCGCGGTCGCGGACACCACGGCGCCCTACGACCTGGTGCGCCGGATGCGGGCTTCGGTCCTGGTGCTCGCGCCGCTGCTCGCCCGGTTCGGCCGCGCCCGGGTGTCGCTTCCCGGCGGCTGCGCCATCGGGACGCGGCCGATCGACCTTCACCTGGCGGCGCTCAGCCGCCTCGGCGCCGATATCGACCTCGCCGACGGCTATGTCGAGGCGCGGGCACCCGGCGGTCTGACCGGCGCGGATTTCGAATTCCCGGCCGTGTCGGTCGGCGCGACGGAAAACGCGATGATGGGCGCGAGCCTCGCCCGCGGCGAGACGGTCCTCAGGAACGCCGCGCGCGAACCGGAGGTCGTCGATCTCGGGCGCTGCCTGATCGCCATGGGCGCGAAGATCGAGGGGCTCGGAGGCGGCACCCTGCAAATCCAGGGGGTGGACCGGCTCCACGGCGCGCGGCACAGCGTGATCCCGGACCGGATCGAGGCGGGCAGCTACGCGATCGCGGCGGCGATGACCGGCGGCGACGTGACGCTGGAGGGCGCCGATCCGGTCGCGCTGGAAGCGCTCATCGACGCCCTGAGGCGCTCGGGGGTGGCGATCGAGGTATCGGCGACCGGTCTCCGCGTCCGGGCGCCGGGCGGCAAGACCGGCGGGATGGAGCTGGTCACCCGGCCCTATCCCGGGTTTCCGACCGACTTGCAGGCCCAGATGATGTCGCTGACCGCGATCGCCGCGGGGACGTCGAGGATCACCGAAACCATCTTCGAGAACCGGTTCATGCACGTCCCGGAGCTGCTCAGGATGGGCGCGGACATAAGGGTGGCCGGGGCCACGGCGCTGATCCGCGGCGTCGCCCGGCTGAAGGGCGCGGAGGTCATGGCGACCGATTTGCGCGCCTCGGTGTCGCTGATCCTCGCCGCGCTGGTCGCCGAGGGCGAGACCGTGGTCAACCGCGTCTACCACCTCGACCGCGGCTATGAGCGCATAGAGGCCAAGCTCGCCGCCTGCGGCGCGGACATCGAACGGACCCCCGCCCCCTCATGACACGCAGGCTGGCTCTCGTCGCGCGCGACCCGGAAGACCTGGAGGTGGTTTCCTCGCTGCTCCAGGACGCGATCGTGCAGGTGGGCGAAATGACCTATATCCGGGACGAAAAGCGGTTCGTCCTGATCGCGAGCCGCTTCCGCCGCGACCGGGAAGCCGGCGACGCCGGATCTCCGCCGGATGTTTTCGAAAGGGTGAACTGCGCGCTCCGCTTCGACCGGGTGAGCGCGGTGAAACGCCGCAACCTGGACCCCGCCCGGTTGTCCCGCGTGCTGTCCCTGCTCGCCATCCGGTGCGAGGGAGAGTATATCGACCTGATCTTTTCCGGCGACCACGCGATCCGGCTGGTTGCCGACGAGATCGCCTGCCGGATCGACGATTTGGACTTGGGGTGGCCGACGCGGTTGAAGCCGGATCACCCCGAAAGCTGAGGCGGGGTCGAGGTGGAGTCTGACAAGGCACTGGTGCTGGCGCTGCCGCGCGGGCGCATCCTCGCCGAGGTGATGCCGCTGCTCTCGCGCGCCGGCATCGTGCCCGACGGCGGTTTCGACGAGAAGGACGAGCGCGCCCTCCAGTTCCCGACCAATATCGAGAATTTCTCGATCATCCGGGTGCGCAGCTTCGACGTCGCCACCTTCGTGGCCTTCGGCGCGGCGCATCTCGGCATTGCCGGCAACGACGTGCTCATGGAGTTCGACTACCCGGAGATCTACGCGCCGCTCGATCTCAGGATCGGCAAATGCCGGATGGCGGTCGCCGCGACGCCGGAGCTGCTGGAGACGGAGAAGCCCGAACGCTGGAGCCACGTGCGGGTCGCCACCAAGTACCCGTCGATCACCGAGCGGCATTTCGCCGCGCGCAACGTCCAAGCGGAGTGCATCAAGCTCAACGGGGCGCTCGAGCTCGCGCCCCGGCTCGGGCTGTGCCGCCGGGTGGTCGACCTGGTCTCGACCGGCGCGACGCTGCGCGCCAACGGGCTGGTCGAGGTCGAGACGGTCGCGCATATCACCTCGCGGCTGGCGGTCAATCGGGCCGCGCTCAAGACCCGGTCGGAAGAGATCAACCGCTGGATCGACCGTTTCCGGGACGCCCTCGATGCCGGCTAGGCTGGACAGCGCGCGCCCCGGCTTCCGGGACGCCTTCGAGGCGCTGCTCGCACGCCCGCTGGAAACCCGGGCGGAGGTGGCGGGGGACACCGCGCGCATCGTCGCCGAAATCCGCGAAGAAGGCGATGCGGCGCTGCTCCGCCACACCGCCGCGCTGGACGGTTTCCAGGCCCACAGCGTCGCGTCGCTTCTGGTCCCCGAGGACGAAATCGCGGCGGCGCGCACCGCCTGCGGGGCGGAGCTGATCGGCGCCATGGAAGCGGCCGAGGCGCGCATCGCCGCCTTCCACGCCCGCCAGATCCCGGAGCCCCTGTCCTATGTCGACGCCGCCGGGGTTCGCCTCGGGCAGCGCTGGACGCCGCTCGATGCGGTCGGGATCTACGTGCCGGGCGGCACCGCGTCCTATCCGAGCTCGGTGCTGATGAACGCGGTCCCGGCGCGGATCGCCGGCGTCGGGCGCATCGCGATGGCGGTCCCGGCGCCGGGTGGCCGGGTTGCCGCGCCGGTGCTGGCCGCCGCGGCGATCGCCGGGGTGAGCGAAATCTGGCGGATGGGCGGCGCCCAGGCCGTCGCCGCGCTCGCCTGGGGCACCGCGACCATCCGCCCGGTCGACAAGATCACCGGGCCCGGCAACGCCTGGGTGGCGGAGGCCAAGCGCCAGGTGTTCGGCAAGGTAGGCATCGACCTGATCGCGGGTCCGTCGGAAATCCTGGTGGTCGCTGACTCCGCCAACGATCCGGCCTGGATCGCCGCCGACTTGCTGTCGCAGGCCGAGCACGACCCGGTGGCGCAGCCCATGCTGATCGCCGATGACGGCAATTTCGCGGACCGGGTGGTCGAGGCGGCCGGGGCGCAGCTCGCGGCGCTGCCCCGCGCCGAAATCGCGCGCGCCAGCTGGGAGGATCGCGGCGCGGTCATCGTCGTCGGCTCGCTCGACGAGGCGCCGGCGCTGATCGACCGCATCGCGCCCGAACATCTCGAGCTCGCGGTCGCCGATCCCGACCGGCTCGCCGGGCGGGTGCGCCACGCGGGCGCGATCTTCCTCGGACGCCACACCCCGGAGGCGATCGGCGATTACGTGGCCGGGCCCAACCACGTGCTCCCGACCTCCGGCAGCGCGCGCTTCGCCTCGGGGCTCGGCGTGCCCGATTTCATGAAGCGGACATCCATCGTGGGCTGCGACGAGGCCGCCTTCGCGGCGATCGCCCCGGCCGCGGTCAGCCTCGCCCGCGCCGAGGGGCTCGACGCCCATGCCCTGTCGCTGACCATCCGGACCGACCGTCCGACAGATCGTTGAACGATGGCTTCCACCCAGGCACGCCGGCTGGTCGACATCGTCCTCGACGACGGGCCGGTGATTCGCCGCAGCGCCGAGGTCGAGCACGAGCGCCGGGTCGCGGTGTTCGACTTGCTGGAAGCCAACGACTTCGCCCTCGTCGACGGACCGCCCGGCCCCTACGCCCTGACCATCGGGATCGAGGAGAACCGCCTGGTCTTCGACATCCGCGACGAGGCCAGGGCGCCGCTCGCCAGGGTTCGGCTGTCGCTCGCGCCCTTCCGGGGCGTCGTGCGCGACTACTTCACCCTGTGCGAGGCCTATTACGAGGCGATCAAGACGGCGAGCCTGGCGCGTATCGAGGCCATCGACATGGGACGGCGGGGGCTGCACGACGAGGGCGCGGAGCTGCTCCGGGAACGGCTCGCGGAGTCCATCGATATCGACGCCGACACCGCGCGCCGGCTGTTCACCCTGGTCTGCGTCCTGCATGTCAGGGGCTAAGAGATGCGCCCGAGACCAGCCCCGGGACCATGATCGGCAGCGTGCTGTTCGCGTGCAGCGAGAACGCGCTCCGCTCGCCCATGGCCGAGGCCATCGCGAAGCACCATTTCGGCTCCCGGATCTATGTCGATTCGGTCGGCGTGCGCGAAAGCGAGATCGACCCCTTCGCGGTCGAGGTGCTGGCGGAGATCGGGATCGACGCCTCGCGCCACGTCGCCAAGCGCATGGACGACCTGCTGGACACGTCCTTCGACCTGATCGTCTCGCTGTCGCCCGAGGCGCATCACCGGTCGGTCGAGCTCACCCGCAGCTCGGCCGCCGAGGTCGAGTACTGGAACACCGTCGACCCCTCGCTGGTCGAGGGCAACCGGGAGACCCGTCTCGACGCCTATCGCGGGCTGCGCGACTGGCTGACGGCCCGGATCCACGAGCGGCTCGCCCAGGGCGACGACCCGATCCCCTGACCGCGCGCGGGCATTTTGCTTGACCCCCGAACGGCCAGCCCGCATGACGGTCGCCGATGCCCGGCACCCGACCGAAGCTGATCCTCGCCTCCGCCTCGCCGCGACGCCTCGCGCTGCTGCGCCAGGCGGGCTACGCGCCCGATTCGGTGCTGGCGGCCGGGATCGACGAGACCGCGCGGCCGGGCGAGCTGCCGCGCGGGCTGGCGGCGCGGCTGGCGGCGGAAAAGGCGCGCGCGGTGGCGCGGAACTGCCCGGATGCCTGGGTCCTCGCGGCCGACACCGTCGTCGCCTGCGGCCGCCGCATCCTGCCCAAGCCGGCCACCGCGGACGAGGCGCGGGACTGCCTCGCCCTGTTGTCGGGGCGCCGCCACAGGGTGTTCGGCGGCGTCCATGTCATCGACCCGGCGGGGCGCGAGCGAGCCCGGAGCGTCGTGACGGCGGTCGTCTTCAAGCGGCTCGCGGCCGGCGAGATCGCGGCCTATGCGGCGGGTGGGGAGTGGCGGGACAAGGCCGGCGGCTACGCGATCCAGGGACGGGCCGGCACCTTCGTGCGATCCCTCAACGGTTCCTATTTCAATGTCGTCGGCCTACCCTTGTACGAGACGGCGACGCTTCTGGAAGGGCTGGGGCTGCGCCGTCCGGAGGGGTGACGCGTTGGGCGAGAGGCTGCTGATCGACGTGATGCCGGGCGAGATCCGCGCCGCCCTGGTGGCGGACGGGCGCGTGGTCGAGCTGTTCGTCGAACGGCGCGGCCGGGAGAGCCTGGTCGGCAATCTCTATCTCGGCCGGGTCGAGCGCATCCTCGACGGCATGGACGCCGCCTTCGTCGACATCGGGCTCGGACGGTCCGGCTTTCTCGGTCTGGACGGCGCGCGCACCGGCGAGCGCGGAGACCTGGACAGGATCGGCGATTACGCGGTCGAGGGCAAAGCCGTCGCGGTGCAGGTGGTGCGCGACGCGGTCGGCCGCAAGGGGGTGCAGCTCAGCCGCCGGTTCTCGCTCGCCGGGCGCCACCTGGTCTACACGCCCGGCCGCAACCGGGTCGCGGTGTCCCGCCAGATCGCCGACGAGCACGAGCGCACCCGCCTCGAAGCCCTGGCGGGCTCGGTCGCCGATGCCGATGGCGGCTTCATAGTGCGCACCGCCGCCGACGGCGCGGCTGCGGAAGAGATCGCCGCGGACGCGGCCCATCTCCGGCGGCTGTGGTCGGACGTCGAGGCCAGTCAGGCCGGCGCATCGCCGCCCGCCCTGCTGCACGAGGAGCCGCCGCCTTTGCTCCGGCTGTTCCGCGACCGGGTGAGCGAGACGACCGACGAGATCGTCATCGACTCGCCGGGCGGGCTCGCCGCGGCGCGCGACTATTGCGGGCGTTTCCTGCCGGCTCTGGAGGGGCGGCTCCGCCTCCAGACCGGGCCGGACCACGTCTTCGACGCCGACGAGGTCGAGGCCGAGATCGACCGCGCCCTCGCGCCCCGCTTCGCCCTGCCGTCGGGCGGCGAGCTGGTCATCGAGTCGACCGAGGCGCTGACCGCGATCGACGTCAACTCGGGACGCTTCACCGGCGGCGGGCGGCTGGAGGAGACCGCGTTCCGGACCAACCTGGAGGCCGCCGAAGAAGCGCCGCGCCAGCTCCGGCTGCGCAATATCGGCGGGCTGATCCTGATCGACTTCATCCACATGAGGGACGAGACCCGTTGGGGCCGCGTCCTCGACGCGCTGGGCGGCGCCCTGGCGGTGGACCGCGCCAATGTGCGGCTGATCGGGCGCACCGGGGCCGGGCTGGTCGAGATCACCCGGCGGCGCCAGCGGGACTCGCTGGAACGCGCGTTCACCGGGCCCTGCGCCGAATGCGGCGGGATCGGCAGGACGGACACCGCCCGGACCGCGGCGCTCCGCATCATGCGCGCGCTCAAGCGGGAGGCGCGCAAGGCGAGGCCCGGCATACTCACCGTCACCGCCGCCTGCGACGTGGTCGACATGCTGGAGGACGAGGCCGCGCCCGCGATGTCCGAACTCGCCGCCATACTGGGCCGGCGGGTCGCGCTCGAACGCGCGCCGGCCTACGGGCGCGAGACCTTCGACATCGTGGCCGGCCAATGACGGGAGGGCGGGCCCCCTGCCCGATCTGCGGCCGGCCGGGCCACGCGCGCCACCGCCCCTTCTGCTCGCCGCGCTGCCGGAACGTCGATCTCGGCCGCTGGTTCTCCGGCGCCTACGCGGTGCCCGCGGTCGAGCCGCCGGACGAGTTCGACGAGGACGAGTTCGACGGCTGAGCGCCGTCTGGACAGGCTCCTTGCTTCTCCTCTATAAGCGTGCCCCTCAGGTGCCCAGGTAGCTCAGTTGGTAGAGCACATGACTGAAAATCATGGTGTCGGTAGTTCGATTCTACCCTTGGGCACCAACATTCTTAAAGAGTTACGGATTTTCGGGGCAGCCTTGCCGCCCGTTTGCGGCGCGTCCCGACGGATCGACCCGCGCGCGTTTCGGGCACCGCCTCCGCGTCCTCGGGCAGCCTGACCCGGATGATGGCGCCGCTGTGATCCGGCCGTTCGGCCGCGCCCGGAAAATGTTGTTCCAGCACCTCGTCGGGATGCGCCACGATGCCGCGCTTCGAGAGCACGCGCTGGATCGGCTGTTCGATCAGCATCCGATCGTCGGTGTCGGAATGGTCGGCGGCCCGGTTCCGGACTTCCACGACATTGACCGAATCGCGGACGCATTCGCGCCAGCTGTCGATCGGAGACAGCGACGGGTCGATCAGCCCGCATACGAAGGGATAGCGGTACCGGACCGGGCAATCGGCGGGTTTCGCCACGTGCTGGCGGTCGAAGCTGCGGTCCTAGAAGAACGCGCGGTAGTCGACCCTTTCGGGCGAAACGGCGATGTCCGCCGGAACGTCGGGCTTCGGCGCATGGCCGGCGGCTCGCCCTGCCGAGGCCGGCGCCGGGAATCGAGTGACCGGTCGACGCGCGCCCGGGAAGACGCGGGCCGTCAGTCGCCGAACTCCTCGCGCAGGAAGTTGAACAGGCGGAGCACCTCGCGGTCGGTGTAGACGAACAGCCGGGCGACGCCGCTGGCCGCGCTGTGCGCGGTCCAGTTCCAGTGCGGTACGGTGAACACGTCGTGCTCCGCCCATTCGACGGTCTCGTCGCCGATTGTCGAGCGGCCCTCGCCTTCGACCACCGTGACGATGGCGTTGGCCGTGGTCCGGACCGGCCGGGTTTCCTGAGCCCTGGCAAGCTCCCAGGCGTAGCAGTCCATGCTGCGGATCACCGGGCCGCCGTCGACCGGGTTGGTGTAGCGCACCCGCCTGGCGCCGTCGGACGCCACCGGGGCCGCCTCCAGCGCCGCCAGGGTGCGGCTCCAGGGGTAGCGGAACATCGGCGAGTATTGCGGAGGAGGCGCGTCGGTGTCGGGCAGGTAGCCGGCGACCGCGAAGGCCCGGTCGGGAATCGCGGACAGGTCGTTTTCCCGCGCGTTGGCGCCGCCATGCTCCATGAACATCGGCCCGAGATTCTGGGCCAGCGGGATGTCCAGGGCGTCCAGCCAGACCGACCGCCGCCCGGTCGGGTTGCTGTGCTCGTGCCACGCCCAGTTCGGCGTCAGGATCAGGTCGCCGGGCTCCATCGGGCAGGGCTGGCCGTTGACCGACGTGATGCCGCCCCCCTCGATGACGAAGCGCATCGCGGACGGGGTGTGGCGATGCGACACCGCGGACTCGCCGGGCTCGAGGATCTGGATGCCGGAGAACAGGTTGGTGGTGGTAAAGCTCCTGCCGCCGAAATCCGGGTTGACCAGCATCAGCGCGCGGCGCTCGGCGTTCTCCATCGGCACCTCGCGCCCGGCGCGCTCGACGAAGGGGAGCAGGTCCTTCCAGCGCCAGATCCGCGCCGCGTCGGGCGCGCGCGGCTCGGACAGCATGACCTCGTCGCAGACCTCCCAGAACGGCCAGATCGCGGCCTCGCGCAAGATGCGGTGGAAGTCGGAAAGGGATTTCGCCTCGGCCATGCCGCACCTCCCCGATGCCCGGTCGCCCGTCCGATCGCGATGTTAGAACATGCCCGGCCGGTGCGCCAAACCGCCGCTTCAGATCGGCTCCAGCCGGGGCGGGGCGGCGCGGGTGCCGGAGCCGCGCGTGGGCATCATCGGGACGGCGAAGCCCTGCTGGTGGCTGGCGCGGGTGATCACGGTGAACTTCCACAGCGCGCCGCCGGCGACGGCGAGGACACCGCCGAGCCCGATCGCCCAGGCCGATAGCGGGCCGGCGATCGCCAGCCCGGCCAGGCAGAGAAGCGCCGGAGCGGCGTGGCCGAAGACGGTCACGAGGGGCGCGACGGCGTCGATCTCGGCACGGGCGAGCGGCCCGATTCCCCGGGCGGCGGCGGTCCTGCGGTAGCGCTGCCAGAGCACGCCCGTGGCGAGCGACAGCGCGACGATCGCCCAGGCCGCGCCCGCGGCTGCGCCCGTCCCCATCACCTTGATCAGGAAGGCGACCGCGCCGGCCCCTTCGAGCAGGCCGGAGAGCGCAATCAGCCACGGCATCGACGGCGCCCGCCAGGCCGGGATCCCCTTGCCCGCGAACAGGATCCGCGCCTGGCAGTAGAGGAAGGCCGCGCCGGCCAGCGCCACGGCGGCGTGGAGCGCGGGGTGCGGCCAGAGGACATCGAGCGCGAGCGCCGGGTAGAGCACGGCCACCGCATAGGTCTCGCGCGTCATCCACGAGCTCTGCGGGCGCAAGAGCACGTAGAGGAAGCGCAGCTTGCGGCCGATCTCGAGAAAGACGAAGAACAGCCCCGCCGCCATCAGCACGGCGGCGACGAGGTAGATCTCGACCAGCGCCTCGGCGCCCAGCATGCCGAACAGCGCCGCGAGGCCGGCCACCGCCATCGCCCCGCCCGACAGCCCGCCGAGGGTAAAGTTCATCGCCGCGCGGGCGTCCCAGAAGGTCTGGCGCGGGCCGACCAGCGGGTTTTCCGAATCGCTCATCGCCGCATCGCTCGTATCGGCGGCCTCGGCCGGCCGCCCCGGCGTCGCGTTGGGCACGTCGTAGAGGTAGCGGATCTGCGGATCGGTGCCGAGCTCGGCATGCATCTGGAAGCTCGCATTGTCGCTGGCGAGCCGGGACACGTTGCTGTCGGGGTCGGCGAAATCGCCGAAATGGAGCGCCTGGGCGATGCAGGAGGCGGCGCAGGCCGGCGTGTATTCGAGATCGACGCCCGGGGTAAGCCCGAGCGCCGCCGCCTCATCCACCCGTTCGACGCAGAAGGTGCATTTGTTGGCCACACCCACCCGCTCGTCATGCGCGACCCGCGCCTCCTGCGCCGTCGGCTCGCCGTAATACCAGCCGGTGTCGTGGGCGATGGTGCGCGCCTGGTAGGGGCAGGCGACCGCGCAGTAGCCGCAGCCGATGCAGGTGTCGTAGTCCATCGTCACCAGCCCGTCGGCGCGCTGGCGGGTCGCGCCGGTGGGACAGACCGGCACGCAGGGCGGCTCGGCGCAATGCTGACAGCCGGTGACCAGGAACAGCCGCTCGACATCCGGGTAGGTGCCGCGCTCGACATCGAGCACGCGGCGCCACTGCACCCCGGGCGGGGTGTCGTTGGCGTGCTTGCAGGCGATCGCGCAGGTCTGGCAGCCGACGCAGCGGTTGAGGTCGACCACCATGCCGTAGCGCGGGCTCATCGGCGGCCCCTCAGCCGGCATCGCGGCTGAGCCTGACCCGGGCGAGGTCGGCGCCGCTCCCGGTCCCGTCGGTCAGGCTGAGCGACAGCGCGGTGAGCGAATTCAGGCTGGGGAGATCGAGATCCTTGGCGAACGGCGTCGCCCAGTGGTCGAACTGGCCGATCATCAGCACGGTGTCGGGGCGGATGCCCTCGCGCAGCACGGCGCGGCCCCGCGTGATGCCGGTGGGCGATTCGATCGCCACCCGATCGCCGTCGGCGATGCCGAGCTTCCGCGCCGTCGCCCGGTTGACGATCACCCCCTTGTGGCCGGCGATGTTGTTGGCGACCTCGTTGATCAGCGGGATGCCGACATTGGCGCCCCAGGAGTACTGCATCGAGCGCGCGGTCAGCGCCCAGAGCGGGTAGGAATCGGGGTCCTCGCCGACCTCGCTGGCGAAATTCGCCCAGATGTCGGGGAAGGGCTTGTAGCCCGGCAGGGGCTCGTACTCGTCGAGCTGGCGGTCCCACCAGTTGACGCCGATCTCGTGCAGCCGCTCGGCGAGCTCCGCGCCGTGGCGCATCAGGCGTTCCTGGTAGGGCATCTCGAAGCGCAGCCCCTGCTCCTTCAGCGTGGGGTAGAGGTACCAGTCGAGCTGCGGGAACGGCCGCAGCATGAAGCCGTTCTCGCGGAACCAGTCGATGCCGTGCACCTCTTCCCCGCCGGTGAGGTCGTGGCTCGCCGCCTTCGCGACCGCGTCCCAGACCGCCTCGACCGGGTGCGGCTCCGCGACGTCGAGGCTGAAATCGTAGCCCGCCTTCTCGTCCGCGAGCCTGGCCCCGGCGGCGCCCCGGTTGATCGCCGCGTTGTAGCCTTCGAGGATTCCCACCCGCCGGGCGAGCTCGGTGGCGATCCAGGTGATGTCCCGGCAATCGACCACCGGGTCGGCGACCGGCTGGCGCACCGCCCAGCCCTGATGCGTCCAGAACTGCTCGGTGAACTTGGTCGAGCCGATCTGGATCAGCTGCAGGCTCTCCAGATCCGTCGCCTCGGGCAGCAGGATGTCGGCCATGTGGTTGGTCTCGTCCCGCGTATAGGCGAAGGAGACCGTGAAGGGGAACTCGGCGATGCGCTCGGCGACCTCGGGCGCGTTCCACGACGAGATCGCCGGGTTGGTGCGGTAGTTGATCCACATCGCGGGCTTGGCCTGCTCGGGCCAGGCATCGGGCAGCTTCTTCTGGAACAGCCAGGGCAGATGCGCCGGGCCGAGCGCCGGCGACCAGGCCGAATCGGCGGCGAGCGGCACCAGCGTCCGGTAGGCGTTGCGGATATGCGGCTTGGCGGACCAGTCCTCGCGCGTCGTCGGGTTGAACGGGTAGTCCATGATCCCGTCGCCCTGCGACCGCACCGTGAGGTGGCGGTTATAGGCCGGCCGGTTGAGCTTGACCGCGGTCCCCAGCGTGCCGCCCGGCACTTCGAGCGCGCCCACCAGCGCCGCCAGCAATGTGCGCGCCCAGCAGGTCTGGTAGCCGCCCCAGCCGTTGTTCACCCCCTTGCCCAGCATCACCGCGACCGGGCGGAAGGGGAGCGTCCTGCCCTCGATCTCGATGGTCTCGCCGACCAGCGCGTGCGCCAGGTACTCGTCGGCGACGCGGCGGATGCGCTCGGCCGGCACGTCGCACTCGGCCTCCGCCCATTCCGGGGTGAAGCCGCGGACATGGTCGAGCAGGAGCTGGAAGGCCGGCCTGGCCTCGGCGTCGTCATGCGTCCAGACCGCCCCGTCGGGACCCTTCTCGATGCCCGGGACGCGATACGCGCCCTCCAGCGCGGGCTCGGCGATGGCGCCGTCGAAGGGCTTGTCGCGTCCGTCGGCGAGGTCCCGGACCAGCGGCTTTCCGGTCTCCGGTTCGCGCAGATAATATCCATTGGGACCAACGAGGTAGGGTGATGTTGTATCGTTCGAGATGAACTCGAAATCGCACACCTCGCGCCAGTCCCGCTCGATCAGGATGCGATGGATCAGGGCGAACAGGAAGGCGGCGTCGGTCTTCGGCCTGATCGGCAGCCATTCCGCCGACATCGCGCCGGTGATCGAGAGATGCGGCTCGACCTGGACCCGCTTGAGGCCGCGCACCCTGGCGTCGGCCTGGCGCCACACCCCGGCCACCCCGCCGGAGGCCTCGACATTGTTGCCGCAGTTGATGACGTAGTTGCAGTAGGGCGTGTCGGGCGAGACGATGAAGGCGCGGTGCCACAGCTCGCCATAGAGGTGCTCCGAGTGGTAGCACTTCACCCCCTGCCCGCCGCCGAAGCCGAGATCGACCGGCCCCCAGGCCGACAGGAAGGCCGGGAAGGTACCCATGTACTGGGTCGGCGTGCCGCCGCCGCCGAAGCTCGCGGCGAGCCGGGGCAGCCCCTGCTCGTCCGCCACGCCCTGCTCGCGGATCCCGCGCATCTTCGCGGCCACGATGTCGAGCGCCTCGTCCCACGAGATCGGCACGAAGCCGGGGTCCTCGTCCCGCCCCTTCTTCGGGTTGGTGCGCTTCATCGGCTGGGCGACGCGGTTCGGGTTATAGGTCTTCTGGATCAGCCCGTAGGCCTTGACGCAGACCCGCCCGCCGCCGGGGTGGCGGTCGGCGATGTCGTAGTTGGACTCGATCCGGGTGGCGATGCCGTCCTCGACCTCGACCTTCATCAGGTCCGGCCCGGCGACGCATTGATAGCAATAGACCGGGACCTTCTTCCGGTCGGCGATCTTCGGCGCCGTCCCCGTCATGTCAGACTCCGTTCCCGAGGATGCGCCGCGCCGATTCGGCCAGCGCCTCCTGCTTCGCGCGCAGGCCGCGATAGCGCAGCCTGCCGCCTCGCTTGACGATCCTGCCGCCGATCATAACCGTATCGACATTGGACGGGTTGGCGTGGAAGACCACCGACTCGACCGCATCGTGCACCGGAAAGAGATTGATATGCGAGCCGTCGATCAGGATCAGGTCGGCCGCCTTGCCCGGGGCGAGCGAGCCGATCCGATCCTCCAGCCCGAGCGCCCGCGCGCCCTCGATCGTCGCCCATTCGAGCGCCTCGCGCGGCGGGATCGAGAGTTCGGCCGCGGCTCCGGTCCTGGCGGTCCGCTTGTTGTCGAGCGCGCGCTGGGTCTGCAACGCCATCCGCATGACGGTGAACATGTCGCCCGAGATGTTGGATTCGACATCGACCCCGAGCGAGGGCCGGGCGCCGAGCGCCCGCAGCCGGCCGGTGAGCGGGGTGCCGTGGCTCATCTGGAGCTCGACCTCGGGGGTGACGGTGACCGACACCCCGTGATCGACGAGCAGCTTCAGCTCGGCGTCGCCGAGGAAGTTGCCGTGCACCAGATTGTGGTCCGGGCCGAGCAGCCCCCGCTTCGCGAGCCTGCGGTAGCCGTTGCGGTTGAGCCGGGTCGGTGCGCCCCAGCTGTGGGCGCTGATCGTGAGCCCGTATTCGCGGGCCAGGCGGAAATCGTGCTCGGTCACCTCGAAGGTCGAGAAATCGGGGCCGAGAGCCGCCATCGCCAGGGTCACCCGGGCGTCCCCGGAGGCGAGCCGGCCCTTGCGCAGCCGCTCGATCTCGCCCCTCGGATGGGGGATGTGGCTGTAGGGCGGCGCGCCCGGCTTCGCGTCCGGCTTGGGCGAGCCGTGGCCGAACACCGCGCGGACGCCCGATTCCTCCAGCCCGTCGATCGCCGCGTCGCTATGCGCCGGCGTCGCGTTGTTGTGGCACCAGTCGAAAACGGTCGTCGCGCCGCAGGCGATCTGGTTGAGCGCGCCGACCAGGTTGGCGATATAGGTGTCCTCGGCGGTGTAGCGTGGCGCGATCCGCGCGTGCATGGCCGCCAGATACTGGGGGATCGACCAGTTGCCGGCGATGCCGCGGATGCCGGTCTGCCAGGTATGCAGATGGGCGTTGACGAAGCCCGGCATGGCGATCATGCCGGCGGCGTCGACGGTGCGCGCCCCCGGCGCCCGCAGCCGGCGGCCGATGCGCGAGATCGTGCCGCCCTCGACCACGATGTCGCCCTCGGGCAAATCCCCGACCGCCGCATCCAGGCTCAGGATCCGGGCGTTCCGGATATGGATCGCGGCAGGCAACGGCCGCGCCCTAGAGGAAGGTGAGCCCGCCGTCGGGCTGCAGGTTCTGGCCGGAGATGTAGCTCGCCTCCTCGGAGCACAGGAACAGCATCGCCTTGGCGAGGTCGTGGATCGTCCCCTGGCGCTTGATCGACTGGCGCTCGGTGTATTCCTTGAACCGCTCGCGCGGCACCGACGGGCGCTCGACTTCGGTCTGCATGACGCCGGGCCAGAAGGTGTTGACGGTGATGTTCCACGGCCCGAGCTCGCGCGCCATGGAGCGGGTCATGCCGACCACCGCCGATTTGGTGGTGATGTAGTGCAGGTAGTTGGGCAGCCCCATCACGAAGGTCGCCGAGGACACGTTGACGATGCGCCCCCACTTCGCCTCCTGCATGGCCGGCACCACGGCACGGGCGCAGAAGAACGAGCCGGTGACGTTGACGTCGACCGCGCTCTTCCACTCGTCCACCGGCAGCTCCCAGAACGGCGCCATGGTGATCCGCGAGAACACCGCGGCATTGTTGATCAGGCAGTCGATGCGGCCGTACTCGGCCAGCGTCTTCTCCGCCATGTTGGTGGCCGAGTCGAGATCGGCGACGTCGGTCTGGACGGCGAGCGCCCTGCCCTGCTTGGCGCGCACCTCGTCGGCGACCCGCTCGCCCGCCTCGCCGTCGAGCTCGGCGATGACCGGAATCGCGCCCTGGGCGGCGAAGTAATGGGCGTAGCCCCGGCCGATGCCCTGGCCGCCGCCGGTGACGATCACCACGCGGTCCTTGAGGCTGTGATAGGTCGCGCTCTTGTCGACCTCGATTTCGTCGTAGTCGATATGCCCGATCTCGGTCATCCGTCCCTCTCCTTGTGGCGCAAGCGACTATCGCGCAACAGCCGGGCGGGCGCTAGCCGACGACGCCGGCGGCGCGCAGCTCCGCGATCTCGGCCTCGTCGCAGCCGAGCAGCTCGCTCAGCACCTCTTCGCTGTGCTCGCCGAGCAGCGGCGGCGGCAGGCGGATCCCGGCCGGCGTGGCCGACAGCCGGAGCGGGCTCGCGATCAGCCTGGCCGGCGCGCCGCCCGCCGCCTTGTGCGGCATTTCGGCCACCATGCCGCGCGCGTTCACATGGGGATCCTCGAACACCTGGTCGAGCCGGTTGATCGGCCCGCAGCCGATCCCCGCCGCCTCCAGCGCCGCCAGCCAGTCCGCGCTCGACCGCGCGGCGAAGACCGGGCGCAGCGCCCCGATGCACGCCTCGCGGTTGCGCACCCTGGCGTCGTTGGTGGCGAAGCGCGCGTCGCCGGCGAGGTCCTCCCGCCCGACCATGCCGCAGAACCGGCGGAACTGCCCGTCATTGCCGATCGCCACCACGATGTAGCCATCGGCGGTGGCGAAGACCTGGTAGGGCACGATATTGGGATGCGCGTTGCCGAGACGGCCGAGATCGCCCGAATAGAGGTAGTTCATGCCGGCATTGACCAGCCAGGCGACCTGGGTGTCGAGCATGCCGATATCGATGTACTGGCCCTCGCCGGTCAGCGCGGCGTGGCGCAGCGCGGCGTTGACCGCGACGGCGGCGAACATGCCGGACATGATGTCGGCGATCGGCACGCCCACCTTCTGCGGCTCGCCGTCGGGCTCGCCGGTGATCGACATGATCCCGCCCATCGCCTGGACCAGGAAATCGTAGCCCGGCCGCTCGGCATAGGGGCCGGTCTGCCCGAACCCGGTGATCGAGCAATAGACCAGCCGCGGGTTGGCCTCCCGGAGGTCTTCGTAGCCGAGACCGTAGCGCGCGAGATTGCCGGTCTTGAAGTTCTCGACCAGCGCGTCCGCCCCGGCGGCCAGCCGGCGCACGATCGCCTGCCCCTCGGGCTTCGAGACGTCCAGCGCCAGCGAGCGCTTGTTGCGGTTGGCGCTCATGAAATAGGCGCTTTCGGCGGTGTCGTTGCCGTCCGCGTCCTTGAGGAAGGGCGGCGCGAATCTGCGCGTGTCGTCGCCCGCGCCGGGGCGTTCGATCTTGATCACGTCGGCGCCCAGATCGCCGAGGATCTGCGTGCAATAGGGCCCGGCGAGCACGCGGGTCAGGTCGACCACCCTCACCCCCGCCAGCGGCCCTCTGTCCTGGTTCATCGCCACCTCCCGAAGCTGGCGTCTATCTAGAGCAAATGGCGGGCCGGCGGAACCGCCGCCCGTCCTTCGACACGGCCCCCCGGCTTCGCCCGGGACGGGCTGCGCCGCGTATCGAAGAACGGCTCAATCGGCGTCGAACTCGCTGGCGAAGGTGGCGGCGAGGCGGTCGGCGAAGCGGGCGGCGGCGACCGGCAGGACGCGGCCGCGCAGCTGTCCCATGAAGAGCAGGCCGGGCGGCATGTCGCGCGGGTCGACCGGCGGGCTCGCGAGGTCGGGCCTGGCGCATGCCTGCGGGATGCCGACCGGGATCTGGAACGAGACCATGCCCCCCGAGGCGGCGTGGTTGAGCAGGAATTCGTAGCTGTCGGACTCGACCGCGGGGGCGAGCTGGGCGCCGGAAGTCGACGCGACGCTCTCCAGCAGGAAGCGCAGCCCGTCGGGCGCGGCGGGAAGGGCGAGCGGGTAGTTGAGGCATTCGCCGAGCCGGACCGTCTCGCGGCCGGCCAGCGGGTGGTCCCGCGCCATCACGCAATGGACCGGCTGGCGGATCGTCGTGAGGGTCTGGAAATCGCCGAGGCGGGGCGGTTCGAAGATCAGCGCGATGTCGGCGGCGTATTCCGACAGCGCCCGTTCCGCCGATTCGCGGTCGTGCACCAGGGCGTTGAAGGTGACCGCCGGATGCTCGCCGCGATAGGCCTCGATCTCGCGCGGCAGGAAATGGGGCATCAGGGCCTGGGCGCAGGCGATCGCGACATGGCCCCGCCGCACCCCGGAAAGATCGGCGATCTGCGAGCGCACCCGCGCCATGTCGGACATCTGGTTGCGGATATGGTGCAGCAGGAGCTCGCCGGCCGTATTCAGCCGCACGCCGCGCGGCAGGCGTTCGAAGATCGGCACCCCGAGCTCGTCCTCCAGCGACAGGATGCGCCGGTTGAGCGCCGAGGCGGTGATCGACAGCACGTCGGCGGCGCGGCGGATCGAGCCCGCTTTGGCGACCTCCTCGACATAGTGCAGGGGCGCGAGGTGTCTCATCGGCGTATCCCCGATCGTTCGAAATTTTGCATCGGTCCGATGAGAAAGTAACAGCAGATCGCGACAGTGGGCAAAGCTAGATTGCACCGCCGGCCCGCGCACCGACGAGCGCGACGCCCACGCCCTCCAGCCGGAGAACCGGGATGAAGAAATTTGCCGTAACGGTCGCCGCTGCTCTGGCGGTCGCGGCGCTGGCCTCGCCGGCCCGGGCGGCGGTGTCGGCCGAGGCGGCCTATGTGTTCAACAGCTTTTCGTTCCTGGTCTGCGGCGCGCTGGTGATGTTCATGGCGGCCGGCTTCGCGATGCTGGAGTCGGGGCTGGTGCGCGCCAAGAACACCGCCGCGATCTGCCTCAAGAACATCGCGCTGTACTCGATCGCCGGGCTGACGTTCTACCTGATCGGCTACGACCTGATGTACACCGGGGTGGATGGCGGGATCGTCGGCTCGCTCGCCCTGCTCTACAACCCGAGCGATCTCGAACTCGCGCTGATCAACGCCGACGACGCGGGCAAGGACGCCGCGCTGGCCGCGCTGATGAAGGCCGGGACCGGCTACTCCTCGATGTCCGACTGGTTTTTCCAGATGGTGTTCGTCGCGACCGCCGCTTCGATCGTCTCCGGCGCGCTCGCCGAAAGAATCCGGGTGTGGCCCTTCATGCTCTTCGTGGTCCTGCTGACCGCGGTGATCTACCCCGTCATCGGCGCCTGGACCTGGGGTTCGGGCTGGCTCTCCGAGATGGGCTTCTCCGATTTCGCCGGTTCGACCATCGTTCATTCGACGGGCGGCTGGGCGGCGCTCGCCGGCGCGCTGATCCTCGGCGCGCGCAAGGGCAAGTACGGGCCGGACGGGCGGGTCAACCCGATGCCGGGCGCCAACATCCCGCTGGCGACGCTCGGCACCTTCGTGCTGTGGCTCGGCTGGTTCGGCTTCAACGGCGGCTCGCAGCTCGCCCTCGGCTCGGCGCTCGACGCCGCGGCGATGTCGATCGTCTTCGTCAACACCAACCTCGCCGCGGCCGCCGGCGTCGTCGCCGCGATGGCGCTGACCCAGATCCTTTACAAGAAGATCGACCTCACGATCACCCTGAACGGCGCGATCGGCGGGCTGGTGGCGATCACCGCCGGCCCCGACTTGCAGAACCATCTTCTGGCGATCGCGGTCGGCGGGATCGGCGGCGTGCTGGTGGTGTTCGCGGTGCCGCTGCTCGACAGGCTGAAGATCGACGACGTCGTGGGTGCGATACCGGCCCATCTGGTGGCCGGGATCTGGGGCACGCTCGCCGTCGGCATCTTCGGCGCGGGCGACTTCCTGGTTCAGCTCACGGGCGTGGTCGCCGTCGGCGCCTTCGTGATGATCGCGTCCGGCATCGTCTGGTTCCTCATCCGCGCCACGATCGGGCTGCGCGTCGACGGGGAGGCGGAAAGCCTCGGGCTCGACCAGGTCGAGCTCGGGATCGAGGCCTATGCGGAGTTCGGACAGGGCTCGCGATCGATCTGACAGTTCCCGCGGGTACTCGGCCGTCCGGCCCCGCTGCCAGTCGTGCGGCGGTCGGTCGGCCCTTTTTTTGCGGGATCGAAGGACCCCTACGCCGCGGCGTCGAGGAAGCCGGCCGCGATGTCCTGGAACACGCCGGCGCCGTAGGCGTAGCAGGCGGTGCCGACCTGGACCCCGGCGGCGCCGGCGGCGACGTAGTCGATCGCGTCCCGGCCGTCGAACACCCCGCCCACCCCGACCACCGAGACGCGGGGCGGCAGGAGGGCGCGAAGCTGCACCACATGGCCGAGCGCGACCGGCTTCAGGGGGCGCCCGCCGAGACCCGCGAGCCCGTTGCCGCCCATCGCCTGGCGCCCGCCCTCATAGGCGAAGGCGTTGGGCAGCGTGTTGACCGCGACCACCTCGGAGATGCGCCGGTTCGCGGCGACGATCCCGGCGAGGCGCTTGAGCAGCAGCGGGTCGGACGGCGCGAGCTTGACCGCGAGCGCGATACGCGCCGGCGCGATCTCGCCGGCGATCCGGCAGATGGTCTCCGTCAGCTCGGGGTCGAGCGCGAAGACCGGCTTCTGGTCGACCCCGTCCCACACATTGGGGCAGCTCAGATTGATCTCCAGGCAGTCGATGTCGAACGCGCCGAGCCCGGCGACCAGGTCGCGGTAATCGTCGACCGAAAACCCGGCGACGCTGACCCGGAGCCGCTTGCCGGAGGCGTGCACCCGCTCGGCGATCCCCTGCATCCGCGCGCGGTACCAGGCGAGCCCGGCATTGGGCAGGCCGAGCGCGTTGAGCGAGGCGCCGCTCGCATCGTCGATCCAGAACGTGGTGCCGGAATTGCCCGCGCGCGGCAGCGCCGTGACCGAGCCGAGATTGATTTCGGTGACCGGCGCGGCGCGGAACCGCTCGACATCGTCGAGCGTCTTGCACATCCCGGCCGCGTTCATGAATTTCAGCTCGTCCACGGCGGACCCTCCTGCGGGACCTCAGGCAAAGGCGCGCTCCCGGTTGCGCGGTCCCGGGGCGACGATCGGCTCGAGCACGCCGAACACCCAGAGCAGGATCGCCATGCGGACGAACAGCCCGTTCCGCGCCTGCTCGAAGTAGCGCGCCTGGGGCAGGCGGTCGATCGCCTCGGGCAGCTCCCGGTTGCGCGGCAGGGGGTGCAGCACGACGGCATCCGGGCCGAGCGAGGCGGCGAGCTTCTCGGTGAGCGCGTATGAATCGCCGCCGGGAGCGACCGCGTGGCGCTCGCTCTGGGTGCGGGTCATGTAGATCACGTCCGACCCGGCGACCAGCGCCGGCGTCAGCGCGTCGTGCATGGCAACGGGCAGCCCGCAATCGCGTACCAGCCCCTCGACCGGCCGGGGGATCTGCATGACGTCGGGCGCGACGAAGTTGACCGCCCCGGCGAACCCCGACGAGGTGCCTTCCAGCATCGCCGCCAGCCAGGCCAGCGAATGCACCGTCCGCCCCTTGAGCAGATCGCCCACGAAGGTGACGCGGAGGTCGCGCCGGCCGGGGAACCGCTCGGCGATGGTGAACAGGTCGAGCAGCGCCTGGGTCGGGTGCTCGCCGTCGCCGTCGCCGGCGTTGATCACCGGCACGTCGCTCACCGAAGCGGCCCGCGCCGCCGCCCCCTTCTCCTTGTGGCGCAGCACGATCACGTCGCCATAGCCGCTCTCGATGCGGATCGTGTCTTCCAGCGATTCGCCCTTGATCGCCGACGAGAACTCGGCCGCGTTCTCGGTGGTGATGACCTTGCCGCCGAGCCTGGCCATCGCCGCCTCGAAGGAATGCCTCGTGCGGGTCGAGGCCTCGTAGAACAGCGAGACCATCACGTGGTCGCGCAGCGCGTTCCAGTGCGGCGACCAGCGCACCCGCGCGCCCCGGCCCCTGCCGGCGTGCTGGCGTTTGGAAGCGGCGGCGGATTGGAACAGGGATTCGAGAAAGCCCGGGGTGAAGTCGCGTACGGTTAAGACGTGGCGGAGCATCTCGACCCGTTGCGGTCCATCGGTTTGCGCCCCGAAAGGTAGGGAGCGAAAGGCGAATCGCCAAGATGTGGTGTGAGAATTCGGATCGCCCACAACATGTCGGAGCACGAAGCGCGGAGTGGCCTGCCCTGAGCTTGTCGAAGGGGAGAAACCTCCCTCGTCATTTCGACCGGAGCGCCGGAGGCGCGGAGTGGAGAAACCTCCCTGCCCCATGGGGACGAGGTTTCTCCACTGCGCCGCGCTCCGCACGGCTGGGCCCCGGATCAAGTCCCATAAGCGCTAACTTGTTATAGATTGCTGTAGATGTCCCGTTGAGGTCTTCGGCGGCGTGGAGGTTCGGCGAGGGCTTTGGCGATGTCGTTCCAGCCGTCGATCGTCCGGGCGAGGCCGAAGGGCGGCTCGATGGCGCTCTGGACCTCGTTGAGGACGAAGCGGAACTCGCGCCACGGGCTATGCGGCCGGCGCCGGCGCCAGCTCGTATCCCCAGGGGGAAACGGCGCGGGCGTGGTCGACCAGCTTGTCGACCAGCAATGCGACGAGCAGTTTTCCGTAGAGCCAGGCGCGGGCGCTGTCGTCGTCGCGCTTGGGCAGGTGGCCGAGCCGGGCGAGCGACTTGAGGCGCTTGAAGACCAGCTCGACCTGCCAGCGCAGGCGGTACCATTCGAGAACCTCGCGGGCGCTGAAGGTGTGTTCCGGGAAGGTGGTGAAGACGATGACGAAGTCGGCATAGGCGAGCGTTGCGGGCCTGACCACGCTGCCCTGGCGCCGCGCCTCGCGGCGCGCCCTCTTGCGCGCCCGTGCGGCGGCCTGCGTCGACTTGCGCACCGCGCAGAGGCGCCCGCGCACCCCGCCCGCCGCCACCGGCCACGATCCGACCGCCCCGGCGCGGTCCAGCCCGGACAGCGCCGCCAGCAGGTCGAACGGCGCCCCCTCCAGGGTCCGCAGCGGCAACGCCCCGGTGTTCACCCGCACCGCGATGCGCCCGCCCGCCGCCGACACGTGGCGAAGCCCCGCCGCCGTCGCGTAGCCCCGGTCGGCCAGGATATGGTCGCCCTCGCCGACCGGAAACCGCGACAGGTATTCCGCGCTGCCCACGCCGCGCGTCGGCGTGACCTCGAAGAAATCGCAGCGCAGCGAGGACAGGCACAGGCTGTAATGCACCCGCCACACCGAACCCGTGCGCCCCGGCTCGCGCACCGTGGTCGCGTCGAACGCGCGAACCCGCAAGCCCGAACCCGCCGCCCGCGCCATGCCGCGTTCGCGGAACAGCGCAACGCACAGCCCGTGCAGCCAGTCCGACGACTTGCGGAGCCGCTTCAGAAGCGCAACATCCGACAGCTCCGCCAGACCCGCCTCGCGCGCCCGAACCACCGTCTCGCGCAGCGAGTGCCCGCAGCCCAGATGCAACAGAAGAACCCGCAGGACCGCCTCCGCCGACTTGTCCTTGCGCAGACCCTTCAG
>MPNO01000062.1 GCA_002239065.1 Defluviicoccus sp. bin129 | reverse complement strand
GTGCCGTCGTGCCGCGGCACCAGGCCGAGCCAGGCGGCGAACTCGCGGCCCGACCGGAACCCCGCCGGATCGCCCATCGCGGCGACCACGGCCGTCGCGGTCAACACGCCCACGCCGGGGATCTCGGCAATCCGCTTGCTGTCGGCATTGCCGCGGTGCCACACCCCGATCCGCCGCTCGATCTCGCCGATCTCCTCGTCGAGCCGGCCGATCCGGGCCCATTGCTCGCGCAAGGTGTCGATCACCATCGCCGGCAGACGCTCCGAGACCCGCTCCAGGGCGTCGGCCATGCCACGGCGCATGCCGGCACGGCCCTGCGGCATCACCTCGCCGTACTCGGTCAGAAGGCCGCGCAGACCGTTGATCTGCGCGGTGCGGAACTTCACAAGCTGCTGGCGCATCCGGTGCAGCGCCAGAATCGCCTGCTGCTCCTCGCTCTTCACGGCAACCGTCCTGATGCCCGGCATCTGCGCCGCGGTCCAGATCGCCTGCGCGTCGTGCGCGTCGTTCTTGTTGCCGGACACGAACGGCCGAACCGCCTTGGCCGGCAACAGCCAGGGATCGTGGCCGAGCTGCCGAAGCCGGCGCGCCCAGTGCTGCGAGCCGCCGCACGCCTCCATCGCGACCGCGCACGGCGCGCGGTTGGCGAAGTGCTCCAGGAACTTCGCCCGCGTCAGCTTCAGATCCACGATCTCGCCGGTCTCCATATCCACCCAGTGCAGCTGGAACACACGCTTCGCCGTATCCACCCCGACAACGGTTCTGCTAGTCTTCATCTCGGACCCTCCGGTTTGCCCGCGAAGAGCACGCTCTTCGCCCTTTGGCACTTTGATGCCGTCGGCCCGCGAGGGTCCACTCAACCCTCTTCACCTCAAGCATCAGGGGGGGAGGCGTCCATGCCATTTCTCCCCTTCGAAAAACTCAGGGCAGGCTACTCCGCCGTGCTGCGCACGGCTCCGGTCGAAATGACGTTGAGGAGACGACGCGGGTCATGACGGAAGGAGTGCGCGGCGCGACTACCCCCCGCTTGCCGCCTCTCGCCCGGGCTCACTATGATCCGGGCCGGGAGGGGGCATGCGCGATCACAGCGTCGTCGTCGACGAGTCCGCCACGCCGCGCGGCATCGAATTCGCCGAGACCTTCAACGTTTCGGTCGCCTTCCTCGACCGCCATCTGGAGGCGGGGCGGGGCGACAGGCCGGCGCTGGTGACGCATGGCGCCTCGTGGTCCTACGCCGCCCTCGCCGAGCGGGTGAACCGCGCCGCCAACGCGTTCCGGGCGCTCGGGATCGGGAAGGGCGACCGGGTGATGCTGTTCTGCAAGGACGGGCCGGGGTTTCATGACGGCTTCCTCGGGGCGGCACGGATCGGCGCGGTGGCGATCCCGGTCAACTACTTCCTGCGGGCGGCGGACTACGCCTACATGCTGAAGGATTCGGGCGCCTGCGCGGTGATGGCGCATGCAGACATGTTCGCCGAGGTGGAGCCGGCGCTCGCCGAGGCGGGGGCGGCGGTGCGCCACCGAATCTGCGTCGATTCGGACGCGCCGGGCTGGCTCGCGCACGAGGCGCTGCTCGCCGCCGCCGATCCGTGGTGCGCGCCCGCGCCGACGACGCCCCTGAGCGACTGCTTCTGGCTCTACTCGTCGGGCTCGACCGGCGACCCCAAGGCGTCGGTCCACCAGCACAAGGACCAGGTCTACACCTCGGTGCTCTACGCCGAGGCGGTGGCCGGGATCGCGGCCGACGACGTGCTGTTCTCGCCGCCCAAGATGTTCTTCGCCTACGGGCTCGGCAACTCGGTGTCCTTCCCGTGCTGGACCGGGGCGACGACGGTCTATCTCGAAGACCGGCCGACGGCGGAGAACACGCTGGACGCGATCGCCCGGTTCCGCCCCAGCGTCTATTTCGGGGTGCCGACGCTCTATGCGATGCAGCTCGCGGCGATGGAGGCGGGGCACGCGGCCGACCTCTCCAGCCTCCGCTGGGCGGCGTCGGGCGGCGAGCCCCTGCCGGCCTCGGTGTTCGAGGAGTGGAAGGCGCGCTCGGGCGTCGAGATCGTCGAATCCATCGGCTCCAGCGAGGCGCTCCATTTCTACACCGCCAACCCGCCGGGCGGGGTCCGGGCGGGCTCGCTCGGGACCATCGTCCCGGGCTACGAGGGACGCATCGTCGGCGAGGACGGCCGGGACCTGCCCGATGGCGAGCCCGGCGAGTTCGTCGTCAGGGGCGAGAGCATCGCCACCCGTTACTGGAACAAGCCCGAACGCAGCGCGCGCGGCATGCGCGACGGCGGATGGTTCCACACCGGCGATACCTGCTACCGGGACGCGGATGGCTACTACTATTTCTGCGGGCGCGACGACGACATGCTGAAGGTGGGCGGCATCTGGGTGGCGCCGTTCGAGGTCGAGTCCGCGCTCGCCGCCCATCCCGGCGTGCTGGAGGCCGCGGTGGTCGGCGCCGAGGACGAGAACGGGCTGGTCAAGCCCAAGGCGTTCGTCGCGCTCAAGGAGCCCGGCGGCGGCGGTCCCGCGCTGGAGGCCGAGCTCGTCGCCTTCGTCCGCGACCGGCTCGCACCGTTCAAGTACCCGCGCTGGATCGCGTTCGTCGACGAGCTGCCCAAGACCGCGTCCGGCAAGATCCAGCGCTTCCGGCTGCGCGGCGCATAGAGGAGAAACGGAATGGTCGATGCCTGGGGCTGGCGGATGAAGTTCGGGGTGGTCACGCCGTCCACCAACACCATCGTGCAGCCGCATTACGACGCGATGGCGCCCACGGGGGTGACCAACCACATCTCGCGCATGCACATCCCGGACGACCCGGTCAACTCGGACGAGGATTTCGACGAGCTGATCCGGCGCATCGACGTGGCGCTGGAAGACTCGATCGACCGGGTGATGACCTGCCGGCCCGACCATCTGATCCTCGGCATCTCGGCGGAAAGCATCTGGGGCGGCGGGCTCGAGCCGGCGCGCAGGATCGAGGAGCGCATCAGGACCCGCGCGGGGACCGATATCGGCGTCACCCAGGCGGCCGACGCGCTGCCGGCGGCGCTCCGCGCCTTCGGCGACGGGATCAGGCGGATCGCCATCGTCTGCCCCTACTACCCGGTGGCCATCGGCCATCTCGAGGCGTTCGCCGAGGAGACCGGCTTCGACCTCGTGCGCACCGAGTGCCTGGCCTGCGACTCGCCGGTCAACATCGCGCATATCGCCGAGGACACCCTCCGCGAGGCGGTGCGCAAGGTGGACGGCCCCGACATCGACGCCGTCGTCCAGTTCGGCGCAAACCTGCCGATGGCCCGGGTCGCCGACGAGGCCGAGCGCTGGCTCAGGAAGCCGGTCGTAGCCGTGATGACCGCGACCTACTGGTACGCGCTGCGCCAGAACGGCATCGAGGATCGCAAGCCGGGCTTCGGCCGGCTGATGACGGAGCACTGACCGGGAGGGCCGCCGCATGTTCCTGAAGAACTGCTGGTACGTCGCGGCCCAGCCCGACGAGATCGGCCGCACGCCGTTCGCGCGGACGATCTGCGACGAGCCCATCGTGTTCTGGCGCACCGAGGCGGGAGAGCCGGTCGCCTTCCAGGACCGCTGCTGCCACCGCCGGATGCCGCTCAGGAAGGGCGAGACGGTGGGCGACCGGCTGCGCTGCCACTATCACGGGCTCGAATTCGACCCGACCGGCGCCTGCGTCCGGGTGCCGGGGCAGACCCTGGTGCCGCCCGATGCGCGGGTGCGCGCCTATCCCGCTGTCCAACGCTACAACTGGATCTGGGTCTGGCTCGGCGACCCGGCGAAGGCGGACGAGGACCTCATCATCCCCTTCCCCTGGCGGGTGAGCGAGGACTGGGGCGACAAGGGCGCCTATTTCCACATCAACGCCGATTACCGGCTGGTGGTCGACAACCTCCTCGACCAGTCGCATCTCGCCTTCGTGCACGCGACCACCATCGGCACCGCGGCGATCGCCGAGAACGCCGCGATCCGCACCATCAGGACCGACGAGACGGTGACCGTCGCGCGCTGGATGGTCGGCCACCCGGCGCCGCCGACCTATCGGATGATGGCGGGCTGGGACGCGGATTTCCCCGTCGACCGCTGGGCGATCAACGAGTTCCGCCCGCCATGCGCCGTCCGCCTGCTGGTGGGCGCGGCGCCGGGCGCGGCGGGCGGCGAGGCGTTCGGGTTCGCCAGCATCGACCACCCCGAGCCCGAGGGCGGCTTCGCCTTCCGCAATCTCAACTTCATCACGCCCGAGACCGCGACCAGCTGCCACTATTTCTGGTCCAACGCCTGCAACCTCAAGCCGGTCACGCCGGAGCGCACCGACCTCCAGTTCCGCCAGGTGCTAAAAGCCTTCCAGCAGGACTGGGAGGTGCTGGAATTGCAGCAGGCGAACTGGGACGACCGGCCGGTCGTCGACACCAACGCCGATGCCGGGCCGCTCGCCGCGCGGGCGCTGATCGACAAATTCATCGCCGCCGAAATTGCGGCCGGATAGAGCGAAACCGCAGACAGGAGGACGCCATGCCGAAGCGCGAAGAGATCAACGTCGACTGGCCGTGGGCGCGGAAATTTCCCTTCCACTCCGCCATCAAGGTCGGCGACACGGTCTGGGTCTCGGGCATCGTGGCCTGGGATCCCGACGGGGCTATCGTCGGCGAGGACGACATGCTGGTCCAGACGCGCCAGACCTTCGCCAACATGAAGCAGGTGCTCGAGGAGGCCGGGGCGACGATGGACGACGTGGTCAAGATCCAGGCCTTCCTGACCGACATCGACCGCTACGCCGAGTACTCCCGGGGACGCTCGGAGGCGTTCACCGGCAACATGCCGGCCTCCACCGCGGTCACCTCGCCCAAGCTCCTGCAGGACGGGCTGCTGGTCGAGATCGAGTGCGTCGCGGTGATCGGCAGCGGGTAGGGGGCGGCCCTCAGAGGATCTCCAGCACCGCCTCCGGTGGGCGGCCGAGCGCGACCCGGTCGCCGGCGACCACGATCGGGCGTTCGATCAGGATCGGGTGGGCGACCATGGCGGCGATCAGCGCCGCGCGGCTCAACCCCGAATCGTCGAGGCCGTTCTCCCGGTAGGGCGCTTCCTTGCGGCGCATCAGCGCGCGCGGCTCCATGCCGAGCCCGGTCAGCAGCCCGTCGAGCGTCGCCGCGTCCGGCGGGGTCTTGAGGTATTCGACGATCCGCGGCGCGATGCCGCGCTCTTCGAGCAGCTTGAGCGTCGCGCGCGACTTGCTGCAGCGCGGGTTGTGATAGATCGTGACGGCCATCCCGGTCTCCGCTCGGCGTGGTCAGGCGGCGATGCGCCCGGGGCTTTCGACCAGCCGCAGCGCCTGGCGCAGCAGCGCCGCCGTCGCCCCCGGGCGCCGCGCCCCCTCGCTCAGCGTCCGCTGCCACGCGCGCGCCCCCGGCATGTCGCGGTAGAGCCCGAGCGCGTGGCGGGTCATGCGCCACAGCGGCACGCCGTCGGCGAGCCGCCCGTCCACATAGTCGGCATAGGCCGCGATCGCCGCCGCGCGGTCGGGCGGGGCGGCGCCGTGCATCGCGGCCTCGATCCCGGCCAGCAGGTACGGGTCGTCATAGGCCGCGCGGCCGAGCATCACCCCGTCGACCGGGCCGAGCTGTTCGAGCGCCGCCTCCCCGGTCGTGAAGCCGCCGTTGATCACGACGCACAGCTCCGGGCGCTCGCGCTTCAGCCGGTGCACGAAGCCGTAGCGGAGCGGCGGGATCTCGCGGTTCTCCTTCGGGCTGAGGCCGGACAGGAGCGCCTTGCGGGCATGGACGGCGAACACGCCCACCCCGGCATCGGCCAGCCGGTCGACGAAGCCCGCGAAGTGGTCGTAATCGTCGCGGTCGTCGATGCCGATCCGGAGCTTGACGGTGACCGGGAGCGCGGTCGCCGCGCGCATCGCCGCCACGCAATCGGCGACCAGCGCGGGCTCGGCCATCAGCCGCGCGCCGAACCCGCCCTGGCTCACCCGCTCGCTCGGGCAGCCCAGATTGAGGTTGATCTCGTCGTAGCCCCAGGCCTCGCCGAGCGCCGCGCAGCGGGCGAGCTCGCCGGGGTCGCTGCCGCCGATCTGGAGCGCCACGGGCCGTTCCGCCGGGTCGAAGCCGAGAAAGCGCTCGCGGTCGCCGCGGATGATCGCAGCGGCCGGGATCATCTCGGTATAGAGCAGCGTCCGGGGCGCCAGCAGGCGCAGGAAATAGCGGCAGTGCCGGTCCGTCCGGTCCATCATCGGCGCCACCGAGAGCCGCCGGTCCAGAGTGTCGCGCGGGTCGGTCATGGGCCGTAATCTAGTGTCCGAATTCAGAAGTTTCCATCGATCCGCGCGGCGCCCCGGACCCGATCCGGGGCGGAGCCGTGCGCGGCACGGCGGCCCCCCCTCTCGTCATTTCGACCGGAGCCGTGCGTCAGCACGGCGAAGTGGAGAAACCTCGTGCCAATGGGGGCAGGGAGGTTTCTCCACTTCGCTTCGCTCCGGTCGAAATGACGAGGGGAGGCCTGCGGCGGCCCCATCGCGCCGGCTCGGCGTGGCGAAGGCGGTCAGATGCGCCCGCCCCACTCGTCATTTCGACGGACCCCGGACTTGATCCGGGGCGGAGCCGTGCGCAGCACGGCGGCCCCGTCTCGTCATTTCGACGGACCCCGGGCTTGATCCGGGGCGGAGCCGTGCGTCAGCACGGCGGTCCCCCCCTCTCGTCATTTCGACCGGAGCCGTGCGCGGCACGGCGAAGTGGAGAAACCTCGTCCCCGTGGGGCAGGGAGGTTTCTCCACTTCGCGCTTCGCGCTCCGGTCGAAATGACGAGATGGGGGACGCGCCTTCGGCGCTCCGGTCGAAATGACGTTGTTTCTCCACGCCGGTCCTCCCCCTCCGCCGCCGGCCGGGAAATCCGCTACCCCGCGTCCCACTCCCCCCGCACGGCCTCGTCCGCCTCGCGGCTGCGATGGCGCGCGCGCAGCCGGGCGAAGGCCTCCCCCGGTACGAGCCGCGACAGCGCCCAGACCGCCATCGCGCGGACCAGCGGGGAGGCGTCGCCGAGCGCCGCCCCGGCCGTCCCGGCGAGCGCGGGCTCGCCGCTGTTGCCGATCGCGATCATCACGTTGCGGACGAAGCGGTCGCGCCCGAGACGCTTGATCGCCGAGCCCGAGAACAGGGCGCGGAAGGACGCGTCGTCGAGCGCGGCGAGCTCGGCGAGCCGGGGTGCGGCGAGCTCCACCCGCGGGAACAGTCGGGGCTCGCCTGCGCGGCGCGCGAACTTGTTCCACGGGCAGACCGCCAGACAGTCGTCGCAGCCGTAGATCCGGTTGCCGATGGCGGCGCGGAATTCCTGGGCGATATGGCCCTTGTGCTCGATCGTGAGGTAGGAGATGCAGCGCGTCGCATCCAGCCGGTAGGGCGCGGGGAAGGCGTCGGTCGGGCAGATGTCGAGGCAGCGCCGGCAGGAGCCGCAGCGGTCGGCCTCCGGCGCGTCCGCCGTGAGTTCGAGCGTGGTCAGGATCTCGCCGAGGAAGAGCCACGAGCCGAATTGCCGCGACACCAGATTGGTGTGCTTGCCCTGCCAGCCGATCCCGCTCATTTGGGCGAGCGGCTTCTCCATCACCGGGGCGGTGTCGACGAACAGCCTGACCTCGCAGTCGAGCGCCTCGTGCATCCAGCGCGCGACGGCGCGGAGCTTCTTCTTCAGCACGTCGTGATAGTCGCGCCCCTGGGCGTAGACCGAGACCGCGCCGCGGTCGCGCCGGTCGAGCGCGGCCAGCGGATCGCCGGCCGGGCCGTAATTCTGCGCCACCACCACGGCGGATCCGGCCTCCGGCCACAGCGCCGCGATGTCGCCGCGGCGGTCGCTGTTGGCGGCGAGCCAGCCCATGTCGCCGTGATGCCCGGCGGCGAGGAAGGCGGCGAGGTCCCGCTTCGCCGCCTCCGCGATCCGGGCTTCGCAGAACCCGACCGCGTCGAACCCTTCGGCGAGCGCGCGGGCGCGGATCCGCTCGCGGATGCCGGGCCCGGTCACGAAGCCGCCTCCCGCCCGGCGAATCCCTCCGCGAAGTCCGCGAGCGTTCCGGTTCCGATCGCCGCGCGCAGCCCCGCCATCAGCCGCTGGTAGTGGTGCACGTTGTGCGTCGTCAGCAGGATGGGGCCGAGCATCTCCTTGGCCCGGAACAGATGGTGGAGATAGGCGCGGCTGAACCCCGCGCAGGCCGGGCACGGGCAGTCGGGGTCGATCGGCGACGGGTCTTCGGCGTGGCGCGCGTTGCGGATGTTGATCGTCCCCGTCCCGGTATAGCCGCGCCCGGTGCGGCCCGACCGGGTCGGGATCACGCAGTCGAACATGTCGATGCCGCGCGCCACCGCGCCCACGATGTCGGACGGCGTGCCGGCCCCCATCAGGTAGCGCGGGGAATCGGCGGGGAGAGACGGCAGGGTCTCGTCGAGCACGCGCAAGGTGGTCTCCTGGCCCTCGCCGATGGCGAGCCCGCCGACCGCGTAGCCGTCGAAGCCGGTGCCGACGAGCGTCTCGGCCGATTCGCGGCGCAGATCGCCATAGACCCCGCCCTGGACGATGCCGAACAGCCCGTGCCCGGGACGCTCGCGGAACGCCGCCTTCGACCGCGCCGCCCAGCGCATCGAGAGCCGCATGGAGCCCGCCGCCTGGTCCTGCGTCGCCGGGAAGGGGGTGCATTCGTCGAGCACCATGGTCACGTCGCTGCCGAGCCGGTGCTGGATGCCGACCGCGCGCTCGGGCGTGAGCGCGTGGCGGGTGCCGTCGATATGCGAGCGGAAGGTCACGCCGTCTTCGGCGATGGTGCGGCGCCCGGCGAGCGACATCGCCTGGTAGCCGCCCGAATCGGTGAGGATCGGCCCGGTCCAGCCCATGAAGCGATGCAGCCCGCCGAGTTTCTCCACCGTCGTTTCGCCCGGGCGCAGCATCAGGTGGTAGGTGTTGGCGAGAATCATGTCGGCGCCGGCCTCCGCCACCGCCCCGGGCGTCATCCCCTTGACGGTTCCGGCGGTGCCGACCGGCATGAAGGCGGGGGTGCGGACCGACCCGTGCGCGGTCTCCAGCAGCCCGGTCCGCGCCGCGCCGTCGGTCGCGGAGACCGAGAAGGCGACCCCCATCAGCCCGCCCCCGCCCGGTGCAGGAAGGTCGCGTCGCCGTATGAATAGAACCGGTAGCCCCGGGCGGCGGCGTGGGCGTAGGCCGCCTTCATGCGCTCCAGCCCGGAGAACGCCGCGACCAGCATGAACAGCGTCGAGCGCGGCAGGTGGAAATTGGTGAGCAGCGCATCGACGATCCTGAACCGGTAGCCCGGGACGATGAACAGCGCCGTGTCGCCGCGGAACGGCGCGATGCGCCCGTCCCCGTCGGCCGCCGATTCGAGCAGCCGGAGCGAGGTCGTCCCCGCCGCCACCACGCGCCCGCCCGCCGCGCGGCGCCGGCGGATCGCATCGGCGGCCTCCGGCGATATCTCGCCCCATTCGGCGTGCATCCTGTGCTCCGCGACCCGCTCGGCCTTGACCGGCAGGAAGGTGCCGGCGCCGACATGGAGGGTGACGGCGACGATCTCCACCCCGCGATCCCGGATCCGCGCGAGCAGGTCCTCCGTCAGGTGCAGCCCCGCCGTCGGCGCCGCCACCGCGCCCGGGGCCCGGGCATAGACGGTCTGGTAGTCCTCGCGGTCGCGCGGGTCCGCCCCTGCCGGCCGCGCGATATAGGGGGGGAGGGGGGTCTCGCCGTGGCGTTCGAGCGCCGCGAGCACGTCGGTTCCGGGCGGGAAGCGGAGCCGGATCTCGCCGCCCTCGGCGCGGGTCTCGATTTCGGCCCGGAAGTCGTCCGACACCTCCAGCACGTCGCCCGGGCGCAGCCGCCGCGCCGGGCGGGCGAGCGCGCTCCAGACCTCGCCCCCGGCGCTGCGGTCGAGCGGGCGCAGCAGCGTCGCCTCGATACGCGCCCGCCCGCGCCGGCCGACGGTCCGGGCCGCGGCGGCGGGCGCCGCCGCCCCCCCCCCGGCCCCGCCCCCGCCCGCGCCGGCCGACGATGCGGGCGGGGATGACCCTGGTATCGTTGACCGCCAGCACGTCGCCCGGGCGGAGCAGCGCCGGCAAATCGGCCACAACCCGGTCGCGCAGCGCCGCGCCCACCTCGAGCAGCCGCGCCGCCTCGCGCGGCACGGCCGGGCGGTCGGCGATGGCGCCCGCGGGCAGGTCGAAGTCGAAATCCCCGGTCTTCAACCCGCCGGTCATTCGTCCCCGGTGCCGGCCTCCCAGAGCTCGGCGACCTCGTCCGCGACACGGTCGTAGGTGTCGTCGCGCGGCAGCACGAGGCGGCCGGACTCCTCCTCCTCGCGGGTGCGGTTCAGGCTCCATTCGAGCACCGCGTCGCGCAGCTCCTCGTCGGTCAGGACGAAGCCGAGCAGCCGGTTCTGCACCTCGAGCGGCGGGTTCTCATCGCCCGTCTCGTCGAAGATCACGGCGCGGAAATAGATCACGGTGTCGAGGATCAGCTGCGCCTCTTCCCGGCTCCACTGGCGCGCCGGCTCGAAGTCGAGCGCCCGGAGCTCGGCCATCTGTGCCCTCGTGATGGTGCCGGGAACGCCCAGCCGGGGCATCGACTTCTGCCCCTCGGGCGGCGCGGAATCCGCCCCCGCCCCGGGCTGTTGCCGGCGCATCTCCATCTGGCGGCGCGCCCGCTTGTAGACCGCGCGGCGCATCAGAAGCCACACGGCGAGCCCCACCGCGACGGCGATCAGCAGACTGTCCACGGACCCGTACTCCTTGTTGTCGCGCCTCAGCCCCCGCCGGCGCCGATCACCCCGATCGCCTCGATCTCGATCACCGCCTCCGGCTTGAACAGATGGGAGACGCAGACCAGGGTCGAGCACGGGAAATCGCCGGTGAAGAACTCGCGCCGCGCCCGCCAGATATCCGGCTGGTAGCGCATGTCGGTGGTGAACATGGTGATCTTGGCGACGTCGTCGATCTTGCCGCCGGCGGCCTCCATCAGCGCCTTCATCTGGCCGAAGATGTTCTTCGACTGGAGATAGGCGTCGCCGGGCGCGATCACGTCCCGGTTGGCGTCCCACGACAGCAGCCCGGAGATGAACACGTGGTCGCCCGCCTTCTTGCAGTTGGAGAGCGATTGCGGCCCGAGCTCGGGCGAGACCGGGCTGGTGATGCGTTCGAACTTCATGCGTCCACCCTCGTTGCGCGCGGCGTGCCGTCCGGGTGCAGGCAGTCCTGCCAGTGGTGCCGGGTCGCGAAGCCGAGCTCGTCGCTTGCGCGGGCGACGTCGAGCCCGCCCCAGCACCCGGTCATGCCGTCCCGGATGCGCGTGCCCGGCAAATGCGCGCGCACCAGCGCCTCGGTCGGCGTCGGGTCGCGGCTGGTCGCGGCGGCGATGTTGTAGACCCGGTGTCCGCCGATATCGGCCTCGGCGGCGAGGCGGCAGGCCTCGGCCGCGTCGCGCGCGTCGACATAGCTCCAGAACCCGCCGAGCAGCCGCGTCGGCTCGCGCCAGCGCCCGGGGAAGGCGGCGAAGCCCGGGTCGAAATTGACCCCGGCGATGCGGAGACTCGCGACCGACATGCCGCCCGCGGCGGCGAAGGAGTCCGCGAGCTGCTCGCCGAACACCTTGGAGAGCGCGTAGGAATCGAGCGGCCGGCAGGGGTGGTCCTCGTCGAGCGGCAGGATGTCCGGGTTCCAGAACTCGGGCGCGTAGATGAAGCCGTAGGCGGCGACGCTGGAGGCCATGACGACGCGCCGGACGCCGGTCTGCGCGGCGGCCCTGAGCACGTTGTAGGACGAGGTCACGTTGTTGCCGAAGACGGCGCAGTCGGCGGCCTCGCCCGGCGCCTGGAAGGCGGCGAGGTGGATCACCGAATCGGCGCCCTCGAACGCCTCGAACAGATCCCCGCTCCCGGTCAAATCGGCGGTCCACGACTCGCAGAGCCGTTCGCGCGGCGGCGCCCGGTCGAGGCTCAGCACCTCGTAGCCGGCACCCAGCATCGCCGCCACCGCGCTCGCGCCGAGCCGGCCGCTGCCGCCGGTGATGACCGTCTTGCGCGCCATCCCGCCGCCCCCGGCTCAGGCGCCGTCCTCGAGCGCGATCAGCCCCATCCCGGTCGTCATCGGCGCGTAGTAGTTGCGATGCGCCCGGCGCACCCGGTCCGTCAGCGCGCCCCGCATCGAGAGCCACATGATCAGCTCGACCGCCTCGGCGCCGGCCTGCTCCATGATGTCCTGGTGGGTGAGCGCCGCGAGCGCGGCGGGGTCGGCCTCGATCCGGTCCAGCCACTCATTGTCCCAGTCCGGGTTGAGATGGCCGAACCGGGCGCCGTTGAGCTGGTGCGACATGCCGCCGGTGCCGAGCACGACGACCCGCAGATCGTCCGGGAAGCTCTCGGCCGCGCGGCGGATCGCCCGGCCCAGCTTCCAGCAGCGCGCGGCGGTCGGCAGCGGGTGCTGGATCACGTTGACCGCGAGCGGCACCGTCCGCACCGGCCAGCCCGGATCGTGGTCGAAGCAGAGATGCATCGGCACCATGAATCCGTGCTCGACGGCGAGCTCCTGGCACAGCGTGATGTCGAACTCGTCATAGACCAGCGATTCCGCGAGATGCCAGGAGAACGCCGCGTCGCCCGGGAAATCGGGCAGCGGCCTCCGCCCCCAGCCCTCGTCGCCCACCGGGTAGAGCTCGGCCGCGCCGAGGGCGAAGGTCGGGTACTTGTCGAAGAAGAACGACGAGCCGTGGTCGTTATAGACCACGATCGCGATGTCGGGCCGGACCTCGTCGCGCAGCCACGCCTTGACCGGCTCGTAGGCGTCGAAGAGAGGTTTCCAGGCGGGCTCCCCGGTGCGCCCCTGGTCGTAGGCGACGCCGATCGAGGGGACGTGCGAGGTGCCGATTCCGGCGACGATGCGCGCCATGGCTAGCGCGCCCCCGAGGCGTTGCGCGTGGCGAGGAACTCCTCATAGGTCTCGCCGCGCTGGTGGGCGCCGATCTGGTAGAGCCCGTGGCCGGTCACGGTGCCGATCTTGATGATCATGTAGATGTTGCCGCCGAGCTCGTCCATGATGCGGCGCCAGTCGCGCTCGCGGACCGCCTCGCGCTCCTCGGCGCTCAGCTCCCAGCGCGCCATGTAGCCCTCCTCATCGGCCGCGAAGGCCTCGCGGTTCTCCGCCCGCGCGAGCGACATGGCGAACTTGTTGATCCGGTAGCCCCGGCGGGACTCCTCGGCGCCGAATATCCTGGTGTCGGCGATCGGACGGCTCCTGTCGACCTGGACCGGCATGGCGTCTCCCCGGGACGGCTTCGCTGGCGGCAATCTAGAGCGTAAGCGGTCGGGAGGGAACCGTGCCCGCCCCGACCTCGTCATTTCGACCGGAGCGCCGCAGGCGCGCAGTGGAGAAACCTCCCTGCCGCAACTGCCGCACCCACCTCGTCATTTCGACCGGAGCGCCGGCACCGCCCGCCCCCCCCCCGCCATGTCGCCGGGCGCGCCGGGGCCGCGCGCCCCCCCCTCGTCATTTCGACCGGAGCGCGGAGCGCGTAGTGGAGAAACCTCCCTGCCCACGGGGACGAGGTTTCTCCACTCCGCCGTGCTGCGCACGGCTCCGGTCGAAATGACGAAGGGGCGCGCGCCCACGGGGACGAGGTTTCTCCACTCCGCCGTGCTGCCGCACGGCTCCGGTCGAAATGACGAGGGGGGCCGCCGTGCTGCCGCACGGCTCCGGTCGAAATGACGAGGGGGGCCGCCGTGCTGCCGCACGGCTCCGGTCGAAATGACGAGGGGGGCCGCCGTGCTGCCGCACGGCTCCGGTCGAAATGACGACGTGGAGCCCGCCGTGCTGCCGCACGGCTCCGCCCCGGATCAAGTCCGGGGTCCGTCGAAATGACGAGGGGGAGGGCGGCGCCCCGGCGCATCACCCGCCCGGCAGGCCGAGCACCCGCTTGGCGAGTACGTTGCGCTGGATCTCGCTCGACCCTCCATAGATCGTGGCGCGGCGCGACTGGAGGAATATGCCGGTCGCGTCGACCGGGCCCGCAGCGGTCTCGATCGGGCCGGCATCGGCGCCCCACGGGCCGGCGGCCTCGATCAGCAGGTCGGTCGCGCGTTGCAGATTCCCGGTCGCCACCAGCTTCATCGTCGAGCCCTCGGGGCCGAGCTCGATCCCGCTCGCCGCCATGTCGACCGCCTGCCAGAACATCGCCGCCTGCACCGTGATGCTTATCGAAAGCCCTGCCAGCCGGTCGCGGAACGCGGCGTCGCGGTCGATCCCGGTATGCGCCGCCACCGCCTTGATCCGCTCCATTGCCTCCAGCGCGTATTGCGGGTTCGAGGTGAACAGGCGCTCGGTGGCGAGCAGCGCGGTCGCCACATTCCAGCCGCCATGCAGCGCGCCGACCAGGTTCTCTCCGGGCACCTCGACGCCGTCGAGGAAGACCTGCGAGAACTCCTCCTCGCCGGTGATCGCCCGGATCGGGCGGATCTCGATCCCGGGCGAGGCGAGGTCGATGAGGATGAAGCTGATCCCGGCCTGCCTGACCTTCGCGGCCGGGTCGGTGCGCACCAGGGTGAACATCCAGTCGGCGTGATGCGCCCAGGTCTGCCAGATCTTGCCGCCGTCGACGACGAAGCGGCCGTCCTTCAGTACCGCCCTCGTGGAAAGGCTGGCGAGGTCCGAGCCCGCCCCCGGCTCCGAGTAGCCCTGCGCCCAGATTACGTCGCCCGAGAGGATCGGCGGCAAATGCCTGGCCTGCTGCGCGTCCGTGCCGTAGCGCATCAGGATCGGGCCGATATGGTTGATCCCCTGCACCGGGAGCTGCGGCGCCGACAGCCTGGCGAGCTCCTGGGTGAGCACGATCTGCTGCGCCAGGCTCGCCCCCATGCCGCCGCGCTCCCTGGGCCAGTGCGGCGCGATCCAGCCGCGCGCGGCGAGCGCCCGGTACCACGGCATGATCTCGTCCGGGGGCGGCCGGTCGGTGCGCCCCCGGAGCGCTTCCGGCAGATTGGCCTCCAGCCAGCCGCGCACCTCGGCGCGGAACGCGGCCTCGTCGGCGCTGTCGTCGCGAAACATGGCTGTCCGTTCTTCCCCGCCGGGCGCCCGTTATGGACGCCACCCGCCATCTCGTCCAAGATACTGCCACAGCCGGACCCGCAGCCGAACCGGCCGGACAGGGGAGGATCGACATGGACAGGACGGTTTCTCGCAGGCGCTTCCTCGAAAGCGCCGGCGGCGGCGGTCTCGCGCTCGGCGCGGGGCTGATCGCGGCGCCCAACCTCGCCTTCGGCGCCCAGCCGCCGACGCTCAAGACGGCGACCCTCGCGGGGGGCTGGTCGAACCTCCAGAACCAGGTGCTGTTCCGCAACAAGTTCGACGAGAAGCACGGGCTGAAATTCGATTCCTTCCGGGTCTACAACCGGCTCGGCACCTACTACGCCGACATGCTCAAGGGCAATTTCCAGATCGGCGTCGGCACCTGGGATTCCTTCGCCAAGATGCACATGAAGGGCGCGCCGATGCAGATCGTTGGCATCGTCTCGACCGGCACGCTGGCCGGCATGTTCGCGCGCGAGGACGGGCCCAACTCGCTCGAGGAGCTGAAGGGCAAGACGGTCGCCGCGATGCAGGTCTCCGGCACCTTCAAGATGGCCAAGACCTGGGCCAAGGTGTTCGGCAATGTCGATTTCGACAAGGACGTGCGCATCCAGAACGCGCCCAACCCGCCGGCGACGATCAGCATCGTGGCCGCCAACCGCGCCGATGCCGCGATCGTCTGGGAGCACTCGCTCTCGGTCGGGCTGCACAAGATCCCGGGCTCCAAGGTGTTCCTCAACGTCAACGACTTCTATCGCAGCCACACCGGGCGCGATCAGCCCTATTTCTGCATCGCCATCAACCGCAAGGCGCTTGGCGACGTGCCGCCCGACACCATCGCCCGGGCGGTCCGGGTCTATGACGACTGCTTCAAGTGGATCATGGGCAACCCGGAGAAGTTCCAGGCGCTCGGCCCGACGGTGAAGATCAAGCCCGAGGTGCTCAAGACGGCGATGGATTCGGGCCGCATGCAGTACCGGATGCGCCCGATGTCGGTCGAGAAGAACCGCGAGGACATCCTGTTCGCGGCCGACATCATGCACAAGGCGGGCGCCCTGCCCGCCAGGGTGCCGGAGAGCTATTTCGCCACCTGATCGTCCCCGCGTCGTGGTCCCGGGTCAGCGACACGGCCGCGTCGGGCGCGGGCCCAGGCGATGAGCACGCGGATCGATCCGGAGACCGCGCCCGGGATCGAGCCGCCCGCGCCGGCGGGCGCGGAGCGCAACTATTTCAAGCGCGACCTGATAGGCAGCGTCGTCGTCATCGCCCTGATCGCCTTCGGCATGGAGGCGTGGAGCTGGGTCGCGCCAGTCTACATCATGCCGTCGATCGTGCTGACCGGGGACGAGATCCTGACCATCCTCGTCGAGGACTACATCCACATCGTCACCACCATCCTGCGGCTGCTGTTCGCGGTGGCGTTCTCGCTGGTCGCCGGCTCGCTGATCGGCGTGGTGATGGGCATCGTCCGCCCCGCCGAGCCCTTCATCAAGGCGCTGGTGGTGATCTTCACCGGCGTGCCGGCGCTGTCCTGGATGCTGTTCGCGATCTTCTGGTTCCGCGGCACCGAGGAACGCGTGTTCTTCATCCTGGCGGTGATCCTGATCCCGTTCTACGCGCTCAACGTCTATGACGGCATCAAGGCGCTGTCGACCGATTTGGTCGAGGTGGTGGAGACCTTCCGGCCGAGCCGCTGGCAGGTCTTCCGCCTGCTGATCCTGCCCCATATCGTCCCCTACATCCTGATGACGACGAAGTCGATCATCGGCTACGCCGCGCGGATGACCGCCTTCGCCGAGCTGGTCAGCGTCAACACCGGCATGGGCGCGCGGATGGGGCTCGCCCAGGACGAGCTCAACATGCAGGGGGTGATCGGCTGGACCATCCTCCTGGTGATCGTCAATCTCGGCGTCCAGGCGATCGTCGCCTGGGCCGAGAAGCGGCTGCTCAAGTGGCGGCCCGAGGTCTCGGTGCGATGACCCGGGCGGTGATCGAGCTGGATCGCGTGGACCGCTATTTCGGCGCCCATCCCGCGGTGCTCGACCTCTCCTTCGCGGTGATGGAGGGCGAGATCGTCGCGCTGCTCGGGCGCACCGGGGCGGGCAAGTCGACGGCGCTCCACATGATCATGGGGGTGCTGGAACCGACCGGGGGGACGGTGCGGGTCGAGGGGCTCGACCCCTACGCGCAGTTCAAGGCGCTACGCGGCAAGCTCTCCGTGAGCTTCCAGAACGACCGGCTGCTGCCCTGGCGCTCGGCCTGGGAGAACGTGGCGCTCGGGCTCGATATTCTCGGCTTCGACCGGGAGACCCAGCGCAGCCGCGCGATCGAATGGCTGGAGAACGTCAAGATCGTCGGCGCGGAGAACGTCCGCAAGTACCCGCACGAGCTTTCCGGCGGCATGCGCCAGCGCGTCTCGCTCGCCCGCGCGCTCTGCGTCGACCCGGCGCTGGTGCTGCTCGACGAGAGCTTCAGCCAGCTCGACCACGTCACCTCGAAGGCACTGCGCGCGGACTTCACCGAGCTGGTCCGCCGGCTCGGCAAGACCTGCGTGCTGATCACCCACCGGATCGACGACGCGCTGGAGATGGCCGACCGGATCCTGGTCCTCGCCGCCCCGGCCAGGCTCGCCCTCGAGGTCCGGGTCACCCGGGCCGGACGCGCCGATCCCGGCTGGCTCGAAGCCCAGCACGCCGCCATTGCCGCCGCCATGGGCGGCGAGGACGAGGACCGCGGCGAGGCCGCGTAGAAAAACCCACGGAAGGAGGCGAACCGCCGGATGGCCAGGAATTTTCTCGCAGCGCAGGATGTCTGCATCGTCGCCTATGGCGAGACCCGGATCGACCGCCGCACCGGCAGGACGGCCTACGAGCTTGCCGCCGAGGTCGCCGAGCAGCTGTTCGCGGGCACCGGGCTCAAGCCGGGCGGCATCGACGGCGTCACCTTCACCGTGCCGCTCAGCGAATGCGCCAACCCGTTCTGGTCGAACTACGCGACCGACTATCTCGGCATCACCCCGCGCTGGCTGCAGACCAGCGATATCGGTGGCGCCTCGGCGATCGGCAATGTCGCGCGGGCCGCGATGGCGCTGCAGAACGAGCTCTGCGAGACGGTGATGCTGATCGGCGCCGACGCGCCGTCGTCCAAGTGGTCGGCGGTCTACGGCTCCTACCGCAACGAGTTCTGGGAACCGACCGGCATCCAGGGCCCGCCCGGCGCGTTCGGCCTGCTGATGAACCGCTATTGCGCCCAGTACGAGCTCGACTTCGCCGGGCTCGGCGCGCTCGCCGTGGCGCAGAGGAACGGCGCCGTGGTCAACGAGAACGCCTATGAGCGGTTCCGCAAACCGATCACCGTCGACGACTACCTCACCTCGCGCGCGGTCTCGACCCCGCTCCGCCTGCTCGATTCGGTGATGTTCTGCGACGGCGCCAACGGGCTGGTGATGATGCGGACCGACCGCGCCCGCGAGCTCGGCTTCGAGAACCGGGTCTACCCCTTCGCCTATTCCGAGATCACCAACTTCGCCTGCGCCGAGCAGACCCCCGACATCACCGAGACCGGGTTCTCCGTGGCCGGCCCCGAGGCGCTCGCCAAGGCCGGCATGAGCCCGGCCGACATCGCCATGTTCCACCCCTATGACGACTTCCTGATCGCGGTGATGCTGAAGCTCGAGCAGATCGGCTTCTGCGAGCGCGGGCGGGGCTCGCAGTTCCTGCGCGACACCGACATCTCGCCCACCGGCGCGCTGCCGATCAACACCGGCGGCGGGCAGATCGCCTGCGGCCAGCCCGGGCTCGCCGGCGGCGGGGTCAACCTCGTCGAGGCGGTGCGCCAGCTGATGGGCGAGGCCGGCGAACGCCAGGTCCCCGATCCGGCCAACGCGCTGGTGACCGGGATCGGCGTCATCCCCTATGGCCGCAGCTGGGGCAGCAGCAACGCCCTGGTCCTGGTCAACTAGGGCAGCGAGGAGGCAAGAGATGAACAAGCCAGCGCCCAAGCCCCGCCCGGTGCCGCGCCCGACCGAGAACACGCGGTTCTTCTGGGACGCCGCCAGGCGCGGCAGGCTCGCTTTGCAATACGACCCCGATGCCGGGCGCTACCAGTTCTGGCCGCGCGCGATCTCGACCGCGACCGGCAGGCGCAACCTCGAATGGCGCGAGGCCTCGGGCCGGGGGATGGTCTACTCCTACACCGTGACCCACGTGCCGACCGCCGGGTTCGAGGACCGCACCCCCTATATCGTCGGGCTGATCGAGCTCGACGAGAAGGTCCGCATCATCGGCAACATCGTCGGCGTCGCGCCCGGCGACGTGGCGATCGGCATGCGGGTGCGGGTCGTCTTCGAGACCCTGAGCGACGACATCGACTATTTCGCCTTCGAGCCCGATTCGGGATGAAGCTCGCCACCCTGTTCGCGCAGAACGCCGGGCGCCACGGCGACAGGGTGGCGCTGGTCTGCGGCGCGGGCAGGCTCACCTTCGCCGAGCTGAACGCGAACGGCGACCGGCTCGCCGATGCGCTGGCCGCGCGCGGCGTCCTGCCGGGCGACCGGGTCGCGGTCGCCATGCCCAATTCGCTCGAGCTGGTCGAGGCGATGGCGGCGATCCTCAAGCTCGGCGCGCTGATCGTGCCGCTGTCGACGCGGCTCACCGCGCAGGAGGTCGCCTATATCGTCGGGCATTGCGAGCCGCGCGCGGTGTTCTACTCCGCGGGCATGCGCGACCCGGTCGCCGCCGCGCTCGACGGCGTGGGCGGCGCGGCGCGGATCGTCACGGCCGCGCCGGAGGCGGGGGAGGAGGGCCATGCGGCGGTCCTCGCATCCGGCGCGCCGCAGCCGCTTCCGGGCCCGCCGGCGGCCGAGGACGACTGCATGATCGTCTATACCTCGGGCACCACCGGGCGGCCCAAGGGCGCGGTCGGGACCAACGCCAACATGGTCATCGCCGCCCTGACGAACGCCGTCGAATGGGGGCTCGGCGAGCACGACGTGGTGATGGCGACCACGGCGATGGCGCACCGCACCGGGATCAGCCGCCTCGCCAACATGCTGGTCGTCGGCTGCCGGCTGGTCATGCAGCCGCGCTTCGACGCGGCCGAGGCGCTGACCCTGATCGAGCGCGAGCGGGTGACCGTCGCGGGCGGCGTGCCGACCGTGTTCCGCATGATGATGCCGGAGTTCGAGAAACGCCCCGGGGCAGCTTCCTCGCTGCGCCTGATCGCCGCCACCGGCGAGGTCTTCCCGGTGCCGCTGAAGCAGCGCCTCAGGGCGGCGCTGCCCCATGTCGGGCTCTACACCTTCCTCGCCCAGACCGAGGCGGGGAACGTCGCCGGGCTCAGGCCCGGGGAGCAGGAGGCGCGGCCGCGGGCGGCCGGGCGGCCGATCATGGGCGTCGAGATCCGCGCGGTCGATGCGGACGGCAACGACGTGGCCCGGGGCGAGCCGGGCGAGCTGCTGGTGCGCTCGGGCGAGCCCGGCCGGGCCGCGGTGATGCGCGAATATTTCCGCGACCCCGCGGCGACCGAAGCCGCCTTCGACGGCGACTGGTTCCGCACCGGGGATGTGGGCTATTTCGACGCCGACGGGTTCCTGCATTTCGTCGACCGCGCCAAGGACATGATCGTCACCGGCGGGCTCAACGTCTATTCCAAGGAGGTGGAGATCGCGCTGATCGAGCACGCCGCGGTGGCCGACGCCGCGGTCGTCGGCGTGCCGGACGACGCGTTCGGCGAGGCGGTCGCGGCCTGCGTGGTGCTGGAGCCCGGCGCGGCGGCGACGGCGGATGCGCTGATCGAGCACTGCCGCGCGCGCATCGCGAGCTACAAGAAGCCGAGCCACGTCCATGTCTTCGACGAGCTGCCGCGCACCGGCACCGGCAAGGTGGTCAAGCAGGAGCTCAAGCGGCGCCTCGCGGCGCTGCGGGAGGGGTGAGGGCGGTGTATGCCGACCACACCACGCTCGCACCTGGCGGTGCTAACTATTTGATATAAAATCGTTTTTTCTCCCGCATTCTGCAACCGGGGAACAAAATCTGCAACTGCAGTTCCCTGGGTTGCAACCGCAACCGGGAGAGCGCCATGCCCAGAACCAACCTCACCGACGCCCGCGTAACCGCCTTCAAACCCCGCAAGACCAAATACGACATCCGCGATGCGAAGCTCAGGGGGTTCGGCGTCCGCGTCCTGCCTTCCGGCGGCAAGCGCTTCTTCGTCCACTGCCAGCATCGCGGGGAACGCGTCTGGAAGATCGTCGGCGACGCCGGGGCGGTGAGCGTGATCGAGGCACGGTCCCGCGCCGCCGGGACCCTGGCCGCGGTCCGGCGGGGCGAACCCGCACTTCCCTTGCCCGACGAGACCCTCTTCGAGGCCGTCGCCGAGACCGTGTTCGAACGATACGAACACCTCTGGAAGCCGCGCACCCTGGTCGTCAACCGGGGCTATCTCAAGAAGCAGATCCTGCCGTATTTCGCCGGACGGCAGGTCGCCGACATCGACCGGCGGGACGTCGGCAAATGGTTCGCCTCATTGCACGCGACACCCGTCGCCGCCGACCGTTCGATGCCGGTTCTCTCCGTCATCATGAAGGAGGCCGAGGCGATGGGACTCAGGCCGGAGGGTTCCAACCCCTGCCGGGGCATCCGGCGTTACCGCCGCAAGGGGCGTGAGCGCTTCCTGTCGGACGACGAGCTGCGCCGACTGTCCCGGAAATTGACGGCCTGGTCCACACCGCATCCTCGGCAGGTGGCCGCCATCCGCCTCCTCTTGCTGACCGGATGCCGCAAGAGCGAGATCTCGGGCTTGCGCTGGTCCGAATATCGCGAAGGTCATCTCTTCCTGCGCGATTCAAAAACCGGTCCCCGGACCGTATGGCTGTCGGACCCGGCCAGAAAGATACTCGATTCACTTGAGCGGACCCGCCGCTGGGTGTTTCCGGCGTCGAGCGGGAACCGGCCAGTGAGCACGGCCTGGCTCGACGGGTTCTGGTGGCGGCTCCGCGCCGAGGCGGGTCTGGAGGATGTGCGGCTTCACGATCTCAGACATACGCATGCCAGTATCGCACTCAGGCAAGGCGAGACCGTCCTCGCAATCGGCAAATTGCTCGGTCATGCCGATCCGGCGACCACCCTCAAATACACGCACCCCGCCGACGTTGCCGCGATGGAGGCCGCGGAGACGGTCGGCGCCATCCTCGGGAACTGACCGATGGCCGGGAAGGAACGCAGGCGGCTCACCGACGCCGCCATCGCCCGTCTTCGGGCCCGCGAGCGGGAATACACGGTGTGGGACAGCGCCGTCCCCGGCCTGGGTGTCCGGGTGAGACCGACCGGCGGGAAGAGTTATGTCCTGTTGCGGCAACCCCCTACCGGGTCGAGGCGCGTCTCTCTCGGTGCGGTCTCGACCAAGGGCATCGACGAGATCCGCCGGGAGTGCCATGCGCGAAGGGCATGCCCGGAGCCGGGGCAACCCGGCAAGCCGGAAGAGAACGTCCCGCTATTCCGTGACTTCGTCGAGGGACCCTGGAAGGAGGCGCATTTCGATCGCTACAAACCGTCGACCAGGAAGTGCACCCGGATCTTCCTCACCAGACAGCTCCTGCCCGCCTTCGGGTCGAAGCCCCTGGACCGAATCGTCCCGGCACATGTGAGACGGTGGTTCGATTCGTACAGCCGGACCGCGCCGGGCGGAGCCAACCGTACCCTCGACATTCTCCAGCAGATCATGAATTTCGCGATCGCCTGCGGCCACATCGAAACCAACCCGACGCGGGGCGTGAAGCGAAACCGGCGTACGGCGTTGACGCGCTTCCTGTCGCGCGACGAGATCGGCCGCCTCCACGGGGCCCTCGACGAGCACGCCGAGCGGGGAGAGGAGAGCCGGAAGCAGGCCGACATCGTCCGCCTGTTGCTCCTCACGGGGTGCCGCAAGGGCGAGATCGTCGGACTGCGCTGGTCGGAAGTCCGTGCCGACGCGCTTGAGTTGGCGGACAGCAAGACGGGGCCGAGAAGGGTTCCTCTCAATAGCCCCGCACGGCGCATCCTCGAACGGCAGCCGCGCGGACAGAGCCCGTTCGTGTTTCCGTCGCCGCGCGACCCGTCGCGGCCGCACAGCGACGATCTCGGGCTCTGGTACCGGGTCCGGTGGGAGGCCGACATCGAGGACGTTCGTCTTCACGACCTTCGCCACACGCATGCGAGTCACGCGGTGATGAACGGCGTGCCGGTGCCGGTGGTCTCCCGCATGCTGGGACATTCCAACATGCGCATGACGCTGCGCTACGCCCATCTCGCGGACCGCGACATCGAGCAGGCAGCCGAACGCGTCGGGCGAACAGTCGCTGACATCATGGAAATCTGAATCCGCGTTGCCCGTGGGAGGACAACCGCGGCCGGCTTCATCGAAATTTTTTTTGGAATCGTGTTGCAGCATCGCCATCCGTTGCGGTAGCGGATCCGCTCATCAAACGACGCTTACCCCTTTGAACAGCCCATCGTGATGAGGATCTTCCCTCGATCCGCGCCGAGTTGCGGAAGCGCTGGACGTGTGGCCGGACCGTCGTCAAGACCGCTTCGACTTTGGCGATGACGGCTTGTCGTCACTGTTCGGGTCCCCGCCGAGCCAAGCGAGCACCGCCGGCATCACCTTGCCCCGCCCGTCCATCGGCCGGACCCCCCAATCGGCGAATTTCGCGACCGTCCCGGGATCGAACGGCATTCGCCGGGAGTTGACGGGCGCGTCAGGATCGCGCGCGCGGCGATCGTTTCCCGGTCGAGGCCGATCCCCGCGGTGCCCCTTCATCCGGTTCCTTCCCGGCCCCGTCCCGAGATCGTCTTCCCGCTCGGCGCAGGAGCCCGGCATCCTTCGTCGTATCGGCCAAGATGACCCAGCTTCACGTATAGAAGGCATCCCTCCGGCGATTGCCAGCGATGCGCGATGCCCGGCCAGTGGCGCAGCCAACTGCCCGCCCCGTGCCGGCCATACTCGTCCTCCAGCACGCCTTCGACGACGAACACCTCCTCGCCGTCCGGGCGGATATTCCGGCCCCAGTTGCAATCCGGCGCCATCCGGATCAGCCCGGCAAACCCCTCGCCGGGTGCAGGGTCGCGGTAGAGCGCCAGCAGTTCCGAACCCTCCACCGGGCCGGGACGCCAGACCGCCGACGCGGTGTCGATTGCCAGCCGCGGCCGGTCCGCACCCGGATACTGCCGCAGCTTGACGAACAGGGTGCAGCCCGGCCCGGACCAAGGGGCGTGGCTCGTGCCGTCCGGGTTGAGAAGGTGGCTGCCGGCCGGATAGTCGCCGGTTTCGTCGGAGAACACGCCGTCGAGAACCAGGATCTCCTCGCCGTCGGGGTGGGCGTGGTGCGGGAAGCGCGCGCCGGGATCGAACCGCACCACCGAGGTCACCCGCCCCGCCTCGACCGCGCCGGCCAGTTCCAGCCGCTTGCGCCACACCCCGGCGACCGGGCTCGGCTGCCAATTCAATTCCGCGGTTCGCCTGACGATGCCGCGCAAGATGCCGGTGGCTTCGGTCATGACGTCATCCCGGGGCCTGCCGGCCCGCCAACGTTCCCTGCACCGATCCGTTCCGTCAATCGACACCGCAACCGGCGCCGCGTCAATACCCTCGGGGCGCTCGGCGAAACCAGTGCCCCCTCTCGCAGCGCCAGATCCGCGAACGCGCCATAAGGCCGTCGGCGCCCCGGCGAAGGCTCGTCCGCAAGGGCCGCGTCAGGCCTCCGGTCCCGCGCCTGTCAGGTGGGTGCAACCGGTACGTTGAACGGTCGGCGGTATTACAGGCCTAACTTCGAGCCGATGTACTGCCCGACCCGTTCCGCCGCGGCCTCGACCTCCCGGTCCCCGAGATGAGCGTATCGCAACGTCATGCTCACACTGGAATGCCCGAGCAGGCGGGACACGACAGGCACCGGCACGCCGTTCATCACCGCCTGGCTCGCGAGCGTATGTCGGAGGTCGTGCAGGCGGCAGTCCTCGATGCCCGCCTCGCGGCGAATGCGGTACCAGAGCGCGAGGTCCCCGGTGCGCGGCCCCGCGGGATCGTGCGGCGACGGAAACACGAAAACGCTGCCCTCCTTCGGCTGTCGTTCGAGAACGCGCCTGGCCGGCGCATTGAGCGGAACCCTTCTCGGCCCTGTCTTGCCGTCGCCGAGCACCAGCATGTCGCCATCGACCTCGGACCAGCGGAGATTGACGATCTCCCCCTTGCGGCACCCGGTCAGCAGGAGAAGCCGGATGATGTCGACCTGCTGCCGCCGCGTGCCCTTCAGAGCGTGTTCGTCGAGAACCGCGTGGAGGCGGGCGATCTCCTCGCGGGACAGGAAGCGAGACAGCTTGTTTCCGCGATTGAGCCGAATGCCATTTGTCGGATTGGCTTTGACGTGTCCGCAGGCGACCGCGAAATTCATGATCTGGCGAAGAAGGCGGAGCCCCTGATTGGCATTGCCCGGCGCGGTCCGGCTGTGGCGGTCGAACCAGCGCCTGACCGCGGCCGGGGAGATCCGGTCGAGCCGCTTCGATCCGAAGGCGGGCAGGATGCGGCGCTCGAGCTGGAACCGCACGCCCCTTTGCGTCGAGGGCTTGTAGCGGTTGAAATGGGCCTCGGTCCACGGGCCGGCAACGAATTCCCGCAGAACCGGCACGGAGCGCCGCGGCCTGATCTGCCTGACCGGTTTCTCCTTGGCGCCGGGCTTCTCGAATTCCCGGCGAACCTCCACGATGCTCTTCAGCATGGTCGGGCCGAACGAGATGCGCCTGAGAACGTTCTCCGTCTTCCGGAACAGCACGTAACTCTTCCCGCCCGAGGGACGAACCCGGACCCCGAGGCCGTCCACCCGGCTGTCCCAGACCGTGTATTCCTTCTCCCGGGGCCGCAGGCGCGCAATGCCTGCGTCGGTGAGCCGCACGCGTCGCTTGCGCGCCAACGCTCAGCCCTCCAGCACGCTGCCGAGCGCCTCCATCGCCTGCCGGGCCATCGGATCGGCGGGATGGGCGTATTTGAGGGTCGTCTCCGCACTGCCATGTCCGAGCAGCCGGGCGATGGCGAGGACGGTTTCGCCCTTCCGCAAGGCGAGGCTGGCATGAGTATGACGAAGATCGTGAAGACGCACGTCGGCGAGTTCCGCCTCGGCGCGGACCTCCCGCCAGAACCCGTCAAGCCAACCGGCGCAGCGCGGTCCTCGCTTCCGCGGCGCCCGGAAAACCCAGCGGCCCCTCCGCTTGAGCCTGTCCAAGATGTCCCGCGCCGGCTGCGACAGCCAGACGGTCCTGGGCCCGGTCTTGCTGTCGCGCAGGAAGAGGTGCCCGTCGCGGTAATCGGACCAGCGGAGCGTCAGGATCTCGCCCTTGCGGCAGCCGGTAAGGAGAAGCAGGCGAACCGCCGCGACCTGGAGCGGACGCCGCTCCTCATGGGCGCGGAGACTTGCCGACAGGCGGCGGAGTTCTTCGTCGGTGAGGAAGCGCTCGCGCCCCTTCCGGGGGTTGCGCCGGATGCCGCGGCAGGGATTGGAGTCCCTCGGCCGCAGGCCCAGCTGTTCCGCTTCCCGCATGATTATCGAAAGCACCGGCATCGAACGGTTGGCCGCCACAGGCGTGGCGCCGAGCGAGGCGAACCAGTTTCTGACATCCTGCCGTTCGATCTCGGCGATCTGGCGCCCCGCGAAATACGGCAAGAGCTGGTTTTGCAGGTAGCCCCGGTTGACAGCTAGCGTTCCGGCTTTCCAAACCCGCTCGTAGCGCCGGAACACGATCCCGGCGATCGTCTCGAACAGCGTCTCCTCCGGCTCGGCGGGCAGGCCCTCGCCCCGCCGGATCGCGACAAGCAACTCGCCCGCGCGGAAGCGCGCCTCGCCGACGGTCATCGTTTCCGTGCCGCCGATGGTCTTCCAGATCCGCTCCCCCGCATACTGGCAGTGGATGAAGAAACGCTTCCTGCCCGAGGGCAGCACCCGGACCCCGAAGCCTCTGAGTTTGCCGTCGCGAATGTCGCGCGCGGACTTGCGGGGCTTGAGCATCCTGACCCGCGCCTCGGTAAGAGACTTCTTGGGCATGTCTCCTTCTCCCAGGTGTGGATTGCGGCCGGGAAGCGGGAGTCGTGGAAGCGGCCGCCGGAGCACAAGCTTCGGGAGACTTGGCGAGGGCACGGGATCGGTGATTGCGTCTATTCATCGGTCGCCACTGTCACCCTCATTCCGGACGGCGCCGCCGTGCCGGACGCGCCTGCGTGTGGGCGGGTCGCCCGCAGAGCCGACCGCAGCGATGGCAGCGGAAGACCCCGGTTCGACCCTCTTCTGGCCCGGACGGTCCCGTTCCATGACGCCCATCCCGCGTCTCCCGCACAACAGGGCGGCGACGTGCGCGGGTCAAATGGTGATGCGTCACTTTCTGCACAAGAGAGTGATTTTCCGGCGCCCGGCGCCGCTGGCGTTCGCGATAACGCCGCTGACGCTGCGCATGCTTGTGACGGCCCTGGCGGCTGTTCTGGTAGCGGCGCCCGGCGAGGCGCAGGGACCGTCGGCGCGCCGTCTCGCCGCAGTCCCTCGAGCAGTAGACATTGCCGCGATCGCAGCGTCGGCAGAGAACGACCTGTCGACGGCAGGAGGCACAGTTGAACCGACGGGCGGTGTTATTCATCGCGGTGATCGATCGGGACGGGATGGACCCGCCTAGTCTCGGCCCGGCGGGCCGCTTCGAGAAAATGCGCTTACGCCCGGCTTCGAGCCAAGAGCCTGAACGCGCTCAGCCCGGTGACCGAAACCTCGATCCATTATTTCTGGGCAGATGGGCACAATTTCGACATCGACAGGACGGCAGTCATGCGGCTCCTCTTCGAGCAGGTCCACGAGGCGTTCATGGATGACAAGACGTTCCTTGAGGCCCAGCAGCGCGCCTTCGACCGCGATAGCGGCCGCCCGTTCGTCGACATCAACGCCGACGCGGGCGAGCTCGAGGCGCGGCGCATCCTCGATCGGCTGCTCGCCGAGCAGGATCAGCCGGCTCGATCGAAAGCCGTCGCCGTCTGACCGCGTTTGCCGATGAAATCCGGGGCTACAGGGCTGTGCAGACAAGTGCCGACGCGGTTCGACGATTAACGACCGTTACACGCTGAAAGCTGGATTTCTCCGATGGATAGTGAATAACCGGGGATCGTCAACGCCGAGACGTTTAAACCTCAAACAGGCCGAGATGTCGCGCCTCGCCGAAGCAGGGGTCGTGCGCCGTCGAAAGCGGGAGTCCGACTGAAGTCCGACTTACTTGCGATCGTGGTGCTTCATGCCGGAGTCCCGGGCGGTGATCGGCCGCACCTTCACCGATACCGTAATCTCGCCGGCCTTCTCGAAGGTGAGTGTGAGCGGGAAGGTCCCGCCCTGCTTCAACGGACCGGCCAGCCCCATCAGCATCACATGGTGACCGCCCGGCTCAAATACGGCGGCCTCGTTGCCCGGGACGGAGACTCCGTCGATCCGGCGCATGCGCATCACCCCATCGTCCATCAGGTGGGTGTGCATCTCGACACGGCCGGCGACAGGGGACGATGCAGCGAGAAGCCGGTCGGCTTCCGGGCCGGCGTTGACGATCCGGAAATATGCCGCACCCGCCTTGGCGGCGCCGGCACTGGCGCGCGCCCAGGGCGATTCGACCGTCAAAGCGCCGAGCTTGTGCACACCCGCGCCGCGATGCTGGGCATGCGGAGAGGAGAACGACAAAAGCATAAACAGGCCTGCCGCGACGGCAACCGACGCGGCACGCGGAAAGTTCGACATGGACCTTCCTCGCGTCAGAAGTGTCAGCCGGGATTCCCCATATGGAACCCTCCCAGCTGGCGGAATTTCCCCGGCGTTGGAGAATTGCTGCGAGTTGGCGCGCGATCGGTAGTTCTAGGGGACGCCGGTCTTGGTCTCTTCGACCCGGAGCGATCAAGACTAATGCAGTTTACCCTTTTCAGCGGTACCCAGCTTGACTGTCGTCTTCCTGTTGGAGCGTCTTCAGCGCGACCTGGTTGGACGTCGTCCTGAACCGCTCGATAAAGGCCGCTCGATCCGCTTGTTCGTTGAAAGGAGCGGAAATCGTTTCCTCCTC
>MPNO01000061.1 GCA_002239065.1 Defluviicoccus sp. bin129 | reverse complement strand
GGGCGACGGTCGAGGCGGTGGGGCTCGCGCTCGGGCGGATCGACGGGCTGGTCCCGGCCGGGCCCGGCGACTTCACCCGCCGCGCCTTCGCCGCCGGTAAGCTCGACCTGACGCAGGTCGAGGCGATCGCCGACCTGATCGACGCCGAGACCGAGGCGCAGCGCCGCCAGGCGCGACGCCAGGCGGGCGGCGCGCTGGCCGAGCTGTATGAGTCCTGGCGCGCGGCGCTGGTCGGCGCGCTCGCCCATCTCGAAGCCTTCATCGACTTCCCGGACGAGGACCTGCCGCCCGAAGCCGAGGCGGCGGTGGCGGAGACGATCGCCCGGCTGGCGCGCGACGTCGCGGGCCATCTCGCCGACGCGCGGCGGGGCGAGCGGCTGCGGGACGGCGTCGCGGTCGCCGTGCTCGGCCCGCCCAATGTCGGCAAGTCGAGCCTGGTCAACGCGCTTGCCAGGCGCGATGCGGCGATCGTGGCGGCGGAGGCCGGCACGACGCGGGATGCCATAGAGGTCCATCTCGACCTCGGCGGGCTGCCGGCGACGGCGATCGACACGGCCGGGCTGCGCGAGGCCGCGGGCGAAATCGAGGCCGAGGGCATCCGCCGGGCGCTGGCGCGCGCCGAGGACGCCGATCTCCGCCTGGTGATGCTGGACGCGCGCGACCCTTTGCCCGGCGCGGCGCTCGCCCGGCTGATCGACGGCGACGCGCTGGTCGCGCTCAACAAGACCGATCTCCGCCTGTCCCCGCCGCCCGCAAGCGTCGCCGGCAGGCCGGCGATCGCGCTCTCGGTCAGGACCGGCGACGGGCTGGACGCGCTGATCGCCCGCCTCACCGACGCCGTCGCGGAGCGCACCGCCTCGGGCGCCGCGCCGGTGCCGACCCGGCTGCGCCACCGCCTCGCGCTCGAATCCTGCCTCGCCGCGCTGCGGCGCGCGGCCGGGCAGGAGATCCCCGAGCTCCGCGCCGAGGATCTGCGCGCCGCCGCCGCCGCGCTCGGCCGGCTCACCGGGCGGGTCGGGGTCGAGGACGTGCTCGACGCCATCTTCCGCGATTTCTGCATCGGCAAGTGACAGGGCGACCGTCCGGGCCCGCGACCCTTGCAGACGCCGGCGCGCTGGGCGATGAAGCGGCCGCGTTTCAGGACGGGAGCTTTTCGCATGAACCCTCTGACCCGGAGCTGCGCGCGGATCGCCGAGACGCGCATCTTCAACATCGCCATCGTGGCGACCATCCTGGCGACCGCGATCGGGCTCGGCATCGAGACCAGCGAGGCGTTGGGCGCGCGCTTCGGCGCCGCCATCCTGCTCGCCTACGACGTCGCGCTGGCGATCTTCGTGGTCGAGGCGGCGATCAAGCTCACCGCCGTCGCGCCGCGCTTCGGGCGCTATTTCGGCGACGGCTGGAACCTGTTCGACTTCATCGTGCTGGCGCTCGCCTTCCTGCCGGAGACCGGCGATTTCGCGCTGATCGCCCGGCTCGCGCGGCTGCTCCGGGTGCTGCGTATGGCGACCGTGCTGCCCCAGCTCCGGCTCATCATCGCCACCCTGATCCGCTCGCTCCCCGGGCTCGGCAACGTGATGCTGCTGCTCTCGCTGCTCTACTACGTCTACGCGGTCGCGGGCGTGCACCTGTTCCGCGACCACGACCCGACGCATTGGAGCTCGCTCGGCATCGGCCTCCTCACCCTGTTCCGGGTGATGACCCTGGAGGACTGGACCGACGTGATGTATATCGCCATGGAGCTCCACCCGATGGCCTGGCTGTACTTCGTAAGCTTCGTGATGCTGGCCGCCGTTATCATGATCAACCTGGTGATCGCGGTGGTGATCAACAACCTGCAGGACGCAAGGGTCGAGGTCACGCTGGGCGACGGCGAGGACACGCTGAACGCCATCCGCGAGGAAGCCGCCGCCGCGCGCGACGCGCTCCAGCGCATCGAGGCGCGGGTGGCGCGGCTCGGGAAATAGGCAGGGTCACGCGTTCCGCGCCGGCGCCGTCCGGCTGAGCTTGGCGTGGCGGTACTCCCAGGCGGTGACCGGGGCGTGGCGCGGCGCCTCGCCCTCGACGACGCAGGTCGGGATGCAGGCGATCCGCGCGTCGTAGTTGGGCTGGACGAAGAAGGCGATCGACTGGCGCCTGGTGCCGCCCCCGGCCCCTGCCGGCGGGTTGACCACCCGGTGCAGGTTGGACAGCCAGCGGTCGTTGGTCCACACCATCATCAGGTCGCCGATATTGACCACGAAGGAGCCGGCAGGCGGGCGCACGTCGATCCACGAGCCGTCGCGCGCCAGCGCCTGCAGCCCGCCCGGCGCGTCATCGATCTGCAGCAGCGTGTGGGTGCCGAAATCGGAATGCGCGCCGCAGCGCAGCTGGCCCGGCGCCGGCGGCCTGTCCTGGTCGGGGTAGTTGATCGCCCGCAGCACGCTGGCATGGCGGTCGAAGCGGTCGAGGAAATACCGCGTCTCGATGCCGAGCGCCTCGGCGAAGATGCCGAGCAGGCGCCGGTTGAGCCCCTCCAGCGCGGCGTAGTAGGCGCGCACCGTCTCGCCCAGCCCGGAAACCCCGTCGGGCCAGATATTGGGCTCGTAGGCGTAACCCGCCTCGGGTCGCCGGTAATAGGGGTCGTCCGGCAGGTCGACGCGGCCGAAGGCGAGCGCCTCGCGGTAGTCCGGCGGCGCCTCGGCGCCGTGTGAAGAGGCGACGAACTCCTCGCCGAGCGGCACGTAGCCCCGGTTGATGTTGCGCGCCGGGTTGACGAAGCGCCGCTTGGCCGGCTCGGCGAGGTCGAAGAAGGCGGCGAAGCGCCCTGCCATGCGCCGCATCAGCGCGGGGTCGATGCCGTGCCCGGCGACCGAGAAGAAGCCGATCCCCTCGACCGCCTCCGCCACCTGGCCGGCGATGCGCCGCCTGGCCGCCGCGTCGCCGGTCTCGAAGCCCGCGATGTCGATCAGCGGGACCCTCGAGGTCGCCATCGCGCCCTCGGGAGCGCCCTACTCCGCCGCCACCGCGCGGCCGCGCGCGGTCAGCCGGTCGACCTCCTCGCGGTAGATGTCGTCGTCGACGAAGCCGATCGGGCCGGGCTGGCCGCTGCCGATCATGATCTGGATCAGCGCGTCCCGGTCGCCCTCGTTGACGAAGCCGTGCGGGATGCCGGCCGGGCACAGCGCGACCTCGTAGCGGCCCAGCCTGTTGCCCGCCTGCCGGCCGGTCCCGTCCTGGAAGAACACGGTGAGCTCGCCCTCCAGCACGACGAACGCCTCCTCCACCTCGTGGGTGTGGGCCGAGCCGCCCTGGCCCGGCGGGACGATCAGCATCGACAGCGTGAACCCGCCCGCCGGCAGCGCGTGGGGGTCGGGCTTGCCGGACCCGCCGACGCCGATCAGGCGGTACTGCGCCCGGCGGCGGCCCTCGATCTGCGAATCCGCGAAGGCGTCCCAGTCCGGCTCAAGCTCGCCGTAGCGCACCACCTGGCGCTCGGCCAGCTGGTCGATGGTCATGTCCCGGTATTCGTCCGGGATCTCGTGCCTGACGCGCTGCATGACGGGATCTCCTTCTCCTCTTGCCGGATCGTGGCCCAGCCGGCCGGCGCTTGCAAGCGGTCAGGCCAGCTCGATGCGCATCTGCGCCTCGACCTCGATGGCGACGCCGAACGGCATCCCGGACACCCCGACCGCGGTCCGGGCATGGCGGCCGCGATCGCCGAAGATCTCGATCAGCACCTCGGAGGCGCCGTTGAGGGTCTCGGCGATCTCGGTGAAATCGGGGTCGATATTGATGAAGCCCCGCACATTGACGATGTCGCGCACCCGGTCGAGGTCGCCGTCGAGCGCCTTGCGCGCATGGGCGAGCATGTTGAGCGCGCTGAGCCGCGCCGCCGCCTGCCCCTCTCGCAGCGAGAACTCGCGCCCCACCTTGCCGACATAGCGGAGCTCGCCGTCGAGCTTGGGCACCGCGCCCGACACGTACATCCAGTCGCCCGCGATCCTGGCGGTCAGGATCTTCGCCGCCTTCGGCGCCCCCGCCTCGGGCAGCACGATGCCGAGCTCGGCAAGCCGCGCCTCGATCCGTCCCGCCATGCCCCGTTCCTCCGCTCTCCGGTCGCGCGCCTTCGCCGGCCATTCTGCCAGACGGCCCCCGCAGGGCAAGCGCTCGGAATGGATGCCAGGAACGAGTCCGGGCATGACGGGCGAAGCGACACGAGCCCGCACTTTTGCGCGCCTTGCCGCGTCCCTATTATCCGGGGCCGCAGGATCGGGAGGCACGATGAGCAACAACATGGGCAGCGAGGTCAAATCCGACCTCGAGATCGCGCGCGCCGCCACGCTCGCGGAAATCACCGAGATCACCGGCTCGCTCGACATCCCGGACGACGCGGTCTACCGCTTCGGCCCGCACAAGGCGAAGGTCTCGCTCGACTATATCGACACGATCGCGGGCAAGCCCGACGGCAAGCTGATCCTGGTCACCGGCATGACGCCGACCCCGGCCGGCGAAGGCAAGACCACGACGACGGTCGGTCTCGGCGACGCGCTGAACGCGATCGGCAAGCGGACCGTGATCTGCCTGCGCGAGCCCAGCCTCGGCCCCTGCTTCGGCGTCAAGGGCGGCGCGGCCGGCGGCGGCTACGCCCAGGTGGTGCCGATGGAGGACATCAACCTCCACTTCACCGGCGATTTCCACGCCATCGGCTCGGCCCACAATTTGCTGTCTGCGCTGCTCGACAACCACATCTACTGGGGCAACGCGCTCGGCATCGACGCGCGGCGCATCTCGTGGCGCCGCGTGGTCGACCTCAACGACCGGGCGCTGCGCTCGATCGTGGGCTCGCTGGGCGGCGTCGCCAACGGCTTCCCCCGCGAGGACGGGTTCGACATCACCGTGGCCTCGGAGGTGATGGCCGTGTTCTGCCTCGCCGAGAGCCTCGCCGACCTGAAGCGGCGCCTCGGCGATATCATCGTCGCCGAGACCCGCGGCCGCGAGCCGGTCTTCGCCCGCGACCTGATGGCGCCCGGCCCGATGACCGCGCTCCTGAAGGAGGCGATCCTGCCCAACATGGTGCAGACGCTGGAGAAGACGCCCGCCTTCGTGCATGGCGGGCCGTTCGCCAATATCGCGCATGGCTGCAACTCGGTGACCGCGACCAGGACGGCGCTCAAGCTCGCCGACTACACCGTCACCGAGGCCGGGTTCGGTTCCGATCTGGGCGGCGAGAAATTCATCGACATCAAGTGCCGCAAGGCGGGGTTCGAGCCCGACGCGGTGGTGCTGGTGGCGACCATCCGCGCGCTCAAGATGCATGGCGGGGTGGCCCGCGACGCGCTCGGGACGGAGAACGTGGCCGCGGTCAGGGACGGCGTCGCCAACCTCAAGCGCCATATCGAGAACATCCAGGGCTTCGGCGTCCCGGTCGTCGTCGCGCTGAACCACTTCAACGCCGACACCGCGGACGAGGTCGCGGTGGTCACCGGGGCCTGCGCGGAATACGGCGTCGAGGCGGTCGACTGCACCCATTGGGGCGAGGGCAGCGCCGGCGCGGTGGCGCTCGCCGAGAAGGTGGTCGCCGCGGCGGAAGCGCCGAACCCGGGTTTCCGCTTCCTCTACCCCGACGAGATGCCGCTCTGGGACAAGATCGAGACCGTCGCGCGCGACATCTACAAGGCCGGCACGGTCGGCGCCCCGGACCGGGTAAGGCGGCAGATCGCGGGCTACCAGGAGGGCGGCTACGGCGCGCTCCCGGTCTGCATGGCCAAGACCCCGCTCAGCTTCTCGGCCGATCCGGCCCTGCGCGGCGCGCCGGAGGGCCACGACCTCCAGATCCGCGAGGTGAGGCTCGCCAACGGCGCGGGTTTCCTGGTCGCGGTCTGCGGCGACATCATGACCATGCCGGGGCTGCCGCGGGTGCCCGCGGCGAACAACATCACGGTCAACGAGGCGGGCGAGATCGAGGGGCTGTTCTGAACCCCGCCCGGCGCGGGCGGCGGGTCCCGCGATGGGTCTCACGCGATCCGGCCTCGAGCGGCGCACGCTGACGGTTTCCGGCCACCGGACCAGCGTCGCGCTCGAACCCGCGTTCTGGCGGGAGCTCGCCGCGATCGCGGAGCGGAGCGGCCGGACGGTCGCCGCGCTGGTCACCGAGATCGACGCCGCGCGCCGGGGCAGCCTCGCCTCGGCGATCCGGGTTCACGTGGTCGAGTTGCTGCGCGAAGCGGTCAGTTGCCGAGCCGGCCGAACGCCCATTTGACGGTCGCCGAACCGCTCCGCTTGACGCCGGTGACGACGATCTGGCTGGTGCGCCGCGGCCGTCCGCGAAAGCCGAGATAGACGCTCTCCTGCAGCCCGACGGCGCCGCCTTCGGCGCGAAAGCGCCAGCCCTCCCCGTCGCGCAGCCGGAGCAGCACCGATTCCTCGTTCTGCGCCAGCGACGCGGTGACCGAGGGGTGCAGGTGGAAGCGGATGACGAAGCGATGCTGGCGCTTGCTCGAAATATTGTCCTCGCCGCGCAGGTTCGCGCCGTTCGCCGACAAGTAGAGCCGCCGCTGGTGGCCGAGCCCGGCGATCCCGCCATAGTCGTCGATCGCCGCGTCGAGCCAGAGATTGCCGTCGGCCTCGTGGCGGTCGATCGCGACGACGCGGGGCCGGAACCCGATCAGCGAGTCGCCCAGCACGTCGGCCGAGTTGTAGTCGTCTATGGTGACGGTCGAGTGGGCGGCGGTGGCGCGCTGGGCGAAGCGCCAGTCCTCGCGCGAGCCGAAATAGGCGCCGCAATTGACCACCATCCGCTGGCGCCCGACGCTCATCTCGAAGCTCAGCGTGCCGGCATGGGCGTGCTGGTCGAACCCCGGCGGGGGCAGCGGGCCGACATCCATCACCACCACCGCGCGGTTGGCGACGAGGCGCTGGAACCCGTCATCCTCGGGCGCCGTCTCGACATGCTGGCCGGGCATTTCCGCCCGGCTCAGGACGAGGTCGATCAGCCAGTTCTCCTCCTCGTTGCTGTCGTTGAACAGGCACAGCCGTCCGTCGCCGTGGCGCAGCGAGCGCAGCGCCGCCGCCATCCGGGCGATCGCGCTTTCCAGCGACTGCGGCGCGTCGATCCCCGCCTCGCCCAGCACCCCGTGCAGCTCCACCAGGCGGCGCAGGATCAGCAGCTGCCCGGCCGGGCTGCGGGTGACGTGGACTCCGTCGCCGGCGATCTGGGCGACCGCTTCGGCGCTCAGCATGTCGAGCCAGCGCGGCAGGTTGCGCGCCTGGGAGGGCATGCACACCCCCGACAGCGCCAGCGCGCACAGCGCCAGCAGCCGCTCGGTGCCGGGGTCGAGCATGCCGACCGCCCGGTCCAGATGCTTGGCCTGGCGGATCAGGCTGCCGAGAAACGGCTTGGCGTCGAGCGGCTCGTCGACCGGGTAGAGATACTCGGCCGCCATCAGCCAGTTGGTCAGCCGCGCGGCGAGCACGTCCGGGCGCCAGGTCAGCGGGTGCCAGCGGTCCTCGCGCCGCAGCCAGTCCACCACCATCTCGCGGCCGTGATCGCGCGCCGTCCTGCCGCCGACGGCGCGCAGATCGCGCAGCCAGTCGAAGCCGTGCAGCGCCGCGGTCCAGGCCTGCGGCGCCTCCTTGGCGCGCCACGGATCGGGCGGCTCGGTCTCCGAATGGCCGGCGAAGGCGTATTCCCGCCGCAGCACCGCCGAGCCCCGCCTGGCATCGCCCAGCCAGGCGTCCTGCGGCGCGTGGGCGAGCCCCTTGCCGTAGCGCCCGCCGAGCGTGCGGCGGTAGAACAGCCCGTTGAACCAGATCGTCGCCAGCGAATAGACCACGCGCCGGACGGTCAGGCGCTCCAGGCGGTGGAGCGCCAGGCGCACCGGGTTGCGGCGCCGTCCGCGCACCGGCCGGGCGCCGGCCGGCCGTGCCGCGGCCGTGCCGCCGTCAGGCATCGCCGCGCAGGCGGAGGATGTTCTCCGCATAGGCCCGCTCGCCGCCGGCGAAGGCGGCGGTGCCGGCGACCAGGATGTCGGCGCCCGCCTTGGCCGCCCGCCGCCCGGTCTCCGGGTTGATCCCGCCATCGATTTCGAGCGCGATGTCGCGCCCGCTCCCGTCGATCATGCGTCTGAGCGCGCCGAGCTTGTCGAGCTGGCTCTCGATGAAGGACTGCCCGCCGAAGCCCGGGTTGACGCTCATCACCAGCACCAGGTCGACCGCGTCCAGCACCGGGGCGACCGCCGCGGCGGGGGTCGAGGGGTTGAGCGAGACCCCGGCCTTGCAGCCCTGTTCCCGGATCAGCGCGAGGCTGCGGTGGAGATGCGGCCCGGCTTCCGCGTGGACCGTGACGATGTCGGCGCCGGCGGAGGCGAAATCCGGGATGAAGGGATCGACCGGCGCGATCATCAGATGCACGTCGAAGGGCAGCGGGGAGTGCGGCTTGAGCGCCCGCACGACGCCCGGGCCGATGGTGATGTTGGGGACGAAATGGCCGTCCATGACGTCGACATGGATCAGATCGGCGCCCGCATCGGTCACGGCGCGCAGCTCCGCGCCCAGCCTCGCGAAGTCGGCCGAGAGGATGGACGGCGCAATTCTTACCGCTCGGGGCACCCGGACTTGGTAACAGCTTCACAGAGTCGCAGCAACCGGTTAGGCGTCCGCGGGGGGCTCCGGGTGGCGGCTTGTGGTCCGCGGCTTCCGTCCATGCAGCATCGCCGTCACCAGGTTTTCACCCTGGCGGACGGAGGTGAACGCGACCCCGGCGACATGGAGCGCGATCAGCGCCAGGAGGAGGTCCGCCAGCACGGAATGGAGGATCGCAACCCATTGCACGCCCCAGTACCGGTCGGTGGTGAAGAGCCAGCCCGTGAGCCCGGCACCCGCCGTCGCCGCGAGCAGGGCGACGATCATCCACCCGCCCAGGGGGTTGTGGCCGAGAAAGCGGGGCTCCGCGCCGGCGACGATCCTCCCGGCATAGGAGAGGGTCGCGCGCGGCCCGGCGACGAACCCCGCGAACCGTTCCCTTTCCCCGCCGACCGCGCCCCCGATCAGTCGCAGCAACACCAGAGCCAGGGCCGCGTAGCCCGCCCCGTCGTGGAGCCAGGGCGGGCCGTGATGGGTGATCCAGGCGATACCGACCGCGATGGCCAGGCCCCAATGCACGAGGCGGAGCGCAAGGCCCCAGACCGGAACGCGCGGGCCGTCGCCGGCGGGCACGCCCTCACCGCCGGCTGGTGTAGACGTTCTTCAGCGTGACCGGATGAAAATAGGCCTCGACGCGGTCGCCCTTCGCGTCGAGCGCGTAGACCTCCCAGCAGCCGCCGTCTTCCTTGATGAAGCGGACGTTCCAGCCTTCGCCGGTCAGCTTCTCCCGCAGCGCTTCCTTCGACTTCCAGCCCTCGCGCGGGCCGGACTCGCAGGTGTACAGGCCGGTGGCCGAAGCGGGCGCCGCCGCCAGAAGGACCGCGGTCGCGCCGATCAGGGTGGCAATGCGTTTCATCCGAGTCTCCGGGGATTGAGCGGGTGTCCTCGGGTGAACACGCCCCAAGCCACCCGATTCCGTCGCATGAGGGGGAAGATGCGCCCCGATGTCGGGTCGTTCGATGCGTCCCCCTGCGACAGGCTCGGGGCAGGTGCTACTCGGCTTCTCTCGGGACAGGCGACGCCGCGAATCGAAGGACGGGCCCCGGCCTCGCCGGCGGTTCCCGGCTAATCCAGCGCCACCGGCAAGCGCTTGCGGTAGTCCTGCCAGGCGCGGACGGAGAGCGAAGCCTCGTCGCGGCGGCGCAGCGCCTCGATCAGGGCGCGGGCGAGCTGGAGGTCGGTGATCAGGGGCAGCCCGGTCTCGACCGCGCGGCGGCGGATCTGGTAGCCGTCGGGCCGGCCGAGCGCATCGAAGCTGCGCGGGATGTTGATCACCAGGTCGACCGCGCCGGCGTCGATCAACTCGATTGCGTTGGGGCTCGGACCGGCCTCCTTGGCGACCGCGACGCAGGCGATGTCGATCGAGCCCAGCGCCTCGGCGGTGCCCTCGGTGGCGTAGATCGCGAGCCCCAGCTCGTCGGCGATCGCCCGCGCCTCGTCGGCGAACCAGAACTTGTCCTCGACCGGGCCGAGCGAGAGCAGCACCCCGCTCCGCGGGAAGCGGAACCCGGTCGCCTGCATGGCGTGCAGCAGCGCCTCGTGCAGGTCGTCGCCGAAGCAGCCGACCTCGCCGGTGGAGGCCATCTCGACGCCGAGGATCGGATCGGCCCCGGCCAGCCGGTCGAAGGAGAATTTGGGTGCCTTCACCGCGACCAGGTCGAGATCGAGGCTGTGGTTGTCGATCGGCCGCCGCACGCCGAGCATGCGCCGCGTCGCCTCGGCGACGAAGTTGTTGCCGGTCACCTTGGAGACGAAGGGGAAGCTGCGCGAGGCGCGCAGATTGCACTCGATCACCTTGACGGCGTTGTTGCGGGCGAGGAACTGCATGTTGAACGGGCCGGTGATGGCGAGCTCGGCCGCGACCGAGGCCGCGATCTTCTTCACCCGGCGGATGGTCTCGATATAGAGCCGCTGGGGCGGCAGCACCAGCGTCGCGTCGCCCGAATGGACGCCGGCGTCCTCGACATGCTCGCTGATCGCATAGAGCACCAGCCGGCCCCGGTCGGCGACCGCGTCGATCTCGACCTCGCGGGCATGGGCCTCGAACTTGGAGACCACCACGGGGTGGCGCGGGCTGACCTGGGAGGCGCGGCCGAGGATGCGTCCGAGCTCGTGACGCTCGTGGGCGACGCTCATCGCCGCCCCGCTCAGCACATAGGACGGGCGCACCAGCACCGGGTAGCCGCCGAGCGCCTCGACCGCCGCCTCGGTCCGGTCGAGGTCGGTCAGATGGGTCCAGCGGGGTTGGTCGATGCCGAGCCGGTCGAGCAGCGAGGAGAACTTCTTGCGGTCCTCGGCCCGGTCGATGTCCGCCGCCGCGGTGCCGAGTATCCGCACCCCGGCCCCGGCGAGGTCGATCGCCAGGTTGTTGGGGATCTGCCCGCCCATCGACAGCACGATGCCGTCCGGGTTCTCGCTCTCGCAGAGGTCGAGGATGGATTCGAAGGTGATCTCGTCGAACACCAGCTTGTCGCAGACGTCGAAATCGGTGCTCACCGTCTCCGGGTTGTCGTTGACCATGACGGTCTCGTAGCCGAGCTCGCCGGCGGCCTGCACCGCGTTGACGCAGCACCAGTCGAACTCGACGCTGGAGCCGATGCGGTAGGGGCCGGAGCCGACGACGACGATGCTGCGCCGCTCCGAGCGCGGCACCTCGTCCGCCTCGGCGGCGAAGGTGGCGTAGAGATAGTTGGTCTCGGCCGGAAACTCGGCCGCCGTGGTGTCGATCCGGGCGAGGCGGCGGACGATGCCGTGGCCCAGCCTGGCGGCGCGCGCGCTCCCCGGCGCGACCCGGGCGAGCCCGTCGATCGCCTCGTCGGCGAAGCCGAGCGCCTTGGCGCGGGCGAGCCGCACTGGGTCGTCGATGCCCTCGGATTTGAGGGCGGCGCGCATCCCGACGATGTCGCCGATGCCGGACAGGAACCACGGATCGATGCCCGACAGCGCGGCGATCTCGTCGATGCCGACGCCGTCGGCGAGCGCCCGGGCGATGGCGAACACGCGGAGCGGCGTCGCGTGGCGGATCGCGTCGCGCGCATCGTCGAAGGCGAAGGCCTCGGGGTCGACGCCGGGGGCGCCGATTTCCAGCATGCGGACGGCCTTCTGCAGCACTTCGGGAAAGCTGCGCCCGATCGCCATCACCTCGCCCACGCTCTTCATCTCCGAGCCGATGCGGTGCGAGGCGCCGCCGAACTTGGAGATGTCCCAGCGCGGGAACTTGCACACCAGGTAGTCGAGCGCGGGCTCGAAGAAGCTGGTGGTCCGCCGCGTGATCGCGTTGGGGATGTCGGGCAGCGCGTAGCCCAGCGCGATCTTCGCCGCGACATAGGCGAGCGGGTAGCCGGTCGCCTTGCTCGCCAGCGCGCTGGAGCGCGACAGCCGGGCGTTGATCTCGATCACCCGGTAGTCGCCGGTGGCCGGGTCGAGCGCGTACTGGATGTTGCACTCGCCGACGATCCCGAGATGGCGCACGGTGTCGATCGCGATCGAGCGCAGGGTCTGGTACTCCGCGTCGGTCAGGGTCTGCGACGGCGCGACGACGATGGACTCGCCGGTATGGATCCCCATCGGATCCATGTTCTCCATGTTGCAGACCGCGATGCAGTTGTCGCGCAGGTCGCGCACCATCTCGTACTCGACCTCTTTCCAGCCGCGCAGGCATTCCTCGACCAGGACCTGCGGGACGCCGTCGTCGAAGGAGCGCTGGAGCGCCCGTTCGAGCCCGTCCAGGGTGTCGACGATGCCGCTCCCCTTGCCGCCCAGCGCCCAGGCGCCGCGCAGCATCACCGGAAGCCCGATCTCGCGCGCCGCCGCGCGCGCCTCCTCGACCGACCGGCAGGCGATGCCGCGCGCCGTCCTGACCCCGATCTCGTCGAGCCGGCGGACGAAACGCGCGCGGTCCTCGGTGTCGACGATGCTCTCCACCGGGGTTCCGAGGATGCGCACCCCGTGGCGTTCGAGCCGGCCCGAGCGGTGCAGCTCGAGCCCGCAATTGAGCGCCGTCTGGCCGCCGAAGGAGAGCAGGATCGCATCGACCTCCTCCTTGCGGATGACCTCCTCGACCCGCTCGGGGGTGATGGCGACGAGATAGACCCGGTCGGCCATCCCCTCGCTGGTCTGGATCGTCGCCACGTTGGGGTTGACCAGCACCGTGGCGATGCCCTCCTCGCGCATCGCCTTGATCGCCTGCGAGCCGGAATAGTCGAACTCGCCGGCCTGGCCGATCTGCAGCGCCCCGGAGCCGATGACCAGCACCTTGCGGGGCCGTGCGGGAAGATAGACGCCGTACATCGTCAGCCCGCCTTCAGCGCCGCGACCCGGCTCAGGAAATCGTCGAACAGGATTCCGGACTCGCGCGGCCCCGGGCTCGCCTCGGGATGGAACTGGATGCTGGAATAGGGCGCGGCCTGGCTGCGGATGCCCTCGTTGGTGCCGTCGTTGAGGTTGACGAACCACGGCTCCCAGCCCTTCGGCAGGCTCGAATCCCGGACCGCATAGCCGTGGTTCTGGCTGGTCACGAAGCAGCGCCGGGTCAGCAGGTCCTGCACCGGCTGGTTGATGCCGCGATGGCCGTATCTGAGCTTGTAGGTGTCGGCGCCGGCGGCGAGCGCGAGGATCTGGTTGCCGAGGCAGATGCCGAAGACCGGCTTCGGGTAGCCGCCGATCAACGTGCGGATCTGCGCGGTGAGCGCGGTCGCGTCCCTGGGGTCGCCCGGGCCGTTGCCGACCAGCACCCCGTCGGCCTCGCGCGCCAGCGCGACCAGGTCGTGGCGGTGCCCGGCGCGGATCACCCGCGCCCCGCGGTCGAGCAGCGAGCGCACGATGTTGTCCTTGGCGCCGGCATCGACCAGCAGGATCGTCGCGCCGCCCTCGCCGTAGCGCCGGATCTCCGCCGGGGCCGCGAGGTCGTGGACGCCCGCCATGTCGACCGCCGCGGCCTCGCTCTCCGCCGCCCCGCCGGGCAGCAGCCAGCCCTTCATGGTGCCGGCCTCGCGCAGCTTGCGGGTCAGCGTCCTGGTGTCGACGCCCTCGATCCCCGGCACCTCCTCCGCCGCCAGCCAGTCGCCCAGCGAGCGCGCCGCCGTGGCGTGGCTGTAGGCGGCGGCGCAGCGCTGGACGACCAGACCCTGGACCTGGATCCGGTCGGCCTCGTAGGGCCGGTCGATCGAGCCCGCGCGGCGCGGCGCGGGCACCCCGTAATTGCCGATCAGCGGGTAGGTGAGGGCCAGGATCTGGCCGCGATAGGAGGGATCGGTCAGGGCCTCGACATAGCCCACCATGGCGGTGTTGAAGACCACCTCGCCGGCCACCGCCCGGGACCCGCCGAAGCCGCGCCCGGCGAGCGTCGTCCCGTCTTCCAGGACGAGCCGCGCCGCGTCGTCCGCCATCTGGGTTACCCGCGTGAAGATCCGGTCATGAGAGCGCGGCCGCGCCGCCGCGGCGTTCTAGTCGACAGACATAGAATCCGTCAATCCCGCCCTGCCCGGCGAGCTGGCAGGGCAGGGTGCGTACATCGCCGTCCGGGGCGAGGAAGGGTGCGATCCCCGTCACCTCCTCCGCCCCGACCGGCAAGCGCCGGAACGCGGGGCAGGCGGCGAGGAAGGCCTCCACCGGCTCGGGCCCCTCCTCCGGCTGGAGCGAACAGACCGCATAGACCAGCCGGCCGCCCGGGCGCACCGCCTTCGCCGCGGCGTCGAGCAGCGCGCGCTGGAGGTCGGCCATCCGGGCCACGTCGGCCGGGGTCTTGTTGCGCGCGATGTCGGGATGGCGGCGGATCGTGCCGGTGCCGGTGCACGGCGCGTCGAGCAGAACCGCGTCGAACGGCGCGGACGGCGTCCAGGCGCGCAGATCGGCGGCGACCAGCTCGGCCGCGAAACCGAGCCGGTCGAGAGTCCCGGCGACCAGCTCGAGCCGCTTGGCCGAGATGTCGAGCGCGGTCACCCGCGCCCCGGCGGCGGCGAGCTGCGCGGTCTTGCCGCCCGGCGCGGCGCAGAGATCGGCGATGCGCCGGTCCTCGATCCTGCCCTCGAGCCCGGCCAGCAGGATCCGGGCGGGGAGCGCCGCGGCCGCGTCCTGCACCCACCAGCCGCCGGAGCGGAAGCCCGGCAGGCTTTCCAGCGGCGCCGGAGCGAGGCGCAGGCTGCGGGTCGGAAGCACCGAGGCGTGCAGCCAGCCCGCCCAGTCTTCGGCCGCCGCCGAGACCGTGATGTCGAGCGGCGGCTCGGCCAGATGGGCCTCGGCGATGGCCCGCGCCGCCGCCTCGCCATAGGCGCCGGCCCAGCTCCGCCACAGCCAGTCCGGGGTGTTGAGCCGGGCGGCGTCGTGGGACGCCCCGAGCCGCGCGCCGTCGCGCACCAGCCGGCGCAGAACCGCGTTGGCCAGCCCGCGATAGCCCCGCGCGGACGGCGCGGTCAGCAGCGACACCGCCTCGTTGACCGCGGCATGGGCCGGGGTGCGCAGGAAGACGATATCGGCGGCGCCCAGCCGGAGCGCGTTCTGCACCGAGGCCGCGCGGCCGGGCAGGCCGCGGCGCATGAAGCCGGCGAGCAGCGCATCGATCTGGCCGAGGCGCCTGAGCGCGGTGGCCGTCAGATGGCGCACCAGCGCCCGGTCGCGCTCGTCGAGCGCGGCGAAGCCGGACGAGTCCGCGAGCGCCCGGTCGAGCGGTATCCGGTCGAGCAGCACCGCATCGAGCAGCGCATGGCCGACCGCGCGGGGTTTGCGTCGCCCGGATGGGCGCTTCGCATCCATTCTGCGTCCCCGTTCGGGGGTGGGCGCTGCGGCGGCCGGAACCGTCGCGCCGGGATGGCGGAACAGACCGCAAGACCGGCCCTTCGTCCACCGCGAAGGCTAAACCGGGAACGGCCGAATCGTCGCAGCGGAATGCGCCCCCGCCGCCGCAGCAGCCCGGTCAGCCCCCCGCCGTCTCGCGAAAGGCCCGGCGGAAGCGCAGGCGGCATTCGGCGGGATCCCAGCTCCTGCGGTAGTCGGCGGGCGGGCCGGGGCGGACGCGCACGCAGACCAGGCGGGGGCCCGGGGCGTTCTGCAGGAAATCCGCGGCGGCGGCGAGCCCGGCGCCGTCCGCCGCCGTCATCGCCGAGGGCAGCCCGGCCCCCTCGGCGAGCTTCGCCAGGTCGGTGCGCCGCGCGGTATGGCCGAGCTGGCCGCCGGTCTCGCCGTGGCGGCCGTTGTCGATGCAGACGATCGACAGGTTCTCCGGCATCGCCGAGGCGACGCTGGCGAGCGCGCCGGCATTCATCAGCAGCTCGCCGTCGCCGGTGATCACCGCCACCGGCCGGTCCGGCGCGGCGAGCGCCATGCCGAGACCCATCGGCACCGCCCCGCCCATCGCGCCGCCGAAGGCGAACAGGTAGTCCGCCTCGCCGGTCAGCGCGGCGGCGTCGCGCGCCGATCCCGCGAGCCCCGCCACCATCAGATACCGCGCCGGGTCGGGGAACAGCGCCCCCAGCACCTCCCTGCGATCGAGCTCCGCTCCGGTCATCGCCTGGCCCACCCCCTCAGAACGGCTTGGCGCCGAGGAAGCGCTGCGACAGCACCAGGGCGGTGCCCTGGCCGCCGCGCCAGGCCGCGTCGACCGCCGCGCGCGCCGCCGCCTCCAGATCGCCCGGCTCGTCCACCCGGAAGGACAGGACGCCCATCGCCTCGAGGACCGGCCCGACCGCCCGGCCCATCGGGTACTGCCACGGGTTCATCTCGCCGTAATCGCCCCGCATGGTGACGATGGCGAGCAGCGGGAAGCGGCCTCCGGAGACCAGCGACAGCATGTTGGGGCAGTTGCCGACGCCCGAGGACTGCATGCAGACGACCGCGCGGGCGCCGGCCAGATCGGCCCCGGCGGCGAGCGCGATGCCCTCCTGCTCGCTCGCCAGCAGCACCGCCCGCGTGTCGTTGCCCGCCTCGGCGAGATCGATCAGCGCCCGGTTGCCGGCATCGGGAACGTAGGCGAACAGCGTCACCCCCGCCTCGACCAGCAGGTCGAAGAGGCGGCGCGACCAGTCAGCCGGTTCGGGCCGGGCCATGGGCCGGCGCTAGCGGTTCATCCGCTGCTCGACCAGATCGTCGACCACGGCGGGGTCGGCGAGCGTCGTGGTGTCGCCCAGCTGGTCCTGCTCGTTGGCGGCGATCTTGCGCAGGATGCGGCGCATGATCTTGCCCGACCTCGTCTTGGGCAGGCCGGGCGCCCACTGGATCAGGTCGGGGGTGGCGATCGGGCCGATCTCCTTGCGCACCCATTGCACGAGCTCGCGGCGCAGCCCGTCGGTCGGGTCCTCGCCGAGCACCAGGGTGACATAGGCGTAGATCCCCTGCCCCTTGATGTCGTGCGGATAGCCGACGACGGCGGCCTCGGCGACCTTGGCATGCGCCACCAGCGCGCTCTCGATCTCCGCCGTCCCCAGCCGGTGGCCGGAGACGTTGAGCACGTCGTCGACCCGGCCGGTGATCCAGTAATAGCCGTCCTCGTCGCGCCGGCACCCGTCGCCGGTGAAGTAGCGGCCCGGATAGGTCGAGAAATAGGTCTCGACGAAGCGCTTGTGGTCGCGGAACACGGTGCGCATCTGCCCGGGCCAGGACCCGGCGATGCAGAGATTGCCGGTGCAGGCGCCCTCCAGCGCGCCGCCCTCGGCATCCACCACCTCCGGCCGGACGCCGAAGAACGGCAGCGTCGCCGAGCCCGGCTTGAGCGGCGTCGCGCCGGGCAGCGGGGTGATCAGGATGCCGCCGGTCTCGGTCTGCCACCAGGTGTCGACGATCGGGCAGCGCCCGTCGCCGACCGCGTTGTAGTACCACAGCCAGGCTTCCGGGTTGATCGGCTCGCCGACCGAGCCGAGCAGGCGGAGCGAGGAGCGGTCGGTCGCCGCGACCGGGCCGTCCCCCTCGCGCATCAGCGCGCGGATCGCGGTCGGCGCGGTGTAGAAGATGTTCACCTCGTGCTTGTCGCAGACCTGCCAGAAGCGCGACGCGTCGGGGTAGTTGGGCAGCCCCTCGAACATCAGCGTCGTCGCGCCGTTGGCGAGCGGGCCGTAGATGATGTAGCTGTGCCCGGTGATCCAGCCCACGTCGGCGGTGCACCAGTAGATGTCGCCGTCGTGGTAGTCGAAGACGTATTGGTGGGTCATCGAGGCGTAGACCATGTAGCCGCCGGTGGTGTGCAGCACCCCCTTCGGCTTCCCGGTCGAGCCCGAGGTATAGAGGATGAACAGCGGATCCTCGGCGCCCATCTCCTCGGCCGGGCAGTCCTCCGACGCCGCCGCCATCGCCTCGTGGTACCAGACGTCGCGGCCGTCCCGCCAGTCGATGGCGCCGCCGGTATGCCTGACCACGATGCATGTCTCGATCGACGGGCAGGATTCGAGCGCCTTGTCGACATTGCCCTTGAGCGGTATCGACCGGCCGCCGCGGAGGCCCTCGTCGGCGGTCACCACGATATTGGAGTCGCAGTCCTGGATGCGCCCGGCGATGGAGTCCGGCGAGAAGCCGCCGAAGATCACCGAGTGGATCGCGCCGATCCGCGCGCAGGCCAGCACCGCGACGGCGATCTCGGGGATCATCGGCAGGTAGATCGTCACCCGGTCGCCCTTCTTCGCGCCCTCGGCCTTGAGCGCGTTGGCGAACTTGCAGACCTCGCGGTGCAGCTCGTTATAGGTGATGCGCTTCGAATGCGCCGGGTCGTCGCCCTCCCAGACGATCGCGGTCTGCTCGCCGCGCGCCGACAGATGCCGGTCGAGGCAGTTGGCGGACGCGTTCAGCGTGCCGTCGTGAAACCAGCGGATATGGACGTCGCCCGGCCCGTAGGAGACGTCCTTCACCTTTGTGTAGGGCCTGATCCAGTGGATCCGCCTGCCGTGCTCGCCCCAGAACGCTTCCGGATCCTCGATCGAGCGCCGGTACATCTCGCGATAGCCGGCCTCGTCGACATGGGCGCTCTCGGCGACGCTGCCGGGGACCGGGAAGAGCTCGTTTTCGGCCATGACCGTGACCCCCTGTTCGTGGCGCGGCGATTATGGGGTCGATCCCGAAGGGTGACAAGAAGACCGGCCCTTCGAAAGCGGCCGCCAAAGGACGATCGGCGCTGCGTCCGCGGCGCCCGTCCTTCGCAAGCCCCCTGCGGTCCCGACCACCGATCGGTCAGGTCTCCGGATAGAGGCGCGGAAACAGCCCCTCCAGCGCGTCCACCGGGAACCGCAGCGAGACCGGGCCTTTCGGCGTCTCCGAGGCGAGCAGCCCCGCCTCCACGACGTCGCGCAGCAGGCGCCGGGCGGTGCGCTCCGGAAGCCCCGTGATGCGCGGCGCCTCGCCGCGCTCGATCCGGCCCCGGACCAGGGCCTCCCGCAGCAGCCGCGCGGCTTCGGGCTTCAGCCCGTCGCTGCGCTCGACATGCCGCGCCAGGCGGGCGTCCAGGGTGTCGAGGTCGAAGAGCGCCGTCATGAAGGTCACCTGGTCGAGGCAGATCTTCAGGAACCAGAGCGTGAAGTCGACCAGCGCGGCGAGCGACAGGTTGCCCCGCCCGTCGAGGTCGCCCCGGCGCGGCGTGTCGGCGTGATCCATCCGGGCCTTGTATTCGCGGCGGCTCCCGAGGCCCCGGGCGAGGCCGCGCGACACCGACCAGAGCCCGTGGGCGCCGATGCCGGCCCGGTGCGCCATGGCGTGGCTCATGAGACGGCTCACCCGGCCATTGCCGTCGGGGAAGGGGTGGATGTAGTTGAACCGGTGATGCGCGGCCGCCATGGCCAGGATGCGCGCCGCCGGCCCCACCCCCGCGAACCGGTAGCGCCGCTCGAAATGCGCCATGAACGGCTCCACCGAGCGGCTCGATGGCGGGACATGGCGGCCCACGGCGACATCGTGCCCGGGCGCCGAGCGCCACTCCCCGGGCGCCATGCGGAACCGGGCATGGGGGGACTCGACGGCCAGCATCGCCTCGGGCGCGTCGCGGTAGAATTCGCGGTGCAGCCAGCGGATGAAGTCGCGGGATGCCGGCTCCGGCAGCTGGTCCTCCGCCACCAGGCGGTCGAGCTTTTCCTGGACGCGGACATGGGCGGCCGCCTCGATCTGGAGGTTGCGCCGTCCTTCGTCGTCGTCGAAATCGCCGGCGACCGCGCGCGCGATATCCCGGGGGCGCGTGGCGTGTCCCTCGATGAGGTTGCTGTAGTAGCAGTTCATCAGCCGCACCAGACCGGACAGGTTCGCGGCCGTTGCCGGATGCAGCCGGGCCCCGAGGGCGGCGCTCGCCGAAGAGAGGGCGGCGATCGCATCGGCGATCTCTTCCGGCACCTCCTCCAGCCGGGCGGGCTCGATCCGCGTCGGCGCTTCGACGATCTCTCCGGCCGATGTCATGTGCGCCCAGGCCCCCGATCTTCTTCCTGTGACGGCAGGTCGAAGGAAAGTTTGGCCGATATTTTGGCCGAACCTAGCGCACCGGTCAGATCGCCTCAACCCCCCATTTGGCCGTAAAAAACATGCGGAGGAAACCGAAGCGTGGCCGATATCTTAGAGCGTTCGGCCGATCCCTTGGCCGATCCCCGACCCGTGCCACCTGGCCATGGGCGAACGGTACAGGGTGAAGGGTATCGACCCGGCCGCCTCAGCTTGCCACCACCATGCCGTCCGCCAGCGCCACCGGGACCGGGCGGAGCGCGGCCCCCAGGCACGGCCCGGCGAGGCATTCGCCGTCCTCGATGCGGAACTGCGCGCCGTGGGTGGAGCACTGGATCACCGATTTGTCGAGGCTCAGGAACACGTCCGGGCGCCAGTCGAGCGGCACCCCCTGATGCGGGCAGGCATTGGCATAGCCCCAGACGCCCCGGCCGCGGCGGATCACGAAGATCCGCCGCCCGTCCGCCAGCACGAACCCCTTGCCGCCCGGATCGTCGATGTCGGCGAGCGCGCAGAGGACGGCGCCGCTCACGCCTCGATGCCCGCCATCTTGCAGATCATCGCCCATTCCTCGTCCGCCACCGGGCTCACCGAGAGCCGCGACTGGCGCACCAGCGCCATGCCCGACAGCGCCGGCTCGGCCTTGATGTCGGCGAGCGTCACCGGCGAGGCGACCGGCATCAGCGCCTTCACGTCGACCATGCCGAACCGGCCCTTGGGGTCGCTCGGGTCGGGGTAGTGCTCGCGCACGATCTCGACCACGCCGACGATCTCCCGCGCATCGACCGAGTGGTAGAAGAACCCGCGGTCGCCGGTCTTCATGGCCTTCATGTTGTTGTCCGCCTGGTAGTTGCGGACCCCGTCCCATTCGGCGGTGCCGGCCTTGACCTGGTCGTCCCACGACCAGGCGCCGGGCTCGGACTTGAACAGCCAGTACGCCATCTCACCTCTCCCGATAGCCCCCGATACCACGCCTGGCGATGCCGGTCATGCCTCGGCGCGGCGCGGCCTGGCGAGCAGCCCGGCGATCACCGCGTCGATGTCGGCGCCGCGATGGAGGATCGCCGCCACCGCATCGGCGATCGGCATCTCGACGCCATGCCGCCCGGCGAGCCGGGCGAGCGCCGCGCTGGTCGGCACGCCCTCGACAACCGCGCCCCCGTCCGGCTTCCTTCCGGCGCCGAGCGCCACCCCGTGGCTGTAGTTGCGCGAGCTCCGGCTGGCGCAGCTCAGCGTGAGATCGCCCAGCCCGGCCAGCCCCATCATGGTCTCGGCCCGGCCGCCGCGGGCGCAAGCGAGCCGGGTCATCTCGGCGAGGCCGCGGGTGATCAGCGCTGCCCGCGCGTTCTCGCCGAGCCCGCGCCCCTCGGTGATGCCGCAGGCGATGGCGAGCACGTTCTTGACCGCGCCGCCGATCTCGGCGCCCGCCACGTCGTCCGAGTGATAGGGCCGGAAGGCCGGCGTCGCCAGCGCACCGGCCAGCGTCTCGGCAAGCGCGAGGTCGCGGCAGGCCAGCGTGACCGCGGTGGGCTGGCCGCGCGCCACCTCGCCGGCGAAGGTCGGCCCCGACAGGATCGCCACGGGGTTGGCGGGCAGCGCCTCGCCGAGGACCTCGCTCATCGTCTTCGCGCTGTCCCGCTCGACCCCCTTGGCGCAGACCGCGACCGGCAGCGTCGGCGCGAGATGGCGGGCGAAGCGCTCGCAGGTCGCGCGCACCGCCTGGGCCGGCACCGCCAGCAGGACGGCGTCGGCCGCCGCCGCTTCCGCCGCCTCCGCGGTCGCCGCGATCCCGGGGCCGAGGTCGACGCCGGCGAGATAGGCCTCGTTGCGGCCGGTCTCGGCGATCGCGCGCGCCTGGCTTTCCCGCCTGGCCCACAGCACGACCTCGCGCCCGGCCTCGCGGGCGACCGCGGCGAGCGCGGTGCCCCAGGCGCCGGCGCCGAGGATGGCGATCCGTCTCACCGCGCCGCGCCTGCCCGCTCAGAGGTCGCGGTGCCTCCTCAGGAAGTCGAGCACCGGCGGGTTGTAGTCCTCCGGCAGCACGATCGGCACGAAATGGCCGCCGCGCTCCAGCACCACCGTCTCGGCATGCGGGATTCCGGCCGCCAGCTCATCGCTCATGTGGATCGGCGTCACCATGTCGTCGCGGGCGACGATGATCTGCGTCGGCATGGCGATCTCGCCCATCCGCGCCCGGCGGTCGAACCCCATGATCCCGTCGATCCGGCTGATCATGATCTCGACCGGCGGGCTGTTGGCGGCGACCGCCCGGGCCGCCTCGGAAATCGCGGCGTCGTTGTCGGCCACCCAGAAGGGCGGGTTGAGCACCAGCGCGGTCATCTCCGAGTAGCGCTCCAGCCCGAAGGTCTCGAGCAGCGCCTTGCGCAGCTCGAAGCAGCGCCGGAAATAGGCGTCCGACCCGGCCCAGGTGGCGCTGAGGCCGAGGGACGCGAGCCGGTCCGGGTGGTCCTGGGCGATGGTCTGGCCGATCGCCCCGCCGGTCGAATGGCCGACGAAATGGGCCCGGTCGATATCGAGCGCGTCCATCAGCTTGAGGACGTCGGCGGCCATCTGGTCCACCGAGTAGCGGATCGGCGAGTAGGTGCTCTGCCCGGCGCCCCGGTGGTCGTGGACGATCACCCGGAAGTCGCCCCTGAACGCCGCCACCTGCCTGGCCCAGAACGAGCCGTTGCCGCCGAGCCCCGGCACCAGCATCAGCGCCGGCCCGCTGCCCGCCTCCTCGTAGTAGATCTCCGCGTCGCCGATATCGACCTTCGGCATCTAGGCCTCCGCCCCGGCGTTCATGCCGCTCCGCTGGTCGATCGCATCGGTGTCGACCGGACGCGGGAAGGGCTCGGGCGCGGGTTCGCCCTCCTCGCGCGGCCGGCCGATGGTCTCGAAGAACTCCTCCAGCCCGGCCGGCGCGATCACCCAGACCATCACCAGATCCTCGTCGGTCTCGTTGATGATCTGGTGCTTGACGTCGTAGCCGAGGAAGCAGGTCGTCCCCGGCACCATGGGGTGCGGCACCCCGTCGACCTTCACCGTGCCGCGCCCGGAGAAGCCGACCAGCAGCTCGATCTGGGCGTCGTGGCTGTGCTCGCGCACATAGCTCCCCGGCGCGATGGTCTGGAAGCCGAGCGACATGCCGTCGAACCTGGTCTCTCCCGGCACCAGCCTGGTCTCGGCAAAGCCGTTGGCCGGCACCGGCTGCCAGTACGAACGGCCCTCGCCCGGCTGCAGCACGATCCCGCGGCCGCGGGCGGCTTCCGATTTCTGCATCTTTCGCTCCCTGGATATGCTTTCTGCCCCGACTCTAGCGCGATAGCGGGATTTGCCAAATTGGTAATTCAGGGGGGTCGGGTCGGACAGAGACGCGCCGCGTCACTCTCCCGCCGGAACCGGGGGGCTGGCGGTGCCGGCCGCGTTGTGCGCGTCGAGCCGGCCTTCGATCCTGGCGACGCGCTCGGCGATGCCATCGACCCTGTCGGAAAGGCTGCGGAGGTCTTTCCGCAAGTCGCTCACCTCGCCGCGCAGGTTACTCACGTCGCCGCGCAGATTGCCCACCTCGCCGCGCAGGTTGCCCACCTCGCCGCGCAGCTTGCCCACCTCGTCGCGCAGCTCACCCAACTCGACGCGCAGACTGCGAACTTCGCCGCTCACCTCACTGCGCAGCCCGCCGAATTCGCGCCGCAGGTCTGCGAATTCGATCCGTATATTGTTGAACCCGGTATGCATCGCCAGCCAGATGGCGCCGAAGCCGATAACGAAGGCCGGCACCATGATGGCGGCCAAGGGCACGCCGGCGTCGATCGCCTGCGCGAGATTCATCGAACCGGCAGCCTCCCTGCGCCGCCTGCGAGAACAACTCCAAGTTGAACATAGGCGCTGTTGCGCCGGCGGTCCAGCGTGTGCCGCTCCGGTGTCCGCAGCTTACGCAAGCCCCGATGCGCCGGATATAGTGTCCGCATGCCGCGCCTGGCCCTCCCGATCGCCGCCGCGCTGTCGCTCCTCTTCGCCGCGCCGGCGGGGGCGGAGACGATGTCCGCCGGGTCCCGTTTCGAGCTGTGGAACGACTGCCGGGCCATCGACCTGGTGGTCGAGAGCGCCACCGGGGGCGGGGCCGGTATCGGCCTGACCGAGCGCGCGATCGCGGCCCAACTGCGCGCGCGGCTCGGCGCGGCGGGGCTCTACGACCCCGAAGGCCTCGCCTATCTCGACATCCGCGCGAGCGTGGTCGGCCCGGCCTTCCATGTCAGCGTGGAGTTCCGCAAGCCGCTCAGGGACCCGGCGTCCGGCGAGGAAGGCCTCGCCGCGACCTGGATCTCGGGCAGCACCGGCACCCATGGCGGGGACCCGGGCTACGTGCTGGCGTCGGCATCCGGGCATGCCGAGGGGTTCGTCGAACAATATCTGCGCGTGAACGCACCGGCGTGCAAACGCTGATCCGGGGGCGGTCCCGCTATTCCCCGTCCTTCGGCCGTCCCGCCATCATGCGCACCGCGCGGTAGGTAATCACCGTCTCGCCCTTCTGGTTGATCACGTCGTTGGTCGTCGTCACGATGCCGCGGTTGCCCTTGCTGGTCGGGCGGATCGCGGTGACCTCGACCTCGGCGTGGACGGTGTCGCCGGCGAAAACGGGCTTCAGCACCTTCTTCTCGACCTCGAGCAGGGCGAGCCCGGTGGTCTGCATCGCCGCCTGGCACAGGAGCCCCTCGACGATCGTGTAGGTGCAGGCCGCCGGCACCACCCTTCCCTGGATCGCGCCGTGCCCCGCCTCGTTGAACGAGAGGTCGGTAAAGATCGTCTCGACCATGCCGGTGACCCCGATGAAGCCCACGATGTCGGGCTCGGTGATGGTCCGGTTGAGGGTGCGGAAGCGGTCGCCGACGGCGAGCTCGTCCCAATAGAAACCGATGCCGATGGTCTTCATCTCACTCTCCTTGCGCTCGCCCGTCGACCGAGGCGCCGGCGGCGAACAGCGCGGCGATCTCGTCTTCGTCCAGCCCGGCCTCTTCCAGCACCTCGGCGGAATGCTCGCCGAGCCTCGGCTGCAGCCGCCGGATCCCCGCCTCGTTCTCCGAAAACCTGACCGGCGGGTCGGTCAGCACCACCCCGCCCTCGCTCGGATGGGCCAGGCGGTGGAAGAACCCGACCGCGTCGAGATGCGGGTCCCGCATCAGCCCTTCGAGCGTGGTCACCGGGGCGGCGGGGATTTCCAGGCGCCCGAAGACCGCCGCCCATTCCGCGCTGCTGCGGTCCTTCAGGCATTCCCCGGCGATGCGGTAGACCTCGTCGATATTGTCGCTCCGGCTCGCGAGCGTGTCGAAGCGGGGATCGTCGATCAGCTCCGGCCTGCCGACCTCGCGCCAGAAGCGGCGCCATTGCTCGTCGGTATAGGCCAGCATGCAGATATAGCCGTCCGCCGTGGGGTAGGGGCGGCGCCACGGCACCAGCACCCTGGGATAGCCCATCTCCGCCTCGGCCGGGTCGAAGGCGTGGCCGTAGATGTGTTCGGTCAGGTTGAAGGCGGCCATGGTCTCGAACATCGGGATCTCGACGAACTGGCCGCTTCCCGTCCGCTCGCGCGCCAGCAGGGCGGCGATCACCGCATAGGCGGCGACCAGGGCGCAGGTCTTGTCGGCCATGATGGTCGGCATGTAGCGCGGCTCGCCGACCAGCCGCGCCATCAGGTCGGCGCTGCCGCTGCGCCCCTGGATCACGTCGTCATAGGCGGGCTGGCCGCCATAGGGGCCGTCGACCCGGTAGCCGTGCAGCCCGGCATAGACGATGCGCGGGTTGCGCCCGCACACGCTCTCGTGGCCGAAGCCGAGCCGGGCGAGCTTCTGTGGCCGGATCGAGTGGAGGAACACGTCGGCGCCGTCGATCAGCCGCCACAGCGCGTCGCGCGCCGCCGCCCGCTTGAGGTCGAGCACCACCGAGCGCTTGTTCCGGTTGACCCCCATGAACAGCGCCGCCATGCCGGGCGAGCGGCCCGGCCCGGTGCTGCGCGTGGTGTCGCCCTCGGGAGATTCGATCTTGATCACCTCGGCGCCGAGATCGCCCAGCACCTGGGTGGCGAAGGGGCCGAGCACGACCGAGCTCAGGTCGAGCACGCGAAAGCCGTCGAGCGGGCCGGTCATCCGGCGAGCTCTTCGAGCGGCCAGCGCGGCCTGGGGGCGAAGTCGAGACCGTCGGCGAGGCCGAGCGCGAGACGCTCGATCCCGGCCCAGGCGACCATCGCCGCGTTGTCGGTGCAGAGCCGGGGCGGCGGCGCGACGAAGGCGAGGCCGTGCGCTTGGGCCACGCTCTCGATGCGGGCGCGCAGGGCCCGGTTGGCCGCGACCCCGCCGGCCGCGACCAGGGTCGCGCCGCCGGGGCAGAGGCCGCGGAACAGGGCGATCGCGTTCGCCGTGCGGTCGGCCATCGCATCGGCCACCGCTTCCTGGAAGCCGGCGCAGAGATCGGCGATGTCGGCGTCCGCGAGCGGGCCCGGCGGCAGCGCCTCGACGGCGTGGCGCAAAGCGGTCTTGAGGCCGGAGAACGAGAAATCGCAGCCCGGCCTGCCGCGGAGCGGGCGGGGCAGGGCGAAGCGTTCCGCGTCGCCGCAGGCCGCCGCGCGCTCGACCGCCGGCCCGCCGGGATAGCCGAGCCCCAGCATCTTGCCCACCTTGTCGAAGGCCTCGCCCGCCGCGTCGTCGACCGTGGCGCCGAGCAGGCGGTGGCGCCCGACGCCGGCGACCGCGACGAGCTGGCAATGCCCGCCCGAGACCAGCAGCGCGAGATAGGGGAAGTCGACCGCGTGGGTCAGCCGAGGGGTGAGCACATGGGCTTCGAGATGGTTGACCGCGAAGAACGGGAGGTCGTGCGCGGCGGCGATCGCCTTGCCGGTCATCGCGCCCACGATCACGCCGCCGATCAGCCCGGGACCGGCGGTCGCCGCCACCCCGTCGAGCGCATCGAAGCCGATCGCGGCATCCTTCATGGCGCGCGCGACCACGAGGTCGATCGCCTCCAGATGGGCGCGCGCGGCGATCTCCGGCACCACCCCGCCATAATCCCGGTGGGCGTCGAGCTGTCCCCGCACCACGTCGGCCAGGATCGCGCGCCGGTCGTCGACCACCGCCGCCGCGGTCTCGTCGCAGCTCGTCTCGATGCCCAGCACCAGGCTCATTCCGCCTCCCGCGCCCGGTACAGCTTGTTGGCGTCGTTTGACATCGATTCGCCTATGATCCCATTTCCCAGTCTATGCGGTCCGCGATGAGCGCTCGGATCAGGATCGGAACACGCGCAAGCCCGCTCGCCCGGGCCCAGGCCGACGAGGTCGGCCGCCGCCTCGCCGCGGCCGATCCCGCGCTCCGGGAGGAGGGCGCGATCGCCGTCGAGGCCATCCATACCACGGGCGACCGGATGTTGCAGGGCCCGCTCGCCGCGATCGGCGGCAAGGGGCTGTTCACCAAGGAGATCGAAGAGGCTCTTCTGGACGGGCGGATCGACATCGCGGTCCATTCGATGAAGGACATGCCGACCCGTCTGCCGGGCGGGCTGGTGATCGGCGCCGTGCTGCCGCGCGCCGACCCGCGCGACGCCCTGATCGCGGCCGACGCCGATGCCGGGGCGGACGGTCTCGCGGGTCTCGCCGACGGCGCCGCGGTCGGCACCGCCTCGCTCAGGCGCGGCGCGCTGGTGCGCCATGCCCGGCCCGACCTCGCCGTGGTGCCGTTCCGCGGCAATGTCGAGACCCGGCTGCGCAAGCTGGCGGCGGGCGAGGCGGACGCGACCCTGCTCGCGCTCGCCGGGCTCGACCGGCTCCGCCCCCCCCGCCAGGCGCGCGCCCGGCGCGGGGCGGGCGCGGGGCGGGGCGGCCGCGGCCCGCGCTCGCGGGGCTCGACCGGCTCGGCCTCGCCGACAAGGCGCATGCCGTGCTCGAGCCGGACGAGATGCTGCCCGCCGTGTGCCAGGGGATCATCGGCATCGAGTGCCGCGCCGGCGACCGCGCCGTGCGCGAGCGGTTGCGCGCCCTCGACGATGCCGACAGCGCGGACGCCGCCGCCGCCGAGCGCGCCTTGCTCGCCGGGCTCGACGGGTCCTGCCGCACCCCGATCGCGGCGCTCGCCGTGCCGCTCGGGGCGGCGATCTCGCTGCGCGCCGTGCTGGTCCGCCCCGACGGCACGGCGCTGCTGGAGGCCAGGCGCGGCGGCGGACGGGCGGGTGGCGCGGGGGCCGGGGCCCGAGGCGCGCGCGGCGCTCGCCGGTCCGCTCGGGGCGGCGATCTCGCTGCGCGCCGTGCGGGCCCGCCCCGACGGCACGGCGCTGCTGGAGGCCAGGCGCGGCGGCGGACGGGCGGATGCGGCGGCGCTCGGCGCCGATGCGGCGCGCGAACTCCGCGCCCGCGCCACCCCGGCCCATTTCGCGGGCGGGTGAGGCGGCGATGGCGGAAAGGCTGCGCGCCCTGGTGACCCGGCCCGCCGAGGATGCGGCCGAGACCGCCGCGCGGCTGGCGGCGATGGGGGTCGAGCCGGTCGTCGCCCCGGCCACCCGGATCGTGACCCTGGCGCGCCCGCCGCTCGACCTCGACGGCGTGCAGGCGCTGCTGGCGACCAGCCGCAACGGGGTGCGCGCGCTCGCCGGCGCGACGGAAGCGCGCGACATCCCGCTGCTCGCGGTCGGCGACGCCACCGCCGCGCTCGCCCGCGAGGCGGGCTTCCGTTCGGTGGCGAGCGCGGGCGGCGATGCGTGCGACCTCGCCCGCCTCGCCGCCGCGATGCTCGACCCGGGCTCCGGCCGGCTGGTGCACGCCGCCGGCGAGGCGGCCGGGGACGCGCTGTGCCGGGCGCTCGCCGACAGGGGGTTCGCGGCCCTGCCGGAAGCGCTCTACCGGACGGTTCCGGTACCGCTGCCCGACGGCGTCCGCGCGCTTCTCGCGGCCGGCGGCATCGCGCTGGCGCTGTTCTTCTCGGCCGGCGCGGCCCGGGCCTTCGCCGGCCTGCTGGGGCGGGACGGATCGCAAGCCTGGTGCGCCCGCATCGCCGCGATCTGCCTGTCCGCCCGGGTGGCCGAGGCAGCGGCGGCCCTCCCCTGGCGCGCGGTCCGGCGCGCCGCCCGGCCCGACCTCGCCGCCCTGCTGGACGCGGTCGCGGCCGCGCTGGAGGACCGCCGGCAGGCCGACGGGATGGGGGTCTGACATGGCCGAACGCGACCCATCGACCGCGCCGCCGGACGACGCGGCGCCGGACACCGAAGACCGGCCCCAGCCCTGGGGCGCCGGGGCCGCGGCGCTGCGCGCCTGGCGCCGCCGCCGCGCGGTCTGGATCGCCGCGGTGGCGGTCTTCGCCGTCGCCGCGATCGCCATCGCCTGGCCGGTGGTCGAGACCCTGGTGCCGCGCGCGGTGACCCAGATCTTCGCCGGCGGCGAGGCCCCGCCGGACCCGGCGCTCGCCCGGCTCGCCATGCGCATCGAGGCGCTGGAAAGCGCCGTGGCCCTGTTCGACGGGCGGATCGCCGCCGCCGCGGCCCGGGCGGGCGCCGCCCTGCCGCAAGCGGAGGCCGCGCGGCTCGGCAGGCGCATCGCGGCGCTGGAAACCCGCCCCGCGCCCCGCCCCCCGCCGCCGGACGCGCGCATCGCGCCGCTGGTCGAACGGGTCGAGGCGCTGGCGCGCCGCGTCGCCGCGCTCGCCGCCGCCCGGCCGTCCGCGGGGGGTGCCGCCGGGTCGGAAGCGGCCGCCCGCCTCGACGACGCGCTCGGCCGCGCGGAGG
>MPNO01000060.1 GCA_002239065.1 Defluviicoccus sp. bin129 | reverse complement strand
CGACGCCTTCGTGTTCGTGGTCGAGGATAAACGCGCCCGGCGGGTCAAGGTCCGGCTCGGGGACGCGATCGGCGGGCGGTTCGTCGTGCTCGACGGGGGCAGGGCGGGGCGGGGGGGGGTGGCCCGCGGCAACGAGACGCTGGGCCGCGGCGGGCCGGTCCGCATCCGCGGCGCGACCGGCAGCTGATGACATGAGGGGCGGTTCGGCATGAACCTCATCCGCCTTTCCATCCAGCGCCCGATGGCGATCGTCGCCATGGTGCTGATGGTCATCCTGTTCGGCTACGTCGCGTTGCAGCGCATCCCCATCCAGATGGCGCCCGACGTGCGCCAGCCGGTGATCATCGTCACCACGAGCTGGCGCGGCGCCGCGCCGGCCGAGGTCGAGCGCGAGATCGTCATCCCGCAGGAAGACGAGCTGAAGCGGCTGGAAGGGGTGCAGCGGGTCCTGTCGGAGGCGAGCCACGGCCGCGGCAAGATCACGCTCGAATTCGCCCCGGGCGTCAGTTTCGACCGGATGCTGCTGCTGGTCTCCAACCGGCTCGACCGGGTCACCGGCTATCCCGAGGAGGCGGAAGAGCCGACGCTCGGGACTTCGGGAACCGAGGACAACGCGATCGCCTGGTTCCTCATTTCCAGGGCGCCGGGAAACGACAGCCCGATGCTCAATTTCGGCGATTTCCTGGTCGACATCGTGCAGGAGCGCCTGGAACGCGTGCCCGGCGTCGGCGGGGTGAACATCTTCGGCGAGACCGAGCGCGAGATGCAGATCGTCATCGACCCCGAGCGTCTGGCCCGCTATCGCCTGACGGTGGGCCAGGTCGTCAGCCGGCTGCGCGAGTCGAACGTCTCGATCACCGGCGGCGATGTCGACGAGGGCAAGCGCCGGTACACGGTTCGCACGGAGGGCAATTTCGCGGCGACCCGCGAAGTCGAGTCCGTGGTGCTCAGGTCGCACGGGCAGGGCGGCGGGCTCGGGCGGGTGACGGTGGGCGATATCGCGACCGTCGCCTTCGCCTACAAGGAAGCCCGCGCGAGGCTTTTCTCGAACGGGGTCCCGGCTCTGGCTCTCAACCTCACCCGCGAGCAGGGCGCCAACGTGATCGAGACGATGAGGCACGTCCAGGCGACGATGGACGAACTCCGGGACGGCCCGATCAAGGAGGCGGGGCTGCGGGTACGGCAGGTCTACGACGAGACCGACTACATCAACTCCTCGATCGACCTGGTCATGCAGAACATCTATTTCGGCGGTGTTCTGGCGATCGTCGTCCTGCTCCTGTTCCTCAGGTCGTGGCGCCCGACGGTGGTGGTCGCCTTCGCGATCCCGGTCTCCGTGGTCGGGTCGTTCGTCGCCATGGCGGTGCTCGGCCGGTCGCTCAACGTGATCAGCCTGGCCGGAATCGCCTTCGCCGTCGGCATGGTGGTCGATGCGGCGATCGTCGTGCTGGAGAACATCTACCGCCTGCGCCAGCGCGGCATGAGCCGCACCGAAGCCGCCTATCACGGTACCCAGCAGGTCTGGCCGGCGGTCCTCGTGTCGGCGCTCACCACGGTGATGGTCTTCATCCCGATCCTGATCATGGACCTCGAGGTCGGCCAGCTCTTCCGCGACATCGCGGTCGCCATTTCGGTGTCGGTTCTGCTGTCGCTGCTGGTGTCGGTCACGCTGATCCCGGCGCTGTCGAACCGGATTCTGGCGGGGCGGGTCCCCACATCGGCCTCGATGCCGCGCCTGTTCCTGATCGACGGAGCCGCGCGCGGCTTCGGATGGTTCTGGCGCTTCTTCGCCCGCATGGTGGTGCGCTCGAAGGTGCTGGCGCTGCTCGTGGTGGCCGCCATCACCGCGGCTGCATCCGTGTTCGCCATCTCCTTCCTGCCCAAGCTCGACTACCTGCCCGTCGGCAATCGCAACTTCGTTATAGGTTTCGTATTGCCGCCGGCGGGCTACAACCTCGATACCACCGAGAGTATCGCCCGCCGCGTCGCGGAAAAGACGCGCAAGCACTGGACCGACGCCGCGCTCGCGGAGTCCGGCCAGGCGCATCCGCCCGGAACCGACGAGGCACAGAAGATCATCGACCGGTTCTTCTTTGTCGCCCTACGGGGCCGGGCCTTCGTCGCCGCGCGCCATGTCGACGACCAGAAGGCGACGGATCTGATCCCCATCATGCAGAGCCCCGCCCGCGAGGAGCCCGGAACCCTGGGGTTCGTCTTCCAGCCTTCGCTGTTCGGCCGCTCGATCGGCAGCGGCAGATCGATCGACATCGACATTTCGGGCCCCGACCTGGAGACGATTTTCGCCACCGGGCGGCAGGTCTTCTTCCGCACCATGGGGGCGCTGTCGCCGCGCGATGGCCACCGGACCCGGCCCAGACCGGCGCTCACGCTGGGGGAGCCGGAGGTCCGGGTGCTGCCCGACCGGATCAAGCTCGCCGATAACGGGCTGTCGGCGCGCGACCTCGGACAGGCGGTCGACGCCTTCAACGACGGGGTGCGCGTGGCCGAGATCAATGTCGACGGCAAACGCATGGACCTGACGCTCAAAGGGCCGGTGCAACAGCAGGAATCGACCCAGTCGATCGGGGTTCTGCCGGTGGTCACGACGGACGGGCGCATCCTGCCGGTGCGCGGCCTCTCGGAGGTGCGGGTAACCTCGGGACCGACCCAGATCCGGCGTATCGACCGGGTGCGCACGGTGACGATGTCGGTTTCTCCCGCCCGCAATATCCCGCTCCAGGCCGCGATGGACAAGATCCGCGACGAGGTGATCGAACCGCTCCGGCAGGGCGGCCTGCCCGAGGGGGTGCGCATTCGCATGTCCGGATCGGCCGACAAGCTGACCCTGACGTGGAACGAGATCGTGCTCGATCTCGCGCTCGCCGTCATCATCGTGTACCTGGTGATGGCGGTGCTGTTCGAGAGCTTCGTCTATCCGCTGATCGTCCTGCTATCGGTGCCGATCGCCGCGGCCGGCGGGCTCGCCGGGCTGTCCGCGCTGAACATCTACGTCCACCAGCCGCTGGACATGCTGACGATGCTGGGCTTCGTCATACTGGTCGGGATCGTGGTCAACAATGCCATCCTGCTGGTCCACCAGACGCTCTATCACATCCGCCATGAGGGCATGGCGGCGGGCGAGGCGATCGAGGCGGCGACCGAGAACCGCATCCGGCCGATCTTCATGTCGACCCTGACCTCGGGGTTCGGGATGCTGCCGCTGGTGGTGTTCCCCGGCGCCGGCTCCGAGCTCTATCGCGGGCTCGGGTCGGTCGTGCTGGGCGGCCTGTCGCTGTCTGCCGTGCTCACCATGGCGGTGGTGCCGCCGATGATGTCGATCACGGTCGGGATCATCGAGCGCCGGGCGGGGAAGAAGCCCCGGGCGCCGCAGGCGGACGTCGCCCCGGCCGAGTAAGCGGCTTTGCGGCGGATCGGGCCCCCCGCCATAGTGCTCGCGCAGCACCGCCATTGACCCCCATTTGCGGAGGCCACAACGGATGACCAGCCAGACCCGCGCCCTCGACGAGATCACCGTCAGGACCGATACGAGGGATGTCCTCGCCCATGCGTCGCGTCAGGCGAAGAAGCACCGCTTCGACGAGATGCTGATCGTCGATGTCGACGCCCACATCACCGAGACCGCGTTCTGGGGCGAGATCGTCGATCGCATCGACAGCGACGTGTACCGGCACATGGCGGCGTCGTTCCGCGACCGCACCGGGTCTCCGCCCGGCCTTCTCAACGCGGTGCCGGGGATGTCCTACCAGGACGTGTTCGGCCGCATCCCGCATCAGCAGAGCCAGGCCGAACCGGTCGAGGATTCCGACGTGCACCGGCAGGTGACGCTGACCCGCCGGGCGATCGATGCGATGAGCATCGACTACATGGTGGTGTTCCCGACGCCGATGCTGCTGCTCGGCACCCACCCGCAGCCCGAGGTCGAGGTCGAGCTCGCCTGGGCCTTCAACCGCTGGCTGACCGAGGAGGTGCTGCCCCAGGAGCCCAGGATGAGGGGGCTGCTGTACCTGCCCTTCAACACGCCCGAGGCCTGCCCGCGCTTCGTCGAGGAGTTCGGCGACAAGCCCGGGACGATGGGCTTCACCGTCACCTCGACGCGCTTCCGGCCGGTCCACCACAACTCCTACATGCCGCTCTACGCCGCGCTTGAGGAGCGCAATCTGCCGCTCGCCTTCCATGCCGGGTTCAACTGGAACGACGGCTCGATGGCGCAGCTCAACCGGTTCCTGTCGATGCACGCCCTGAGCTTCGTCCACTGCAACCTGATCCACATGACCAACTGGGTGGTCAACGGGCTGCCGGTGCGCTTCCCCGGGCTCAAGGTGATGTGGATCGAGAGCGGCATCGCCTGGCTGCCCTATCTGATGCAGTGGCTCGACTCGGAATACATGATGCGCTCCTCCGAAGCGCCGCTGCTGACCCGCAAGCCGAGCGAGTACATCAAGGAGATGTACTTCTCCAGCCAGCCGCTCGAATCCCAGCACCCCAAGCTGATGGAAGCGACCTTTGAGGCGATCAACGCGGAGACCCAGCTCCTGTGGTGCTCCGACTGGCCGCACTGGGATTTCGACTCGCCGTCGGTGATCTGGGACCTGCCGTTCCTCAACGAGCGGCAGAAGCGGAGGATCATGGGCGAGAACGCGGCCGAGCTGTTCGGCCTCGACAACCCCTATCTCGCCCGCCAGGCCGCCGAGTAAGCGAAGCCGGGGGTCACCCGGGCCCGGTTCGCCGGAAAAAATCCTCGACCGCCGCGACGAACGCGTCCGGGCGGTCGGCGTGCGGCCAGTGCCCGGCGCCCGGGATCCAAAGCTGTTCCGCGTTCGGAAAGTAGCGCCCGATCGCCGGCGCGTGATCGGGGCGGAGATAGTCCGATGCGCCGCCCCCCAGCATCAGCGTCGGTCCGTCGAACGCCGCCGAGGGCGGAAAGTCGGGGAAGTCCCGCAACGCCTGCTGGGCCGCGGCGATCGCCGCCAGGTTGAGACGCCAGACATAGCGCCCGTCGCGCAACACCAGGTTCTGTAGCAGAAACCCGCGCAGCGCCGCGTCCGGGACCGCTTCGGCGAGGCGCGAATCGGCGTCGCTGCGCCGCTCTACGCCGTCGAGGTCGAGCCCCGCCAGCGCGTCCACCAGCGATGCGAAGCCGTGGCGATAGCGGACCGGCGCGATGTCGACCACGATCAGGCAACCGATCCGGTGCGGCGCGGCCAGCGCGGCCGCCATCGCCGCCTTGCCGCCCATGCTGTGGCCGATCAGGGTGGGGCGCGACAGCTGCTGCGTTCGGATATGGCGGAGCAGGTCCTCGGCCATGGCGGGATAGGTCATTTCGTCCGTCCAGGGCGAGGCGCCGTGGTTGCGCATGTCGAGCGCGTGCACGCTGCGGCCGACGGCGAGCCGCCGGGCGACGGAACCCCAGTTGCGGGCCGAGCCGAACAGGCCGTGCGCGACGATCGCCGACGGTCCCTCGCCGGAGCGGGTCGCATTGAGCTCGACCGGCGGCATCAGGGCGCCCCCGACCGGTAGCGGTCCCGCTCGGCTTCGTCGCGCAGGCGAGCCGCCTGCGTCTCGATGCTCTCGCGCAGCCGGGTCATGAAGGATCCGCGGTCGAGGCCGGGCGGGATCGGGGGCAGCATTGCCACCACGATCCGGCCGGGCCGCTTGGTGAACGCGCGCCGCGCCCAGTACAGCCCCGAGTTGAGCGCCACCGGCACCACCGGGAGATCCAGCGCGGCGTAGAGCGCCGCGACGCCAGGGCGGTAGGCGGGCGCCTCGCCCGGTGCGGTTCGCGTTCCCTCCGGGAAGACGACGACGTTCCGTCCCCGCGCCACCCTCGTCCTCGCCGCCCGCACCATGCGCCGCAGCGCGCCCGCGCCGGCCCGCCGGTCGATCGGAATCATCCCGAGGCGCAGCAGATACCACCCGACGAGCGGCAACCAGACCAGCTCGCCCTTCATGACGATGGCGGGGTCGCGGAAGAGGCGCATCAGGACCAGCGTGTCCCAGGCGGATTGGTGCTTGATCGCGTAGATCGCCCGGCCCGGCGCGCGGTGTTCGCGACCGCGCACTTCATAGGTCAGCCCGACGATGCCGGCGAGCAGCCAGAAGGTGCCATCGATCCACAGCCGCGCGACACCGAGCACCGCGGGACGGGGGAGCAACAGAACCGGCAGGGTGAGGAGGCCGAGCCCCCCGGTCCAGGCGTAGAATGCGGCCTGGAAGGCGAGCGAGCGCAGCCATGTCATCCGCGCACCGCGCCCGGAGAGGAAAGACCGGCAAGCGCGGCAAGGTATTTGTGGAACTCGCTCGCCACCAGCAGGAGCGAGTTGCGCCAGCACCACCAGCAGTCGCGCCTGAAGGCCTCCGGGAAGACCGGATGCGGAACGATCCTGATGTCCGGCAGGGCGCGGCGGAACTCCAGCAGGCTGCGCGGCAGGTGGTAGTTCGCGGTCACCAGGCGCAGCGACCGGTGGCCGTCCGCGCGCACCCACTCGGCGGTCTCGCGCGCGTTGCCGGCGGTGTTGTCGGCCGCATATCCGACGGTGATGCAGCATTCCACGTCGTCCGGTTTCCGCCGCGCCAATTGCAGCAACGCATCCACGTCGATCCCGCGATAGACGCCCGAGACGAACAGCCTCTTGCCGCGCCCCTCGGCGAGCAGCCGCAGACCCTCCGACAGCCGGCCGCTGCCGCCGGTGAGCACGACGATGGCGTCGGTCGCCTCTTCCCCGTGCGCCGGCGCGGCGGGAATCCGGTCCGCGTACCAGAGCAGTCCGCCGAACCACGCGGCGAGGACCAGGACGGCGACGCCGAGCGACTGGAGCAGCCACCGCGCGGCAGAACGCTTCCTGCCTCCCAACCGGATCGGCCGGAAGAACACGGCTCCCGCCGTCAACCCGCCCGCGACAGCGCGCGCATGACCGTCAGCCGCGCGCTTGCCATGCCGAGTGCCGTCACGACAAGCGGCAGCCCCGCGAGCGCGCCCCACTGCATCGGGGACAGCGTCATCTCGGGCAGCATCAGGGCCGTTCCGCCGGGCGCAAACCGGCCGAGCAGGAACAATGTCGCCGCCGCGAGAGCGCAACCGACGATCCCGCCCTTGATCGCCAGATTGCGGGAATGGGCGACGAACTGGCGTGCGATACCGGCGTCCCGGGCGCCCACGAGACGCATGATCCCGATCGCCTCGCCATGCGCCGCGAGCCCCGCCCGTGTGGCGAAAACCGCGGTCGCCACCGCGGTCAGGGCGAACAGGGCGGCGAGCGCGGCACCGAACGCCTGCAGGGCGCGCGTAAAGCGCAGCACCCTTTCGAGCCACAGCCCATGTTCGTCGATCCGCGTGCCTGGCACCGCAGCGTCGAGCGCGACCTCCAGGGCGACGATGTCGAGCTCCGTGCCGCGACGCAGTCGAACGTCGATCAGCGTCGGCAGGGGCAGGGCGTCGAGACCGGGACCCGCTCCCAGCCAGGGCTCGAGTAGAGCGCGCGATACCGCCTCGTCGATCGGTACGGCCTCCTCGATCGCCGGCGTGGCGAGGAGCAGCGCGACGGTTTCCGCCACCCGGTTTTCCGTGCCGTCCGGGCTCGCCGGAACCTGGACGGAGATCCGGCCGGCGAACGTGCCGCGCCAGCTTTGCTCGGCCGAGGCGATCGCCATCGCCGCCGCCAGCCCGAGGGCCGCAACGTAGACCGTCGCGGCGACGATCCAGGCGCCGTAACGGCTCGACGCATCCCGTCCCAGCGGCAGGACCCGGCCCATATGGCTGCGGCCGCTCGTCATCCCGGCCGCCGCGCGCCGCGAATGCCCGCCACGCGACCGACGCGGCGCATCTCGCCGCCGTCGAGCGCATATGCGGGGTGGCCGAACCGGTTGACCAGCGAATCGTTGTGGGTCGCCACGAGGACGGTCGTTCCGACCTTGTGGAGCTCTTCCAGCAGATGTATCAGCCGAATCGCCGCGTTGTCGTCGACGCTCCCGGTCGGCTCGTCCGCAAGCAGCAGGTCGGGCCGGCCGATGACGGCCCGCGCGATGGCCACCCTTTGCTTCTGCACGTCCGACAGGGCCGACGGCAGCTCGTCGAGATCCTGCCCCAGCCCCACCCAGCGCAGGAGCTCCGTCACGTAGTCGCGAATCTGGGTTTCCCGGGCGTTCGAGACGCGGAGCGGCAGCGCGACGTTCTCGGCCGCCGTGAGGTGCGCGATCAGCCCGAATTCCCGGGAAACCACGCCGATCCGCCGACGCAGCGCCGGCTTCTGCTTGCGGCCGATGCTGGAGACATCCTGGTCGAACAGATGCAGCGAGCCGCGGCTGGGTCGAACCGCGAGATAGAGCAGGCGCAGGAGCGACGTCTTTCCCGCCCCGCTCGCGCCGGTCAGGAAGTGGAAGGAGCCGGCCGCCAGCGAGAGCGAAATGTCGCGCAGCACCTCCGGACCCGACCCGTATTGCAGACCCACATTCTCCAGCCGAACGATCTCCTTCTCCGCCGCCACAAAATCCTCCGCGGTTGGCAGGGCAAATTCGCATGAGCGACCGAAATGCGCAAACCTTGCGCTCGCCTTGCCTCCCTTTCCACCCAGCCCTATAAACCGGAATGTCGCAGCAGGCGGAACGAAATGATACTTGCCTGCCTTAACTGTTCCGCCCGCTTTCTGGTGCCTGAGGGCGCGATCGGAGCGCGGGGCCGGATGGTGCGCTGTGGACGCTGTGACCATGTCTGGTTTGCAGCACCCCCGCCGGAACTCGTCCGGTCCGCCGCCGATACGGCCGGCCGGCGACCCCTGCCGTCCCCCGGGCCCCCAGCTCCCGTCGAGGAGAAGCTTTCGGCCCCGCCGCTGCGGGATCCGGACGAGTTGAGGATCGACAGGCCGCCCGCGCGGGCGCAGCTTCCGGTGCTCAGGGAGGAGCGAAGGCGTTGGCCTTCCCGCCTCGCATGGGCGGCGGTGGCGGTGATCGCGGTTGCCCTCGTCGCGGCCGGCGCGTGGCGCTACCGCGCCGAGATCGCGGAATCCTGGCCGTTCGCCGAGACCGTCTATGCCTCGATCGGCCTCGACCCGCTGCCGCGCGGATTCGGCCTCGATCTGACCATCGAGAGCTCGGAAAACGCGATCCGGGAGGGCGCCCGGGTGCTGTCGATCACCGCCAGGATCGAGAACACGACGTCGCGCTCCCGCAACGTGCCGGATATACGCGGCGCATTGTTCGACGAGAACCAACGCGAGCTGCGCCACTGGACAATCGCCGCCCCGGTGACCAATCTCGCGCCCGACCGAGAGGTCGAGTTCGATACCGAAGTCATTGACCCGCCGCAGGAAGCGGTGCGGATATCCATTGCATTTGACGAACCGGGGTGACATGCCGGACCACAGACCCGCTCTCGAAACGCTGATAACGGAAGAAGACATCGCGGGCCGCGTGATCGGCCTGGCCGGGGAGATCGCCGGGTCCGCCGGCAAGAACCTCCTGATTGTCGTCATTCTCAAGGGCAGCTTCGTATTTGCCGCCGACCTCATCCGCGCGCTCGACCGCGTCGGGGTCGAACCCCAGGTCGATTTCATGACCCTGTCGAGCTACGGCACGGGCACCGAGAGCTCCGGTTCGGTCGCCCTGGTGCGCGATATCTCCGAGGACGTCGCCGGTCGCGACGTGCTGATCGTCGACGACATTCTCGAATCGGGCCGCACGCTGGCCTTCGCCTGCGACCTGATGCGGGCGCGCGACGCGTCGACCGTCAGGACCTGCCTGCTGCTCGACAAGGCGGGCAAGCGCGATGTGCCGATCGAGGCCGATTATTGCGGGTTCGAGATCGGCGATCGTTTCGTCGTGGGCTACGGGCTCGACTACGCGCATCATTATCGCGGCCTGCCCTACATCGCGGTCGTGCAGGGCTGAGCCAACGCGTCGCCGGTGGCGCGATTCCAGGCTAGAACCGTCGCAGCAGCCGGTCGATGTAGTCGAGTTCCGGCTGCGGCCGGTAGCGCTGGCCGGCGCGGTGGCGGAGTTCATCCAGAATGCGCTGGGCGCGTTCGATGGCGCTCTCGTCCGGAATATCCATGTCGCGGGTGTCGATACCCATCTCGTTGGGCAGGAAACGGCCCAGGGGATCGCGCCTCAGCTGCAAGGGCCGGAAGTCGCGGTTCAGCCCGATCCCGGGCCCGCGGCCCATCTGCTGCATCATCTGCTGGACGATGCCCTGGCCGGCACGCTGAAGCGCGTCGATGGCGCGGCCCTGGGGCGCCACCGAATCGCCCGGCGCGTTGCGGTCGAGCGCACCCGCCGAATCCCCCATGTTGCGATTCGCGTCGTCGAACGCCCGGCCGGGCGATTGCGGCCCCCCGCCCGGCTGCATCCCCATCCGGCGCAGCGCCTCGCGCAGCCGTTCCAGCGCCTCGCGGAGTTCGCGCTGGGTCATGGCGCCCTGCTGCGAGTCCTGCGGGTTGGGCCGCCCGCTCTGCGGTTGAGATTGACGAAAACTCCGGTTCATCAACGCCTTCTGCCGTTCGATGAGCTGGCGCAGCTGTTGCAGCGCCTGACTGCCGGCCTGCGCCTGGGGACTCATCTGCGGCGCGCGGCCCGCGCGCAGATTCTCCAGCATGTTCTGCAACGCGGCCAGCATCTGCCGCGCGGCGTCCCGCGCCCCGGAGCGCATGAGGTCGCGGATCTGCTGCAGGACGCGCTGAAGGTCGGTGCTCTCCAGCAGGCGCTGGCTCGGGTCGAAGGGCAGCGCCTGTTGCCCATCCGGACGGTCCCGCATCTGCTGCGCGAGCTCCCGCAGGAACCGGTCCAGCGCGCGCTGGAGCGCGTCCATCAAGCGCTCGAGCTCCGCGTCCGGCGCGTTCCGCGCCAGCGCCTCCATCAATTCCTGCTGGGCCTGGCGCAGGTCGCGCTCGGCGATGGAGAGTTCGCCGTCCTCGATTCCCAGCGCGGTGTCCCACAGGAGGTCTCTCACGCTGTCGAGCGCGCCCTCACCCGGCTCGTAGACCAGCCGATGGTACGCCGCCGTCAGCGCGAGGAAGGTCGCCGTGCGATCCTGGTAGGCGCCCGGACGGAGCGCGATGGCGCTCAGAGCCCGGGCGATCGCCTCCCTGCGTTCCGGCTCCGTGGTGAGGCGCTTGCGCTGCTCGATGACCTGCCGCGCCACCGGGTGGCGGAAGACGCGCTCGGGCAGCGTGACCCGGGCGTCCTCGCTGGTGGCGACCTGCCCCGCGCCGTCGCGCGCGGCAAGGCGGATCGCCACCGGCATCCCCGCCCAGCGGTGCGGCGTGAGGTCGTGGTAACTCGCCATCTCCGCGCTCTTCGCACCGGGCCGGGGCAGGGCGAGCTCCAGCGTCTCGACCTCCTTGCCGATCACCGTCCCCCGCTCGTAGGTGCGGCGGATTTCCGCCCGGACACGGTCGAGCCCGTAATCGTCGCTCGCCTTGTAAACCACCGTCAGGGACTTGCGCTCGCTCGCCCCCGGCGGCCTGGCGAAGGCGATGGAGGGGGGGCGGTCCGGAACCACCTCGATCTGCCAGTCCCCGAGAACCCGGCCGCCGCCTTCGACCGCCAGCCGGCCGGTCTCCCCGATCGGCGCCGTGATCGACGCGTTTCCGGAATCGACCCGCTCGAAGGGCGTGCGCGATTCGCCGAGGATCAGCGCCGCGCCGTCGGGCGCGTTGGCGAGCCGCGCGGTGAGCACGCTGCCGGCCGGAACCGGGATCGATGGCGCGATACCCGGCGCCGGAACCGTTTCGCCCTCCGCCGTGGCGGTGCCCGGAAGCCTGGGAAAGATCGGCGCTTCGCCGGTATAGTCGGGCGGCGCGATCCAGACTTCGAGCACCGGTTCGGCGGCCGGCGCGCCGCCCCACAATGCCGGGCTCACCGCCTCGCCGAGCCGCTTGCCGGGCTCCGGCCATGCAACGACCGCCGCGATGACGACGAGGAGCGCCACGGCGAACCTGATCGCCATCGGATCGCGCCCGGCCACGCCCGGCCGGGGTAGCCCGACCCTGATGCGACGGGCCGATCGCGCGACCCGCGCCCTGTGTTCCCGCCACAGCGCTTCGGCGTCGGGCCCGCCCACCCCGTCCGCGAGGCGGTCCTCGAGGGTCTGCAGCGGGCGGTGCAGGAACCCGTTCACGCGTTCGAGCCGGCGGCGCGCCGTATCGACATCGGGGACGGCAAGGCCGCGCAGGCCGGTCCACAGCAGAACCAGAAAACCGCCGAGCAGCGCGCACAGCACAGCGGCGTGCAGCCATCCCGGCAGCAGGGGGAAAACGCCGATCAGCGCGAGCGCGAGGAACAGGACGACAACCGACAGCGCCGGCCAGAGGCCGCGCCAGAGCTGCTCCCAGATCATCGAGACACGCGCGGCCATGAGCTTGCCGCCATAGCGCGGCGGCGGTCTCGGTTCGCTCCCTGTTCCTCCGCTTGGGCGGGTCATCTCACTCCTGCCCTTCCCTGCCCCTATTCAAGCCAGCAGGGCAGGCGGTCGAGCGCCTGGAACGTCGCCGGATCCTGATACGGCCGGATCGCGGCATGCGCGTCGCTGCGTACCATAACCTCTCCGACGAGGCCGCGGCCATTGTAAAACGACGCCATCACCGCGCCATAGGCGCCGGCGCCGGCGATCGCCAGCAGGCCGCCCTCTGCCACGGCGGGCAGATCCGCCCCCCGGGCGAGCCAGTCGCCCGTCTCGCAGACCGGGCCGACCACGTCGACGCGGCGGGTCTCCTGGCTTTCCGCCGGTTCGACGACGGGGAGGACGGCATGCTCGGCTCCGTAGAGGGTGGGGCGCAGCAGGTCGTTCATCGCCGCGTCGACGATGACGAACCGCCGGAGCGGCGTTTCCTTCGTATACAGGACCCTGCTCAACAGAACCCCGGCATTGCCGACCAGCCGCCGGCCCGGCTCGACGGTGATCTCGCAGCCCAGCCCGCCGACGGTGCGGCGCACGATGTCGGCGAAACCGGCGAGGCCGGGCGCGGTCTCCCCGATATAGGTGATGCCGAGCCCGCCGCCGAGGTCGAGGCGCTCGACCGCAAGACCCGCCCCGCGCAGCGCCCGCACGCATTCCGCGAGCGCGGCGAAGGCGCTTTCGAACGGGGAGAGGTCGAGGATCTGCGAGCCGATATGGGCCGCGAGCCCGACCATGCGGATCCCCGGCGTCCTCGACCCCCGCGCGTAGATCCGTGCCGCGTCCCGGATCGGAATGCCGAATTTGTGCTCGTAGCTGCCGGTCGCGATCCGGTCCGCCGTATCGACCGCGATATCCGGGTTGACGCGGATCGCCGTGTCCGCGCGCAGTCCGAGAGTCGCGGCCATTTCCCCCAGCAGAGCCAGCTCGGCCTCCGATTCGACGTTGAACTGGCCGATCCCGGCCTTCAGCGCCCGTGCGATTTCGTCCCGGGTCTTGCCCACCCCGGAGAACACGATGTCGGTCGGACGGACGCCGGCGGCGATGGCGCGCGCGAGCTCCCCGCCCGAGACCACGTCGGCCCCGGCGCCGAGCCGGGCAAGGGCCCGGATCACGGCGACGTTGCCGTTGGCCTTGACCGCGTAGCAGATCCGGGCGCCGAGGCCCTGGAGCGCCTCGGCGAGCGCGCAATACTCGTCCTCCATCGCGGTCTGGGAGTAGACATAGACGGGCGTGCCGTAGGCCTCGGCGAGCGTGTCCAGCGGGACGCCCTCGGCGTGCAGGCGGCCGTCGCGATAGGCGAAGGCGTTCATTGCGGCGGCGGACCCGACGGATATTTTCGCGGGAACGAATCCTCCCGCTTTTCCGGCAGCTCCGGATCGCCCTTCCTGCCGCAAGCGGCGAGGAGGCACGACGACATCGCCCCGGCCAGCAACAGGAGGGTACGGCGCCGGGTCACAGAAAGCGCTCCCGCGCGCTCCGCACGGCCTCCACTACGCGCCGTGGCGCGGTGCCCCCGTAGCTGTCGCGCGCCGCGACCGCGCGCTCGACCCGGAGCACGTCGTAGACCTCCTCCGTCAGCCCCGGCTCGATGCTCCTCAATGTCTCGATCGGAAGCCCGGCGAGGTCGCAGCCGGCCTCCTCGGCGCATTTCACCAGCGCGCCGGTGACCCGGTGCGCTTCGCGAAACGGCATGTCGCGTTCGCGCACCAGCCAGTCCGCGAGATCCGTTGCGGTGACGAACCCCCGCTCCGTCGCGCTTCGCATCGCGCCGGTATCGAATTCAGCATCCCGCATCATCCCGGTCATCGCCGAGATCGCGAGACCCAGCGTATCGGCGGCGTCGAACAGCGGCTCCTTGTCTTCCTGCATGTCCTTCGAATAGGCGAGCGGCAACCCCTTCATGACGATCAGCAGCGAGGCGAGCGCGCCGACGATGCGGCCGGTCTTGGCGCGCACCAGCTCGGCCGCGTCGGGGTTCCGCTTCTGCGGCATGATCGACGAGCCCGTGGTGAAGCCGTCGCTCAGCCGGGCGAATCCGAACTGCGCCGAACACCACAACACCAGCTCTTCGGCGAGCCGCGACAGGTGAGACGCGGCGATCGCGGCGGCGGCCAGGAATTCGAGCACGAAATCGCGATCCGAGACCGCGTCCAGCGCGTTCGCCGCCGGCCGGTCGAATCCGAGCGCCGCCGCCGTCCTGTCCCGGTCGATCGGATAGGGCGTGCCGGCGAGCGCCGCGGCGCCGAGCGGGGACTCGTTCAACCGCTTGCGCGCATCCGCCAGCCGCCCGCGATCGCGCCCGAACATCTCGACATAGGCGAGCAGGTGATGGCCGAGGGTGATGGGCTGTGCGGCCTGGAGATGGGTGAATCCCGGCATCACGCTCGAGGCGTGCTGTTCCGCCCGGTCGATCAGCACGGCTTGCAGATCGCGCAGCGCCAGCTGAGCCGCGTCGACGGTGTCGCGCAGCCACAGCCGCAGATCCGTCGCCACCTGGTCGTTGCGCGAACGCGCCGTGTGCAGCCGGCCGGCGGCCGGGCCGATCAGCTCGGCCAGCCGGGCCTCGACATTCATGTGAATGTCCTCGCGACGGCGCGAAAAGGCGAACGCGCCGGCCTCGATCTCGCCCATGATCCGGTCGAGCCCCGTGAGAATGGCATCGCCATCCGCCTGGCTCACGATCCCGCAGGCGGCCAGCATCTCGCAATGCGCTTTCGAGGCCCCTATATCATGCGCATAGAGCCGCTTGTCGAAGTCGATGGAGGGGTTTATCCGCTCCATCGCCTCGCCGGGTTCGGCCCCGAAACGGCCGCCCCAGAGCGCCGACGAGCCCGGAGGGACGGATTTCGGATGGGATGGGGTGTCGTTCATCGGTCTTCGAGACTCATCGGGCGGCGCGCGTTCGGCGCCACGCTGTTGATCGCGGCGTTCGCCTGGCATCTCCTGCCGGCGGAAGCCGCGGCGCCTCCGCCCCGCACCGGCTGGATGCAGAACTTTACCGTCGCCGAGATGGGCCCGCCAGCGCCGGCCACGGCATTCACCGGCCGGAACGGCGAGAGCTATACGCTGGAACGGTTCCGCGGCAAAGTGGTTCTGGTGAATTTCTGGGCCACCTGGTGCGGCCCCTGCGTCCGCGAACTACCCTCGCTGAAGCGCCTGAACGCCCGGATCGGCGGCGACCGGTTCGCCGTTCTCGCGCTATCCCAGGACCTCGGGGGCTGGAAGCGGATCGCGCCGTTCTGGGAAAGGCACGGCCTCGAGGGGCTGACCGCGTTCCACGACCCCAAGGCGCGCGCCGCCCGCGCCGCGGGGGTCCGCGGGCTGCCGACGACGGTGCTGTACGGCCGCGACGGACGCGAACTCGGCCGTCTCATCGGCCACGCGGAGTGGGATTCCGACGAAGCCCTGGCGCTGCTGCGGCATTACATCGAAGGCTAGGCGCGCCACTCCGCCAGGCAGCAGCCGATCAGCGCCTCCGGCATCGGGATGTAGTCGACCATGTCGAAACCCTTGCTGCCGGCGGCGGCGTGTGAGACCACCCAGGCGCGCAGCTCGGCCCCGCCATTGCCGGTGTGTTCCAGCATCGCGTCGAGCTCGGCGGCCAGCCGTTCGTCCGGGGCGTTGCGGAACAGGTCGATGCAGGCGTGGTCGAACGGCTCGTCGATCCACCCCATGGTGGTCTCGCCGATCGAATGGCTGAGCCCCCCGGTGCCCAGCACCGCGACCCGGATGTCCTCCGGATAGCTCTCGATCGCCCGGCGCACCATCTTGCCCCAGGCGAGGCAGCGCCTGGGCGAGGGGAAGGGCTCCTCCACCAGGTTGATGAAGACCGGCACGATGGGCAGCCCGGGATCGAGGCCGAACTGCCAGATCGGCACGCACATGCCGTGGTCGAGCTTGAGCCGCATCGAATAGGCGGGGTCGAAATCGGCCGCGAAGGCCTCGTCGAGGATGTGGCGGCCGAGCGCTTCATGTCCGGGCAGGGTCTCGTGCGGATAGACCGGCTTCATGAACGGTTCCGGCGGCCCTTCGTGCTCGGCCCCGATGCCGATGCAGAACGCCGGCATCACGTCGAGGAAGAAATTGACCCAGTGATCGGTCGAATGGATGACCAGGACATCCGGTCTCGCCGCCTTGAGCCGGTTGCCGAGATCGCCGAAGCGGGTCGCCACCCAGTCCCGCGTCTCGTCCTTGAGGGTGTCCCAGTTGCGCGCGATGTTCGGCCCGTGCGAGGCCGCGAAGCTGCCGACGAACTCAGCCATTTTCCGCCCTCCGCTCTTCCTCGTCGGTACGGAGCGCGCTCAGCGCCTCGATCGACCCGGCGTCGTCATAGCCGCAGATCAGCAGGTAGAACCGCAGCAGATACGGGTTGGCGTGGGGCTGGATCTTCGCCAGATCGTCGTCGATCAGGGCCTGGCGCATCTCGGGCGCGAACGGGTAGCCGTCCAGCACCGCCGCGCGGTCGTCGCGCCAGCGCTCCTTCCCGCCCGGACCCTGAAGGTCGAACATCAGCTTGTTGAGCCAATAGTCGGTCATCGCCGCCTCCGCGTCGCGCTCATCGTCGCATCCGCCGGATTGTAGACCCCGCATGCGGCGATGCCGACCGGAAAACGACTCAACGGGTCGGGGTCGGGGTATCGCCGGAATAATCGTAGAAGCCCCGACCCGATTTGCGGCCGAGCCAGCCGGCCTCGACATACTTCACCAGCAGGGGGCAGGGCCGGTACTTGGTGTCGGCGAGGCCCTCGTAGAGCACCTGCATTACCGCGAGGCAGGTGTCCAGACCGATGAAGTCGGCGAGCTGCAACGGTCCCATCGGGTGGTTGGCGCCGAGCCGCATGGCATTGTCGATCGCCTCCACGCTGCCGACGCCCTCATGCAGGGTATAGACCGCCTCGTTGAGCATCGGCAGCAGGATGCGGTTGACGATGAAGGCGGGGAAGTCCTCGGAATTCACCGGCGTCTTGCCGAGCGCGAGGGTGAGCGCCTCGATCGCCTCGAAGGTCTCCCGCGCGGTGGCGATGCCCGGGATCAGCTCGACGAGCTGCATCGCCGGCACCGGGTTCATGAAGTGCATGCCGATGAACCGCGACGGCCGGTCGGTCGCGGCGCCGAGACGGGTGATCGAGATCGACGAGGTGTTGGAGGCGACGATCGCATCGTCCCTGATCTCGGTGACGACGCGCTTGTAGATCTCCCGCTTGACCTCTTCGTTCTCGGTCGCCGCCTCGATGATCAGGTCGCAATCGGCGAACAGGCTGTAGCCGGACCCGGTCTCGATCCGCGCCAGCGCTTCGGCCTTCTGGTCCTCGGTCATGCGGTTGCGCCGGACCTGGCGTTCGTAGTTGGCCGCGATCGCATCCAGCGCCTTGCCGACCTGGTCCTTGGAAATGTCGCCCAGCACGACGTCGAAGCCATGCGCGGCGCAGACATTGGCGATGCCGCTGCCCATCTGGCCGGCGCCGATGACGCCCACCTTGCGGATCGGAACCGCGTCGATCGACGCGGGGTTCGCCGCGGTCGCGCTCATCGCGGCTTGATCCCGGCCTTGTCCAGCGCCTCGGCGAGCGCCGGCAGCGCCTTGAACAGATCGTCGACCAGCCCGTAATCGGCGATCTGGACCATCGGCGCCTCTTCGTCCTTGTTGATGGCGACGATGACCTTGCTGTCCTTCATGCCGGCCAAATGCTGGATCGCGCCCGAAATGCCGACCGCGACGTAGAGCTCGGGCGCCACCACCTTGCCGGTCTGGCCGACCTGGAAGTCGTTCGGCCGGTAACCCGCATCCACCGCCGCGCGCGAAGCGCCCACCGCTGCGCCGAGGCGGTCCGCGATCTGTTCCACCAGGTGGAAGTTCTCCGAGGATTGCATGCCGCGCCCGCCGGAGACCACGACCCGGGCGCTGGTGAGCTCGGGGCGCTCGGACTTGGAAAGCTCCTGGCGCAGGAACTTCGACAGCGCCTGCCCCTCGCCGGCGGAGACCGGTTCGATCGCGGCATCGCCGTCGAGCGCGGCCGCGGCGAAGGCGGTGCCGCGCACGGTGATCACCTTGATCGCGTCGCGCGATCGCACGGTCGCCATCGCGTTGCCGGCATAGATCGGGCGCACGAAAGTGTCCGCCGAGACCACCTCGGTGATGTCGGAGATCTGGGCCACGTCGAGCAGTGCCGCGACCCTGGGGGCGAGGTTTTTGCCGGTGGTGTTGGCCGGGAACAGGATCTCGGAATACGCGCCGGCGAGCGCGACCACCAGCGGGGCCACCGCCTCGGCCAGCAGATGATCGTAGGCCGCGTCGTCGGCATGGCGGACCCGGGCGACGCCGGCGATCTTCGCCGCCTGCCCGGCGACCGGGGCGGTCCCGCCCCCCGCCACCAGGACGTCGATATCGCCGCCGAACGCGGCGGCGGCGGTCGCGGCATTCAGCGTCGCCGGGTCGAGCGCCGCGCCGTCATGGGCGGCGATCACGAGGGATGCCATCAGATCACCCCCGCCTCGTTCCTGAGCTTGTCGACCAGCTCCTCGACATCGGCGACCCGCTTTCCGCCGGCCCGGCCCGGAGGGTCCTCCACCTTCAGCGTTTCCAGCCGGGGCGCCACGTCGATTCCGAGCTCGTCCACCGCGATCTGGTCGATCGGCTTCTTCTTGGCCTTCATGATGTTGGGCAGCGACGCGTAGCGCGGCTCGTTGAGCCGGAGATCCGTGGTCACCACGGCCGGAACCGCGAGCCCCACCGTCTCCAGCCCGCCATCGACCTCGCGCGTCACCTCGGCGCCCTCGCCGGTCAGCACGATGTCGGATGCGAAGGTGCCCTGCGGCCAGCCGAGCAGCGCGGCCAGCATCTGGCCGGTCTGGTTGCTGTCGTCGTCGATCGCCTGCTTGCCGAGGATCACCAGCCCCGGGCTCTCGCGCTCGACCAGCGCCTTGAACAGCTTGGCGACGGCGAGCGGCTGAAGCTCCTCGTCGGTCATCACGTGGATGCCGCGATCCGCCCCCATGGCGAGCGCGGTGCGGATGGTCTCCTGGCACTGCCGCACGCCCATCGAGACCGCGACGATCTCGTCCGCCGTCCCCGCCTCCTTCATGCGGATCGCCTCCTCGACGGCGATCTCGTCGAACGGGTTCATCGACATCTTGACGTTCGTCGTCTCGACGCCGGTCCCGTCGGCCCTGACGCGGACCTTGACGTTGTAGTCGACGACCCGTTTGACACCGACAAGTACCTTCATGGAAGGGCTTTCCCAAATCCGGAAGAGGTCATGGAGAGAACGCCGCGGCGGCGCCCCGTGCCGCCCGAAGCCGTCGTCCCGACAAGGCGGCGAACATAATGTCCGGCGGTTCGAACTGTCAACGAGGACGCCTCCGGATCACGCCCGGCCGAACAGCACGGCGAGAGCCACCAGGGCGATGGCGCCGAACTGCAGGATCACCCGGGCCTGCATGAACCTGTTGCCGTATTTTCGGTTGAACTCGCCGCCGCGCGCCATGCTGATCAGGCCCATGGCAAGCACGCCCAGCACGGCGGCGAGGGCGACCGCGATAAGGACCGAGCCGGTCGTCGTCATGGCCGAGATATACGGGCCCCGCCGCCTGCCCGCCAGCGAATTCGAGGGTCTGCCCGCCATGCTATAAGGCGGCCATGGGCTTTCTCGACCGCATCGCCGAGTGCAACGCGCACGACCTTTCGGGCTTCCTGCCGTTTTGCGTCGGCGACGCCCGGCCGGGCTGGGTGAAGCCCCGCTTCGCCCGCCGCCTGGAGGCGTTTCCCGAGGCCTTCGCGGTCGACCAGGCAAGCGTCCGGACGGCGCCGGCGCTGGACAGTTTCGAGGCCCGGACCGGAGCCGTGGAGGCGGCTCTGCGCGCGCTATCCGAAGAGGGGACGATCGGGCGCTGGCGCGACGAGGCCTATCCCGTCGGCGGCGCGCTCGCCGGTCCGCATCTGATGCTGATGGACCGCTCGGCGATCCCCTTCTTCGGGGTTCGCGCCCTTGGCGTCCATGTCAACGGCTTCGTCCGCGACGGCGGGCGGATCCTGATGTGGGTCGCCCGCCGCGCCCGGGACAAGGCGACCTATCCCGGCATGCTCGACAATTTCGTCGCCGGCGGGCAGCCCGCGGGGATCGGGCTGATGGACAACGTGATCAAGGAGGCGGGCGAGGAGGCCGGGGTGCCCGCGCATCTCGCCGCCACGGCGCGGCCGGTGGGGGCGGTGTCCTACTGCCAGGAGACCGCCGAAGGGCTGAAGCCCGACGTGATGTACTGCTACGACCTCGAACTGCCCGCCGCGTTCGAGCCCGAGCCCCTGGACGGCGAGATCGAGGAGTTCCACCTCTGGCCCGTCGAGCGGGTGATGGAGACCGTGGCCGACACCGCCGCGTTCAAGTTCAACTGCAATCTCGTCTGCATCGACTTCTTCGTCCGCCACGGGCTGATCGACCCCGAATCTACGGATTACATGGAGATATTGCGCGGTCTCCGGCAGTGAATTCCCCCTGCTCGCGGAGTGCGACGGGATGAGAAGAACCGGCGCGGCTTGCAAGGCCCGGCAACGCGAGGGGGCGCGCCAGGCGAGCCGGACGAAGGACAAGGGAGCGACGGCCCCGAATGGGGTCTCGGACCCCTGCGGGCGGGCAGGGGAGCAATTCCGAAGGACTGCCCGGGCGCGGCCAAGGCGCTTCCGAGGCGTCCTGACGGCGCCAGATACCTGGCCGTCGCAACGACAAGCCGGCGATTCGCAGCTGACGGAGATTTTCGAGGGACACATCGAGCTGAGATGACCGGCTCAACCGGCGCGCATCCTCGAATGAGGAAACACAGGCTCTCATCCAAATTCCCGTACGGGGCATCGATACAAAGATGAACGAACTCTTTGCAGGAATCGCGGGCGGCCTCGGCCTCTTCATCTTCGGGATGTGGCTCCTCACCGAGAACCTGAAGGCCCTGGCGACCCGGCGGCTGCGAACGACAGCGGCGCGATGGACCGGCAACCGGTTCTCCGCCCTCGCCTGGGGCGCTCTTGCAGGGGCGATCACCCAGAGCATGTCCGCGACGACCTTCATCGTGGTGAGCATCCTGCGCTCGGGGCTCATCACGACCCGCGGCGCGCTGGCACTGATTCTCGGCGGGTGCGTCGGCGTTTCCGCCCTCGTGGTCATCGTCACATTCGACATCAAGGTCGTCTCGCTCTACGTGCTCGGCATCGCCGCCGCAGTGGTGGTGACCGAGCGGCTGTCGAAATTCAAACCCGTGGCGGCGTCTTTCCTCGGGGGAGCCTTCATCATTCTCGGCCTCGTGCTCATCAAGGACGCCGCGGCTCCGCTTGCCGAGCAGCCCTGGTTCCGGGAGTTGCTCGAGGGGGTCGGGGATTCGCTCGTGCTCGCATTCCTGGTCGGCGCGCTCCTCACCTTCATCGTGCAGTCATCAAGCGCCGTCACCGTCTTTGGCATCAGCCTCGCGGCGGTCGGGCTCCTCTCCGTCGACCAGGCCATCATGATCATGTACGGGAGCCTCATCGGATCGGGGGCGATCCTCTACGTTCTGTCGGCCGGACTCACGGGCCGGTCGCGTCAGGTGGCCATGTATCTGGTGGGCTACAACGCGCTCATCTGCGCGGTGCTGGTTCCCCTCCTCTACTTCGAGATCCACTTCGATGTCCCCCTGGTCAAGGCCTGGGCCCGGGGGCTGGACCTGGACCTGGACCAGCAGCTCGCCGCCGTCTACGTGTTCCTGTGCGTGTTCCTGCTGCCGATGATGTTCGCCGGGCTCGGGTGGTCGGCCGCGCTGCTCGAGCGGCTGTGGCCGACCTCGGCAGCCGACGCGCTGGCTCGCCCCCGGTTCATCCACGACCATGCCTCCGTGGATGTGGAGACCTCCGTGGTGCTCGTCGACCTGGAGCAAAGGCGGGCCATGAGGGACTTTTCCGAGTACTTCGACGCGGTGCGCCGGGGCGACAGGATCGCGCCCCTTCGCGCCGGCACGCGACAGCTCCTCTCCGACATCGTCGAGTTCCTGGACGACCTTCATACGCTTCATCCCATGCACGGTGTCGAGGACCAGAATTCGCTGCGCAATCGCCAGAAGCTGCTTGCCTGGCTGGAAGATTCGCTGGGGGTCATGTGCGAGACTCTCGCGGAGATCGACGAGCGGTCCGCGCTCGGCCAATTGCGCACAACCATCTGCGAGAGCGTCGACGGCGTGCTTCTCTCCCTGGTCGACGCGATCGAGTCCGACGACTCCGTGGTTTGGGATCTGACGCGAAAGCTCACGGGCGACCGCGGCGAGATGATGCGCGACATTCGAACGCGGTACCTGCAACGGGAACCGCCGTTGCAGCGCCTCGACCTCATCAATGTCCTGCTGATCACCAACGCGGTGGAAGAGACGTTCTTCCTGTTCTCGAAGATAGAGAATGAGGCCAACCCGGCTTCCGGCATCGAGAGCCACGTTCCCCAAACTTGAACCGCCGCGACCAGGGGGGCGGCGCCCCGGACGATCATTGCGCTTGGCCGCCCGCCCCGCTCCGCCGGCCGCCCGGCTCGCCGGAAAGAGCATCGATGCGCCGACTGTCGAACTGCGCCGGTCGGCGAGGGCCGGTCACCGGAATCCGCCGGCTGCCTTCAATTCCTTCGCGCGCTCCGGCGCTGAATTCGGGTAATGCGCGCACTCCGCAAGTTATGTAGGGTGCGCGCCTTCCCACCTGCTCGCTGACCCCGCGGGAGCGGCCGATGCTCCGGAACGCCTATCCCAGCCTCGATTTCGACCTCGGCCAGACCGCCGGGATGCTGCGCGAGAGCGTCGCCGATTTCGCTTCGGTCGAGATTGCACCGCGCGCCGCCTCGATCGACGAGTCCAACGAGTTCCCCGCCGATCTGTGGCGCAAGATGGGCCTGCTCGGCCTGCTCGGCATCACCGTCGAGGAGGACTATGGCGGCGCCGGGATGGGCTATCTCGAGCATGTCGTGGCGATGGAGGAGGTGAGCCGCGGCTCGGCCTCGGTCGGGCTCTCCTACGGCGCGCACTCCATTCTCTGTGTCAACCAGATCCGCCGCAACGGCACCGAAGCGCAGAAACGGCGCTACCTGCCCGGGCTGATCTCCGGCGAACATGTCGGCGCGCTGGCGATGAGCGAAGCCGGGGCGGGCTCCGACGTGGTCTCGATGCGGCTCCGCGCCGAGCGCAGGGGCGACCGCTTCGTCCTCAACGGCACCAAGATGTGGATCACCAACGGGCCCGACGCCGACACGCTCGTGGTCTACGCCAGGACCGATCCCGATTCCGGGCCGCGCGGGATCACCGCGTTCCTGGTCGAAAGGGGATTCGCCGGCTTCTCGACCGCGCAGAAGCTCGACAAGCTCGGCATGCGCGGCTCCAACACCTGCGAGCTGGTCTTCGAAGACTGCGAGGTGCCGGAAGACAACGTCCTCGGCGCCGTCGGCGGGGGCGTCGGCGTGCTGATGAGCGGGCTCGACTACGAGCGCGCGGTGCTCGCCGGCGGCCCGCTCGGCATCATGCAGGCCTGCCTGGATGCGGTGATTCCCTATGTCCACGAACGCCGGCAGTTCGGCCAGGCCATCGGCGAGTTCCAGCTCATCCAGGGCAAGATCGCCGACATGTACACGATCGCCAATGCCAGCCGAGCCTATGTCTATGCCGTCGCCAGGGCCTGCGACCGGGGCGAGACCTCGCGCAAGGACGCCGCGGGCGCCATCCTGTATGCGGCCGAGCGGGCCACCGCGCTGGCGCTGGACGCGATCCAGATCCTCGGCGGCAACGGCTATGTCAACGAATATCCCACCGGCCGGCTGCTGCGCGATGCCAAGCTCTACGAGATCGGCGCCGGGACCAGCGAAATCCGCCGCATGCTGATCGGCCGGGAGCTGTTCCGCGAGACCGCCTGATGCCCGCCATCGGCAGCGCGGTCGACCGCCGCTCGGAGGATTTCGAGGCCAACAGCGCGGCCATGCAACAAGCGGTGGCCGAGCTCCGCCGCGTGGTTTCCGGCATCGCCGAGGGCGGCGGCGAGCGGGCGCGAAAACGCCACGTCGGGCGCGGCAAGATGCTGCCGCGCGAGCGCATCGACCGCCTGGTCGACCCGGGCGCGCCGTTCCTCGAACTGTCCCAGCTCGCCGCCTACCGGGTCTATGACGAGGACGTTCCGGCGGCCGGGCTGATCACCGGCATCGGCCCGGTGATGGGAACCGAGTGCCTGATCGTCGCCAACGACGCGACGGTGAAGGGCGGCACCTACTTCCCCCTGACGGTGAAGAAGCACCTGCGCGCCCAGGACATCGCGCGGCAAAACAACCTGCCCTGCATCTACCTCGTCGATTCGGGCGGCGCCAACCTGCCGCGCCAGGACGAGGTGTTCCCCGACCGCGACCATTTCGGCCGCATCTTCTACAACCAGGCCACCATGTCCGCCGCCGGCATCCCGCAGATCGCCGCCGTGATGGGCTCGTGCACGGCGGGCGGCGCCTATGTCCCGGCGATGTCCGACGAGGCGGTGATCGTCCGCAACCAGGGCACGATCTTCCTCGGCGGCCCGCCGCTGGTGAAGGCCGCGACGGGGGAGGTGGTCAGCGCCGAGGCGCTCGGCGGCGCCGAAATCCATGCCCGCGAGTCCGGTGTCGCGGACCATTACGCCGAAAGCGACGCCCATGCGATCGCCATCGTCCGCCGCGCGGTCGCCGCGCTCAACCGGGCCAAGCGGATGGATCTCGTCTGCCGCCCTCCGGCCGAGCCGGCGCATGACCCGGAAGACCTCGCCGGCATCGTGCCGGCGGACTTCCGCAAGCCCTACGAGGTGCGCGAGGTCATCGCGCGTATCGTGGATGCAAGCGCGTTCGACGAGTTCAAGGTGCTGTACGGAACCACGCTGGTCGCCGGCTTCGCCCATATCTTCGGCTACCCTGTCGGCATCCTCGCCAATAACGGCATCCTGTTCTCGGAGTCCGCGCTCAAGGGCGCGCATTTCGTCGAGCTTTGCTGTCAGCGCGGCATCCCCCTGGTGTTTCTCCAGAACATCACCGGCTTCATGATCGGGCGGAAATACGAGGCCGGCGGCATCGCCAAGGACGGCGCCAAGCTGGTCACCGCGGTCGCCTGCGCCCGGGTGCCCAAATTCACCGTCATCATCGGCGGCAGCTTCGGCGCGGGGAATTACGGCATGTGCGGCCGGGCCTACGGGCCGCGCTTCCTCTACATGTGGCCCAACGCGCGGATCTCCGTGATGGGCGGCGAACAGGCCGCCAACGTGCTGGGCCAGATCCGCCGCGACGCGCTCGAGGCCGAGGGCGGCTCGTGGTCGGAGGACGACGAGGAGGCGTTCAAGGCGCCGATCCGCGATCAATACGAGCGCCAGGGCAACCCGTTCTATGCCAGCGCGCGGCTGTGGGACGACGGGGTGATCGAGCCGGCGGAGACCCGGGCCGTGCTCGGGCTCAGCATCTCCGCGGCGCTGAACGCGCCGATCGAGCGCACCCGGTTCGGCGTCTTCAGGATGTAGCGGCGGGTGTTCCGCGCCGTCCTCATCGCCAATCGCGGCGAGATCGCCTGCCGCGTCGCCCGCACCTGCCGGCGGCTCGGCATCCGCGCGGTCGCGGTCTATTCCGATGCCGACGCCGATTCCCTCCACGTCCGCGCCTGCGACGCGGCGTTCCGCATCGGCCCGCCGCCCGCCCGCGACAGCTATCTCGACGGCGACGCGATCCTGGCTGCCGCCCGCGACGGCGGGGCCGAGGCGATCCACCCCGGCTACGGCTTCCTGTCGGAGAACGCCGGGTTCGCCGAGGCGGTGGCCGACGCCGGGCTCGTCTTCGTCGGCGCGCCGGCGGCGGCGATGCGGGCGCTGGGCTCGAAGAGCGCGGCCAGAGCCTTGATGGCGGAGGCGGGGGTGCCGATTCTCGAGGGCTATCACGGCGACGCCCAGGACGATGACGCGCTGGCCGCGGAGGCGGAACGGCTCGGCTATCCGCTGCTCGTCAAGCCATCGGCCGGCGGCGGCGGGCGCGGGATGCGGATCGTCGAGACCGCGGACGCGCTCGGCGCCGCGCTCGTCTCGGCCAGGCGCGAGGCCGCGTCATCCTTCGGCGACGAACGCCTGCTGCTCGAGCGCTATTTGACGAATGCCCGCCACATCGAGGTCCAGGTGTTCGCCGACAACGCGGGCAACGCGATCCATCTTTTCGAACGCGACTGCTCGGCCCAGCGCCGCCACCAGAAGGTGATCGAGGAGGCCCCCGCGCCCGGCCTCTCTCCCGCCACCCGGGACGCGCTCGGCCGGACGGCCGTGGCGGCCGCCCGCGCCGTCGGCTATGCCGGGGCGGGCACGGTCGAGTTTCTGCTCGACGAGATCGGCGGGTTCCATTTCATCGAGATGAATACCCGTCTCCAGGTCGAGCATCCGGTGACCGAGGCCATCACCGGCCACGACCTCGTCGAATGGCAGCTTCGCGTCGCCGCCGGCGCGGACTTGCCGGTCGCCCAGGAGGCGGTCGCGCTCGATGGCCACGCGATCGAGGCCAGGCTCTGCGCCGAGGACCCGGCCGCCGGGTTCCTGCCCTCGACCGGTCCGGTCCGGCTGATGCGCCTGCCCGAAGACGGCGTCCGCATCGATACCGGCTTCGAGGCGGGCGACGCGGTCTCGCCGCATTACGATTCCCTGCTCGCCAAGCTCGTGGTGCATGCGCCGACCCGCGCCGCCGCCCGCGCGCGGCTCTCCGAGGCGCTCGGGGAAGTCGCGGTGGCGGGACCCGTCACCAACCGCGACTTCCTCATCCGGGTGCTCGCCGAAGAGGCCTTCCGGGCCGGTACGCTCGATACCGGCCATCTCGACCGTCACCTCGAAGCGCTGACCGCCAGCGAGGCCGTTCCGCCCGAGCCCGTCCTCGCCCTCGCCGCGCTCGCGGCGCTGCGCGACCAGGATAGTGGCGACCCCGCCTCTCCCTGGGCTGCGCTGCGCGGCTGGCGGCTCAACGCCCCCGCCCGGCGCGCGGTCAACTTCCGCGTCGGCGAGGACGTCGCCACCGTGCAGTCGGAGGGGGCAGCGTTCCGCTTTCCCGGCGGGCACACGCGGCAGGTCCGCGCGCTGCCGTCCGAAGCGCCCCGCCTCGCGGTCGAAATCGACGGCGAGGCGCATGCGGCCGTGGCGGTGTGCGACGCTGGCGCGGCGCTCGTATTCGCCCCGGACACCACCTGGCGGCTGCCGCTGTTCGATCCGGTGGCCGAGGCCGAGGCGGGCGCCCGCGAAGCCGCGCCCGCCGTCCCGCTCGCCCCGATGCCGGGGGTGGTGGTCTCGGTCGACGTCGCCGGCGGCGACAGGGTCGCCAAGGGTCAGCCGCTGCTGGTGATCGAGGCCATGAAGGTCGAGCACACCATCCGGGCGCCCGCCGCCGGCACCGTCGACGCGGTGCATTACGCGGTCGGGGACCGCGTCGACGAGGGCGCGGAGCTCGCCGCCTTCACCCCGGAAGAGACGTTGGCCTCTCAGCCGTCGAAGCCGTAGAGGCGGGCCGGGTTGTCGACCAGGATCATGCGGCGCAGCGCCGCATCCGGGGCGTAGGCCGACAGCAATTCGGCCAGCTCGCCGTCATTGGGCATGCGACCCTCGATATTGGGGTGCGGCCAGTCGGTTCCCCACAGCACCCGGTCCGGCGCGGCGTCGATCAGCGCGGCGGCGAAGGGGACCACGTCGGCGAAAGGCGGGCCGGCCGCCGACAGGCGCTCGGCGCAGGAAATCTTGACCCAGAAATCGGCGTCGCGGAGAAAATCGAGGAGTTGCCGGAACGCCGGCTGGTCGAGCCCCCCGGCGACGCGCACCCGCGCCATGTGGTCGATCATCACCGGAACGCCCAGCCGGCCGAGCGCCCGCGTGTTCTCCACCACGTCCTCGGCCTCCAAATAGAGCACCAGATGCCAGCCGAGCGGCGCGATGCGTCTTGCGACCCGCTCCACTCGGGAGAAATCCGGCGGGCCGCTCAGATGGCGGGCGAAGCTCATGCGCACCCCGCGCACCCCGCCCTGGTGCAGCGCCTCGAGCCCGGCGTCGGGGATGGTCTCCCCGATCATCGCGACGCCGCGATAGCGCCCCTCCGACCGGGCGATGGCATCCAGCATGGCGCGGTTGTCGTCGCCGTGGCAGGTCGCCTGAACGATCACCGCGCGGTCGAGTCCGAGCGCCCCGTGCAGCCTCGCCAGCGCCTCGCGAGGGGCGTCGGGCGGCGTGTAGGAGCGCTTCGGATGGTAGGGAAACACATCGCCCGGACCGAACACGTGGCAATGCGAATCGCAGGCGCCCGGCGGCAGCGCGAAGGACGGCGCGCGCGGGTTCGGGTCCGGCGGCTGGCAGGTCTTCACCGGGCGCCTCCCGGCCGCGCGAGCCCCGGATTGCCGTCCCATACCGCGCGCGGGATCAGCACGTTGCCTTCGAACAGCCGGCGCGCCGTGCGCAACAGCGCGGCGCGCGTCACCGTCAGCGATCCCGCGTCGCCTTCCGCCTCCAGCTCGACCGTGAACTCGCCCGACGGGTGCTCGACCGAGATCGTCCGCCGCGGTCCCGGCGGCAGGCGCGCCATATCGTGGGCGACCGAGCCTTCGATCACCGCGGCGGTCGCCACCGTGACCGCGGCCAGCACGCCGATCGCGGCGTGGCAGCGATGCGGGATGAAGCAGCGCGTGTTGAGCGCGCCGCCTGCCGCCGGCGGCGAGACGAGGCAGAGCTTGGGCACCACCTTGTCGGCCACGTCGCCGAGACGCATCGCCGGACCGATGGCGAGCCGGATCGCCTCCAGCCGGCGCCTGAACGCCGCGTCCGCCTCCAGCGCCTCCGGCGCCTCGGTCCCGGCCAGGCCGAAGGAAGAGGCGGCCATGATCGCGACCGGCATGCCGTTGTCGATGCATGTGATCTCGACACCGTCGACGGTGTCGCGCAACGCGCCGGTCGGCAGGAGACTGCCGCAGGCCGACCCGGCGACATCGAGGAAGTCTATGAGGACCGGGGCCGCCGTCCCCGGCGCACCGTCGATCCGGGCCATCCCGTCATAGGTCACTGCTCCGCCCGGCGTCTCGATCGTCTGATCGCACAGGCTGTCGGAGTTCACCATGCGGATGCGCAGCGTCGAACGGTCGCCTCCGGCCGCGACGAGCCCCTGTTCCAGCGCGAAGGGGCCGACGCCCGCCAGCATGTTGCCGCAATTGGGAGCGGTATCGACCCGCGCTTCGCCAACCACCACCTGGGCGAACAGATAGTCGAGATCGACTCCCGGCACGACGGAAGGACCGACGATCGCCACCTTGCTGGTCAGCGGATCGGCGCCGCCCACGCCGTCGATCTGGCGCAGATCGGCCGAGCCCATGGCCGCCAGCAGGACCCGGTCGCGCAGCGCCGGGTCGGCGGGAAAGTCGGAGGCGAGGAGGTAGAGTCCCTTCGAGGTGCCTCCGCGCATCAGCGCCGCGGGGATGCGGGTCTGCATGTTCGGCTTCCTCCGTGCGGGAGAGGAGTCCCGCATCCAACCGGGATACAATCCGGGCCCGCCTCCGGCAAGGGGGGGGAGGAGGTAGAGTCCCTTCGAGGTGCCTCCGCGCATCAGCGCCGCGGGGATGCGGGTCTGCATGTTCGGCTTCCTCCGTGCGGGAGAGGAGTCCCGCATCCAACCGGGATACAATCCGGGCCCGCCT
>MPNO01000059.1 GCA_002239065.1 Defluviicoccus sp. bin129 | reverse complement strand
CGGCTAGGCCGGGCCCGGGTCATGGCGCTGCGGCCGCCGCCCGCCCCGGCATCGTCGCGCTCCCGGCCGGCGCGCCGATCCGGGATGCGCGGGGACGCTGCATCCCTTCGCTCTACGCCGCGTCCACCGTGGAAGCGGCGATCCACGAGACGATCTTTCACGACATCCCCGCCGGCGCGGGGCGCGCGACGGTGCCGGAAACGCTGATACGCGGCCGGGCGCACGGGCGTCTCGAAATCCTGCGCGACCTCCGCCTCGCCTCGCTCCGCGCCCCCGACCTCAGGCGGTGGCGCATCCGGCGGGATGAGCCGATCGGCGCCCCGCCCGGGCTCTACCCGGAGACCGCCCGCTGGGCGGCCGCCATCCACCGCTCGTGCCCGGACGTCGAGGGGCTGGTCTGGACCGCCAACCGGTGCGATCCGGAAAGCGCCTGGCTGTCCTTCGGCGACCGGGTGGCGCCGGTCGATTTTCGCGTCGTCGCGGTGCGCGACGGACGCGCCGACGCGAGCCTCCTGGCGGACGCGCGCGCGGCGGGGCGGCGCTGCGGGATCGCCATCGTGGTGTGAGGGGGGAGGGCGGTCGGGCGAACAGAGGTGCGAGCGCCGACCGCCACCGAGTCGAACAAAGCAAGAACATTTTGGCGCGTCCGGGCGCTATGTGCTAGAGCGGTGCCGCCATGGCTGACAACTCCGGCATCGAATGGACCGACGCGACGTGGAACCCGGTGACGGGCTGCACGAAGATCACGCGCGGCTGCGACAACTGCTATGCGGCGCGCTTCGCCGAGCGGTGGCGGGGCGTTCCGGGTCACCCCTACGAGCAGGGCTTCGACCTTCGCCTCTGGCCGTCGCGGCTCGACCAGCCGGAGCGCTGGCGCAAGCCGCGCATGATCTTCGTCAATTCGATGAGCGACCTGTTCCACAAACATGTGCCGCGCGCATTCATCGACCACGTGTTCGACCGGATGGAAACGACGGACCGCCACATCTATCAGGTCCTGACCAAGCGGAGTTCGCGGATGCGGGACTACCTGCGCCGCAGATATCGCGACGCCGCGGCGCCGGCCCATGTCTGGTGCGGCGTGTCGGTGGAGGACCGGCAGGGCCGGGCCAGGATCCGCCATTTGCAGGCGGCGCCCGCCACGGTCCGTTTCCTGTCGATCGAGCCGCTGCTGGGTCCGCTCGGCGAACTCGATCTCGACGGCATAGCGTGGGTCATCGTGGGCGGCGAGAGCGGGCCGAAGGCGCGGGAACTGCGCCTGGAGTGGGTGCGCGACATACGCGACCGCTGCGCTTCGGAGGACGTGCCGTTCTTCTTCAAGCAATGGGGCGGCCCGACGCCCAAGGCCGGAGGCCGCGAGCTAGAAGGCGTGGAACACAGCGCCATGCCGGGATGTGCACAAAAGGAAAGCGTCCATGCCCTTCCAGTGGCATCCTGACGAGCCTCCGCCGCCGTGGCCAAACGCGCCTTCAAGGAAGCATCGCGTTTCCCGACCATCGCCTTGGCCGTTCCGGTAATGAAATACCGGCCGCCGGCGCGGGGCGAATCGATTGCGTGCCGGTCCGCTCCACCGGTGGGGTACTCGGTTGCGGGTGTTCCCCAGATAGGGCACCTGGCGTTTTCGTTCATGCGCTTGGCTTCGCCTCGGTCATCGACAATATCGCCGCGATCCGCCGCGCCGTGTCGGTGAAGTGCTGCACCTCCTCCGGCCGGAGCGGGCGGCGGAGGATGTCGCGCTCGCGGTAGGACAGCCATTTTTTCAACACCTGGTAGCCGCCCAGGCGGTAGGTCCAGACGGCGGCCGGGACGCTGCGCCAGAACGCCTCGCCGTTGAGGTAGATGTCGAAGGTTTTTTCGCCGAGCGCCGCAAGCGCGCCGCCCGGCGCCGCGCGCTCGTCGGGCGAGAAGGCGCGCTCGGCGGCGCGGCCCTGGCCCGGCATCACCGCATCGCCCTGGCCGAAATGGCCCCAACCGGCGGTGACGGCAAAGTCCTCGCCCGCCATGTTGCGCCCGCCGGTCGTCGCGGGGACGGCGATGGCGGCGACTTCCGGCCGCAGCGGCGCCTGCGTCACGCCCGGGACGGGGGTGTCGGGATCGAGCAGCGCGGCGAGCGCGCGCCCGCGCGCCGCTGAGGCCGCGAGCGCCTCGGCCGCACCCTTTGCCTCGCCGTCCGGCCAGCCCGGCAGCGGGATGCGCGGCCACTCCATCCTGAGCGCCCCGGCATTGGCCTCGCGATAGGCGGGGTCGTGCAGGGTGGCAAGGACGTGGTGGAACAGGTCTCCGACGCCGAGGCCGAGGCGGTCGAGATAGCGTTGCGCGGTGGCGGTCAGGTTGGGGCGGCGGGCGCTCTTCCCGATATCGTCGCGGAGCCACGCGGGAATGCACGTCGCACTCCGATCCATCAAGTCGAGACAGCCGATGTGGGATATGACTTGAGGGGGCGACCAATCGCGACGCGGCTTTTGTTGCGTGACCAGCCAAGGATTTCCCTCAATCACATGTGGCCGATAATCGGGGCGGGGTCTATCGAGCCGGAGGCCGTCTTTCTCCCAGTAAAGCCAACGAATATCGAAAGGACGGTAAGCGAACCGGATGAACTCGGTTTCATCGGGCACAGCGCGTTTCAGCAGCGCATCCCGCGCCGCGCGAGCATCGAATTGCGCCGTCGACTTCATGATTGTCGGGTAACGCTGCGCGATGTCTTCGTGGTTCAGCGTGACGTCAAAATAGTCGGCCACGCATTCCTTGAGGCGAATTAGGTCGGCATCGACGAATAACCCATCGCGGCTGGTCTTGACCCCCGGGAACGACACCGGAAAAATATCGGGCAACGCTGGCCAGTCGAACCAGTCGGCGCTTACGGCCGTCCGCACGAAGGGCAGGCCGAGCGGCAAGAGGGGTTCGACATTCCCGTATAGCGCTTTCGGCTCCGCCTCCGCCGTCGCGATGAGGTCCGCCGGCTTGGCCTGTCCCCACAGGTGACGGAATTCGACCCCTTCGGCCGGCTTGTGCTCCGCCTTGCGCACCAGCGTCGCGATCGCTGTGCCGACCTGGATGCCGACCGGGTCGCCTTCGGTCGAGAAGATGCTGGGGTCGGGCGTGCCGTCCGGCGCGACCTTGCCGGTCTTGTACTTGTCGCCGTTCAGGCAGTCGATGCGGATCGCATCGAACGCTTCCAGGTAGCGCTCCCGCATGCCCGTGAAGGAGAGGCCGTCGAGCCACGAGTAGTTGGAGATGAAACAGACGACGCCCCGGCCGGTCTTCTCCGCGATGCGGCGTTCGGCCATGCGGAAGAAGCGCACGTAGAGGTCGTTAAGTCCCTGCCCCTCGGGCCGGCGCACAAGCTTCGTGGTGCGGTAGGCTTCGGAGAGCTCACGCTCCTCGTCCACCGCAACCCCGGCAAAGCCGTTATAGGGTGGGTTGCCAAGGATCACGAGAATAGGCGTGTTCTGCTTCATCCGTTCCGCCCGCTCGCGTTCCTCTTTCAGTTCCGGATAGAGTTCCGCGATTGCCGATTTCTCCCAGTCCGTCGGCTCCCACCCGGTGAGCGCGTTGGTGAGGAACACCCCGGCGCGCTCGGTGTCGTCGTCGGCGAGCGGCGCGTCGAGCTCCTGCATGGTGAGCCCGACCTGGAGATGGGCGACGACGAAGGGCGCCGGCATGATCTCGAAGCCGAACACCCGCCCGGTCGCCGCCCGCTTCACCCGCGCCCCGGCGAGCGCGCCGAGGCCCTGGCCTTCGAGATTGGCGGCGATGCGGCGCAGCACTTCGGCGAGATAGGCGCCGGTGCCGCAGCACGGGTCGAGCACGTAGACGTTGTCCGCCGCCAGCCCCTCCGGGATGCCGAGGTCGTGTTTGAGCGCGTTGTCCACCCGCGCGACCATGTAGCGGACCACTTCGCGCGGCGTGTACCAGACGCCGAGCTGCTTCCTGAGCGCCGGGTCGAAGGCCTGGAGGAAGGGCTCGTAGAAATAGGGCACCGCCTCGCCCTCGTCGAAGCGGGCGAAGAAGGCGCCGCGGTCCACCCGGTCGAGCGCGGCGGCGGTCCAGTCCAGCACCTCGACGAGGCCGAGCGGTTGCAGCCGGCCGGGATCGGAGAGCTGCTGGAACAGCGCCCGCAGCACCGGGGCGCGCAGATGCCACACCGCTTCGTGCCAGTTGAACTTTCCCGCGGGCGGCGGCGTCTGGCGCGCCCACAGCACCCAGGCCGAGAACACGCCGTAGAACAGGGTCTGCACGAGCGTCGAATGGAAGAAGCGTTCGCCCCTTTCCGCTTCGAAGCGGACGCCGAGCGCCTCCTCCAGCGCCGCGCGCACCGCGCGGAGCGCCGGCGCGTCGCCCGCCGCCTCGACCCGCGCGAGGCCGTCGCGGGCGTAGGAGGCGAGCAGCCAGGCGAGGTCCCTGGGCTCGGCGAGGGCGGCGCTGTGCGACAGCGCGCGGGCAAGGTATTCCCCAAGCCCGGGGCCTGCCTCGCGGGCGAAGGCGCGCGGCCTCTCTACCCTGCGCCAGAACTCCTCCGCGCTCCCGGCCAGCCGGAGGGTTTCGAGCTTCGCCGGCGCGCCCGCCGCGTCCTCCCCGACCAGCACGAAATCGCGCAGATTGGTCGCCAGCACCAGCCGGTAGCGGCCCCAATAACGGGTTGCCTGGGCGCCCTCCGCCGTCCGCCAGGCATCGTCCTCGGCCGCCTTGACCTCGACCGCGCCGCGCTCCGGCAACTGGCCCTCGCGCGGCCGTCCCTTCTGCACCTGCCTGGCGGCGTAGAGGCCGAAATCGGGATGTCCCGCGCCCTGGTCGGCAAGCTCGCCGACGCAGAACACTTTGGGCTTCAGCGCCGCGCCGACCGCGTTCAGCAGGTTCCCGAGCGCCGGATGGTATGAGAGTTCCGCGGTCGCCCCGCCGGTCGCGCGGATGCGCCCGAGGTCGGCGAAATACGCCTCGACCGCCGCCGTCAGCTTCGCGCTCGTCCCCGCCATCGCCTCGTTGTGGCGCAGCGCGGCGCGACTCGCAAGCGCGCGGAGCGTCCGGCACGCCCCATCGTCATTTCGACCGGACCCCGGACCCGATCCCGGGCAGAGCCGTGCCGGGCGCGGCGGAGTGGCCTGCCGTGAGCTTGTCGAAGGGGGGACTCTCCTCCCCCGTGGCAGGGAGATTTCTCCGCTCCGCGCCTGGCGGCGCTTCGGTCGAAATGACGGAGGGGAGGCGGCGCGAGATTTCTCCGCTTCCCCGGAACAGGCCCGGGGTCGGTCGAAATGACGGAGAGGCGCCCCCGCCACCTACCGCCCCGCTTCAATCCGCGGCCCCGAAATGGCATGATCCGGGCGCACGCATCCCAGCGAGAGAGGCCGCGATGTCGGTGAGCACGATCGGTGAGATCCCGCGCCATGCGGCGGCGCGGTTCGGCGACAAGACGGCGCTGGTCTTCGGCGGGCGGGCGGTGTCGTTCGCGGAGATCGACCGCCTGTCGGCCCGGGTCGCCAGCGGGCTCCACGCGCTCGGCGTCGAGCCGGGCGACCGGGTGACGCTGTATGCCCAGAACAGCGTCGAGTGGATCGTGAGCTACTACGCGATCGCCAAGGCGGGCGGGGTGATCAACCCGGTCAACGTCATGCTGACCCCGGAAGAGGTCGCCTACGTGGTCAGGGATTGCGGCGCCAGGGTGCTGTTCACCACCGCCGACCGGGCGGCCCCCATCCTCTCGCTCAAGGCGGACGGCCATCTCGCCGAGATCGTGGTGTTCGGCGAGGCCGACGGCGCCGCCTCGTTCGACGACCTCGCCGCGTCGGGCGCCAACGACTTCGAGCCGGCGGCGGTCGATCCCGAAGCGCTGTCGACGATCTGCTACACCTCGGGCACCACCGGCTTCCCCAAGGGGGCGATGCTGAGCCACCGCTCGGTGGTGCTCAACGCGGCCGTGACCGCGGCGATGAACATGCGCACCGAGCACGACGTGCAGATCACCGCGCTGCCCTGCGCCCATGTCTATGGCGGCACGCTGATGAACCTCAACTTCCTGTTCGGCTCGACGCTGGTGCTCTACGAGAAGTTCGACGCCGGCGAGGCGCTGCGCGGGATCGAGGAATTCGGCGCCACCATCACCGACGGCGTGCCGACGATGTATCTCTACATGCTGGCCCATCCCGGGTTCGAGTCCTTCGACCTGTCCTCGCTCACCCGCTGCGTCACCGGCGGGCAGACCATGCCGGTCGCCAAGGCGGAGGAATGGCGCGAGCGCGCGGGCTGCGAGGTCTACGAGCTGTGGGGCATGACCGAGCTCGCCGGGCCGGGGCTGATGCAGCACTGCTACGGCGAGAACCGGCTGGGCTCGGTGGGCATCGAGATGTTCTATCACCGCGCCCGGATCGTCGATCCCGAGGACCCGTCGAGGGAGCTCCCCGTGGGCGAGGTGGGCGAGCTGATGTTCAGGGGCCCGTTCGTGATGATGGGCTATTACGGCAACGAGGAGGCGACGCGCGAGACGGTCGAGCCCGACGGCTGGCTGCACTCCGGCGATCTCGGGAAGGTCGACGAGGACGGCTATTTCTACATCGTCGACCGCAAGAAGGACATGATCCTGACCGCCGGGTTCAACATCTACCCGGCCGAGATCGAGCGGGTGATCTCGGGCCATCCCGCGGTCGCCATGGTCGGCGTCGGGTCCAAGAAGGACGAGGCCAAGGGCGAGGTCGCCAAGGCCTATGTGGTGCTCAAGCCCGACCGGGAGGCCGGCTCCGACGAGCTCGTCGCGTTCTGCCGCGACCGCCTCGCCGCCTACAAGGTGCCGCGCGAGATCCAGATCGTCCCCGACCTGCCGACCACCTCGACCGGCAAGATCCTGCGCCGCGAGCTGCACACGCTGGAGTGAGGCGGATGGCGGGCCGCGGCGCCCCGGATCGACCCGCGCGGAGCGATCGGATGAAACTCTACGTCACCCCCACCTCGCCCTATGCCAGGCTGGCGATGATCGTCCGGCTGGAGAAGGGGCTGGACGGCATCGAGCTGGTGTGGACGCGTACCCGCAACCCGGACGACCCGATGCTCGCCTTCAACCCGTCCGGGCGCATCCCCTGGCTCGGCCTCGACGACGGTTCCGGCCTCGAGGACACCGAGGCGATCGTCGACTACCTGGACACGCTGGCCCCGCCCTGCCGCTTCGCCCCGCCCTGGGGCGCGGCCTACTGGCCCTATCGCCGCCGCCTGGCGACGGCGCGCAGCATGCTCGACGGGGTGGCGCTCTGGGCGCGCGAGCTCATGCGTCCCGAGGGCGAGCGCTCGCCCGCCATCGTCGAGCACGAACGCCGCCGCGCCGCCCGCCTCGCCGATCGCTTCGAGGCCGGGATAGACGCCTGGGAGGGCCCGCCCGACATGCCGCAGCTCCTGCTGTTCTGCGCCCTCGACGTGGAACGGCGCCTGGCCGAATTCGACTGGCGGGCGGGCAGGCCGGGGCTGGTCGCCTGGCACGCAAGGGTAGCCGCGCTGCCCGCGGTGCAGGGCTCCCTGCCGCCCGAGGGGGTGTAGCCCCTTCGCCGTTTCGACCGGAGCGCAGTCGGGCCGGCGAGACTGGACAACGCAGGCCGGACGTTGGGGGCGGTTGCTCCCTTCGCGGCGAGTGGCGGTTGCCCGCATGCTGCTATTATGCTGTAGGAGCGGCAGGATCGGGAGTCCGCCGCCGCCAAACCGACTCCTGCAGGGCGTTCGACAGATGAACCCCCAGATTTCGATCCCGAAAGCCAAGCTTGGTGCGTTCTGCCGGGCGAACGGTATCCGGCGGCTCTCGATTTTCGGCTCGGCGTTGCGGGCCGATTTCGGCCCCGATAGCGATATAGACGTGCTGGTCGAGTTCGGGCCCGACCGTACGCCTGGCCTGCTGGGCATCGCCGGGATGGAGATCGAGCTGTCGACGCTGCTCGGCGGCCGCAAGGTCGACCTGCGCACGCCTGAGGATCTGAGCCGGTACTTTCGTCAGGAAGTCCTCGAAACGGCGGTCGTCCAGTATGTACAGGGATGACGAGGTCCGGCTGAGACACATGCTGGACGCCGCGCGAGAGGCGGTGTCTTTCGCACAGGGCCGGACGCGTGGCGACCTGGACGATAACCGCCAACTGGTCCTTGCGCTGGTCAAGGACATCGAGATCGTCGGCGAAGCGGCGAACCAGGTCTCGGAACTCGGTCGGCGCCGTTTGCCTGAATTGCCTTGGGAACGGATCGTCGGGATGCGCAATCGGCTAGTTCATGCCTATTTCGACATCGACCTCGACATCGTTTGGAAAACGGTAGCCGAGGACTTGCCGCAACTGATTTCCCTGCTCGAGGCGGCCATCCCATCCGGGCCCGGTACGCCCCCCGCGGCGGAGTAGCGCCGCGCCTCCCTCGGTACGGCACATTTCGCGGCAGGGGTCCCCCCGGGAAAGTTCAGCGAATTTCAGACCGGAGCCGAACCCCCCGTCACGCCCCTCCGGGCGGGTCCAGGCGGCTCTCCAGCTCCGCGTGCATCGTCCTGACGGCGTCGCTGGCGGCGGTCTGGAACAGCGCCGGGACGAGGGCGTGGACGATGGCGGCGCAGCCGGCGCCGAGCAGCCGGGCGCCAAAGGAGAGGGCGACACCCATGTGCTCGGCATAGGTCTCGCCGACGCTCGCGGGGTGGTCGGTGAACGCGCCGAGTATCGGCCGCGCCGGGGTGGCCGTCCGCTGCCGTCCCATCTCGATCGCTCCTGCTGCCGCCGGTTCTCGCCAGCATAGCGCGGCGGGCGCGGGCAGATATCCCAAACGGATTGCATATCGGAGAGATTGTGGGATAGAATCCCAGGATGAGCGAGAATCTGGACGAAATCGACCGCCGGCTGCTGCGATGCCTCCAGGAAGACGCCTCGGTCAGCATGGACGCGCTCGCCGCCCGGGCGAACCTGTCGCGCAACGCCTGCTGGCGCCGCGTCAAGCGCATGGAGGAGCGGCGGATCATCCGGGGCCGGGTCGCGCTGGTCGACCCGGAGGCGCTCGATCTCGGGCTGTCGGTCTTCGTGATCGTGCGCACCAGCGCGCACGAGAAGGACTGGCTCGACCGGTTCGAAGACGCGGTCCACACCCTGCCCGAGATCCAGGGCGCCCATCGCATGAGCGGCGACATCGACTACGTGCTGCGTCTCAGGGTAGCGAATGTCCGGGAGTACGACCGGTTCTATCAGCGCCTCATCGCCAAGGTCCCGATCGCCGACATCTCGGCGAGCTTCGTGATGGAAGACATCAAGGACACCACGGCGCTGCCCGTCTGAAGCGGCCCCGGCTGGCGGCGTCCGATGGCTGTCCGCGTGCTACAATCGCGGTGGATACAACGGGGAACGCGGAAGCCGCCCTCCCCACCGCTCACGCGAACCGGGCGTTTCTGCCATGACCGCGCGCATCGCCATACCCACCGAGCGGATAGCCGCCTTCTGCGAGCGCTGGCAGGTGACCGAGCTGGCGCTGTTCGGCTCCGTGTTGCGGGAAGATTTCGGCCCCGCGAGCGATATCGACGTCCTGGTCGCGTTCGCCGACGAAGCGCGCCACAGCCTGTTCGATATGGTCCGGATGGAAGCGGAGCTCAAGGATATCTTCGACCGCGAGGTCGATCTGGTCAGCCGGCGCGGCATCGAACGAAGCCGCAACTATCTGCGCCGCAAGGCCATACTGAATTCGGCGGAAACCATCCATGAACGGTGACGCGGCCCATCTTCTCGACATCGTCTCGTCGGCGCGGCCGCCACGGAGAAAGCCATGACCTACCGCGATCCGTCCAGACCGCCGTTCCGGGCCGACCATGTGGGGAGCCTGCTGCGCCCGCGCGAAATCCACCGGGCGCGGGCCAGCGTGGCGGCGGGCGAGATGACCGGGGCCGGGCTCGCGGAGATCGAGGACCGCTGCATCCGGGACGTGGTGCGCAAACAGGAGGCGGTCGGGCTCAAGGCGGTCACCGACGGCGAGTTCCGCCGCGAGGCCTGGCACTACGACTTCCTCTGCGGCCTCGACGGCATCGAGCAGTCGGCGCCGCACCAGGGGCCGACCTTCAAGGGCGGGCAGGGCGTAGCCTCGCTCGAGGTCAAGGGCAGGATCCGCAACCCGGGCGGGGTCATGCTCGACCATTTCCGCTTCCTGAACGAGCACACGGGGGTGACCGCCAAGTTCTGCATCCCCTCGCCGAGCCTCGCCTATCACCGCAGCGGCCGCGCCCTGATCGACCGCGACGTCTACCCCGAGCTCGACGACTTCCGCGAGGACCTCTACGCCGCCTACCGGGACGAGCTGCGCATGCTCCACGAGGCAGGCTGCCGCTATCTCCAGCTCGACGACACCACCTTCGCCATGCTGTGCGATCCCAGGGTGCGCGGCCAGATGTCGGAGCGGGGCGACGACCCGGCGGCGCTGATCCGGACCTATGCCCGCGGCATCGCCGAGGCGGTCCGGGACCGGCCGGACGACATGACCGTCACCGTCCACATGTGCCGGGGCAATTTCAAGAGCTCGTGGATCGCCGAGGGGGGCTACGAGCCGGTGGCCGAGGAGCTGTTCGCGGGCGTGCCGGTCGACGGGTTCTTCATGGAATGGGACACCGACCGGGCCGGCGGGTTCGAGCCGCTCCGCTTCGCGCCGCGCGATCGGATGGTGGTGCTGGGGCTGGTGAGCTCGAAATTCCCCGAGCTCGAATCCGCGGACGTCCTCAAGCGCCGGGTGGACGAGGCGTCCCGCTACCTGCCGCTGGAAAACCTCTGCCTCAGCCCGCAATGCGGCTTCGCCAGCATGGCCGTCGGCAACGAGGTGAGCGAGCAGGCCCAGTGGGACAAGCTCGCTTTGGTGGCCGAGACCGCCGGGGAAATCTGGGGCAGCGCCTGAGGGGAGCGACTTCTTCCGATCCGGGGCATCTGGACCTTGAATCATGTATCATGTAATGATACATCACCGTCATGATCGTAAGCACGAAGGGCAAGCTTGCGGCCAGTGCGATGTGGGACCGCTATGGAAAAGGCTTCCCGAGCGATCTGGTCAAACGGACCCGTGTCATGCTTTCGGCGATGGACGCCGCCGAAGTGCTGGAGGATCTCAGATTTCCGCCCGGAAACCATCTCGAACGACTCACGGGCGACAGGGCCGGGCAACATTCGATCCGGATCAACGATCAATGGCGAATTTGCTTCGTTTGGACCGACCGAGGACCGGCCGAGGTCGAGATCGTCGACTATCATCGAAGGGGGCCAAGATGACGCTCAAAGACCCTTCTCACCCGGGCGAGGTGCTGGCGGAGCTGTATCTGGAGCCGCTCGGCATGAGTCCGATCGGACTCGCGAAACGCCTGAAGGTGCCGCGGACGCGGATCGAGCGCCTGGTGAAGGGCGAGACCTCGCTGTCGGTCGATACGGCGATGCGGCTATCCAGGTTTTTCGCCAACACCCCGGAGTTCTGGATCAACCTCCAGCTTGCCCATGACCTCGCCCGGGCCAGGGAGACCGTCGACCTCTCGGACATCGTCCCCCTGGCCGCCGCCTGACGCGCCCGCGTTCAGAACTGCCGCGAGGTTTCGAGCAGCACCTCCTCGCCCGACCCGGTGCGTCCGTGGCGGTTGTAGAAGTGCAACGCCTTGAGCGCCGGCTCGTCGGACGAGACGAAGAAGATCGCATCCTCCTCCGCCCCTTCGTTGGCGTGCTCCACCCACTCGCCGCCCGGCACGCAGAAGGTGTCGAACGGCTCCCAGTCGAACCGCCTGCCGCCCACGATGGAGTGGCCGCGCCCCTCGAACACGGTGTAGATCAGGCTCGCGTTCTGGCGCGACGCCAGGGTGGTTTCGCCGGGCCGCAGCATCTGGGCGAAGAAGGTCATGGTGGCGTAGGGCGCCCTGCCGGTGGTGGGATCGACGTATTCGACCGCCACGCCGTCATAGCGGCTCCCTTCGAGGTCGCGCAAATTCTCCAGCAGCGCGCGCGTCGCCTCCCAGCGATAGACATACATCGGCGACGCGTTGCCGGTGCCGCGGTCGTGCGACACGCTGCGCGGCATCAGGCCGCCCTGCCCGTAGGTGCGCCTCGAATAGTCGGGATGGAAGCGGTCCTGCTGGGTCTCCTTCCGGATCCTGCGGCCGCGCCCGTCTTCCTCGTAATAGTCGCTCTCGAAATAGGTGGCGTTGAGCACGTTCACCAGCGGCATGTCGAGGACGCTGAGATTGACCGCTCCGCCTTCGCCCTCGTTGCCGTGGTTGTGCCAGGTGTCGTGCGGCGTCAGCACCAGGTCGCCCGGGCCGAAGGTGATGGGCTCTCCCTCGACCCCGGTGAAGTTGGTGCGGCCGGTCAGGCCGAAGCGAATCGCGTTCGGCGAGTGGCGATGGGCCGGCGCGATCTCGTGCGGGTTGTTGATCCGATAGGCCGCGAACATGGTGGTCACGGTCGCGACAAGCCCCTTCAGCGCCGGGTTGCACATGATCAGCGAGCGGCGTTCGCTCTCGTTCATGTCGATCAGCTCGCCGGCCTTTTCCAGGCACGGCAGGATGTCGCGATATTTCCATATATGCGGCGCCGCCTTGTCGAAGCGGGCGAGATCGCGCACCGCCTCGTGCTCTCCCGCCTTGCCGACCGACCAGAACTCGTAGAGATCGAGCGCCTGCGTGCGGTCGTGCAGCGCCGCCATTTCCTGTTCCCAGTCGAACGCGCCGCCTTCGCGTTTCAGCTCGCCGCGCAGGGTGGTCGCCATGGTTGGTTCCTCCTTCAGCCGATCTCGCTCCGCAGCGCGGCGAGCCCGGCCATCTGGCGCGCGTCGTCGGAGCCGGTGACGCGGACGCAGAGATGGCTGCAGCCGGCCGCGACGAAGCCGCCGAGCCAGCCCGCCACCGCCGCCCGGTCGCCGGCGAAGGCGTATTGCTCGGCGCGGATGCGGTCGGCCGGCAGGTTGTAGTAGCGCGCGAGGTAGGAATCGAGCTCGGCCTCGGCCGCCTCCGGGTCGTCGTCGATCGCCACCGTGACATAGGCGGCGCCGGTGACCTCCGCCGGGTCGCGGCCGGCTTCCCGCGCATCGTCCTGCAGGGCGTTCCAGCTCGCGCCCCATTCGGCGCCGCCGCCCGGGCCGGAAGGAAACCAGCCGTCGAAATTCACGGCACAGCGCCTGAGCGCCGCCGGCACCCCGCCGCCGCCCCAGATCCTGGGTCCGCCCGGGGTGAAGGGCTCCGGCGCGAGCGTCGCGCCCTCCAGCGTCCAGCGCCCGTCCCAGTCGACCGGCTCGCCGGACCACAGCGCGCGGCACAGGCGCAGCCCTTCGAGCATCCGCCCGATGCGCTTCTCGAACGGCACCCCGGCGGCCGCGAACTCGGCGCGGATCGCCGGCACGTCGCGCGCCGTGCCGACGCCCAGGATGAAGCGGCCATGCGAGATCCGGTCGATGGTCGCCAGCTGGTGGGCGAGCAGGGTCGGGTTTCTCAGCATCGGCAGCAGCACCGCCGTCCCCAGCGCGATCCGCTCGGTCCGCGCGGCGATGGCGGCGAGCAGGGTGATCGGGTCGTGGCGCGGCTTGGCGATCAGCGAATCGCCGATCCACACCGAATCGAGCCCGACCTCCTCCGCCACGTCGCCGAGCTCGAGAATCCGGTCGGTGTCATGCACCCCCACCATCACGCGTTCGCGGGTGGGGAGGAGATAGCCGAGCCTGAGGGTCATGACGCGTCCTTGCCGGGGAAGGATACAGCTTGCCGCAATGCGCGGGCGGCGGCAAACGGGCTAGCCGATCCGTCCGCTAAGCTCGGCGAGCTCCACCATCTGGCGCGCGTCGTCGGAGCCCGTGACGCGGACGCAGAGATGGCCGCAGCCGGCCTCGACGAAGCCGGCGATCCACCCCGCCACCGCCGCCCGGTCGCCGGCGAATACGTACTCCTCGGTCCGGATGCGCCCGGGCGGCAGGTTGTAGTAGCGCGCGAGGTAGGATTCGAGCTGGGCCTCGGCCGCTTTCGGGTCCTGGTCGATCGCCACCGTGACATAGGCGGCGCCGGCGATCTCCGCCGGGTCGCGGCCGGCCTCCTCGGCATGCGCGCGCAGCGTCTGCCAGTCCGCGCCCCAGTCGGCGCCGCCGCGGCCGCGCCCCGACGGGAACCAGCCGTCGAAATTCGCGGCGCAGCGCCTGAGCGCCGCCGGCACCCCGCCGCCGCCCCAGATCTTCGGCCCGCCCGGGGTGAACGGCTCCGGCGCGAGCGTCGCCCCCGCCAGCGTCCACCGCCCGTCCCAGTCGACCGGCGCGGCGGACCACAGCGCGCGGCACAGGCGGAGCCCTTCGAGCATCCGCCCGACGCGCTTCTCGAAGGGAACCCCCACGGCCGCGAACTCGGCGCGGATCGCCGGCACGTCGCGCGCCAGGCCGACGCCGAGGACGAAACGGCCGTGCGAGATCCGGTCGAGCGTCGCCAGCTGGTGGGCGAGCAGGGTCGGGTTCCTCAGCATCGGCACCAGCACCGCCGTCCCGAGCCCGATGCGCTCGGTCCGCGCCGCGATGGCGGCGAGCAGGGTGATCGGGTCGTGGCGCGGCTTGGCGGTCACCGAATCGCCGACCCACACCGAATCGAGCCCGATTTCCTCGGCCAGGTCGGCGAGCTCGAGGATGCGGTCGGTGTCGTGCTCCCCCTCCATCACGCGCCGGCGGGTGGGGAGGAGATAGCCGAGCTTGAGGGTCATGGCGCGTCCTTGCCGGGAACTGCGCAACCCGCCGCAATGCGTGGGCGGCGGCACACCCACACATCGTCATTTCGACGGACCCCGGACTTGATCCGGGCGTAGCTGTGCGCAGCACGGCAGCCCCACCTCGTCATTTCGACGGACCCCGGACTTGATCCGGGGCGTAGCCGTGCTCGGCACGGCGGAGTGGAGAAACCTCGTCCCCGTGGGGCAAGGAGGTTTCTCCACTGCGCGCCTCCGGCGCTCCGGTCGAAATGACGGGGGAGGTTGCCCGTGGGGCAGGGAGGTTTCTCCACTGCGCGCCTCCGGCGCTCCGGTCGAAATGACGAGGGAGGTTGCCCGTGGGGCGGGGAGGTTTCTCCACTGCGCGCCTTCGGCGCTCCGGTCGAAATGACGAGGGAGGTTGCCCGTGGGGCAGGGAGGTTTCTCCACTGCGCGCCTTCGGCGCTCCGGTCGAAATGACGAGGGAGGTTGCCCATGGGGCGAGGAGGTTTCTCCACTTCGCCCGCCGCGCTCCGGTCGATATCACGGGCAAGCGCCGACCGCCTCAAACCGGCACGTCGCCGGCGATGCCGATGCGGCGCATCAGCCGGGTCTGGTCGGCCGGGAAGTCGCGCCGCGCGTGCTGGGTGCAGCGGTTGTCCCAGATCACCAGGTCGCCCTGGCGCCAGACATGCTCGTAGACGAATTCCGGGCGCTCGACGGCGGCGAACAGGGTGTCCAGCACCTCCGCGCTCTCCTCGGGCGGCATGTCGAGGATCTCCTCGGTCATCAGCCGGTTGACGTAGAGCGCCTTCGCCCCGGTCTCCGGGTGGGTGCGGATCACCGGGTGGACCGCCTGGGGCAGACCCGCCCGGTCCAGCGTCCCCGACTTTACCTGGGTGGCGTAGTCGTAGACGTTGAAGGCGCGCCGCCCTTCGAGCCGCGCCCGGAGCCCGGGATCGAGCGACTCGCAGGCCATGCAGGCGTTGGCGAACAGGGTCTCGCCGCCCCGGTCGGGGATTTCGACCGCGTACAGCACGGTCGCCATGAGCGGGCGGTCGAGGAACGCCGAATCGGAGTGGAACTGGAGCTCGCCGTCCGGCAGGAAGCCGATCGGCTTGCCGTCCTCGCGGATATTGGTGATCAGCAGGACGCGCCGGTCCGGGTTGTGCTCCCGGCTGCGCGTGTCGGGCGCCTGGGTGCGGCTCGCGGGGCCGAAACAGGCTGCAAAGCGCGCCTGCGCCTCCACGTCGAGCCGCTGGCCGCGGAACACCAGCACCTTGTGCTCCAGCCAGGCGGCGCGGAGCGCGGCGACGCTCGGCGCATCGAGGGGTTGCGACAGGTCCAGCCCGCGCACTTCCGCGCCGAGGGCCGGAGACAGGCGGATGGTGTCGAAGGTCATCGCCTCGCCTCCTCGACCAGACGGTGAATCCGCGCGGGCGTCAACGGCACTTCGCGGACCTCCACGCCGAGCGGGGCGAGCGCGTCGGCGACCGCGTTGGCGACCGCGGCCAGGGCGCCGATGGTGCCGCCCTCGCCGAGCCCGCGGAACCCGCCCAGCGTCTCCGGCGGCTCGGCTTCGAGATGGGTGACCGCCATCGCGGGGACGTCGCAGGAGCCCGGAACCACGTAATCGGCGAGGCTCGCGGTCAGCAGCTGGCCGCCCGGATCGTAGACCATCTCCTCCATCAGCGCCGCGCCGATCCCCTGCGCGATCCCGCCATGCGCCTGGCCGTCGGCGATCATCGGGTTGATCACCCGTCCGCAATCCTCCGCCGCGACATAGCGCGTCACCGTCACGCCGAAGGTCTCGCGGTCGATCTCCACGGCGGCGATATGGGTTGCCGAGCTCGCCGTCGCGGTGAACGGGTCGTAGACCGCGGTGGCTTCCAGATTGCCGATCTCGTCGCGGATCGGCTTGGGCACCCGGCCCATCTCGGAATAGACCGCCCGGGCGAGCTCGCGCAGCGTCATCGACCGGTCGGTGCCGGCGACCCGGATCGCGCCGCCGGCGATCTCGATGTCGGTCTCGGCGGCTTCCAGCAGATGCGCGGCGCAGCGGACGATCTTCCGCCTGGCGCCGCGCGCGGCGAGGATCGCGGCCCCGCCGCCGAGCACCGCGCCGCGGCTCGCATAGGTGCCCGTCATGTGGCCGAGCGTCGCCGAATCGCCGATCGTCACCGCGATGTCGTCGAGGCCGACGCCGAGCTCGTCGGCGACCACCTGGCTCAACGTGGTCTCGGTGCCCTGGCCCTGCGAGGGGACGCCGAATGTCGCGGTCACCGCGCCGGTCGCGTCGACCGCCACCGAGGCGGTCTCGGTGCCGGTATTGACCGGCATACCGGGCGCGGCGGAGATGCGCGAGCCGAGCCCGGTGAGCTCGGCGTAGGACGCGACGCCGATGCCGGCCAGCCCTCCGCCGGCGCGGGCGTCGGCCTGCTCCGCGCGCAGGTAATCGTAGCCGATCTCGCGGCAGGCGGTCTCCAGGCAGCCGAGGAAGGCGGAGCGGTCCCAGACGATGCCGGATGCGGTGCGGTAGGGGAACTCGTCGTCGGCGATCATGTTGCGGCGGCGCATCTCGACCGGATCGAGGTCGAGCGCGCGCGCGGCCATGTCCATCATGCGCTCCATGACGAAGGTCGAGATCGGCCGCCCGACGCCGCGATAGGGGCCGCCGGCCGGTTTCGGCGTCGCCACCGCCCGCGCCCGCGCGCGGTAATTGCCCACCCGGTAGGGGCCCGGCAGGAAGCTCACCACCTGGACCGGCTCGATGCAGGCGGTCCAGGGATAGACCGAGTAGGCGCCGACATCGCACAGCGCATCGGCGTCGAGCGCGACGATCCCGCCGTCCCGGTCGACGCCGAGCCCGGTCTCCAGGATCTCGTCGAAGGCCTGGGTGGTGGCGCGCAGATCCTCGCGGCGGTCGCCGAACCACTTGACCGGACGGCCGAGCAGCAGCGCGACCGCAGCCAGGCAAACGTCCTCGGCGTAGAGCGCCGTCTTGGCGCCGAACCCGCCGCCCACGTCCGGCGCCGACACCCGGATGCGGCTGCCCGGCAAAGACAGGATCTCGGCCAGCGCGTCGCGCACGATGCCCGGCACCTGGGTGGTGGCGCAAAGGTCGAGCATCCGGGTCCGCCGGTCGTAGCTGGCGACCGCGCCTCTTGGCTCCAGCGCCATCGGAGTCTTGCGGTGCACCCGGAACCGGCCGCCCACGCGGGCCGCCGCGCCGGCCATGGCGCCGTCCACCTCGCCGCGCCCGAAGGCGCGGGCGGCGATCACGTTGCCGCCCGCCTCCTCGTGGATCGCCGGCGCGGTCGGCTCGGCCCCCCGCTCGGGATCGCCGATGCCCCCCAGCGGGTCGATGTCGAGCGCGATGGTGTCGGCCGCGTCCTCGGCCAGATAGCGGCTCTCGGCGACCACCGCGGCGACCGGCTCGCCGGCATAGCGCACGATGTCGGGGACCAGCGGGTAGAGCGGGGTGGGGTAGTAGTCGCGCATCCGCGAGGTCGCGCGGATCGGTCGCGCGACCCCGGCGAGGTCGTCCGCCGTGAAGACGGCGATCACCCCGGTCATGGCGCGCGCCTCTTCCGCGTCGATCCGGTTCAGCCGGCCATGCGCGACATCCGAGCGGCGGAACGCGACATGGGCCAGCCCGTGCAGGCGGCGGTCGTCGATGAAATCGCCGAGCCCGCGCAGCAGCCGCCGGTCCTCGCGCCGCGTGACCCGCGCGCCGACCAGGCGCGGGCTCGCCGCCGCTTGCTCCGATGCGGGGGACTCGCGCACGACCTTGCCCTCAGCGCAGCAGGGCGCGGAAGCGCGAGGAGGCGGGGATCTCGCCGGCGCCGGTATAGGCCTCGTGGTTGCCCGGGATCTCGTCGGCGTCGTAGAGGTAGTTCATCATCAGCCCGGCCGACTGGGCGAGGCCCTTGGGCGAGGTGTCGGCGAGCCAGTTGACGCGCTCCATCCGCGCGCCGTTCGACAGGTGGAAATGCGCCACCGGGTCGAGCGCGCGGCCCGATCTGCGCTTCTCGCGCGCGAGGTAGTGCGCGCAGAGCCGGGCGAGGGGGGCGGCGAGCGCCTTGGCGAGCCCCGCCTCGGCATGCCAGCCCGGACGCACCAGCAGGGCAGCGAGGCGTTCGGCGTCGCTCTCGCCGTTGCCGTGGAAGACGGCCAAAGCGCGCCGTTCGCCGCGGGTCAGCAGCTCGTCCGGCGTCTCGGCCAGATACCGCTCCAGCCAGGCCCGGAATCCCGGGATCGGCGACAGCGTGGCGTATGCCTCCAGCCGCTTCATCTCGGCGGCGAGCTGGTCGACCACGCGCTTGATCAGGAAGCCGCCGAAGCCGATCCCGTCGAGCCCGCGCTGGCAGTTCGAGATCGAGTAGAAGATCGCGGTGTCGGCGACGCCGGCCACGTCCCGCCGGTCGCGCGGCGCGAGCAGGGACTGGATGTTGTCGGCGATGCCGGCGGTCAGCGCGACCTCGACGAAGATCAGCGGCTCGTCCGGCATGCGCGGGTGGAAATAGGCGTAGCAGCGCCGGTCGACGCCGAGCCGGGACTTCATCTCGTCCCAGTCCGAGATCTCGTGCACCGCCTCGTATTCGATCAGCTTCTCGATGATCGCCGCCGGGGTGTCCCAGGTGATCTGGCGGAGCTCCAGGAAGCCCACGTCGAACCAGCTCGAGAGCAGCGACTTGAGATCGGCTTCGAGGTCGGCGAACACCTCGTCCCCGGCTGCCAGATCGAGCAGGGTGGCGCGCATGTCGACCAGGAACTTCACCCCGTCGGGGAGCGCGTTGAACTGGGTGAGGAGGCGCAGCCTGGGCGGCTCCAGCGCGGCGCGCAGCTGGCGCTCGCGGCGCTTGCGCCCGCCCCAGTCGTCGAGCTCGTCAAGCCCGACGGCGGCGGCGGTGATGGCCTGGCGGTCGGTGTCGAACTCGGTGCCGAGGATGCGCAGGAAGCGCGCCCGCCCCTCGGCGGTGAGCGACATGTAGGCGCGGCCGAGCCCGGCGGCGCGGGCCCGCGCCGAGACCTCGCCGCCCAGGCCCTCGAGGCAGGCGCGCATCTGCTTGCGCACCCGGTCGGCGTCGCGCCCGGCGAGATCGGGGCCGAGCGGCGCCGAGTCGTCGGACGCGCCCGCGGTGATGTCGCGCCACTGGCCGAGCACGCGCTGAAAGGTCCGCTGCAGCAGGTTTTCGTTTCCGTTCACCGCGCCATTCCCCGGTCGCGCAGCCGCGCCGCGGCGCGCAACAGATACCCGTCCTTGCCCGGCGCCGCCACCAGCTGGACGCCGAGCGGGAAGGGATCGCCCGCTATCGGGACCGACAGCGCCGGGTAGCCGAGGAAGGAGAACGGCGCGGTGTAGCGCCCGAGCGTGCCGCGCACCGCCACCGTCTCGCCGTCGATCTCGATCTGCGACTGCCCGATCCGGGTCGGCGGGAACGGCGTCGCCGGGGTCACCAGTATGTCGATCTCGCCGAACGCCGCCCGCACCGTCTCCGAATAGCGCCGGCGGAACTGCTGCGCCCGCGCCACCCAGACATGCGGGATCGCTGTCGCGGCGATCCAGCGCGCGCGGGTGAAGCGGTCGAAATCGCCGATCCGGTCCCTGATCTCCTCGAAATGGAGGGTTGCCGCCTCCGCCGAGGTGATCAGCAGCGACGCCGCGACCGCCCGGTCGCTGTCCGCGATGTCGACGCTGCGTTGGGCGCCCAGGCAGTCGGCGGCGCGCCGGACGGCGGCGAAGACCCCGGCCAGGCCGCCGGTCGCGAAATGGCCTCCCGCGACGGCGACGCGAAGCCCGTCGAGCGGGGCGCCGAGCTGCGCTGCGAGCGGGTCGGGTCGTTCGAGGCCCGCCGCCGGGTCGCGCGGATCGGGCCCCTGGATCGCATCGAGCGCGGCGGCGGCGTCTTCGGGCGATGCCGCGAGCACGCCCACATGGTCGAAGCTCCAGGCCAGCGGGGTCGTGCCGGCGCGGGAGACCCGCCCGAAACTCGGCTTGAAGCCCCAGACCCCGCACAGCGCCGCCGGCACCCGGACCGAGCCGTTGGTGTCCGAGCCCAGCGCGAACGGCACCAGCCCGGCGCCGACGGCGGCGGCCGAGCCGCTCGACGAGCCGCCGGCGATGAAGTCGGGGTCGCGCGGGTTGCGCACCGCGCCGTAATGCGCGTTCTCGCCGGTAAAGCCGTAGGCGAACTCGTCCATGTGGGTGAGGCCGAGCAGGATCGCCCCCGCATCCTTCAGCCGGGCCACCGCCGTCGCGTCGCGCGCGGCGGGCGGGGCGTCGGCGCGGATCGACGAGCCTGCGCGGGTCGGCCGCCCGGCGATGTCGAACAGATCCTTGGCCGCGAACGGGCGCCCCGCGAGAGGGCCGTCCCCGACCGGCTGGCGGGCCTGTGCCAACGCCTCGTCGCCGAGGATGTCGGCGAAGGCGTTGAGCCGCGGATTCTCGCGCCCGATCCGTTCCAGCGCCCGGGCGACGGCGCTCTCGGCCGCGCCCGTCAAGGCCTGTAGACCGCCGGCGGGTCGGGTGATTCGCAGGGCTCGAACCCGTCGATGCGTTCGAACAGCGCCATGAACTGGGCGAAGTTGGCGACCACGCCCGGGCGCAGCGCGGGATCGATCCCGACCCCGAGCAGCGCGGCCGCACGGTCGACGAAGGCTTCCGCGTCCTTCTCCATGGCGCGCCTTTCCAAAGATCGCGGGCAACCTACACGAGCGCCGATCGGCATGACAACGCGCCGCGCCTCCTGCCGCCATTTCGACCGCAGCGGAGAAATGACCTGGGTGGAGCTCTTGCGCCACCTCCCACGGAACCGGGCGGAGTGTTGGGGTCGCGGCCGATTGTCGCCCGGTGCCGGTTCCTGCACACTTGTACGGATTGCCGGGGGTGAAGCCATGTCGGCACCGCGATCGGTTGCGACCCGGGAGCTGCCGCTCGACGCCGCGCGCCGCGATGTCGTGGAACGCGCCGCCGCCGCGCTGGACGCGCGCTGGATGCAGGACCTGCTGGTGCGGCTGGTCGAGACCCCGAGCCCGTTCGGCGAGGAGCGGGCGATCGCCGCGCTGCTCGCCGAAGAGATGGCCGGAATCGAGCTGGAGTCGGAGGTGCAGGCGCTGGATGCGCGCTCGGCCAACGCGATCGGCCGCCGGCGCGGCTCGCGGGACGGCCCGGAGCTGCTGCTGTTCGCGCCGCTCGACAGCCCGTTCACCGGGCGGGCGGAGGACGAGGTTCCCTGGGTCGGCGACAGCCTGCCCGACCACATGGTCGCGCGCGCGATCGTCGGGGACGGCACGGTAACCGGTCTCAGCGCGGACAATCCGAAGGCTCATATCGTCTGTATTCTCAGTGCGATAAAGGCCATTCTTGAAACTAGGCCAGAGCTCGTGGGCGATATCGTGGCCGCGTTCGGCGCGGGCGGCGCGCCGGCCAACCCGCGCCCCGGCGACGACAGGCCGGCGGTCGGGCACGGGCGCGGCTGCCGGCACATGCTGGCGCACGGCCTCGACCCCGATTTCGCCGTCGTCGCCAAGCCCGGCTACGCGGTCGCCTGGGAGGAGGTCGGGCTGTGCTGGTTCCGCATCCGGGTGCGCGGCGTGCAGACCTATGTCGGGCGCAAGCACGTGCTGGCCTATCGCAACCCGATCGCCGACGCGGCGCATGTGGTTGCCGGGCTCGAGGCCTGGTTCTCCGACTATGCGAGGCGCCACACCGACGGGCTGGTCGCGCCGCAGGGCGCGGTCGGCGCGATCGAGGGCGGCTGGACCTACAAGCCGTCGATGGTGCCGGCCGCCTGCGACCTCTATGTCGACATGCGGATCGGCCCGCGCAGCTCGCCCGAAGAGGCGAGGCGCGAGCTCGAGGCGGCGCTCGCCGGCATCGCCGCCCGGCATGACGGGCTGCAGGCCGGGTGCGAGACGATCCTCGGGATTCCGGGTGCGGGCACCGATCCGCAAGACTGGATAATCCAGTCGGCGATCCGCGGCTACGAGGACACCGAGGCGCGAGCCCACGCGCCCTTCCTCGAGACCAGCGGCCAGACCGAGGCGGTGATTCTTCGCGCGGCCGGGATACCCACCGCGCGTTTCGGCCTGCCGGCCGCGATGACCGCCGCCGCCGGACGGCCGCTTCATTCGATGGGACGGGTCGAGATCGCGGGAATGCTGCGCTATGCGCGCTGTCTGGTCTATACCATCGTCGACACCTGCACGCGGTCGAGGGCGGAGGTCGGGCTATGAGCGTCGCGGCGCAGGGCAACGGGCGCTGGGACCGCTACGCGGCGGCGGCCGAGGGGCTGCCGGAATACTGGCACCCGGCGATGCCCTCGGCGAAGCTCGGCGGGAAGCCGAAGGCGTGGCGGCTGCTCGGCCGCGACCTCGTCTTCCTGCGCCACGCCGGGCGGGCCTACGCGCTGGAGGACCGCTGCCCGCACCGCCACGTCCCGTTGTCGCTGGGGCGCTGCGAGTTTCCCGGCACGATCACCTGCGTCTATCACGGCTGGACCTTCGACCTGGCGGACGGGCGCCTGGTCGCCGCGCTGACCGACGGGCCGGACTCGCCGGTCCGCGGCAAGGCCCGGGTGCGCAGCTACCCGGTCGAGGAGCGCTGCGGCGTGGTCTGGGTATGGATGGGGGAGGGGACGCCGGTGCCGGTCGAGGACGACATCCCCGACGAGCTCCTGCGCCCCGACGCCCGGATCCACGCGCTCTACCGCGAGGCAAAAGGCGACTGGCGCCACGCCGCCGAGAACGGCTTCGACGAGGCGCATGGCAAGATGCTGCACCGCAGCTCCTGGTGGGTCGCGTTCCGCCGCATGGCAGGGTGGAACGAGACCGAGATCGTGCGCGGCGAGAACGACCGCTGGCTCAGCCGCTACCAGCATTCGGTCCACGAAGACGACGACTACCCCGGGCTCGGGCGCTGGCCGCGCTTCAATTTCTGGCAGCGCCGGCGCAAGAAGATCGCGCAGGGCTCGAACGAGCACGCGGTGTCGATCCGCCTGCCGGCCAATCTCCGGGTGCGCCAGCCCGGCCGGTCCAACTGGACCCATTACGAGTGGTACACGCCGATCGAGCGCGGCCGCTACCACTATCTCGTGTTCGCCGTGGCCTGGGCGAAGGGCTGGCGCCGGGCGCTCTGGTGGCTGCGCTACTGGAGCTACATCCTCTGGGTCCACCACTACGATTTCAACAACCAGGACCTGTCGGTGGTGCCGCATATGGGCGACAGCCACCCCGCCCCCTCCTTCCGCCCCGACGTCTCGATCGAGGCCTGGCGGCGCATGGTCGAGACCGAGGCGCGCGCGCCGCTCGACGCCGGCGGGGCAGGGCGGGAATAGCCGGCAACCCCCCGCGCCGCGTCGCGCGGTCGGCGGTCAGGCCGGGGTCCAGGGGTCGATTGCCGCGACGCCCGTCGCTGCGAAATCGGAGAAATTGCCGGTGACGACGGTCATTCCGTGAACCAGCGCGGTTGCGGCGATCAGGGCGTCCCGCTCCGACCGCGGATCGGGCACGTGCAGCCGGGCGCATTTCAGGGCCACGGCGGAATCGACCGGCAGCGTGCGTTCCAGAAACTCGGGCAGGACGTGGCGGTCCATCCAGCGCCGCAGCCGTTCCCCTTGCGCCCCGTCGCGCCGTTCGATGCGCAGAATGCCGGTTTCGAGCTCCATCAGCGTCAGGGCGGAAATGTAGAAGGCTTCGGCATCCCGCTCCGAAATCCACGCCACGACCCGGGCGTCCGCCTTGCCGTCGCCGATTTTTCGCAGCTCCGAGACGACGTTCGTGTCGAGCAGGAACATCAGGAAAGATCGGCTGCGGGACTGTCGATGCGGACTCGCGCGGGCTCGAAGTCGATATCGGCGAGTCCCGCCATGGACAGGGCTTCTGCAAGGTTGCGCGGCTTTCCCGCCAGCCGCCGGTAGTCGTCGATGCCGAGCAGCACGTGCGCGGGCCTGCCGCGGTCGGTGACGATCACCGGCCCCGATTTCGCCGCCCGCTTCGCCCGGGCGAGATTCTGGTTGAATTCGCGGCTGGTGAATGTCGTGACGGTCATGGCGAGCCCCGGGATTTGATGTAGTCATGTTACTACATTTTGCCGCGTTGCGGGACGAAAAGGGGGGACATGCGCCGCCGCCTGGCCGACAACGGGTTTGACAATTGGGCACGGACAGGGGAACTTGCCGGTTCACCAAGAAAATCGTAACCGGACAGGGGGACGAAATGAGGATTCGGATAGCGCTGATCGCGCCGGCGCTCGCGCTGGCGGCGACGCCGGGCCTGGCGCAGGAGAAAGAGGTCAGGATCGGCTTCATCAACACCTTCTCGGGCGGCGCCGCGATCTACGGCAAGCACCAGAAGGACGCCGTCGAACTCGCGCTCGAGCATCTCGGCCACAAGATCGGCGGGCTCGACGTGAAGATGGTCTACGGCGACGACCAGCGGAAGCCCGATGTCGGGCGCCAGCAGGCCGACAAGATGCTCAAGAAGGACAAGGTGCATGTCGTCACGGGCGTCATCTGGTCGAACATTCTCGCCGCGGTGCAGAAGCGGGTCATCCGGTCCAAGAAGATCCTGATCTCGACCAATGCCGGCTGGTCGGCGATGGCGGGGAAGAACTGCAGCCCGTATTTCTTCTCGACGTCGTGGAACAACGACCAGACGCCCGAGGCGATGGGCGAGCTGATGAACCAGGAGAAGCTCGACAACGTGTTCCTGATCTCGGCCAACTACCAGGCCGGCAAGGACATGCTCACCGGCTTCGAGCGGACCTACAAGGGCAAGGTCAAGGGCCGCATCCTGTATCGCCTGGGCCAGCGCGACTACCAGGCGGAGATCTCGCAGATCCGCGCGGTCAAGCCGTCGGCGCTGTTCGGTTTCGTGCCGGGCGGGATGGGGATCGCCTTCCTGAAGCAGTACCGCGCCGCCGGGCTGCACAAGACGATTCCGTTCTACTCGGTGTTCACGGTCGACTACCTCTCATTGCCGGGCCACGGCAAGGCGGCGATCGGCACCTACCACACGTCGTATTGGAACAACAATTCCGACAACCCGGTGAACAAGCGTTTCATCGCCGATTTCCAGAAGAAGTACGGATACCATCCGTCGCTGTTCTCGGCGCAGGCCTACGACATGCCGTTCCTGGTGGACAGCGGCGTCAAGGGCGCCAAGGGCGACCCCAACGACGTGCGCGCGATGGTCGCGGCGATGGAGAAGGCGGATTTCCCGTCGGTTCGGGGCAAGTTCACCTACAACATCAACCACATCCCGATCCAGAACTTCTACCGCCGGGAGGTCCGGGCCGACGCCAATGGCGATCCCGTGATCGTCACCACCGGCACGGTCTACGAGAACCACAAGGATTCCTACTACAAGCAGTGCAAGCCGAAGTGGTAGGCGCGGGAATACGCAACGGGCGGGGCCCGGCCCCGCCCGCTGCTCCGCGCAGTCGGGCCCGCCCTCCCAACCGGATTAACGCGCGCTTCGCATGACTTGGCTTCTGCTCGTCGAGCAGACGCTGAACGGCTTCCAGTTCGGCGTCTTCCTGTTCCTTGTGTCCGCCGGGCTGACGCTCGTGCTGGGCATCATGAACGTCGTCAACCTGGCGCATGGCTCGCTGTTCATGCTGGGCGCCTATTACGCGGCGACGATCTTTGCCTGGAGCGGCAGCTTCCTGCTCGCGCTCGTCGTCATGGTGCCGCTCGCGCTGATCAGCGGCATCGTCATCGAGCTCGTGGTGCTGCGCACCATGTACGAGCGCGACCACATGGACCAGGTGCTGGCGACCTTCGGGCTGATCCTGTTCTTCAACGAATCGGTCCGCCTCGTCTGGGGGCCGGAGAGCAAGCTCATGCCGGTACCCGGGTTCCTCGACGGCAGCGTCGAGATCCTGCCGGATACGCCCTACCCGCTGATTCGCCTCGCCATCATCCTGGTCGGGCTGGCGGTCGGCGCCGGGCTCTACTTGCTGATCACCCGGACCAGGATCGGCATGCTGATCCGCGCCGGCGCGAGCAACCGGGCGATGGTCGCCGCGCTCGGGATCAATATCCGGCTGCTCTACACGCTGGTCTTCGGGCTCGGCGCGATCCTCGCCGGCCTGGCGGGCATGATGGCGGGGCCGGGCCGGGCATGGGCGAGGACATGCTGATCCTCGCCTTCGTGGTGATCGTGATCGGCGGCATCGGCTCGATCCGGGGCGCGGTCATCGCCTCGGTGCTGATCGGCATCGTCGAGGTGGTCGGGCGCTCGATCCTGCCCTTCGCGCTGGCCAACTTCATGGGCGAGGACGCGGCGCAGACCGCGGGTCCCGCGGTCGCCTCGATGCTGATCTACGTGCTGATGGCCGCGGTCCTGTTCTTCAAGCCGGCCGGGCTGTTCCCGGCCCAGTCGGGGTGACGCGATGCTGACGCGGACCAAGCTGATCGTGCTGATCGCCGGCATCGTCATCTGCGCCCTGGTGCCCCCGGTCGCGGGCGCGACCGGGGAGGACTTCTATATCTCGCTGTTCGCGCGCATCATGGTCTTCGCGATCGCCGCGGTGAGCCTCGACCTGATCCTCGGCTTCGGCGGGATGATCAGCTTCGGCCACGCCGCCTATCTCGGGCTCGGCGCCTACGCGGTCGGCATCTTGTCGTTCTACGGCATCAATGACGGCTTCCTGCAATTCTTCGTCGCCATCGCCGGCTCCGCCCTGGTCGCGCTGATCATCGGCGCCATCTGCCTGAGGACGCGCGGGATCTACTTCATCATGATCACGCTGGCGCTGACCCAGATGCTCTACTTCCTCGGCATCAGCCTGGACGAGTATGGCGGCGATGACGGGCTGAATACCGACCGCAGCGAGTTCTTCGCCTGGTTCGACCTCTACGAGGAGGTCAATCTCTACTACCTGATCCTGGTCTTCCTGATCCTCTGCGTGTTCATCATGCACCGGGTCATCAACTCGCGCTTCGGCATGGTGGTGCGCGGCTGCCACGCCAACGAGGACCGGATGCAGGCGATCGGCTTTCCGACCTTCCGCTACAAGCTCACCGCCTTCGTGATCTCGGGCACGATGTGCGGCATCGCAGGCGCGCTGCTCGCCAACCTCACCGAGTTCGTGACGCCGGAATTCATGCACTGGTTCCGCTCCGGCGAGATCATGATCATGGTGCTGGTGGGCGGCATGGGCTCGCTGTTCGGCCCGGCCTTCGGGGCGGCCATCTATCTCCTGTTCGAGGAATGGGTGCCCGATCTGATGGAGGCGGTCGCCACCGGCACCGGCGAGAACTGGCACTTCATCTTCGGCCCGCTGCTGGTCATCCTCGTCCTGTTCGCCAAGCAGGGGCTGTGGGGGCTGGTCCCCGACCGAGGCCGGCGCGATGGCTGACCCCATCCTCAGGGTCGAGGGGCTCAACAAGAGCTTCGGCGGCGTCGTCGCCACGCAAAACCTCGATTTCGAGGTCGAGCAGGGCGAGATCCACGCGGTGATCGGCCCCAACGGCGCCGGCAAGACGACCTTCGTCGCCCAGCTCTCCGGCATGCTCAAGCCGGATAGCGGGCGCATCGTGTTCGACGGCGACGACGTGACCGAGCTCTCGGCGCCGGCGCGCTCGCATGCCGGGCTCGCGCGTTCGTTCCAGATCACCAGCGTGTTCCGCAACTTCACCGCGCTGCAGAACGTGGCGCTGTCGATCCAGGCGCATTCCGGGCACAGCTTCCGGATGTGGAAGCCGGCCGCCACCGACGCCGCGCTCAACGACCCGGCGCTGGATATCCTCAAGCAGGTCGGGCTCGGCAACCGTGCCGGGATCGTCGCCGCCAATCTGGCCCATGGCGAGCAGCGCCAGCTCGAGATCGCCATGGCGCTCGCCACCCGGCCCAAGATGTTGCTGCTCGACGAGCCGACGGCGGGCATGGGGCCGGAGGACACCCAGCGCATCACCGAGTTCCTCGCCGGGCTCAAGGGCACCTACTCGATGCTCCTGATCGAGCACGACATGGACACCGTGTTCGCGCTCGCCGACCGGATCACCGTGCTGGTCTACGGCCAGGCGATCGCCACCGGGACGCCGGTCGAAATCCGCGCCAATGACGAGGTCAGGGCGGCCTATCTCGGCGAGGAGGAGGTGGACATTGCTTGAGGTCAGGGATCTGGAGACCGCCTATGGCGAGAGTCAGGTCCTGTTCGGGATGAGCTTCGACGTCGGCGCCGGCGAGGTGGTCTCGCTGATGGGCCGCAACGGCATGGGCAAGACCACGACCATCCGTTCGATCATGGGGCTGGTGCCGAGCAAGGCGGGCTCGATCGCCTTCGAGGGCGAGGAGATGCGCGGCGACGCGTCCTACAAGATCGGCCAGCGCGGGCTCGGGCTGGTGCCGGAGGGGCGCCAGGTGTTCCCCAACCTGTCGGTGCGCGAGAACCTGGTGGCGACCGCCGCCAACCGGGCCGAGAACGCCGCGCCGTGGACGCTGGACCGCGTGTTCGACCTGTTCCCCGGGCTCGCCCAGCGCGCCGCCAATATGGGCGCGCAGCTGTCGGGCGGCGAGCAGCAGATGCTGGCCATCGGCCGCGCGCTGATGACCAACCCGAAGCTGCTGATCCTCGACGAGGCGACCGAGGGGCTGGCGCCGCTGATCCGCGCCGAGATCTGGAAGTGCCTGTCCAACCTCAAGGCCGAGGGCCAGTCGATCCTGGTGATCGACAAGAGCGTCGACGCGCTGACCCGCATCGGCGACCGCCACTACATCGTCGAGCGCGGCCGGGTCGTCTGGCAGGGCGATTCGCAGAAGCTGCGCGCCGACGAGGAGGCCCAGCACACCTATCTCGGGGTGTAGCGGGTCAGGCTTCGCGGCAATGCGGGCAGAGCCCGCTGATCTCCACCGTATGGTCCCGGCAGACGAAGCCCTCGGCCGCCGCGCCGCGCTCGATCGCGCGTTCGATGCCGGGGTCGTTGAGCTCGGCCGCCGTGCCGCAGGCGGTGCATAGCAGGAACTGCCCGGCGCCCGGATGGCCGGGACGGGAGCAGCCGACATACGCGTTGAGCGACGACAGCCGGTGCACCAGGCCCTGGGTGAGCAGGAACTCCAGCGCGCGGTAGACCGTGGGCGGTGCCGGGGAATGCCCTTCCCCCGACAGCACGTCCAGAATCGCGTAGGCGCCGAGCGGACGGTGGCCCTGCCAGATGATTTCGAGCACCCGCCGGCGCACCGGCGTGAGCCGCACCCCGCGCTCGCCGCAGACCGCGATCGCGTCCTCCAGCGCACTCGCCACGCAGTCGCCGTGATCGTGCTGGTCGGAGAGGAAGCCGACGTTCCGTTCCTGCAGGCTGTTCATGAGATGGGGTCTCCGGTATCGACCGTTCCGGCGGCCCGCCCGGGCGGCTGCGAGACTACACCAACGCGTCCCTACAGGCGATACGGCTGGCGGCCCGTCCGCCCGCTTGCGTCGCGGTTGCCGGCCGAACTGCATTGTTATACTATTACCGTACTGTTATAATATTTCTTATCGCGGCGCCGATGCCGTATCGCACGGGCAGGTCCGCATGAACCGATATCGCTTGGAGGAGAGTGCAATGCGCAAGACCACCGGGATTGCCCGGTTTGCTGCGGTCGTGCTGCCGGCCCTGTTGCTGTCCGGCCAGGGCGGCGCCCAATCGCCGCCGCCGCCGAGCGCGGAGGCCCTGGCGGGGGAGATCGAGGCTCTCAAGCGGGACTACGAATCGCGGCTCCAGGCGCTCGAATCGCAGCTCTCGGCGCTCAAGGCGCGTTCGGAGCGCGCCGACGCCCGACCCGCGGCCCCGGCGGCGTCCACCAAACCGGCGCCCGACCGCGCGTTCAACCCCGCGATCGGCGTCATCTTCGACGGCCGGTATGCCAGCTTCACGGCCGACGAGTCGGCGATTCCGGGGTTCCCGACGGGCCACGAATCGGAGCGCGC
>MPNO01000058.1 GCA_002239065.1 Defluviicoccus sp. bin129 | reverse complement strand
CGAGCGAGCGCTCCAGCCAGTCGACCGAGTCCAGCGGGCGCGGGTGCCAGTCGCCGTTGACGACGGCGTCGAGCACGCGACCCTCCCGCACCGCGAGCGTGGCCCGGATCATCCCGCCCACCCCCTTCTCGCGGCCCCGCCCGAGCCGGTCGCCCGGGCGCAGCAGGCCGGCGAAGCGGATCCGCTCGGACTTGCCGAACAGCCAGGATTCGGTGTCGAGCTCGGCCCGGAAGGCATCGGCATAGTCGCGCTCCGCCGGTTCGAGCGTGCCGCGGACGAGCCCCGATTCCCCGAACGCGCGCTCGGTGCAGGCGATCGCGAACTCGGCGAGCTCGGCCTCGTCGATCGCCCTTCCGGCCTCGCGCTCCAGCCAGGTGAAGCGCGATTCCAGCGTCTTCAGCGCCTTGTCGCGCACCTTCTCCGGCGGCATCGGCATCGCCCTGCCGGCAAGCGCGGTGTCGATCGGCTTGACGTTGACCACGATGCGGAGCGTCATCACCCCGTCCTCGATCTTGAGCGAGGTCGGCACCAGCTTGCGCCCCTCGACCTGGATGTCGTTGAGCGGGCGGTACTCGGCCGCAAACCCGTAGCGGTCGCGGAACACATCGGCGACGGCGCCCAGGATCTTGCGGAACGCCGCTTCCGTGGTGGCCGGCACCCGCGGGTGCGAGACCGGCAGGAAATAGATCAGGAAGGCCGAGCCCGCGCCGGCATAGATCGGCCCGCCGCCATTGACCCGGCGCCGGAAGTCGATCCCCTGGGCGCGGCAGAAATCGAGGTCGAGCACCTGTTCGGGGTCCTCGTTGACGCCGATGGTGATCGAGTCGGAATCGAAGACGTTGAGGAAAACCGTGGGCGGCGCCTCGCCGAGTGTGACCGCCTTCTCCACCGCGGGCGAGACGGAAACGGAAAAATCCGCATAGGAGCCGCGGTCGACGACCAGGCGCCAGGCGCTCATGCCGAACCCCTGCGGTCGACGGCCAGCGGGCCGTCCTCGAGCGATTCGGCGACCTCGATCCGGTCGGCGCCGATCAGGGTCTGGCTGCGGAAGCGCCGGGCGACGGCCTCCAGCGCATCGTCGCCGGCGCTTCCCTCCAAAGCGAGGGCGAGCCGGTCGCGCCCGCGCTCGCTGTCGACGGTGAGGCGGTACTTGCCGGTCAGCCCCTCGATGCCGAGCAGCACGGCGCGGATCTCGGACGGGTAGATCTTGACCCCCTTCACCTTCACCATCCCGTCGGTGCGCCCGAAGACGACGCGCGGCAGGCTCACCGTCCTGCCGTGCAGCGGCGCGGTGATCCGCCGGACCGTGAGGTCGCCGGTGCGGTAGCGCAACAGCGGCTGCGCCTGCTTCACCAGATGGGTCAGCACCAGCTCGCCGCGCTCCCCGTCCGGCACCGGGGCCAGGGTCTCGGGGTCGACGACCTCGGCATGGACCAGCTCGTCGAACACATGGACCCCCGCGCCGCCCGGGAAGGTCCGCGCGACGGGCAGGAACTCCGACAGCGAGAACGAATCGACCAGCACGGTGTCCGGCATCGCCGCCCGCACCCGGGCATGGAGCGCCTCGTTGCCGGTGAACGCCTCGCCGCCGGCGAAGAACACGCGGGGCGGGGCGAGCCCGGCCTCGACCAGGCTGAGCGAGAAGCTCGGATTGCCGGCGAGCACGGTTACGCCGTGCCGGTTGCACAACTCCGCCGCGCGCTCCGCCTCGCCGGGGCCGAGCGGGATGCAGGCGACGCCATGCGCCTCCATCTGCGACTGGTAGAAGAGCCCGGCGACGAACAGGTGGTAGCCGAAGGTCACGGCGCAGACATCGTCCTCGCCGATGCCGCAGGCGGCGAGATGGGTCCGCGCGGCGGCGATCATCCGCTCGAGGTCGCCGGCGGTCTGGAACACCGGCACGAGCGAGGCCCCCATCGGGGTCAGGTTGACCCGGACCGGCCGCGCCCCGCCGAACCCGCCATAGCCGGGCTTGGCCATCTCGGCCACGAAATCGGCCCGCGTCGTCAACCGCACCGAGGCCGCGAAGTCGTCCGCGTCGGCGACTTCCCGGGGCAGGCGGCCGCGATAGAACGGGTGGTCGCCGAGACGGTCCAGCGCCCGGTTGACGGCCGCCCTCGGAAAACCCATCAGCGCCGGGAATCGGCGAGCGCCGCCGAGTCGTCGTAGGCCGTCTGGACGTTGAGCACGGCTTGGCGCCTGTCCACCTCGACCGCCGCGATGGCCCGCTCCAGCGCGCCCGGGAGCGCGTCCGGGGTCGCCACCTCCTCGCCATAGCCGTCCGAGGCCTCGACGACTCTGTGATAGGCGGGCGACGGTTCGAGATAGGTCAGCGGCGCCCGGTTGGCGCGCGAGGCGGCGCCGTCGGGATGCAGCCCCAGCGTCGCCTTGCGCACCGAGCCCCACATCCGGTTGTTGAGGATCACGGTCACCACCGGCAGGTCGTTGGCGGCGGAGACGAAATGCGCCGGCGTCGGGTTGCCGAACATGTAGGAGCCGTCGCCGACGACGCAGAACACCCGGCGGTCGCCATAGCCCAGCTTGGCGCCGAGCGAGGCGCCGATCCCCCAGCCGAGCCCGCCGGCCGGGCTGGTGGCGAAGAACGTGCCGGGCTTGCGGAAATCGATATTGCCGAGCGCGAGCTGGGACTCGCTCACCAGCACGTCGTCGTCGTCCTTGATCTCGTCGATGCAGTGGGCGATCCAGGCGGCGTCGGTGGCGCCCGCCCTCCGCGACGCCCCGACGCGCGCCGCGCGGGCCTCTTCGGCCGCCGCCCTGCGTTCCGCCGCGCGCGCCCGGCGGCCGTCGATCCGCCCGTTCGCACCGCCTTCCAGCGCGTCCGCGAGAGCGGCGAGCCCGAGGCTCGATTCCGCGGTGATCGCGAGGTCGCAGGGATAGCCGCGTACCGGGTAGCTGCTGTAGAGCGGGTCGACGCCCATGTGGACAATCTTGGCGTCCGGGTCGGGGCTGTGCAGGCTGGGGATTCAGGGCACGTCGCAATCGACCACCAGGATCAGGTCCGCCTCGCCGATCAGCCCGCCCGGCTCGAACCCCATATGCATCGGATGGTCGGTGGGCAGCGAGACGTAGCGCGGCCGGTAGGTCACCACCGGCAGGGCGAAGCGCTCGGCGAGCGCGGTCAGCGCCTCGGCGGAGGCCGGGTTCCGGCCCGCGCTCGCGGTGATCACCAGCGGGTTCTCGGCCGCCCCGATCCACGCGGCGGCCTTGTCGATGGCGTTGGGGTCCGGCGCCGGGCTCGACGCGGCGAGCCGGCGCGACGGGCTCTCGAAGGCGAACGCGCCCGGCTTCTCGGCCAGCACCTCGCGCGGCAAAGTGAGATAGACCGGGCCCCTCGGCTCGTTCATCGCCACGTTGACCGCGCGGTCGACGATGGTCTCCAGCTGGCGCGCGTTGCGCAGCTCGTAATCCCACTTGACCATCTCGCGGACCATGCCCGCCTGGTCGAACATCTCCTGGCCCCAGTGGATGTAGATCGACCGCGCCCCCGGGGCGCCGGTCTCGGTCAGCGGCGTCCGTCCCGAGGTGAAGATGATCGGCACGTTCTCGCGCGCCGCGTTGGTGATGCCGCAGATCGCGTTGGCGGTCCCCACATTGACATGCACCATGACCGCCTGCGGCTTGCCGGTGGCGAGGAAATAGCCATGCGCCATGGCGACCGCGAGGTTCTCGTGCGGCACCGTCATCGGGGTCGGCGCCCGGGTCCCCTCGGTGGCGGATTTCGACAGCGCCTCGATGACGGAGGCGAAGTCGGTCCCCGCATTGCCGAACAGGTAGTCGACGCCCCGATCCTTGAGGAGCGCGAGATAGGCTTCCGCCAGGCTGTCGACCTGGATCCGTTGCTCGGGCATTCGGGGTCTCCCTTCGCGGCGGCTGCGGCTTGGCCCACTATAGGAGTTCGGCGGGCGCGGGTGAATTCGGGACGACGGGATCGGCGATGGCGATACGCCTGGCTCTGTTCTACGCGGCGGTCTTCCTGTTCGTCGGCGTGGCGCTGCCGTTCTGGCCGGTATGGCTGACCGCGAAGGGGTTGAGCGCGACCGAGATCGGGCTGACGATCACCGCCGCTTCCTGGGTGCGGATCGCCGCGCCCGCGCTCGCCGCCCATGTCGCCGACCGCAGGGGGCGCCGCCGCGGGGTCCTGGTCCTGCTCGCCGGGGCTTCGCTGGCCGCGCATCTCCTGTTCCTGGTCGCCGAGGGGTTCGCGGCGCTGCTCGCCGTCAGCATCCTCGCCGCCATCGCGTTCACGCCGATCATTCCGATGGGCGAGAACATGACCCTGCTGGCGAGCCGCGCCCGCGGGTTCGACTACGGAAGGGTCCGGCTGTGGGGCTCGATCGCCTTCATCGCCGGCGCGATCCTGGGCGGCCGGGCGGTCGGCGGGGTGGGCAGCGACGCGATCCTGTGGCTGGTGCTCGGCACGCTCGGGCTCACCGTGCTGGCGGCGCTGGCGATGCCCGAGACCGGGTCGTCGCCGGCGCGCCGCCGCGTGCCGGTGGCCGCCCTGCTCTCGGACCCGAGGATGATCGTGTTCCTGGTCACCGCCTCGCTGATCCAGGCGAGCCATGCCGCGGCCTACGGCTTCGCGACACTGGCCTGGCGGGCATCCGGGATCGACGACGACGTGATCGGCCTGCTCTGGGCCGAGGGCGTGCTCGCCGAGATCGTCCTGTTCGCCCTCGGCGGCGGGCTCGCCGCGCGGCTCGGCCCGGCCCGGCTGCTGGCGATCGGCGCGGCCGCGGGGATCGTCCGCTGGGTCGGGCTCGCGGTCGAGCCCGGGCTGGGCTGGCTTGTCGTCCTCCAGGCGCTGCACGCGCTGACCTTCGGCGCGGCGCATCTCGGCGCCATGCTCTATCTCGTCCGCGCCATCCCGCCGGAGCATTCGGCGAGCGCCCAGGCGCTCTATTCCGGCGCCGCCATGGGGCTGGTGATGGGCGGGGCCACGATCCTCGCCGGCGCGCTCTACGACGATGTCGGGGCCGGCGCGTTCTACGCCATGGCGGCGATGTCGGCGGGCGGGCTCGCCGGCGCGGCGCTGCTCGCCCGCGTCATGCCGAACGTTGCCCGGAGCGCAGGAACTCGCGCCTGACCTGGTAATGCCCGCCGAGCCAGAGCGGGTAGTAGACATGGTCGTCATGGGCGTCGTCGCCCTCCGGATGGACCAGCACGACCAGCCCGTCGCGGTTGTACATCAGCCAGGGCACGAACTCGGCGAACAGCGCCTTGTCGAAGGCGACCTGGAACATCGGCTCCGGGTGCGGCCCGACCGGGCGGTCGCGGAACCGGCCCATGACGATGTCGAACCCCCATCTCTGCCAGATCCGGCCGCGCAGCCGGGCGGCGGTCTCGCGCGTCTCGTCGTCGTAGTAGATATGGGCGTGGTAGCCGGTGACCTTCGTGTGGTCGCCCGGCGGGAAATCGGTGTCTTTCACGATCCTGTCCTCGCGTTCGTCAGCCTGGCTCAGCCCCGCTCGTCGCGCACGCGCTTGGCCTTGAACTCGGTCTTGGGGAGGGTGTCGGGCGGCAGCACCTCGACCCCGGCGCGGATTTCGCAGCGGCTGCGCACCGCCGCGCCGACCGCGCCCGCGACATCGCCCGATTCGTGCTCGACACGGAGGTCCATCACGTCGAGCCCGTCGGCGTTGGTGCCGAGCACGATCTCGAACTCGTCGCCGATCCCCTCGATCGAGCGCACCGCCTGCTCGACCTGGCTCGGGAAGAACTTGACCCCGCGCAAATTGATCAAATCGTCGGCGCGGCCGGTGAACGAGCCCATGGCGCGGACATGGCTGCGCCCGCAGGCGCAGCGCCCGGTGTCGTAGACCGTGTAGTCGCCGACCAGGAAGCGAAGCTGGGGCGAGCTCTCGGAGTTGAGCGAGGTGCAGACGGTCAGCCCGCGCGCGCCTTCCGCCACGCGCCTGCCGTCGTCGGGGTCGACCAGCTCCCAGATCTGCACGTCCTCCAGCAGATGGGTGAAGGTGGTCTCGCCCGGCCGCACCGAGGCGTCGCAGGAGAAGCCGCCGACATGGGGCGAGGCCTCGGTGCAGCCGTAGAACTCGACCACCCGGCAGCCCCACAGCTCCTCCAGCCGCTCGCGGGTGCGGTCGATCCCCATCGCCGGCTCGCCGCCGGTGAACAAAATGCGGACCGAACTCGCGCGCGGGTCGAGGCCGAGCCGTTCCATGGTGCGGCCGAGATAGAGCGCGTAGGAGGGCGTGCCGGCGATCACCGTCGGCCTGAAGCGGTCGATCACCCGGGCGCGCGCCTCGGCGTCCATCCCGCCCCCCGGGATGACGGCGACGCCCATCCGCGCGAACGCGTACATCGCCCCCCAGATCCACACATGCGGGCCGAAGCCGACCATCGGGAACACGCTGTCGCCGCGCCGGATCCCCATCGAGTAGAGCGCGCGCGCGTTCGCCCACTCCCAGTATCCGCGGTCGACATGGGTGTAGCGGAAGACCCGCGGGACCCCGGTGCTGCCCGACGAGGAGAACAGCATCCAGCCGCGATCCGCCCACTCCGCCTCGCCGATCGTCGAGTAGGTGCCGTAGGGCGGGTGTTCGGTCGCGTCCTCCATCATCTCCGACTTGTCGACCACCGGCCATTTCTCGAGATCGTCGACCGTCCTCATGTCGGTCGGCGCGAGCCCGAGCCGGTCGAAGCGCCGGCGGTAGAAGGCGCTGTTCTGGTAGAGGAAGGGGGCGAGCGCCTGGAGCTTGTCGTTCTGGATGGCGACGAGCTCGTCGCGCGAGCAGGTTTCCAGCGATTCCGACCAGTATCTTTCGCTCGCCGGCGCCTCGAAATCGCGCCGGTGGCGTGCGAGCGTCTCCAGCCAGACCTGGCGGGTCTTGTCCACTACGCCTTGCGCCGGTTCGCGTCGAGCCAGGAATCGACGCGGGCCACGGTCTCGTCGACGACCTCGTTCCTCATCCCCTTCTGGGCGGCGAGCGCCTGCACCAGCCGGTCGGCGCGCTCGATATTCACCGCCCCCGCATCGAGCGCCCGCGCCGCCGAGGACGGCCGGATCAGACCGTCCGCGGCGGCGGCGTATTTCTCGAACGGCACCAAATCGCCATCGGCCGCGCCGAGCGCGCGGCACACATCGCAGACCCAGCCATAGACGCTTTCGGACAGCGCGGGGTCGCTGTGCACGGCGTCCCGGATCGGCCGCATGCCGTCGTCCTCGACGCAGCGATAGTTGCCGGTCAGCAGCATCGCCCATTTGGCGAGCGGCACGAAGATCGAGTCGTGCACCTTGAGCTTCACCGGCAGCGCGATCGCGCCCTCGCCGTCGTCGAAGGTCGCGGCCTCGATATCGGCCTGCAAGCCGCGCAGGAGCGCCGTCGAGCCCTCCGACTCGAACCGCGCCGCCTTGAAATTGGTCGGCAGGGTGACCTGCAGCACGTTGGTCTTCTCGTCGGGCGGGCGGAAGGCCTGCGGGTCCGGGCTGCACAGCGTGAAGCGCGGCGGCTCGAAACCGTCCCACACCGATGCGTCGGTGTAGCAGTCGGCGAGCGAGGCCGTGTCGATCCCCGGGATCCGCCTGACATAGGCGAGCGGCGGCATGTTCATGATGGACATGACCGGCTTCTTCGACGCCGCCACCCTGTCGAGCAGCTCGCGGACCGCGGGCGCGCGGTATTGCGGCTCCTGCATGGCGAGCACGACCAGGTCGTACCCGGCGGGGTCCATCCCGGCCGGCGTCGCCGCCGAGAGCGAACCCGCGAGCTTGCCCGAATGCACCTCGACGAGCCCGTCGCGCCCCTTCGCCGGCATGCGCACCAGCTGCCCTTCGCCGTTGATCAGCGCCGCCTCGTCGGGCAGGCAGACCAGTGTCGCGTCATGCCCGGCGAGCAGCAGCTTGATCGCGAGCAGGGAGCCGTAGGACGCTCCCATGATCATCGTTGCGGTCATCGGCGTCTTTTCCCTCCGGGTTCAGTATTCCAGCACCGGATCGACGCGGTTCTGCAACTCCTCGCCGGCGAGGAAGCGGCGCATGTTCTCGAAGAAGAGATCGAGCGTGCGCGGGATGTAGAGCTCGCTGTCGTCGGACGAGCAGTGCGGCGTGACGATCAGGTTGGGGGTCTGCCAGAGCGGCGAGTCGGCGGGCAGCGGCTCGGGGTCGAACACGTCGAGCACGGCGCTGATCTCGCGCCGCTCCAGCCGCTGGCGCAGCGCCTCGTAGTCGACCACCCCGGCGCGGCCGTAATTGACGATGCCCCCGCCCGGCCGGATCGCCGCGATCTCCGCCGCGCCGATCAGGTGGCGGGTATGCGCCGTGGCGGGCGCGGTGGCGATGATGTAGTCGGCGCGCGGGATCAGCTCCAGCAGCGCTTCCGGCCCGCGCATCTCGTCGACCGCCGGGTGCGGTTGCGCGGTCCGGCGCACGCCGAGCACCCGCATGCCGAAACGCCCGGCCCATTCGGCGACGCTGCCGCCGACGCTGCCGACGCCGACCACCAGCAGGGTCTTGCCGGCGATGCCGGTGTTGAAGGTCTGCTCCCAGCGCCCGGCGCGCTGATGGGTGACCATCTCGGGCACCCGGTTGTTCAACATCAGCACCGCCATGATGGCGTATTCGGCCGCCCGCGCGCCGTGCACCCCGCGATTGTTGGTGAAGGTCACGTTCCCAGGCAGCCAGTCGAAGGGCGCGAAATGCTCGACCCCCGCGCCGGTCGCGTGGATCCAGCGCAGCCTGGGCGCCCGCTCGGCGATGTTGCGGTGGTCGATGTCCCAGCAAACCAGCGCGTCCGCGTCGGCGATCTGGCGATCGAAATCGGCGCAGTCGTAGCCGATGCTGCACACCACCCTTTCGGCGAGGTCGGGGAAGCGGGAGAACGCGGCCTGGAGCCGGTCCCCGGTCACCTCGAAGACGGCGCCGAGGCTCGAATCGTTCTCGATGTGCAGGCGGGTGCGGGCGGGATTCATGAAGACGCCTCTACCGGACGGTGCGTTCGACCCACCACTGGGCGAGCTGCGGGACCAGGGGTTCGAGATGGGAGAACCGGCCGCGCGGGGCGAGCGGCGATTTGAGCCCGCGCTGCTGCAGCGCGGCGACCGCGTTGTCCTCGGCGAGCGTGGTGTCCCAGCGCTTGTAGTAATAGGCCGCCTTGGCCTCGAAATCGGGCCGCGCCACGGTCTCCTTCGGGAAGCAGGCGCCGTGGATCACCCGCGTCCGGTTGGGGCCCTGCGGCTGGAGCTCCAGATACCAGATCGAGTCGAGCGTCATGCCGAGCATGGTCGACGGGTTGAGGCAGACATAGTTGGTGCCCATCGCGGCGCGGCCCTCCAGCCCCTCGATATGCGGCAGCTCGTGTTCCAGATCCTCGATCAGCAGCGAGCGGGTGTGCGCGTCGTGGTGCTCGCGGATGTCGAGCCAGGCGCCTTCGGTGGGCGCCGCCGAGTGCTCCATCTCCTTGGGGTTGAGCGTAGCCCCGTGGACCATCGGCAGGTGGTACTCCTCCATCGCGTTCTCGATGTGAACCTTCCAGTTGCAGTCCACCTCGTGCACCCGCCTGCGCGCCAGAGCGAGCTCGTCGAGGCGGTAGGACGCCATCAGCTCCGGGAAGTTGCCCAGATACTCGGCGAGCGGCGGCGCGTCGTCGTCGAAGTTGACGAAGAGGAAGCAGCCGCAGGTTTCCAGCCGCAGCCGGCGCAGCCCGTGGCGGGCGGGATCGAAATTCCGCGCCCGCTCCATGCCCGGCGCGCTGTGCAGCCCGCCGTCGAGGTCGTACACCCAGCCGTGATAGGGGCAGGTGAAGGCGCGGCAATTGCCCTCGCCGCCGGCCACCGGGGTGCCGCGGTGGCGGCAGTTGTTGGCGAAGGCCCGGATCTCCCCGTCCCGGCCGCGCACGATGACGATGGGCACGCCGACATAGTCGACCGCGATGTAGTCGCCGGGCGCCGCCACCTGGTCGACATGGCCGAAGAAGTTCCAGCTCCGCGAGAACAGGTTCCGGACTTCGAGCCGGTAGTACTCCTCGGACGTGTAGCACCACGCCGGCAGGGACTCGGCCTCCTCGACGGACCTGAAGACGCCGTCGAAGGTGGAACGCTCGATCGTCGGGGTCTCGAACATCGACTTGTTTCCTCGATGCGCGGAATTCGCCGGAAAGGCTAGCCAAATCCCCCGCTCCGGTCCAATGATGCGCATCGAGACGCTTCATCGCGGGAGGGAAGAGATGGCGACCTTCGTCCTGGTGCACGGCGCATGGCATGGCGGCTGGTGCTGGCGAGACGTGCGCGCGGTCCTGCGCGCGCGGGGGCACGAGGCGTTCACCCCGACGCTGACCGGGCTCGGCGAGCGCTCGCATCTGCTGTCCCGCGACATCGGCATGGACACCCATGTCGCCGACGTCGCCAACGTGATCGTCTGGGAGGAGCTCGACGAGGTGGTCCTGGTCGGCCACTCCTATGGCGGCAACGTGATCACCGGGGTCGCCGACCGCATGAAGGACCGGCTGGCGCATGCGGTCTATCTCGATGCCTTCGTGCCGGCGGACGGCGACAGCTCCGCCTCGATGGCGGTGACCCTCGCCAACCCCGACGCGACCGACGCCGATATCGGCGCCGAGATCAAGCGCCGCCTCGACCTGACCGACGAGGGCGGCGGTTCGGCGACGCATTACACCAACATGTTCGATATCCCAAAAAGCCCGCCCGAGCCCTATCGCTGGGTGGAGCGGCGCATCACGCGGCACCCGGTGCGTACCCAGATCGAGCCCATCCGGCTGGCGAACGGCGGCTCGGACGGCCTGCCGCGGACCTATATCCTGTGCGCCGGCTCGGCGGGGCCGACGCCGTTCAGGATCCTCGCCGAGCGGTTCCGCGACGACCCGAGCTGGCGCTACCGCGAGCTGCCGACCGGCCACGACGCGATGGTGACCATGCCGGAAGAGACGGCCGGGCTGCTGATCGAGGCGGCGGAGGCTTCCTGAATGGCGACCGGCGACACCCCGCTCGGCGGCGAGATCGTCGATGCCCTCAAGGCGGCCGGTATCGGCCATGTCGCGGCGCTGCCCGACATCGTCACCAGCGCCGGCATATTGTGGCGGCTGGCGGACGATCCCGACATCCGCCTGATCCGGCTCTGCAAGGAGGACGAGGGGGTGTCGATCTGCGCCGCGCTGTCCTATTGCGACAAGCGGGCGGCGCTCTTGATGCAGCAGACCGGGCTGATGGATTCGCTCAACGCGATCCGCGCCATCGCGGTCGAGTACGAGCTGCCGGTGTGCATGGTGGTCGGGCTGCTCGGCAAGGAGCCCGACCGCCCGGCGGCGGATTCGGCGAGCTACGGGGTGCGGATCATCGAGCCGGTGCTGGACGCGATGGGGATCGACCGGCTCTCCATCGAGACCTCGCCCGATGTCGCGCAGCTCGCGCCGGCGATCGAGCGGGCCTACGCCGAATCCCGCCCGGTGGTCGCGCTGATCGGAAGGAGGATCGAACGATGATGCGGCGCGACGAATGCTTCCGCAAACTCGCCGAGCACCGCGGCGAGGCCATCATGGTCGCGGCCTATACGTCCGCCTTCGAGTGGGTGGCGATCGACCCCAGCCCGCTCAACTTCGTCAGCACCGGCGCGATGGGCCAGGCCTCGTCGCACGCGCTCGGGCTCGCCATCGGGCTGCCCGGCCGCAAGGTCGTCGTGCTCGACGGCGACGGCAGCCTGCTGATGAACCTCGGCAGCCTGGTGACCATCGCCGAGGCGGCGCCCCGGAACCTGGTCCATTTCGTGGTCGAGAACGGCACCTACGAGGCCAATGGCGGCCACCCGATCCCGGGCCGCGACCGGGTCGACTTCGCCGGCTTCGCGCGCGATGCCGGCTACGAGGAGGTGCATTCCTTCGACGGGCTCAACCGGTTCTCGGCGGTGCTGCCCGAGCTCCTCGCCGCCCCCGGCCCGGTCTTCGGCTGCCTCAAGGTGGAGCCCGGCCCGGCGCCGGAATACGACTACGAGATGCTCCACAGCCCCCGCATGCGCGAAGCCTTCCGCCAGGCGATCCGCCCGTTCCTCGGCGACGGGGCGGGCGGCTCGGCGGGCACGGAGTAAAGTCAGGCGAGCGGGTTCATCCACCTCAGACCCGGAAACCGGGCCATGTCGGCGTCGGTCGAGTGAAGCTCGGCCTGATGCTCGATCGCCAGGGCTGCGAGGTGGGCGTCCGTCGTCAGATTGCCGGCGGAGCCCACGCTATCCAGGAGACCGAACAGAATGTCCGCGTGACGCTCTCCCGGGTGAACGATGACCGTCTGCGGTCTGCCGAGCCAGGCTCGAACGCGCGCGCAGGCGCCGTCGACCGGGAGTGGAGTATCGAGAATCCTCGGATTCGTGGCGATGCGGATGAATCCCAGCATGGCCACCCAGGGGAGGCCGACGCTGCCGGTGCCGTTCATCAGGGTTTCCCACCACTGTCTGGCCGCCCCGTGCCGGGGAGACTGCGCGTCGTGGGCGTGCAGCAGCAGATTGACGTCGGGAACGATCACCCGTCGTAGCGGCCGGCGATCGCGTCGGCATCCATCTCGTCGACGAGCTGGTTGATCCGATCCCTGTCAACGCCCGGCTTGAGGCCGAAGGCGTGAGGTTCCACCCGGTAACGAGGCGACTGGGCAGGCTTGCCCCGCACACCGAGGCCGAGACGCAAGGCATCGTTGACGACCGCCTTCATGCTCCTGTCGGTCCGGCGCATTTCCCGCTGGAGAATCTGCGCGACATCCGGGTCCAGTGTCAGGGTGGTACGCATGTCTGCATCATGATGGCTAAAATTGTTGATGTAAAGATGTCTGCATTGGCCCGACACTAGCCCAGCCCGTAGAACGCCCTGGCGTTGTCGTCGAGGATCTTGTCGACCACATGCGGTTCGACCCGCCCGTCCTGCTTGAGCAGGCGCAGCGCCTCGATCTCGGTCGCGGTGTCGGCGTGGCCGTAATCGGTGCCGATCACCAGATGGTCCTCGCCGGTATAGCCGAGCACGTAGGGCAGGTCGTCGGTCACCTGGCAGGCGACCCAGATGTTGTGGCGCCGGAGCACGTCCTCGCCGAGCTCCTTGCCCTTCCTCCGGAAGCGGATCGAGAGGTCGTTGATCACATAGGGCACCCACTGGCTCGACACCTCGATGAAGCCCCAGCGCACGCCGGGGAAGCGGTCGGGGATCGCGTGATAGACCAGGGTGTGGAACGCGCCGATGGTGGCGAGCTTGAACTTCGAGAACCCGGAATCGTCGAGGAAGAAGCGGTGCATGGTCGGGCTGTTGGTCGCCGAGTGGATGCAGACCGGCAGGTTCCGCTCCTCGGCCGCCTCGTAGACCGGGAAGAAATAGGGGTCGTTCAGCGTGCGGTCGCATTCGAGGCCGCGCAGGAAGATGCCGACGGCGCCGTTCTCCTGGGCGAAGTCGAGCTCCTCGTCGAGCCGCTCCATCGCCAGCAGCGGCGGCGACATCACCCAGCGCAGCCGGCCGGGCGCCTGGCGCCAGATATCGGCGAGCCAGCGATTGTAGCTCCGGCTCAGCGCGAGCTCGATTCCCGCCTTCATGGTGACCGGCCTGAGGAACAGCGTCGGGTAGAGCACCTGGATGTCGACCCCGAGCCGGTCCATATGGGCGAGCCGGCCCGGGATGTCGCGCATCTCGCGGGTATCGGCGGTGGTGTCGCTGCCGACATTGTCCTCCTTGGGCAGGATCGAGCCGTCGATCACCCAGTATTCCTCGATCGCCTGGCCCTCCAGCCCGCGGTCCTGCGCGCCGGAGGCGCGGGCGACGACCATCGGGGCGCAGTCAAGCTCGTCGTCGCGCAGATAGCGCCAAGTATCCGGCGTCTCCAGGACATGGGCATCGGCATCGATCGTCGTCATCGCCAGCTCCGTTCTCGGTCGGACCCGCGCATCTTGCGTCCTCCGCCGGGGTCTGGCAACGCGCCCGCGCGGACGCCACAATCGGCGGATGGAACCGAGCGCCCGCGGCCCCTACCCCTACGAGCCTATCGTCGACCGGCCGCCGCTGCGCTGGCCGGGCGGGGCGCGGATCGCGTTCTGGGCGATCCCCAATATCGAGGTCTTCGCGCTCGACGAGCGGATGCCCGACGGGCCGGGTCTGATTCCCGACGTGTCGGCCTGGGGCCGGCGGGATTACGGCAACCGGGTCGGCGTGTTCCGCATGATGGAGGCGATGGAGCGCCACGGGGTGAAGGGGACGGTCGCGCTCAACTCGGAGGCCTGCGACGCCTGCCCGCGCGTCGTCGAGGAGTGCGTGCACCTCGGCTGGGAGCTGATGGGCCATTGCGAGAGCAACACCAGGCGGCTCAACGAGGCGGGCTCGGAAGAGGAGGCCGGGCGCATGATCGCCCGCACGCTGGAGCGCATCGAGCGCGCCACCGGCCGCCGCCCGACCGGCTGGCTCGGCGCCGGGCGGCAGGAGACCTGGGGGACGCTCGACCGGCTGGTGGCCGAGGGCTGCCGCTACGTGGCCGACTGGGACTCCGACGACCAGCCGGTGCTGATGGAGGTCGCCGGCAGGCCGCTGGTCTCGATGCCCTACGGCGCCGGGGTCTCCGACAAGCAGGCCTTCGAGGGCAGCGGCTTCACCGCCGACGATTTCGAGCGCATGATCCGCCGCGCCTTCGACGTGCTCTATGCCGAGAGCGCCACCTCCGGCCGCGTCGCCGCGGTCTCGCTCCACCCCTATATCATCGGCGTCCCGCACCGCATCGGCGCGCTGGACCGCGCGCTCGCGCATATCCGCGGCCATGACGGCGTCTGGTTCGCCACCGGCGAGGAGATCGTCGCCCATTTCCTCGCATGGAAGGCGCAAGGCTAGACAGGGAGAGCGCGATGTTTCCGGAACACGATCTGATCCTGCACGGCGGCACGGTGATCACGCTCGACGGCTCCTCGCGGATGGCGAGCGCGGTCGCCGCCGCCGGGGGGCGCGTTTCGGCGGTGGGCGGCGACGACGAAGTGCTGGCCGGGCGCGGGCGCCACACGCGGATCGTCGATCTCGGCGGACGGGCGGTGTGCCCGGGCTTCATCGACACCCACGCCCACATGGACCGCGAGGGGCTGAAGGCGCGCGGCGGATACTCGCTCGCCGGGCGGCACTCGGTCGCGGCGATCGTCGAAGCCGTGGCGGGCGCCTGCGCCCGCACGCCGAAGGGCGAATGGGTCGTCTTCATGCCCATGGGCACGCCCAAGCTGTCCTATATCAGCCGGCCCGACCAGCTCGAGGAAGGCCGCTTCCCGACCCGCCACGACCTCGACGCGGTCTCGCCCGACAACCCGGTCTATATCCGCGTTCCCTGGGGCTGGTGGGTGCACCGGCCGTTCGTCGCGGTCGCCAACTCGGCGGCGCTCGGGCTGTGCGGGATCGACCGCGACACCCCCGCACCCTACAATGTCGAGATCCTCACCGACGGCGACGGCGAGCCCAGCGGCGTCTTCCTCGACCGCTCCTACGCGTCGGTGATCGAGTACACGCTGATGCGCAGGGCGCCCCGGATCACCTTCGAGGACCGCGTGGCGGGCTGCCGGCTGGGCGCCGCGGCCTACGCCGCCGCCGGCACGACGAGCATCTACGAGGGGCACGGGCTGACGCCAGCGATCCTCGAGGCCTATCGCCGGGTGCACGAGGACGGCGACCTCGTGGTGCGCGCCCATCTGCCGCTCAGCGTCCCCGGCGCCTCGGTCGACGACCGCAGGCTGGCCGGCATACTCGACGAATGGGCGGGACGGCTCGCCGGGCGCGGCAGCGGAGACGACAGGCTGCGCTACGAGGGCGTCTGCGTCGACGTCGCCAACGAGCAGGCCGCCGCGATCATCGGCGAGGACTACCCCTACGAGGCCTGGGCCGGGCATTTCTACCACTCGCTGTCGCATGACCGGTTCGTCGAGATCGGCGTGCACGCCGCCCGGCTCGGGATCAGGCTGAGCTGCCTGATCTGCTACGACCTCGAACGGGTGCTCCGGGCCTATGAGGCGATCGACGCCGAGGTGCCGATCCGCGACCGGCGCTGGGTGATGATCCACGTGATCGAGGCGAGCGCCGACCAGATCCGGCGCATGAAGGCGCTCGGCGTGATCGCGACGGTGACGCCGAACTTCATGTACATGGCGTCCGACCGCTTCAACCTGCACGAGATCGGCGAGCGCGCGATGCCGATCCGCGCCCTCATCGATGCCGGCGTGCCGGTCGCGCTGTCGTCGGACAACGTGCCCTATTCCATGTTGTGGACCATGTGGGAGGCGCTCGCCCGCTACGACGCCGATTCCGGCCGCACGCTGGGCGAGAGCGAGCTCAGCCGCGAGGAGGCGTTGCGCATGATCTGCCAGACCGGCGCGATGGTGACCTGGGAGGAGGACGTCAAGGGTACGCTGGAGAAGGGCAAGCTGGCCGACATGGCGGTGCTGGACGCCGACCCGCTGCGCTGCGCCGAGGACGCGCTCAGGGACATCGGCGTGGAGCGCACCTTCCTCGGCGGTCGCGAGGTGTTCGGCCCCGGCATCGCCGACCCCGGCCCGGTCGACGGCATGGACCCTCTCTGACGGTGTAGAGGCGCCCCTGCCATGCGGGCCGGGCATGGGCGCGGCGCCAATCGGCATTTCCGGTCGGCGCGTCCCCGTGCTAGCCGGTTCCCGGAGGCGGGCGACAGGACCACGGACTGTGCGAGGCATTAAGACGCTCCACGCGTTCGAGGCGCGGCTCGGCGGCTGGGTCATCGCGCTGCGCTGGCCGATCATCGCCGTCGCCCTGGTGCTGACCGGGATCGCGGCGGGCGGCACGGCGTTTCTCGAATTCTCGGCAGACGACCGCATCTACTTCGCCAGGGACAACCCCCAGCTCCTCGCCAGCGAGGCGATGGAGCACACCTACGGCAAGACCAGCAACGTGCTCTTCGCAGTCGTACCCGAGGACCGGGACGCCACCTCGGCCGTCGCGCTCGAAGCCGTCGCCTGGCTCACCGAACGATCCTGGCAGATTCCCTATGCGACCCGCGTCGACTCGCTGACCAACTTCCAGCACTCGACGGCGGACGGCGACGACATCCTGGTCCGCGATCTGGTGGATGCCGGCGCCCGCGGCGATGCCGGCGAGCGGTCCCGGATTCGCGCGATCGCCCTGGCCGAACCGCTGCTGGCGGGTCGCCTGATCGCGCGCGACGGCGGGGTCGCCGGCGTCAACGTCACCGTCGCGCTGCCGGGCGGGAACGAAATGCGCGAAGGGTCCCGGATCGCCGATTTCTCCTACGGTCTCGCGGACCGGGTCCGCGAGCGCTTCCCCGGCATCGACGTGCGGGTGACCGGCCAGGTCATTTTCAACCAGGCCTTCATGGAGGTCTCGCTGCGCGACCTCCAGCTCCTGGTCCCGGCGAGCTTCGCGGCCATGACGCTGATGCTGGTGCTGCTGACGGGAGGGCTGGGCGGGACCTTCGCGATCATGCTCGTGGTCGCGCTGTCGGTGATGACCGCGGTGGGTCTCGGCGGCTGGGTGGGGCTGCCGATGACGACGCCCTCCGCCATCGCGCCGGTCGTCGTGCTCACGGTCGCCATCGCCAGCTGCGTCCACATATTCTCGAGCCTGGTCCACCACATGCAGAGCGCCGCGTCCCGCGCGCAGCCGGACCGGCGCACCGGCACGCCGCCGCCGCGAAGCGACGAGCTCAAGCGGAACGCGATCGTCGAATCGATGCGGGTCAATCTTCAACCCGTCTTCCTCGCCAGCCTGACCACCGCGCTGGGCTTCCTGAGCATGAACTTCTCCGAGGTGCCGCCGCTCCGCCACCTCGGCACCTTCGTCGCGTTCGGGGTCGTCGCGTCCTTCGTGCTCTCGGTGACCGTATTGCCGGCGCTGCTTTCGCTGCTGCCGGTCCGGGTGCGCGCGGCCGGGTACCGCCGCGATGCGGCGATGGCCGCGCTCGGCGAGTTCGTGATCCGCCGGCGCCGCGCATTGCTGTGGGGCTTCGGCGCGATCGCGGTGGCGCTCGTGGCCTCGATACCGCGCAACGAGCTGAACGACGTCTTCCTGCACTATTTCGACCAGAGCATCGAGTTCCGGCGCGACGCGGATTTCACCGTCGAGAACCTCACCGGCATCTACACCATGGAGTACGCGCTCGCCTCGGGCGGGCCGGGCGGGATCGCCGAACCCGCCTACCTCGCCGACCTCGCCGCGTTCGCCGAATGGTACAGGGCGCAGCCCGAAACGATCCATGTCAACGTCATCACCGATACCTTCCGGCGGCTCAACAGGAACCTGCACGGCGACGATCCGGCGCAGTACCGCCTGCCCGCGAGCCGCGAGCTGGCCGCGCAATATCTGCTGCTCTACGAGCTGTCGCTTCCCGCCGGTCTCGATCTCAACAACCAGATCGACGTCGACAAATCGGCGACCCGCATGACGGTGGCGACCAGGACGCTGTCGTCGAACGAGGTGATCGCGCTCGACCGGCGCGCGCTGCGATGGCTGGCCGACCGCGCGCCCGGAATCGTCCGCGCCGAGAGCGCCGGCGGCACGTTGATGTTCGCCCATCTCGGCCGGCGCAACATCATCGCGATGCTGCTCGGCACCACCGCCGCCCTGATGGGCATCTCCCTCATCCTCATCCTCGCGCTGCGGTCGTTGCGGCTCGGGCTCGCCAGCCTGGTCCCGAACCTGGTTCCGGGCGCGATGGGTTTCGGTATCTGGGGGTGGGCGGTGGGAGAGGTCGGGGTCTCGCTGTCGATGGTGACGGCCATGACGCTGGGCATCGTGGTCGACGACACGGTGCACTTCCTGAGCAAGTACCAGCGGGCCCGGCGCGAGCTCGGCTGCGCGTCTCCCGACGCCGTGCGCGTCGCCTTCCGCACCGTGGGCCGCGCGCTGCTCACCACCTCTCTCGTGCTCGTCGCGGGCTTCGTCGTGGTGAGCCTGTCGAGCTTCGAGCTCAACTCCGGGATGGGCAGGCTCACCGCCATGGTCATCGCGCTCGCGCTCTTCGCCGATCTGTTCCTGCTGCCGCCGCTGCTCATGCGGATCGACCGGAAACGGGACGCGGGCGGTACCGCGAGCCGGACCGTGGAAGCCCGCCGCCAGGCCGGCCCATAAGCAAATCTTATCCGAATATTTCTTGGTTTTTGGCGCCCGGGGATGCACCATTTGATTGGCGCTCGGGATCGGGCGGAAACCCGCGACCGGGCCGACCGAGCGACGGGACGTCGAGACGATGGATGTGACAGCCGAACGAGACGACGACGTCCTGTCGCTTGGCGTGAAGGGACGCATCGACTACGCGACCGCCCCCGACTTCGAGGAGGCGGTGGAACGCGCGATGGCGGAGACCGACCGCGCCCTGATCCTGGATTTCGAGCAGGTCGACTTCATCGGCAGCGCGGGTCTCCGCGTCATCCTCCTGAAGGGGAAGGCGCTGCGGGAGCGCGACGTCGAGCTGGTGCTTTGCGCCCTCACCGATCCGGTTCGCGGGGTCTTCCAGGTCACCGGCTTCGATCGGCTGTTTTCGATCCACGCGACCGCGGCGGAAGCGCGCGCGTCGCTCGACGCCTGAGTCCCGGCGAGAGGCCGGTCCGGGCATGAAGCGAATCTGGCGGGGTTCCTGCCACTGCGGCAAGGTGCGCTTCGAGGTCGACGCCGATGTCGATCACGTGCGGGTCTGCAACTGCTCGGTCTGCCACAAGCGGGGCGCCCTGATCCACCGCGTCCCGGAAGACGCGGTCCGCCTGCTGACGCCGCTCGAAGACCTGAGCCTCTATCGCTGGGGATCCCTCACGGCCGCGGACTATTTTTGCCCCGACTGCGGCATCCTCCCGTTCCGCCGGCCGAGCTATCCGACGGAAGAGGAGATGGCGCGCGGGATCGCGCCGTTTTCCGGCTGGGCGGTCAACACCCGCTGCCTGGAAGGCTTCGATGCGGCCGCCGCGGCGGTGAAGCCGATCGACCGGCGGGACACCAGGGTGGAAGACGTGAGGAGAAGCTTCGAGCGGAGCCGGCGCGACCCGGCTGGCTGACCGCGCGCCCGCCCGGGTCCCGCTACCCCTCCTCCGGCGCGGTCCCGCCGATCCCCAGCCGCTCCGCGAAACGCTCGCGCCATTGCCCGACCGGTTCCGTCGTCGGGTCGGATTCGAGCATCCGCCCGGTGCGCTCGGCGATCTCCGCGTCGCTCAGCGAGAGGTCGAGGTCGCCGGAATAGTAGGGCTGGTCGACATGCCAGGGGGTGTCGACGAAGACCTCGGTGCGGTTGCCCTCCGGGTCGTCGCAATAGACCGACCAGGCGACGCCGTGGTTGACGGTGAGCAGGTTGGTGACCCCGGGCCAGCCCCGCAGCGCCCGGTGGATCTCCCTCAGCCGGTCGAGATCGCCGACCTCGAAGGACACGTGGTTGTGGTGGACGCCGTCGCGCGCCGTCCGCCCCTGGTACAGCACGAGCTGGTGGTGGTCGCGCGGGTCGGCGCCGAGGAAGGCGATCTCGCCGCGCCCCTCGATGCTGCCCCGGTCGGTGACCTCGAGCCCGTAAACCGTGGTGAAGAAGTCCACCATCCGGTCGAGGTCGAAGACGTGGAACCCGGCATGGCTGAGGCGGATCGACGGTCTTGCGCTCATCGGAGCCTCCTGTGACGACCCCGGGGCCGCGGGGCCCCGCGCCATCATGAACGGGGCGCGAGGCCGCGGTCAACGAACCCGCCGGCCCGCGCCGTCAGGAAACCACGAGGGCGTCGCCGATCACCTCCCGCGCCTCCTCGACCAGCGCCAGCCCCGCGTCGGTCGCGCTCTCGGCCAGGATGTCGATCCAGTGCTGGCCCTGATAGACCGCGCGGTGGACGAGACCGATACGCCGCGAGGGTTCGGGATCGGAGAATCTGAGCAACCGCAGCTCGGGCGCGGCGGTGCTCTCGCACAGCGCGGCGGTCTCCGGGATCAGGGTGAGCCCGGCGCCGTTCGCCACCAGCTTCGCCAGGGTCGTCAGCGACTCCGCGCCGCGGCGGACGTCCTGGATGCGCCACATCGAGCACGCTCCGAGGACCTGGTCGGCCAGGCAATGGCCCTCCCCGAGCGTCAGCAGCGGGCCGATATCCGCCCGCGCCAGGTCGGCCGGGTGCGGCTCGCCGTCGAGCGAGCGGACCGCGGAAAGCCGCCTGGCGCGGCCGGCGAGCAGGAACCGGTCCTCGAACAGCTCCCGTTCCGGCAGCTCCAGCAAGCCGAGCGGCAGCGAGACGATCGCCGCGTCGAGCCGCCCGGCCAGCAAATGGGCGACCAGGTCCTGGCCGGCCCCTTCGGTGACGTTGAGCTCGACACGCGGCGCGGAGCGTTCCAGCCGCGCCAGCAACCCCGGCAGCATATAGGGCGCCAGCGTGGACAGGATGCCGACCGAGAACCGCAGCGGCCCCTCTTCGAAGCGCTTGCCCATGGTCTCGAGCAGCAGCGTTTCGTCGAGGATCCGCAAAGTCTGTTCATGGGCTTCGCGGCCCAGCCGGGTGAGCTGGATGCCGCGGCTCTCGCGCTCCACCACGGGCCCGCCGAGCGTGGCTTCGAGCTCGCGGATCTGCAGCGAGAGAGCGGGCTGCGACACGTGGACGCTCTCGGCCGCCCGGCTGAAGGAGCCGTGTTCGACCAACGCCCGGAAATAGCGCAGTTGACGTAACGTGACCGGCATAACTCGTCTCCCAGGGCGCTTTCGCGCCGACTAGCTTTCCCGATCCGGCCCGGAGAGCCCCGGACGGGGCTTCGGGTCGCGGATGTACCTATCAAGGCACCTGATGGATATACGCCGGACGATAAATAAAAAATAATATCGTTTACTTGCACAGTCCATAAGAAATTTTAATGCGCTGCCCCCGGGCGCGGCGTCGTCGCTCGCGCGGCCCGGTGCGGCATGGTAAGACCGGCGCCAGGCATTCATCCGCGGCACGGCAGAGGGGATTCCGGCATGAGCGATGTGCTTCAGGCGATGCGCGACGTGGTGGTCGCCAACCGCATTCTGTCCCGCGAGGGGGTCGTCGACGCCTACGGCCATGTCACCGTGCGCCATCCCGGCAACCCCGAGCGCTACCTGATGTCGTGCTCGCGCTCGCCGGAGCTGGTGACCCTCGACGACATCATGGAGTTCACCCTGGACGGCGAGCCGGTGGACGACTCGGGCCGGGTGCCCTACGCCGAGCGCTTCATCCACGGCGCGATCTTCGAGCAGCGGCCCGACGTCCACTCGGTGGTCCACAACCACTCGCACGCGGTCATCCCGTTCGGGGTGACCGGGGTGAAGCTCAGGCCGATCATCCATGTCGGCGCGGCGATCGGCGCCGACATCCCGGTCTGGGACATCCGCGACAGGTTCGGCGACACCAACCTGCTGGTGGTCAACATGGAGCAGGGGCGCGACCTCGCCCAATGCCTCGGCGGCGGGCGGGTGGCGCTGATGCGCGGCCATGGCTGCGCGGTGGCGGGGGGCTCGCACCGGCAATCGGTGATGACGTCGGTCTATCTCCAGGTCGCCGCCGAGCTGCAGGCCGCGGCGATGCGGATGGGCGAGGTCACCTATCTCTCCGCCGCCGAGATCGAGCACTGCTCGGCCACCTTCACCAGCGAGATATCGGTCAACCGGGCGTGGCAGTATCTCCGCCACCGCGCCGGCGTGACCGATCTGTAGGAGGCGCGGATGGCCGGGCCGAGCCGCGAGATCGCCGCCGCCATCGCCGAGCAGGCGGCGCAGTCGGGGATCGAGCTGGTCGCCAGCCTGCCGGACGGCTGGATCGCCGCGCTGATCGAGGCGTTCGAGGCCGATGCGCGGTTCGACCACATCCCGGTCAACCGCGAGGAATCGGCGATCGGGCTGTGCTCGGGAGCGTTCTTCGGCGGCAAGGGCTCGCTCGCCCTGATGGGCGCGTCCGGGCTGATGACCTGCATCTACGCGATCACCAAGATCAACTACACCTACATGGTGCCGATGACGATCTTCATCACCATGCGGGGGCGGCTCGGCGACCGCGCCAAGTTCCACGTCTCGAACGGGCTCTATATGGAGCCCGTCATGCGCTCGATCGACCTCCCCTACACGGTGATCGAGCGCCCGGACCAGCTCGGCGAGATCCGCCGCGCCGAGGCGCATTCGCGGACCATCTCGCGCCCCGTGGTGGTCGGCTTCACCCGCGACCTGCTGTACGGGGAGAGCGCGTGATGGCGATGGCGATGGAGGCCTGCTTCGCCCATCTGGTCGAGCGCTGGACCGACCAGGTCGTCGTCACCTCGGCCGGCAACGCGTCCGAGATGTGGTGGAAGCTCACCGGCGAGACCGAGAAGGTGTTTTACCTCGAAGCCTCGATGAGCCTCGCCTCGCTGTTCGCCGCCGGCATCGCCTACGGCATCCCGCAGGCCAATGTCTGGGCGTTCTCGGGCGACGGCGCCTTCCTGATGAACCCCGGCATGCTGACGGTGGAGCGCCGGCTGGGGCTCCCCAACCTGACCCATTTCCTGGTCGATAACGGGGTCTACGGCGCCACCTTCGAGATCGGCATGTCGGATGGCGGCGAGACCGACTACGCCGCGCTGGCGCGCGCCTGCGGGCTCAGGAACGTGTTCCGTTTCGGCGACCTCGGCGAGCTCCGCGACGGCATGGACGAGGTCGAGCGGGTCAATGGCGAGGCCTTCGTGGTGCTCGACGTCGAGCCGCTCGGCGGCGCGCTGCCCGACCCGCCGATGGACGGCCCGGAATGCAAGTTCCGCTTCGGCCGCCATCTCGAGCGCACCTACGGCGTGAGGATCTTCGACGCCAGGGTGTGAGGCGCACGCATGAAGATCGCCCGCATCGAAGCCATCCCGCTGGCCATCCCGCACGACCATGGCGGGCCGCCGCCCGCCTGGGGCGGGCAGGAATGGGACGGGCTCACCATTCTGCTGGTGCGGATCGACACCGAAGACGGGGCGACCGGCTGGGGCGAGGCGTTCAGCTACAATTGCATGAAGGCGGTGAAGGCGGTCGTCGATTCGACCGTGGCGCCGGTGCTCATCGGGCGCGACGCGGCCGACATCGCGCGGATCGGCCGCGACCTGCAGCAGGCGCTCCATCTCTTCGGGCGCTACGGCATCACCCTGTTCGGCATCTCGGCTGTGGACATCGCGCTCTGGGACCTCGCCGGCAAGCGGGCCGGGCTGCCGCTCGGCCGGCTGCTCGGCGGGCCGGCCGAACCGCCTTTGGTGCCGGGCTATGCGAGCCTGTTCAAATACCGCGACCCGGAGCTGGTCGCGGAGACCGTGCGCGCGGCGCTCGCCGAAGGCTACAGGGCGATCAAGCTGCACGAGACCGACGAGCCCGAGATCGCCGCGGCGCGCGCGGCGATGGGGGACGGCGTGCCGCTCTGCGTCGATGTCAACTGCCCGTGGACGCCGGACGAGGCGCGCAGGATGGCCGCCCGGCTCAAGCCCTACGGCCTGCACTGGCTGGAGGAGCCGATCTTCCCGCCGGAGGATTTTGCCGCCCTCGCCCGGCTCCAGCGCGAGTCCGGCATCGACCTCGCCTGCGGCGAGAACGCGTCGACGGCGTTCGAGTTCCAGAGCCTGCTGGACGCGGGGGCGGCGCGCTACGTCCAGCCGAGCGTGACCAAGCTCGGCGGGGTGACCGAGTTCCTCAAGGTGCTGGCGCTGGCCGAGACCCACGGCGCGGCGGTGATGCCGCATTCGCCCTATTTCGGGCCGGGCTGGCTCGCCACGCTGCAACTCTTCGCCGCGATGCCGCTCACCGGGCGTGCCGGCGGCGGCTGGATCGAGCGCTTCCACACCCGGCTGGAAGCCACCCTCTACCCGGGCCTCGTCTCCCCCGTCGAAGGCGGCAGGTTCCGCATCCCCACCGGCCCCGGCCTCGGCGCCGAGCCCGACCCGGACGTGATCCGCGACTACCGGGTGGCGGGGTAGGGCGGGCGCGGCGTATCGAAGGACGCAGCCCGACCGTGTCGACGCCGGAAGCCCTGGCGCCTGCGGCGAACGGACGCATTGCCGGCCCGTCCCCACAGCCCGACCCTGCGCAGCTTCACGGCCCCTGCGGCCGGGTGTTTCAGGAAACGGAGAGGCGGGTGTCCCGGAACGACATCGGTACCGACGCGAACCCCGAACGCGCCCGGGGCGTTCCACACATGATCGCCGGCGGGGCGCGGCGGGGCGTCGGCGGCTGGGCCGGGTTCGGCGCCGTTGCGCTGCTGTGGCCGCCGCTCTGGGTCGTCGCCGTGCTGAGCCTGCCGGCGGAGCTTGCCGTGCTCGCCGTGGCGACGGGCCTGCTGGTGTCGGCGCTGTGCGGCTCTGTCGGGTGGACCGCGCATCCGCCCGTTGCGTGGGCGGCCCTGGCCGGTCTCGCGGCGGGCAGCGTCCTGTTGTCGCTGGCGGCGGGCTTTGCCGCCGGGCCCGGCAACCCATGGGCGTGGCCCGACCCGGCCTTCGTGCTCAGCATGGAGACCGTCACGGCGCTGTCCGCGCTGGTGTGGCTGTCGCTGTTCCGGCGCGCCGGCACCCCCTAGACCGGGAACACCAGGCAGTTGTTGATCACCACCGAGTCGTAGACGCAGCGGCGCTCCCGGATCAGCAGGCGGCCGTCGATGCGCTCGAACAGGTCGTAATACTTGCCGACCTGCTGGATCCGGCTCGGCTCCTCGACCAGGGTCTCGAGCAGCAGATAGTTGGCCTCGGCGCGGATCGTCGCGCCCGCCGCCTCGTGGACGCGCACGTTGCTGATCTGCAGATTGAGGTAGCGCGGCGCGTACATCTCGGTGTTGCGCAGCGCAAACGCGCGGTCCTTGAGCATGCCCTTGCCCTCGCAATAGACGAGGCCGAGCGGCAGGCCGGATTCGTAGTTGTCGCGCGCGATGATGCAGTAGAACGCATCGTCGGTGAAGAACTCGCACCACTGCTCGACCTCGCCGCGCTCCAGCGCGTCGGCGTAGTCGAAGTGGAACTCCTCGATCTCCAGCCTGAAATCGCGGAAGGCGGCGCGGTCGGCGCGCGCCGCGCGCGGCTTGTCGGCGGCGGCAAGCCCGGTCACAGCGCCATCGCCTCGCGGTAGTAGCGGTACATCGCGCGGATCGCGCGCTCGGTGATGATGGTGTCGGTCTCCTCGTCGTCGTCGCCCAGCAGCGCGAGCCCGACCCGGGGCATCGAGCGCCGGAGCCCGTCCTGGACGAATTTGAGCGCCTCGTTGTCCTCGATGCCCAGGAAGCCGCCGGGGCCGAAGATGTTGTTCTGGCGCAGCCGGTGGCGGGTCATCGCCTCGTCGTCGGAGGCGCGGCCGAACACCGCCCAGATCATCATCAGCTCGTTCGGCCCGCGCGGCACGATGAGCCGGGTGTTGAGGATGTTGGTCTGGCGCAAGGCCGTCATGTTGGGCCAGATCGTCATCGCCGCGCCGGACCACGAGGAGTCGAACTCGCGGACGAAGTCGAGCACGCTCTCGTCGTTGAGCTTGAGCCCCTCGCGATAGGCCTGGATCTGCGCCTGGTCCTCCTCGCTCACCTCGGGGCGGCCCTGCGGTCGGCGCGACAGCAGCGCGCTGTGGCGCCCGACGGGATCGACCATGATGTCGGATTCGTTGCTGGTCACGAACAGCCCGAAGGTGGTCAGGTAGGTGTGCAGCAAGGTCGCGTGGTAGGGGTCCTTGAGGTTCTCCTGGTACAGCTTCCAGTTGCCCGGCAGGACGTTGCGGTGGAGCCCGAGCAGCACCTGCTCGGTGCCGTCGAAGATGATGTCGAACTGCTCGCGTATGCCGGGGCCGAGATAGTCCTCGACCGGCTCCATGTCCTCGCAGGCGGTGGCGAAGATCACGCCGCGATAGGCCGACACCCGGAAATTCCTCAGCCCGTGCTCGGCCATGTCGAAGCCGGGCGGCATGCCGCCCTTGCCCTTCACCCCGCGGCGGAAGGGCACCGCCACCAAATCGCCCGCCAGGTCGTAGGTCCAGTTGTGGTAGGGGCAGACGAAGCGCTCGGTGTTGCCGCGGTATTCGCGGCAGTACTCGGCGCCGCGATGGGCGCAGCGGTTCTCGAACACGTGGAACCCGTGGTCCATGTCGCGGGTGACCACGACCGGCACCTCGCCGACATAGGAGCGGATGTAGTCGCCCGGCTTCGGCACCTCGCATTCGAGGCCGACGAAGTTCCAGTGCCGGCCGAAGAAGATGCGCTCCTGCTCGCGCTCGTAGATCCGCCGGTCGGTATAGACCCAGTCCGGCACCTGCCACTCGTCCGCCGGCCACGCCAGCCCGGCCCGCGCGGCCCCGCCCCCGCCCCTCCCCCCCCGCCCGCCGGCCCCGCCAGCCCGGCCGGCGCGGCCGCGCCGTTGCCGTTGGCCGGGAAACGGCTCGTTCCGTCCATGCCCCGTCTCCTGCTTGGGGTTGGAGTATCCGACGGATGGCGCGGGCCCGCAAGCCGGGCTAGCCGTCCCGGCTCGCCTCCTGCACCACGGCGCGGTCGTTGTAGCCGGCGAGGCTGCGCTCCATGGCGGCGACGCAGACCGGGTCGAGGTCGAAGCGCGGCTCGGGGTCCGGGTCCCAGTGGCCGTGGCGGTCCTCGCCGCGGACCAGCAGCGCCGAGCGGCGGCCGATCGCCGAGCGCACCCGGGTCGGGATGTAGATGAAGGAGATCCCCATCCGGCGCCACGAACTCCGGTTGGGCTCCGAGCCGTGGATCAGCCGCTCGTGGTGGATCGAGAACTGCCCCGCCCTGAGCACCAGATCGACCGCGCCCGAGTCGTCGATCCCCTCCAGGGTCTGGCCGCGCGACAGCATGTTGTCCTCGGCGTAGGTCTCGACATGGACCCGCTCCTCGCCGCGGTGGCTGCCCGGGATGACCCGCACGCAGCCGCTCTCGGGCGTCGAATCGCTGAACGCGAACCACACCGTCGCCTCCTCATGCGGGTCGAGCCCGTAATAGGCCGAATCCTGGTGCCAGGAGACGTAGGACGGGTCGCCCGCCCCCTTGAACCAGAAGGTCGACAGGTAGACCAGCAGATCGGGGCCGAGCAGATCCTCGACCGCGTCGAGGATGGCCGGGTGGCGCGCGAGCTCGACCAGCCAGGGGAACACGAGATGGCCCTTGACGCGGAGCTCCGTGGTCGCGTCGACCCCGGTCTCGCGCTCGTAGCCCTCGATCCGGCGGCCGAGAGCCCTTGCCTCTTCCCCGCCCATCGCCTCCACCGGGAAGACATAGCCGTCGCGCTCGAAGGCGGCGATTTGTTCCGCGCTCAGTATCCTGCCCATGGCGCCCTCCTCACAGCCCCATCAGCCCGCGCACCGCGCGGGTCAGCCGTCCCTCCGGGTTCTGGTAGTCGAAGACGATGTCGAAATGGTTGGCCTCCGCCATGTCGACATGTTCGGCGGAGAACCCGCGCGCCCGCCAGGCCGCGGCGTAGTCGTCGGTCTGGCGCTTGAACTCGGAGGTCTCGTTGCCGCCATAGGAGACGACCAGCGGGCAGCCCGCCTCGGGCAGATGGTGGATCGGGCTGTTGCGCCGCGCCGCCGCCGCGTCGAGCCCGGCCCATTCGTTGACCTCGGAGAGCCGGATCGGTTCCAGGTCGAAGATGCCCGAGATCGCGCACGCCCCCTTCACGATATCTTCCGGCACGCCCAGCTCCCGGTGCCAGCCGCCCGAGATCATCGCCCCGGTGAGATGCCCGCCGGCCGAGCTTCCGGTGACGAAGATGCGCTCCGGATCGCCGCCGAACGATTCCGCCTCGGCGCGGGTCCAGGCGAGCGCGCGGCGGCACTGCGCGACGATGACATCGAGGCTCGCCGCCGGCGCCAGGCTGTAATTGACCGTGACCACGGCGGCGCCGAGGCCCGCGAAGCACTCCGCCATGAAGGCGCTCTCCTTCTGGCTCAGCATGCGCCAGTAGCCGCCATGGATGTAGAACAGCACCGGCGCGCCGCCGCCGGCCGGGAAGACGTCGACGACCTCGTCGGCGGTCTGGCCGTAGCGAATGTCTTCGCGGCATTCGAGGCTCTCTCGCGCCCGCGCGCTGTCGGATGCGTAGCGCGCCACCGCCGCCTCGAACACCGCGCTCGGCACCGTCCCCCGCGCGCGGTACTCGGTATCCAGCGTCTCCTGGTCGAAGCCGCGATAGACCGTCATTGCCGTCCTCCTCTGCTATCCCTGCCGGGCGGGCACCGGGTCGCGCGGAATGCGGAGCCAGTCCGCCAGCCGGTCCATCGTCCCGTCGAGCCGCCCGCGCGCGACGATCGCGCCATGGGTGTACCAGGCGAGCGCGATCACCAGCACGGCGGCGAAGAACACGTCGCTCAGGAAATGCGCGCCCATCGCCATCCGCACCGCCCCGACCGCCGAGCCGAACCCGACGGCGGTCCAGAATACCCGCCGGCGCAGGCGCAGGGGGACCAGAAACGCCAGCGCCGCGTAGCCGAAGCCATAGGCCGCCTCGCCGGAGACGAAGGAGCAGTTGCGCTCGCACTGGTCGGCGATGATCAGCGGCGGGGTGAAGACCCTGTCGCCGCCGAACTCGGCGATCTGGCGCGGCCGCGCCCGGTCCCAGTGGTCCTTGAGCAGGTTGTTGACGATCACCCCGGGCCCGACGATCGAGAACACGACGATGAAGCAGATCGACCGCCTGGTGAGCCCGAACAGATAGCGGCCCCACAGATGGCGGCAGACCACCGAGAGCGCGATCCCGGCGAACGCGGCATAGCCGATCCAGATGAACCCCCGGCGCAGGGTCCGGATGTCGGGGTCGCGCGCCGCCGGGAACCCGGCTCCGGGGTCGTGGAACAGCCCGGCGAAGAACAGGTCGATCCCGGGGAACCGGTACAGGATCGCGCCGGCGATCGCCGAGACCGCGCAGAACGCGAGCAGGCTCCGCCGTCCGTCCATCGGTCTCCGGTGTTCCATCGCGGCCTGCCAGGTGGCGTCGTGTCGCAGGGTATCGCCCGCCGGCGGCGATTGCATCAACCCCCCGCCCTCCTATGATGGGCCGCCGTTGGGAGGGTTGCGTGTCCACAGGGCGTTCGCTTGCCGCCGCGTTGTCGCTGATCGCCGGACTCGCAGCCGTTCCATCCGGGGCGGCGCGCGCCGACAAGGCGACCATGGGCCTGATCTCCGCCGGCGCCGCGTTCCTCGCCTACAGCGCGGTCTTCGACCGGACCGAGGGCGAAGAGCCCGATTCCATCTCCCTCGGCACCGGCCTGTCGGACCCGATCGATCGCGAACACACCGCGGGAATGTTCCAGGTCGAGTACCGGCCCGCGCTGTGGGGGCTGCGCACCGGCCCGGTGGCCGGGCTCGCCGCGACGCTCGACAGCCGCTTCATCGCCTATGCCGGGCTGCGCCACGACATCCTGTTCGCCGAGCGGGTCCTGGCGTCCTTCAACTTCTCCATGGCCGCCTACCGCATCGAGGGCCATACCGACGAGGTCCGCGGCCTGCCCCAGTTCCGCACTGGCTTCGACTTCCAGTACAAGCTGCCCGGCGGGTCCAAGCTGGGGGTCGCGCTGCAGCATTACTCCAATGCCGAGGTGTTCGAGAAGAGCAACCCGGGAACCGAGACCCTCACCTTCACCTTCACCATGCCGCTGAGCCTGTTCTAGGGCGGCCCCCCTTCGTCATTTCGACCGGAGCGCCGAAGGCGCGGAGTGGAGAAACCTCCCTGCCCCATGAGCAACCTCCCCTCGTCATTTCGACCGGAGCGCCGCAGGCGCGCAGTGGAGAAACCTCCCTGAAACTTCCCCCCTCGTCATTTCGACCGGAGCGCCGCAGGCGCGGAGTGGAGAAACCTCCC
>MPNO01000057.1 GCA_002239065.1 Defluviicoccus sp. bin129 | reverse complement strand
ACAGCTCCGCCAGACCCGCCTCGCGCGCCCGAACCACCGTCTCGCGCAGCGAGTGCCCGCAGCCCAGATGCAACAGAAGAACCCGCAGGACCGCCTCCGCCGACTTGTCCTTGCGCAGACCCTTCAGCGCCCCGCTGGAACGACCCAAATCCTCCCAGCCGGCCGGCAGAAAAGACCGCAGAACCTCCCACTCCTCGTCCATCCCAAGCCTCCGAGCCCAAATACTCGGAAACCCTAGCCAAAATCACCGCCACAAACAAGTTAGCGCTTATGGGACTTGATCCGGGGCGTAGCCGTGCGCAGCACGGCGGAGTAGCCTGCCCTGAGCTTGTCGAAGGGGAGAAACCTCCCTGCCGCAGGCGCGGCGCCTCCCTCGTCATTTCGACCGGAGCGCGAAGCGCGAAGTGGAGAAACCTCCCTGCCGCAGGGGCATGAGGTTTCTCCACTACGCCGTGCTGCGCACGGCTCCGGTCGAAATGACGAGGGGTCCGCCGTGCTGCGCACGGCTCCGCCCCGGATCAAGTCCGGGGTCCGTCGAAATGACGAAGTGGGGGACGCCCCGCTTGACCCCTCTCCGCCGGTCCGGCTTAGTCGGCCGTCATGGGGCTGACGCGAGACGACATCCCGGCGGAGGTGCGGGCCCTGGTCCGGCGCGGCACGGTGATCCCGGCGCATCCGCTGGCGCTCGACAAGCACCGCGGGCTGGACGCCAGGCGCCAGCGCGCGCTGACGCGCTACTATCTCGACGCCGGGGCGGGCGGGCTTGCCGTCGGCGTCCATGCCACCCAGTTCGCGATCCGCGAGGCGGGGCTCTACGAGACCGTGCTGGAGCTCGCGGCGGCGACGGCCGAGGAGTGGACGAACCGCCCCGTCGCGATGATCGCCGGGCTCGCCGGGCGCACCGGCCAGACGGTCGCCGAGGCCAGGATCGCGGCCGGGCTCGGCTACCACGCGGGGCTGCTGAGCCTCGGCGCGATGCGGGACGATTCGGAGGATGCGCTGGTCGCCCATTGCCGCCGGGTCGCTGCCGAGATCCCGCTGGTCGGGTTTTTTCTCCAGCCCGCGGTCGGCGGCCGTCCCCTGTCGGCCGCGTTCTGGCGGCGCTTCGCCGGGATCGACAACGCGATCGCCGTCAAGGCCGCGCCGTTCGACCGCTATCGCACGATCGACGTGGTGCGCGGCATCGTCGAGGCCGGCGCGGAAGAGCGCATCGCGGTCTATACCGGCAATGACGACCATATCGTGCTCGACCTCGCGGTCCCGGTGGCGGTCCGGCGCGGCGGGGAAGAGGTCCGGGTGCGGATCCGCGGCGGGCTGCTCGGCCATTGGAGCGTCTGGACCGGGCGCGCCGTCGAGCTGCTGGCGCGCATCCACGCGGCGGTGGACGACGGCGCGGTCGACGAGGACCTGCTGGCGCTCGACTCGCGCGTCACCGACTGCAACGGCGCGATCTTCGACGCCGCCAACGGTTTCCGCGGCTGCATCGCCGGCTGCCACGAGATCCTGCGGCGCCAGGGGCTGCTGGAGGGGATTTGGTGCCTCGATCCCGGCGACACGCTGAGCCCCGGCCAGGCCGCGGAGATCGACCGCATCTGCGCCGCCCACCCCGACCTCGCCGACGACGATTTCGTCGCCGAAAATCTGGAGCGCTGGCTGGGGTAATCCGCTCCGCGTCATTTCGACCGGAGCGCGAAGCGCGTAGTGGAGAAACCTCCCTGCCCATCCGCTCCCACGCGTCATTTCGACCGGAGCGCGAAGCGCGAAGTGGAGAAACCTCCCTGCCAATGGGGACGAGGTTTCTCCACTCCGCCGCGCTCCGCACGGCTCCGGTCGAAATGACGCGGTGGGGCCGGCCTACACCCGCGCGCTCTCCCGTGTCGCGGGGTGGAACAGCTCTTCCGGGTTTATCTCGCGGGCGGCGAGCCCCTGGGCGTGCGAGTAGCGCGTGACCGCCTGCAATTCGCGCAGATTGTCCGCAAACCCGTAGGGCCAGATGTCGGGGCCGAGCAGCGCCCGCATGGCCTCGATCTCGGCGGCGATCCAGGGCAGCGAGACATGCGGCGCGGTGGCGTCGCCGAGCGCCGCGACCGCGAGGTTCTTGGCCTTGAGAAACGCCTTGTAGAGGCTCGCCGGCAGCCAGGGATGCGCCTCGGCCAGGCTCTCGCGCATCACCACGAGGTGCATGATCGGGTAGAGCCCGGTCTTCCGGTAATACGCCTCCTCGGCCGCGCGGTAGTCGGGGAACAGGCGGCGCACCGCGTCGCCGTCTCCGAAGCAGGAGGGCGCGCGGGCGCTGACCAGCGCGGGGATCTCGCCGGCGGCCAGCATGGCCGACAGGCTGCGGCCGTGCGGCAGCGTCTCGACGGCGATCTCCGGCGGCAGGTCGAGGCGGAACGCTCCGTAGCGTCCCGGCTGCTCCAGCCCGCCGGTGCGCCAGACGATGTCGGACGGCGTCACGCCGTACTCGTCTTCCAGCATGCCGCGCACCCAGAGCGCGGCGGTCATGGCATAGACCGGAACGCCGACCTCCCGCCCCTTGAGGTCGGCCGGGCTCTCGATTCCCGAATCGGCGCGCACGTAGATCGCCGAATGGCGGAACATGCGCGAGGTGAAGACGGGCAGGCCGATATAGGGGATCTCGCCGCGCGAGCGGGCCAGCACGAAGGACGACAGCGACACCTCGGCCACGTCGAACTCGGCGTTGGTGAAGGTCCGGTACGACGTCTCCTCGATCGGGATCGGGAAATAGGCGACTTCACAGCCCTCGACCGCGACGCGCCCGTCGATGACCGGACGCACCCGGTCGTAATCGCCGGTGGCGATGGTGATCGGCAGCCTGGCCATGCCCGCGGTCAGAAGCCGACCGCGTCGCCGCCCTTGAGATCGAGCCTCGCGCGCGCCTCCTCGGGGGTCGCCACCTCGAACGACAGCTCCTCGACGATGCGGCGGATCTTGGCGACCTGCTGGGCGTTCGATTCGGCGAGCCTGCCGCGCGCCAAATACAGGCTGTCCTCCAGCCCGACCCGCACGTTGGCGCCCATCAACGCGCCCATCGTGCACAGGCTCATCTGGTGCCGCCCGGCGCCGAGGATCGACCACTCGTAGTCCTCGCCGAACAGCCGGTCGGCGGTCTGCTTCATGAACACCAGGTTTTCCTTGTCGGTGCCGATGCCGCCGAGGATGCCGAAGATGGTCTGCACGAAGAGCGGCGGGCGGACCAGCCCGCGGTCGAGGAAATAGGCGAGGTTGTAGAGATGGCCGACATCGTAGCACTCGAACTCGAAGCGGGTGCCGTGCGCCTCCCCGAGATCGGTGAGGATGCGCTCGATGTCCTTGAACGTGTTGCGGAATATGAAGTCGTCGGTGCCGCGCAGATAGGGCTCCTCCCAGTCGTATTTCCACGTCTTGATGCGGTCGGCGGCCTGGAAGATGCCGAAATTGATCGAGCCCATGTTGAGCGAGGCGACCTCGGGCTTCGCGACCAGCGCCGCCGCCATGCGCTCCTCGACCGTCATGCCGAGCCCGCCGCCGGTGGTGATGTTGATCACCGCGTCGGTGTTCTGCTTGATGCGGGGCAGGAACTCCATGAACACCGCGGGGTCGGGGGTCGGCCTGCCGTCATTCGGGTCGCGGGCGTGCAGATGCAGGATCGAGGCGCCCGCCTCGGCCGCGCCGATCGCCTGCTCGGCCACCTGGTCCGGGGTCAGCGGCAGATGGTCCGACATCGACGGGGTGTGGATCGCGCCGGTTACCGCGCAGGTGATGATGACCTTGTCGTCCTTTGCCATGTCGGCCCCTCCTATTCGTCGAAGATGGCGACCGCGCGGGTCCAGCCCGCCGACGCGCCCTTGATCTTGACCGGGAAGCAGGAGACCGTGAACCCGGTCGCCGGCAGGTCTTCGAGATTGCCGAGCTTCTCGATCTGGCAGTAGCCGATCTCGCGTCCCGCCTTGTGGCCCTCCCAGACGATGCCGGGATCGCCGGTCTCCTCCCAGCGCGCCTTGGTGTGGACGAAGGGGGCGTCCCAGCTCCAGCCGTCGGTGCCGCACACCCGCACCCCGCGCCCGGTGAGGTACATGGTGGCGTCGCGCCCCATGCCGCAGCCGCGCGAGACATAGTCGTCCTCGCCGTAGCGCCGCCCGGCCGCGGTGTTGACCAGCACGATGTCGAGCGGCTTCAACGCGTGGCCGATGCGTTCCAGCTCGGCCTCGATGTCGTCCGGGCTCACCACGTAGCCGTCCTCCAAGCCGCGGAAATCGAGCTTGACACCGGGCTGGAAGCACCATTCGAGCGGCACCTCGTCGATCGCGATCGCGCGCTTCCCGCCATCCATCGTCGAGTGGTAATGCCAGGGCGCGTCGACATGGGTGCCGTTATGGGTGGACAGCTTGATCCACTCGATCGCCCAGCCCTCGCGGTCGGGCAGCTGGTCGGGCTCGAGCCCGGGGAAGAACGCGCACAGATTGCCGGCGGTCTCCGCATGGGTCTCGTATTCGATCTCCGGCTCGAACCCCGGCGGGTCCGACCGGATGCCCGATTCCAGCGGAACCGAGATGTCGACGAAACGGCGCGCCATGGCTTCCTCCCCGAATGCAATGCCCGGGCCGAAGATTAGGCCCTCCGCCCGGCGCGCGACAGTGCCGCCCTTGACCGGTCCCGCCCCGATGGCGAAGTTGCGCCGCCGGGAGACGGGGGGCGGATGAAAGCGGCCGAGTTCGACTATGTCCGGGCCGACAGCGTGGCGGCGGCCTCAGCGGCGCTGGCGGCGGCGGGGCCGGGCGAGGAGCACAGGATCATCGCCGGCGGGCAGACGCTGGTGCCGCTGATGGCGATGCGGCTCGCGCGCCCGACCCTGCTGGTCGACATCGACGGCATCGACGGGCTCGACGGAATCGAGGCCAGCGACGATGCCGTCGCGATCGGCGCGATGACCCGCCAGCGCACCGCCGAGCTCTCGCCGACGGTGCGCGACCGGCTTCCCCTGCTCGCCAAGGCGCTCGGCTTTGTCGGCCATCTCCAGACCCGCAACCGGGGCACCGTCGGCGGCAGCCTGGCGCATGGCGACCCCGCAGCCGAGATACCGCTGGTCGCGGTCGCGCTCGACGCCGAGCTCGAGGCGGAAGGCCGCGCGGGCCGGCGCACCTACCCCGCCGCCGCGTTCTTCGAGGCGCCCATGGCCACCGCCATCGCCGCCGACGAATGCCTCGTCGAGGCCCGGTTCCCGGCCTGGAACGGGGCGAGGATCGGCACCGGGTTCCAGGAGGTCGCCTCGCGCAAGGGGGATTTCGCCATCGTGGCGGCGGCGGCGCAGCTCGCACTCGACGGCGGCGGGCGGTGCGCGCGCATCGCCGCCGCGCTCGGCGGCGTCGCGCCGATTCCGGTCAGGATTCCCGCGCTGGAGGACGCGCTCTCGGGCAGCCGGCTGGAGGACGGGGAGATCGAGGCCGCGCTCGGCTCGGTCGAGGCGGCGATCGAGCCCGACGACGACCTGCACGCAACCGCCGCCTATCGCGGCCGCGTCGCCCGGGTGCTGCTCGGCCGCGCGATCCGCGAGGCGCGCGCGGAGGCGCTGGCATGACCCGGGAGATCGCGCTCACCGTCAACGGCCGGGAGCGGCGTGCGAGCGCGATGCCGCGGATGACGCTGGTCGATTTCCTGCGCGACGCGCTCGCGCTGACCGGCACCCATATCGGCTGCGAGCACGGGGTGTGCGGCGCGTGCTCGATCCTGCTCGACGGGGTGGCGGTCAGGTCCTGCCTGATCTTCGCCGTCCAGGCGGACGGGCACGAGGTCACCACGGTGGAGGGGCTGGCGGGTCCGGGGGGCGGGATCGGCGACCTCCAGGACGCGTTCTGGGAATGCCACGCCATGCAGTGCGGCTACTGCACGCCCGGCATGCTGGTCGCCGGGCATGCGCTGCTGGCGGAGAACCCCGAGCCCGCGACCGAGGACATCCGCGAGGCGATATCGGGCAATCTCTGCCGCTGCACCGGCTACACCCAGATCGTCGAGGCGATCGCGCTCTGCGCCGCGAAGCGCCGCGGGGAGGACGGGCGGTGAACGGGCACGGCGCCAACTACCGCTATGTCTCGCGGAAGCGCCGCACCAAGGAGGACGGGCGCTTCATCACCGGCTCGGGGCGCTTCGCCGCCGACGTCGCCGTGCCGGGGATGAAGCATGTCGCCCTGGTGGCGAGCCCGCACCCGCGCGCCAATATCCTGAACATCGACGCAAGCGCGGCGCTGGCGAGCCCGGGCGTGCACGCGGTGCTGACCGGGGACGCGCTCGCCGCCGAGACCGCGCCGCTGTTCAACGGGCTCGACATCCCCAACGTCAAGTGGTTCCCGCTGGCCGTCGGGATGACCCGCTATGCCGGCGAATGGGTGGCCGCCGTGGTCGCCGATTCGCGCTATCTCGCGGAAGACGCGGCCGAGCTGGTCGCGGTCGAGTACGAGGCCCTGCCGGCGGCGGTCGAGATCGAATCCCTGCTGGAGCCGGATTCGCCGCTGGTCCATCCCGGGCACGGCAGCAACGTGCTCCTGCGCAAGACCTTCGAATGGGGGCCGGTGGAGGCGGATTTCGCGGCCGCCGAACAGACGCTCACCTACCGCGCGCGCTGGGGGCGCTCGTCCACGGTGCCGATCGAGACTTTTGGCGTGGTCTCCAGATGGGACCCCGTCCGCGAGATCCTCGACGTCTGGGCCTCGATCCAGATGCCCAACTACCAGGAGCAGATCGCCAGCGCGCTCGGCATCCCGACCAACTGGGTCCGCGTCCACAACGACGTCGACGTGGGCGGCAGCTACGGCGTCAAGCGCGGCATCAAGCACACGGTGATCGTGGGCCATCTCGCGCGCAAGCTGGGGATGCCGGTGCGCCTCGTCGAGGACCGGCTCGACAACATGTCGGGCGGCGACGCGCACGGCCCGGACCGGCTGTTCGACGTGACGCTCGCCTTCGACGATGACGGCACGATCCGCTCGATGAAGCTGAGGGCGATCGACGATGTCGGCGCCTATCCCGGGCGCGGGCCGCTCCAGCTCGGCAAACCGATCACCGCGCTCGTCGGCCCCTACCGGCTCTCCAGCGTCGCCTACGAGGCGATCTCGGTGACCTCCAACAAGACCGGCCAGGTGCCGGTCAGGGGCTTCGGCCAGTCGCCGACCAATTTCATGATCGAGACCGGGATCGACCTGGTCGCGCGCCGTCTCGGCATCGACCGGATCGAGCTCCGCCGCCGCAACCTGATCCAGAGCGACCAGTTCCCGTGGCGCATCCCGACCGGCACCGAGTACGATTCGGGCGACTACCACGCGGTGCTGGAGAAGGCGCTCGACCTCGCCGATTACGACGCGCTGGTGGCCAGGCGCGACGCGGCGCGCGAGGCGGGCAGGCTCGCCGGGATCGGCATCGCCACCTGCCTCGAGCCCGGCGGCGGCAACAACATCTTCGAACAGCTGCTGAACGAGAAGCTCACCGTCACCACCTTCGTCGAATCCTGCCTGATGCGCGTCGACATGCACGGCCACGTGACCGCGGTGATGTCGACCACCACCTCGGGCCAGGGCCACGAGACCCTGATCGCCACCATCGCCGGCGAGGAGCTCGAGCGCGACCCCGACACGATCCGCGTCACCCATGCCGATTCGCTGGAGGCGCTCCCCACGCGGAGCCCGGTGGCGAGCCGGATGGCGATCGTGCTGGGCAGCGCGACCTCGGAGGCCGCGCGCAGGATCCGCGCCAAGATGGTCCGCATCGCCGCGCACGATCTCGGCGCCGCCGAGGACCTCGTGGAGTACCAGGACGGAACCTTCTTCGTCCGCGGCGAGCCCGCGCGCAAGCTCTCCTGGGAGGAGGTCGCCGCCATCGCGCACCGCCAGTTCCACCGCCTGCCGCCCGGCATGGAGCCCTGCTTGCAGGAATTCTCCGTCCTCCAGGTGCCGGGCGCCTCGGGCCAGTTGCCCAACGAGAAGAAGGAGATCCAGCTCTACCCCTGCTTCTCCTTCCAGGCGCATGTCCCCTATGTCGAGATCGACCCGGGGACGGGAAAGGTCGAGCTGCTGGACTACGCGATCGGCCACGACTGCGGCACGGTGATCAACCCCGACATCGTGCGCGGCATGATCGTCGGCGGGCTGGCGCACGGCATCGGCGCGGCGCTCTACGAGAAATTCGCCTATGACGCGGACGGGCAGTTCCTCGCCGGGTCCTTCGTCGACTACCTGCTGCCGTCCGCGCACGAGATCCCCATCGTGCGCGACGTCGAGCACTGCACCCCCTCGCCCAGGACGTCGCTCGGCCAGAAGGGCTCCGGCGAGGGCGGCTATCTCGGCGCGCCGGCGGCGGTCGCCAGCGCGGTCAACGACGCGCTCGCCCCGCTCGGCATCTCGCTTTCGGAGCTGCCGATGCGGCTCTGCGACATCGAGGCGGCGATCCACGCGAAACGAACGGAGCGGACCGGATGATCATCGACACCCACTCCCACCACGTGCCGGAAGCGATGCTGGACGACCTGGTGAGCGGACGGGCCTCCTTCCCCTCGGTCGAGCTCTTGGGCGAGGACGGCAGATACCGCCTCGCCTTCGCCGGCGGCAAGCCGACGCGGCCGGTGATGCCGGGGCTGCGCGCGGTCGAGCCCCGGCTCGCCTGGATGGAGGAGCAGGCGGTCGACTACCAGGTCTGCGCCGGCTGGCTCGACTCCTTCGGCTACGCCATGCCGGCCGACGAGGGGCTCGCCTGGAGCCGCTTCGTCAACCAGCATTTGACACGGGCGGCGGGCGACAATGCGGGCTTCGTGCCGCTCGCCACCGTGCCGCTGCAAGACGGCGAGACCGCCGCCCGGGCGATCGAGGAGGCGATGGGGCAGGGCTTTTCCGGCGCCATGATCGGCACCCAGCCCAAGGGCGGCTCGGGCAAGCTCGACGATCCCGGGCTCGACCCGTTCTGGCAGGCGGCCTCCGATCTGGGCGCCGTGCTCTATCTGCACCCGATGTTCGGCAGCGACGACGACCGGCTGCACGATTTCGGCATGATGAACGCGGTCGGCCGGGTGACCGACGAGACCATCGCGGTGGCGCGCCTGCTCTATGCCGGGCACATGTTCCGCTTCCCCGGCATGAAGCTGATCCTCTCGCTCGGCGGCGCGGCGCTCCCCTACATGCTGGGCCGGGTGTGCAAGAACTACGAGGACGACGAGTCGCTCACCTGGGACCCGCGCGAGGGGCTCAAGCGGATGTATTTCGATTCCATCGTCTACGACCCGCCGGCGCTGCGCTACCTGATCGACCTGGTCGGCGCCGACCGCGTGGTGCTGGGGTCGGACTACCCGTTCTCGATCGGCGACCTCGAACCCTCGCGCGTGGTCCGCGACTCGAAGCTCGACGCGGCGGCGACCGAGGCCATCCTCGGCGGCACGGCGGCGGCGCTGTTCGGGGTGGGGGGTGCGTGACCCCTCCCCCAAGCGCGTCCCCAAATCGTCATTTCGACCGGAGCGCCGGAGCGCCGAAGGCGCGGAGTGGAGAAACCTCCCTGCCCCACGGGCAACCTCCCCCGTCATTTCGACCGGAGCGCCGAAGGCGCGGAGTGGAGAAACCTCCCTGCCCCACGGGCAACCTCCCCTCGTCATTTCGACCGGAGCGCCGAAGGCGCGAAGTGGAGAAACCTCCCTGCCCCACGGGCAACCTCCCCCGTCATTTCGACCGGAGCGCCGGAGGCGCGGAGTGGAGAAACCTCGTGCCCGTGGCAGGGAGGTTTCTCCACTCCGCCGTGCTGCCGCACGGCTCCGGTCGAAATGACGAGGGGGGCCGCCGTGCTGCCGCACGGCTCCGGTCGAAATGACGAGGGGGGCCGCCGTGCTGCCGCACGGCTCCGGTCGAAATGACGAGGGGGGCCGCCGTGCTGCCGCACGGCTCCGGTCGAAATGACGACGTGGAGCCCGCCGTGCTGCCGCACGGCTCCGCCCCGGATCAAGTCCGGGGTCCGTCGAAATGACGAGGGGGGGTGCGGGGCGGGCGCCTCCCTTTCTTCCGCCATGATCGGCCTTCGCCTACCATGGCGGATGGACAGACCGCGGAGGGAACCGGCATGAACGAACTCTCGTCGCTGTCGCGGCCGGTCGCCGCGCTGCTGGTCGAGCGGGGCGAGACGGTCGCGGTCTCGGAATCGGCGGCCGGCGGGCTGATCTCGGCCGCGCTGCTCTCGATACCGGGCGCCTCGGCCTATTTCATGGGCGGCGGCGTGGTCTACACCCGCGACGCCAGGCGCGCGATCCTCCGCTTCCCGGAGACCGACGCGCTCCAGCCCGGCTCGACCGAGGTCTACGCGCTCGCCGCCGCCAGGGCGATCCGCGAGCTTCTGGGGACCGCCTGGTCGCTCGCCGAGTCGGGCGCCGCCGGGCCCACCGGCAACAGCTACGGCGACGCCGCGGGCCATTGCTGCTTCGCGGTGTCGGGCCCGGTCGAGCGGACGCTGACCATCGAGACCGCCGATTCCGACCGCGAGGCCAATATGTGGGCCTTCGCCAAGGCCGCTCTCGGCCTGCTCGAAGAGACCATACGCGGCCATGGCTGAGGCGGTGACGGTCTACGGGCTCGGCAACTGCGACAGCTGCCGGGCGGCGCGCAAATGGTTGGACGGGCGCGGGATCGCCTACCGCTTCCACGACTTCGCGGCGGAGGGCATCGACCGGGCGACGGTCGCGGCCTGGCTCGGCGAGCACGGCGCGGAGACGCTGGTCAACCGGCGCAGCCGGACCTGGCGGGAGATACCCGAGCAAGACCGCGACATCGCCTCCCCCGACGCGGCCGCCGCGCTGGTGCTGGCGAACCCCAGGCTGGTCAAGCGCCCGGTGATCGACCTCGGCGGCCGCACCCTGGTCGGCTTCGGCGACGAGACCCGCGCCGCGATCGAGGGACGGCAAGGGTAGCCCCGGCTTCCCGCCGCTTGACTCGGCGTACCGTGTCTCGTTACGTCCCCTGCGATCAGGAGTTTCGCCGACAAGCGTGCCGCCGCGATTTCTTGACGGCCATGCGGTACGCGGTCTGCCGGCGTCGATCCAGCAGCGCGCACGGACCAAGCTCCTGATGATCGACGCAGCAGGCCGGCTCGCCGACCTGCGCGCGCCGCCCGGCAACCGCCTGGAGGCTCTGAGGGGCGGTCGCCGGGGACAGCACAGTATCCGCGTCAACGACCGATGGCGGATCTGTTTCGTCTGGCGCGACGGCGCGGCTTGGGATGTCGAGGTGGTGGACTATCATTGAGAGGCGCGACCCATGACCGTCGAACGCGAGGATCTGGACAGGGGCCGCATCGATTTCTCGGATGTCGCGTCGGGGCGGCTTCTGGCGCCGGTTCATCCGGGCGCGGTGCTCCGCGAGGAATTCCTGACGCCGCTGGCGCTAAGCGTCTACGGGCTCGCCCGGGCGATCGGGGTGCCTCGGCCGCGGCTGAACGACATCGTGCTCGGCCGCCGGCGCGTCACCGTCGACACCGCGCTCCGCCTGGCGCGCTATTTCGGCACCACGCCGGAGTTCTGGCTCAATCTCCAGACGCGCCACGACCTCGATGTCGCCGAGCGCAGTCTGCGCCACGAGATAGAACGGGAGGTCCAGCCCCGCGCCGGGTGACGCGGCTGCCGGACTCAATTGTCCTTATATGAAAAAATCTCTTGACATGGGACGAGTTTTGTAGTAGATTTCGCACGCTGCCAATAAAGGGCGCCGGAGGTTCCGGCGCCCTTTCTCGTTCCAACCGGAGGACCGCCGATGGACGATCTGAACCTGGGACGCCTGGAGCCCGTCGACATCGACACCGTCTGGGACAACGAGCCGGCGGGGTTCACCCCGTGGCTCGCGCGGGCGGAAAACCTCGGCACCCTCGGCGCGGCGCTCGGGCTCCGCCTGGAGCTCGAAGCGCAGGAAATGGCGGTCGGGGCGTTGCGCGCCGACCTCGTCTGCCGGGACGCCGACACCGGCCGGCCGGTGCTGATCGAGAACCAGCTCGGCCGCTCCGACCATGGCCATCTCGGCCAGACCATCGCCTACGCCGCCGGGATCGACGCCGCCGCGGTGATCTGGCTGGCGCGCCGCTTCTCCGACGAGCACCGCCGGGCGCTCGGCTGGCTGAACGGGATCGCCGGGGACAAGACCCGCTTCTTCGGCCTGGAGATCGAGCTCTGGAAGATCGACGATTCGCGCGCCGCACCCAGGTTCGACGTCGTCTCCGGCCCCGGGAGCGGCGCGGCCGTGGCGGCGCTTCGGGCGCCGGCCGCCGGCCGGGCCGCCCCGCGCGGCCTGGGACACAGGAAATACTGGCGCGCCTTCATGCAGGTGCTCGACTCCGCGGGAGGACCGATCACCGGCGGCCGCCGGCCGCCCGACTGCGCCAAGACCCAGTTCCACATCGGACGCCACGGTTTCCGCATCGTCGCCTCGACCACGACGCTGAGGCAGCATGTGCGCGTGCAGCTCTACGTCGAGGGCAAGGACGCCAAGCGGCGCTTCGGCCTGCTCCAGCGCGACAGGGCGGAGATCGAGGCGGAGATCGGCTATGCGCTCGAATGGGACGAGATGCCGGAATCGCGGGATTGCCGGGTCTCGTGCTATCTGCGCGACACCGACCCGGACGACGAGGCCGACTGGCCGCGCCAGCACGCCTGGCTCGCCGAGCGCGCCAACGACATGCACCGCGCCTTCGTCCGCCGCATCAGGGCGCTGTGAGGGGGGCGTCCGCCAAATTGTCACCCCGGCCGCAGCGCAGCGCAGAGCCGGGGCCCAGGACCACATGTCCGGGCTCCTGAACAAGTGGCCCTGGGCCCCGGGTCAAGCCCGGGGTGACATTGGGGGGGCAGGCCGCGGGGGGCCTGATTTGCGTCGTGCGCGGACCCGCCCGCCATCGCTGCACCCCGGCCGGAGCCCTACATGTTGATGTCTTCGTAGAGGTCGCGCCAAGTGGGGTTTTCGCGCTCGATCAAGGCCAGCTTCCACGCGCGGCGCCAGCGCTTCAGGCGCTTCTCCCGCTCGATGGCGAGCGCGATGTCGTCGAAGGGTTCGGCGTGCACCAGGGCGCGCACCTCGTATTCGCGGGTAAAGGCACCGCCCTGCCCCGCCTTGTGCTGTCCGATCCGCCGCGCCAGGTCGTTGGTGACGCCGACATAGAGCGTGCCATTGCGCCGGCTCGCCAGGATGTAGACCCAGTAGGTCACCGCCGTCCCACCACATCCCAAGGTTGTACGACTATTCCACGGCATCCCCCGATTGTCACCCCGGCCGGAGCGCAGCGGAGAGCCGGGGCCCAGAGCCACATGTTCGGGCTCCTGAACAAGTGGCCCTGGGCCCCGGGTCAAGTCCGGGGTGACAAGGGGGGGCGGTCCCTCGATACGCCCGGGCTTGACGCGCGCGGCCCATCCGCGCGACATAGCCGCGCCAGCCGACGGGAGACGGAACCCCTTGTCCGAGCCGCTGTGGACGCCTTCGCCGGAGCGCATCCGGGACGCCAACCTGACCCGCTTCCGCGCGGCGCTGGAGGAGCGCCGCGGGCTGGTCTTCGACGGCTACGAGGCGCTGCACCGCTGGTCGGTGGAGAACAAGGAGGCGTTCTGGACCGGGATCTGGGATTTTTGCGGCGTCGTCGCCGAGACCCGGGGCGGGACCGTGCTCGCCGACGGCGACAAGATGCCGGGGGCGCGCTGGTTCCCGGACGCCCGGCTCAACTTCGCCGAAAACCTGCTGCGCCGGAACGGTTCCGGGCCGGCGCTGGTCTTCCGCGGCGAGGACCGGGCGGGCCGCGGCGTGAGCCGCGCCGAGCTCCGCGACCTGGTCTCCCGGCTCGCGCAGGCGTTCGCGGCGGAGGGGGTCGGTCCGGGCGACCGCGTGGCGGGCTACCTGCCCAACATCCCCGAGGCGATCGCGGCGATGCTGGCGGCATCCTCGATCGGCGCCGTCTGGTCGTCGTGCTCGCCCGATTTCGGCACCGCCGGCATGCTCGACCGGTTCGGCCAGATCGAGCCGAAGCTGCTGATCGCCACCGACGGCTACAGCTACAACGGAAAGCCGATCGATTCGCTGGGCCGCGTGCGCGAGGCGCTGGAAAGCCTGCCCTCGGTGGAACGCGTCGTCGTCGTCCCCTATATGGCGGACGAGCCCGATCTCGCGGGCCTGCCGCTCGCCCGCACGCTGGAAGACGCGATCGCCCCCTACCCCGCCGGCGACATCGCGTTCCGGCAGCTTCCCTTCGGCCACCCGCTCTACATCCTGTTTTCGTCGGGGACCACCGGGACCCCCAAATGCATCGTCCACGGCGCCGGCGGCACGCTGTTGCAGCATCTGAAGGAGCACGTCCTCCACACCGACGTGAAGCCGGGCGACCGGGTGTTCTACGCCACCACGCTGGGCTGGATGATGTGGAACTGGCTCGCGTCGGCCCTCGCCGCGGGGGCGACGGCGCTGCTCTACGAGGGCTCGGTGGCGCATCCCGGGATGGCGGCGCTGTTCGACTTCGCCGAGGACACCCGGATGACCCATTTCGGGACCTCGGCGAAATATATCGACGCGGTCAAGAAATCCGGGCTCAGCCCCGCGGAGACCCACGATCTCGGCAGCCTGCGGACCATGATGTCGACCGGCTCGCCGCTGGTGCCCGAAAGCTTCGACTTCGTCTACCGCTCGATCAAGCCGGATCTCTGCCTGTCCTCGATCTCGGGCGGCACCGACATCGTCTCCTGCTTCGTGCTCGGCAACCCGACGGCGCCGGTCCGGCGCGGCGAGATCCAGGCCTTCGGGCTCGGCATGGACGTGCGCGTGTTCGACGACCAGGGCCGCGCCGTGGTCGGCGAGAAGGGCGAGCTGGTCTGCGCCAACCCGTTCCCGGCGATGCCCATAAGGTTCTGGAACGACCCGGACGGGGCGCGCTACCGGGCGGCCTATTTCGAGCGCTTCCCCGGTATCTGGTGCCATGGCGACTACGCGGAGGTCACCGAACATGGCGGGATGGTGATCTACGGCCGGTCGGACGCGGTGCTCAACCCGGGCGGGGTCAGGATCGGCACGGCCGAGATCTACCGCCAGGTCGAGCAGCTCGACGAGGTCGAGGAAGGGCTCGCCATCGGCCAGGACTGGCAGGGCGACATGCGGGTGGTGCTGTTCGTCAAGCTCGCCCCGGGGAGCGCGCTCGACGGCGCGCTGACCGACCGGATCCGCGCGCGCATCCGCGCCGGCGCATCGCCGCGCCACGTGCCGGCGCGCATCGTCCAGGTGCCCGACATCCCGCGCACCAAGAGCGGCAAGATCGTCGAGCTCGCGGTGCGCTCGATCGTCCACGGCGAGACGGTGAAGAACATCGAGGCGCTGGCCAACCCGGAGGCGCTGGAGCATTTTCGCGACCGGGAAGAGCTGGCGGGCTGACGGGAGAACGGGATGACCAAGGACTACAAGGCGCTCGCCGGCGCGGTCGATGCGCGGGCGGGCAATCTGTTCCGCGCGGCGCCGGACCAGATGCGCGCCCTCCGCGGGCTGATGGAGGCGGCGTCCAAGGACGGCGCGCTGGACGCCAGGACCAAGGAGCTGATGGCGATCGCCATCGCCATCGCCACCCATTGCGAGGGCTGCATCGTGTTCCACGTCCGCGCGGCGCTGAAGCACGGGGCGACGCGCGAGGAGGTGGCCGAGACGGTGGGGGTGGCGATCGAGATGGGCGGCGGGCCGGCGGCGGTCTACGGCGCGGACGCGCTGGCCGCGTTCGACCAGATGGCCGGCTGAGATGGAGGACGCGCGCGCCGATATCGAGCGCCTGGCCGGGCTGATCGCGGAATCGCGCCGCGCGGTGGTGTTCACCGGCGCCGGGATCTCGACCGAATCGGGCATCCCAGATTTCCGCAGCCCGACCGGCATCTGGTCGCAGACCACGCCGATCTACTACGAGGAGTTCCTCGCTTCCGAGGAGGCGCGCATCGAATCGTGGCGGCGCAAGTTCCTGGTCGACCGGGACATCGTCGAGGCGAGCCCCAATCGCGGCCACCGGGCGGTCGCCAAGCTGGTGCGCCAGGGCAAGGTGACCAGCGTGATCACCCAGAACATCGACAATCTGCACCAGGAATCGGGCGTGCCGGCGGAGCGCGTGATCGAGCTCCACGGCAATGGCAGCTTCGCCAAATGCGTGAGCTGCGAGACCCGCTACGAGCTCGCCCCGATCAGGGAGGCCTTCGAGAAGGACGGCGCCGCGCCGGTCTGCGGGGCGTGCGGCGCGCCGGTCAAGACCGCGACCATCTCGTTCGGCCAGGCGATGCCCGACCGCGAGATGAAGCGGGCCAGGCGCGAGACGCTCGCCTGCGACCTGTTCCTCGCCATCGGCTCGTCGCTGGTGGTCTACCCGGCGGCCGGCTTCCCGGTGCTCGCCAAGGACTCGGGCGCGACGCTGGTGATCCTCAACCGCGAGGCGACCGACCTCGACGGCATCGCCGATTTCGTCATCAACCGCGAGATCGGCCCCACGCTCGGCGAGGCGGCCAACGTGAACTAGGCGCTCACATCAGGCTGGGCAGCCAGAGCGCGAGCGGCGGGAAGGCGACCAGGATCAGGATCAGGATGGCGTCGCAGAGCAGGAACGGCGCCGCGGCGCTCGCCACCTGCATCAGCGTGGTGCCCCTCGGCGCGACCCCCATCATGACGTAGAGCAGCAGCCCGAAGGGCGGGGTGGTGCCCGCCATCTCGATGGTGATCAGCACGAACAGGCCGAACCAGATCAGGTCGAATCCCAGCGTCTGGGCCAGCGGGAAGAAGATCGGCACGGTGATCAGCATCATCGAGGTCGCGTCCATGAACATGCCAAGCAGCAGCAGGACGCAGAACATCGCGAACAGGATGGTGAGCCGGTGGACCTCGAAGCCGGTCACCCATTCGAGCATCCCCTGGCTCGCGCCGGAGAAGGCGAGGAGCTGGCTGAACACGGTGGAGTTCATCAGGATGAAAAACACCATCGCGCCCACCTTGAGCGTGGCGTCGACCGCGACGAAGATCGCTTTTCGGGTCAGCCGGCGGTAAGCGGCGGCGAGAATCATCACCGACATCACGCCGATGGCGGCCGCTTCCGTCGGCGTCGCCCAGCCAAAGATGATAAAGCCGATCACCATGAAGACGACAAAGCTCATCGGCAGGATGTGGGTGACGACGACGCGGAGCTTCTGGCCCCAGGAGGTGCGATCGACGTCGTAGGCCGGCGCCGAGCCGGGCGAGATCCAGAGCTGCAGGATGATCAGGCAGGCATACAGGATGGCCAGCGTGAAGCCCGGGATGAAGCCGGCGATCAGCAGCCTTCCGACATCGATATTGGCGACGCTCGCCAGCAGCACGCCGAGTGCCGAGGGCGGGATGATCATGGCGAGCCCGCCGGTCCCCAGGATCGGGCCCATCGACATGCGCCGGCTGTAGCCGCGGCGCTGCATCTCGGGCACCATCAGCGAGCCCAGCATGGCGGTGTTGGCCATCGACGAGCCGGTCAGCGTCGAGAAGATCGAGCCGCCGGCGACGGTGAGGAAGCAGAGCCTCCCGGGCAGCCGGCCGAACAGCACCTCCAGCCCGTCGAACACCCGTATCGCCAGCCCGGTGTGGAAGAACAGCGACCCCATCATGATGAACATCGGCACCGGGCCGAGGGTGAATCGGCTGATCAGAACGGTCGAGTTCTCGACCACCTGGGGCACCACGTCGAGGTTCCAGTTGTTGAAGTAGAGCCAGCCCAGGATGTTGGTCGACAGGAACGCAAAGGCGACCGGCATGCCGAGCGCCATCATGGCGACGATCAGCCCGAGCAGCATCAGGAAGGCCCAGTACCACTCCACGGCTCAGACGTTCTCCCGCACTTCGGACCGGTCGCCATACATGTCGTCGATGCCGATCAGGTAGCGGCCGAACTCGACGGCCACCAGGGCGAAGCAGAACGGCATCGGGAAGACCAGGTACCAGAGCGGGATCTCCTCGGCGCGGATGTCGAGCGTGCCGCGCTCGATCGATTCCACCAGCACGCCCCAGGAGTACCAGGCGAAGATGCAGGACGCGACGATGCACGCCGTATAGGAGAGCTTGGCCATCGCCCATTTCGTCCTGGGCGGGACGATCGAGGTCACCGCCTCGATGAACACATGGCCCTTGATGCGCACCAGATAGGGGGCGGCCAGCATGGCGAACCACAAGAGCCCGTACTCGACCACCGGCACCGAATAGGTCCAGGGCTGCATGCCGACATAGCCGCCCAGCAGGCGGAGCAGCACGTCGACGCAGATCAGCACGAAGATCCCGAAGACGACGACGCCGGCGAGGAAGCGCAGCCAGTTGATGAGCGCGTTATACGCGCGGATGACGACGCCCAAAGCCGCCCCTTCCGTTCCGCCCCGGCGCGCTTGTGCGGCCTTCCGGGCCCGCCTAAGCTTTCCCCCACAGGCTGATGCGTCGGCCGCGCAAAAGCAAGCGCGAACCAGCGGGGACACCACGGCCTGCGACGGGGGAAACACAAGGAAGGGAACGCAACCATGACGGCCAGATCGAAACTCACCCTCGCGGTCGCGTCGGCCGGGGTGGCGCTCACCGCCTGGAGCATTCCGGCGGTCGCCGCCACCGAGCTCCAGGCGCTCGCCTGCTTCCAGCGCAACCACGACTACGTCAACGCGCTGCACGAACACTTCATCGAGCCGCTCAACAAGGCGGGCGGGCCGGTGAGCATCAAGTACCGGGGCGGGCCGGAGGTGATCCCCTGGAAGGGCCAGGGCAGCGCCATCCAGCGCGGGCTGATCGACATGATCTACTGCCCGGGCACCTACTATTCCGGCATCCTGGCGGAAGGCCGGCTACCCGGCGCGCACAACAAGTCGCTCGAGGAGATCCGCACCAACGGCGCCTGGGACATGATGCAGGAGGCCTGGGGCAAGGGGCTGAACTCGCGCATCCTCGCCTGGACCTTCCAGAACGGGCAGCGGTTCTACATGTACACCCGCTTCAAGCCCAAGCTCAGCAAGGTCACCGGGGTCGATCTCAAGGGCGTGAAAATGCGCTCGACCGGGCTTTACAAGGCGTTCATGCGCCGGATGGGCGCGACCCCGATCGTGATTTCGCCGAGCGACGTCTACTCGGCGCTGGAGCGCGGGGTGGTCGAGGGGCTGGCCTGGCCGTGGGGTTCGGTGAACACCTATGGCTGGGGCAAGTTCCTCAAGTACCGCATCTCGCCGCCCTTCTTCGGCGCCACCATGCTGGTGCTGGTCAACAAGAAGAAGTTCGACGCCATGCCCCGCGAGGAGCAGGCCTTCCTCGAGAAGATGGCCCGGCAATACGAGACCACCGCCGACGAGGCGGTGATCCGGCTCGGCAAGCGCGACGACGCGGCGCTCCAGAAGGCGGGCGTGCAGTGGCTCGATCTCGAAGGCGAGTACCGCGAGGCCTATGTGCGCACGATCTACGGCGCCAAATGGGCCGAGAACGACGCGCTGGCCGACAAGTACGTGGTCGACTACCAGACCCTGAAGTCGAAGCTCTACGATCCCAGCAAGTAGGCGGGACCGACACGGTCGAGCAGCGGGCGGCCCCCACGGCGGGCGGCCGCCCCCGGGGGGCGGGCGGCGCGCGCCCCCCGCGGGCGCCGCCCGTCCTGTTGGGGATGAGGGAATTTCCCGGGCCGCACCGCCCTCCTCATCCCGCGCAGCCCGCCGAAGGGGGGCGTATCGAAGGACGCGCTACTCCGCGGCTTCGTTGTCGCGCAGCGCCCGGTCGCGGTCGTAGGCGCCGAAGGTCGGCTTGTAGCTCTTGTCGTCGAGAAACTGCTTGATGCCGTTGGCGTAGGCGTTCTCGCGGTCGCGCTGCCTGATCTCGGCGCCCTTGGCGGCGAGGTAGTCGAAGGCCTGGTCGTCGTCCATCCGGCGCACCGCGCGGATCGCCTGCTTGGTGGCGCGCAGCACCTCCTGGTTCTTCTCCATCAGCTCGCGGGCGAGCGCCACGGTCTCCTCCCTGAGCCGGGCGCGCGGGAAGGACTGGTTGACCAGCCCGATCTCGGCCGCCCGCCTGCCGTCGAGCGTGCGCCCGGTGCAGGCGTAGTACATGGCGTGGCGGAACAGCACCGTGTCGGTGAGCTTCTTCGAGACCAGCCCGCCCGGCAGGATGCCCCAGTTGACCTCGGACAGGCCGAACACCGCCTCGTCGGCGGCGATGGCGAAGTCGCAGCACAGCATCTGGGTGAAGCCGCCACCGATGCACCAGCCATTGACCATCGCGACGGTCGGCTTGTTGAAGCCCGCGAGGCGCCGGTTGCGCCAGCGCTCGCTCGCCTCGCCGGCGCGCCGGCGCCCGACCGGGTCGCCGTCGAGCCCGCGGAAATACTCGCGCAAATCCTGGCCGGCGCAGAACGCATCCCCCGCGCCGGTGAGGATCACCGCCCCGATCGCCGGATCGGACTCGATCTCCGGCAGCACCGCATCCATGTCGAAATGCATCTGCGGGTTCATCGCGTTGCGCTTCTCCGGCCGGTTCATATAGAGCCAGCCGATGCCGTCCTCGATCTCCACCTTGACGGTCTCGTAGCTGCCGATGGTCATGGGCGCTGTTCCCTGGTTGGGGCGGGTCTTCGGCCGGCACGATATTACACGGTCTTTCGCTCGCGTTCCCGGCCGACGCACCCCCACCGCGTCATGGCCGGACTCGTTCCACAGCTGTCCGGTTTGGTTGGCTGGACCGGGGGCAGAGCGTTGGTGCAGAAGGGTTACCGGCCCATCCGCCGGATCGGGACACGGATCGCGGTGGGTCCGCATTTGCCATCCCTGTCCTCCCCATTTGTCACCCCGGACTTGATCCGGGGCCCAGGGCTGCCCCGGGCTCGTTCCGGGGGAAGCCGTGCGACGGCGGTGCCTGTGGCCCTGGGCCCCGGATCAAGTCCGGGGTGACAAGAGGGGACGCAGATGTTCTCGCCCATGGGCGCGGAGCCCGCGTCGAAATTCTAAACCGGACAGCATTGGAAGAAATCCGGGCATGACGCGTGTGGTGAGACGGTTGGCCGGATCCACCCGGCCCCGCTCGGTCCGCCCGCCGCCGGATTCGGCGGGGTGACAGTCGGCGGGCGAGGCGATAGCGTGGCCGGCGCCATGCGCAGTCCGATACGGATGTCACCGTCGCGCCCATGTACGCAGTCGCCGAAGCGGGGCTGATCGCCGCCTCCTACCGGGACGTCCCGCCCTTTCCGGTGGTCGTCCCGGCGAGCGTCGGGGACGCGGTCGCGGCGATGGCCGGCGAGGCGGCGCCGGTGCCCTATGCCGGGGGCACCGATCTGTGCGGCGCGGTGCGCGAGGGCCGGTCGATCGGCACGCTGATCTGGTTGCGGCGGCTCGACGAACTGCGCGGGCTCGGCATCGAGGACGGCGCGCTCTCCATCGGCGCGTTGACGACCCACGCGGAAGGCGCGGCGTCGGAAACCGCCGGCGCCGTCCCGGGCCTCCGCGAGGCCTGGTCGAAGCTGGGCAGGATGCGCATCCGGCTGAGCGGCACCGCCGGGGGCAATCTGATGGCCCGGCGCACGCGCTACGAGATGTCGATCCTGCTGACCGCGCTGGGAGGGACGGCCCGTTTCGCCTCGGCCGACGGCGAAACCGGGCTGACGCCGGCCGAGATTTGGGACCGGCGCGAGCCCCCGCGTTCCCTGCTGACCCGCCTGTCGATCCCGCTTGCAGCCGATCTACGGCTCGACTACGACCGCTCGCTGAGGCCGATGACCACCCAGGCGCTCGCCCTGTGGCGCGACGCCGCCGGCAGGGCGCGCGGCCGCGCCGTCATCGCCACCGAATACCTGCCCCCCGCCGCGCTCGAACTCGACCTCTCGGGGACCGACGCGAAGGGCATCGCGCTGGCGGCGTTCGCGGCCTTGCCCGGCGATTTCGCCGACCCGGCGAGCGGCAACGCATGGCTGCGGCGGGCCGGCGCGGCGCTTCTGGCGCGCCAGCTCGCCCGGCTGGGGGCGGCCCGTGGCTGAGCGCCTCGACCCCCGCTTCGATCTCTCCTTCACCCTGAACGGCGCGCCGGTGGAGGTGGCGACGACCACGGCGACCACGCTGGCCGACCTGCTGCGCGAACGGCGCGACGGGCGCGGCACCAAGCTGGCCTGCGAGCGCGCGGTGTGCGGCGCGTGTACCGTGCTGATCGACGGGCTGCCGCGCGCGGGCTGTTCGGTGTTCGCCTTCGAGGTCGCCGGCTGCGAGGTCGTCACCGTCGAGGGCCTGGCGACGGATGGCGCGCTGAGCCCGGTCCAGGCCGCCTTCGCCGACAACGCAGCCTTCCAGTGCGGCTTCTGCACCGCCGGCATGATCCTGCTTGCCGAGGCGCTGCTCGCCCGCGACCCGGACCCCGACGAGGCCACGATCCGCGACTGGATCTCGTCGAACATCTGCCGCTGCACCGGCTACGGCCCGATCCTGGAGGCGGTGGGCGACGCCGCCCGGCGCCGGCGGGAGGCCGCGCGATGACCGCAACGACGAACGATCCGCCGACACGCAATATCGGCCGGGCGGACAGGCGCGCCGACGCCCGGGAAAAGGTCTCCGGCCAGGGGGTCTATACGGTCGATATCGACCTGCCGGGGATGCTGCACGCCAGGGTGCTGCGCAGCCCGCACGGCCATGCCCGGATCCGCGCCATCGACGCCTCGGCGGCGCGCGCCATGCCCGGGGTCCATGCCGTGCTGACCCGGGACGAGACCGCCGCGATCCCGATGCCGGTCTACGGCTATTTCATCAAGGACCAGCCGATCGTCGCCACCGACAAGGTGCGCTACGAGGGCGATATCGTCGCCGCCGTCGCCGCGGAGGACGAGGGCGCGGCCAACCGGGCGCTGGCCGCGATCCGGGTCGACTACGAGCCTCTGCCCGTCGTCACCGATCTCGAATCGGCCTCGGACCCGGACGCCGCCGAGCTGTTCGAGGACGCGCCGGTCGGCATTGTCCCGAAATACGGCGCGGGGGCCTCGGGCGCGCTGCGGCCGCGCAGGAACGTCTGCTACCGCTTCTCCTACGAGACCGGCCCGGCCGACGCCTTCGCGGAGTGCGACCACGTGTTCGAGGACGTGTTCCGGTTCTCGCGCATGCACCACTTCCATCTCGAGCCCTTCGTCTGCGTCGCCGACTGGTCGCGGGAGGACGGGGTCGCGCTGTGGACCAGCTGCCAGAACCCGTTCGCGGTGCGCAAGGAGATCGCCCGCATCTTCGGCCTGGCCGAGAACCGCATCTCGGTCCGCGTGCCCTATATCGGCGGCGCCTTCGGCAGCAAGAACGGCTGCAAGACCGAGCCGGTGGCGCTCGCCCTGTCGCGCCTGGCCGGCCGGCCGGTGCGCTTCTGCCTCACCCTGGAGGAAGGATTCCTCACCAATACCCAGCACGCCGCGATCCTCAAGCTGAAGACGGGGGTGATGCGGGACGGCACGCTGGTCGCCCGGGAGAGCGAGATCCTGCTCGATTCGGGCGCCTATTCCGACGGCAGCCCGCTGGTCGCGGAGAAGGCGGGATACCGGATTTCCGGCCCCTACCGCTACAGGCGGATCAAGACCGACTGCTACAGCGTGATGACCAACACGGCGCCGGCCGGGCCGTTCCGCGGCTTCGGCGGCACCCAGGCGAGCTGGGCCTGCGAGTCCCAGATCGACATGATCGCGCGCCGGCTCGGCATCGACCCCTGCGAGATGCGCCACAAGAACCTGATCGATCTCGGCGAGCCCTTCGTGCCCGGCGAGAGCGGCATGGACAGCGATCTGCGCGAGGGTCTCGACCTGGTGGTGCGCGAACTCGGCTACCGCCGCCGCGGCGCGCTGCCGGATGACGGGGCGGTGAAACGCGGCATGGGCCTCGCCATCGGCTTCAAGGACGGCGGCGGAATCAACAAGCCGGCGCTCGCCCGGGTCAAGGTCTCGACGAATGGCGACATCTTCCTGCAATGCGGCACCGTGGAGATCGGCCAGGGCGCGCACACGGCGCTGTCCGCGGTGGCCGCCGAACGGCTGGGCGCCGACCGCGCCCGGGTCCGCTACATGCCGATCGATACCGACCACTCGCCCTTCGACCAGGGCACCAACGCGAGCTCGGGAATCGCGGTGATGGGCCAGGCGGTCGACCGGGCGGCGCTGGCCGCGCGCCGGCAGATCCTCGAATTCGCCGCCGGGACCCTGGGCTGCGCGGCGGAGGAGCTCGACCTGGCGGGCTGGGAAATCCGCCGCGGCAACGAGGCCCACCCGCTCGCCCCGATGATCATGGACCGTTTCGGCGGCACCGGCTGGGAGTTCGTCGGCGAGGGCTTCCACAAGGCGCCGAACAGCCCCGCCGCCCCCCTCGAATCGCCCTGCGTGTTCTGGGAAATCGGCTGGGGCGGCGCCCAGGTCGCGGTCGACACCGAGACCGGCAAGGTGACGGTCGAGACGCTGTTTGTCACCGGCGACGCCGGCCGGGCGATCCATCCGCTGGTCTGCCGCGGCCAGGACGAGGGCGCCGCCGTGATGGGGCTGGCCCAGGCCCTGTTCGAGCGCATGATCTACGACGGCTCGCGGCTGGTGAACGGCGACGCGCTGACCTACCGGGTGCCGCTCGCCGACGACCTGCCGGCGGATTTCCGCTCCGTCACCCAGGAGCAGGGCCACGGCCCCGGGCCGTTCGGCGCCAAGGGCATGGGCGAAGGCGCCATGCTGCCGGTCGCCAGCGCCATCGCCAACGCGATCCACGACGCCGTCGGAATCCGCCTCACCGAACTGCCGCTCACCCCCGAACGGGTCCTCGCCGCGCTGGCGGCGAAAGACACGCCATAGCCCGTCCCCCCACGTCGTGCCCGGATTCGTTCCACTGCTGTCCGGTTTGGATTTTCGACGCGAGCTCCGCGCCCATGAGCGGGAACATCTGCGTCCCCCATTGTCACCCCGGACTTGATCCGGGGCCCAGGGCCACAGGCACCGCCCTCGCCCGGCTTCCCTAGGCCCCGGATCAAGTCCGGGGTGACAAAGGGGGGGCGTCGCCCATCGAGGCAGGGTCTGCGTCGAAGGCTGAACCGGACAGCAGTGGAACGAGTCCGGCCATGACGTGGGGGGCCAAGCGGCGTATCGAGGAACGCTGCGCCGCTACGGTTGCATCCGCCCTAGCCGTGCGAGGACGGCTTGCGCGCGGCGCGCAGGGCGTCCAGCTCGGCGCGGTCGCGGGCGGCGAGGCGGAAGGACTGTTCCTTCGCCGTCAGATACGGGGCGGGCCAGCGCTGGGTCTCGACGCCGTAGCGGGCGGCGGCGTCGAGGGTGAAGTGGGGGTTGGCGAGATGCGGGCGCGCCAGCGCCACCAGGTCGGCGCGCCCGGCGGCGAGGATGGTGTTGACCTGGTCGGCGGTGGTGATGTTGCCGACCGCGATGGTCGGAATGCCGGCCTCGTTGCGGATCTGTTCGGACAGCCAGGCCTGGAACATGCGGCCGTAGACCGGGCGCGCGTCGGGCGTGGTCTGGCCCGCCGAGACGTCGATCAGGTCGCAGCCGCGGTCCTTCAGCATGGCCGCGATCTCGACCGCCCCGGCGCCCTCGATCCCCGCCGCGCCGACCCAGTCGGTGGCCGATATGCGCACCGATATCGGCCTGTCGGCCGGCCACGCCGCCCGCACCGCGTCGAACACCCTTAGCGGAAAGCGCATCCGGTTCGCGAGCGCGCCGCCGTACTCGTCGGTCCGCCGGTTGCTGACCGGGGTGATGAAGCTCGACAGCAGATAGCCATGCGCCATGTGGAGCTCGAGCATGTCGGCGCCGGTCTCGCGCGCCCGAACCGCGGCGCCCACGAAATCGGCCGTCACCCGGTCCATGTCGTCCGGCGTCATCTCGCGCGGCACCTGGTTGAACGCGTGGTAGGGGACCGCCGACGGCGCGATCAGCGGCCAGTTGCCGTGCGGGAGCGGCCGGTCCATGCCTTCCCAGCCGATCCGGGTCGATCCCTTGCGCCCGCTATGGCCGAGCTGGATCGCCACGCGGGCGTCCGATTCGGCGTGGACGAAGTCGACGATCCGCCGCCACGCCGCCGCGTGGGAATCGGTGTAGAGCCCGGCGCAGCCGGGCGTGATCCGCGCTTCGGCGCCGACGCAGAGCATTTCGGAGAACACCAGCCCGGCGCCGCCCAGCGCGAGGCTTCCGAGATGGACCAGGTGGAAGTCGCCGATCTCGCCGTCGGTCGCCGAATACATGTCCATCGGCGAGACCGCCACCCGGTTGGCGAGCGTCATCCCGCGCAGCCGGAACGGGGTGAACATCGGCGGCCGGTCGGTCCCGACCGCGAGCCCGGAGCGGCGCACGCGGCCGCAGAACCAGCCATCGACCCGGTCGACGAAGCCCGAATCCCTGAGCCGGAGGTTGTCGTAGGTCACCTGCTTGGAGCGGGACAGCATGGAGAACGCCGCCTGGATCGGCGCCATGTCCCAGTAGCGCGCCGGGTTCTCGGTCCACACCACGCTGGTGTCGGAGGCGTGCTGGGTGCGCTCGACCTCGGGCCGGCGATCCGCCTCGAAGCGGGCGAGAATTTCGTGCAGGTCCCCGCCGCCGCGAAACGCCTCGTAGAGCGCGATCGCGTCCTCCATCGCGAGCTTGGTGCCCGACCCGATGGAATAATGCGCGGTATGCAGCGCATCGCCCAGCAGCACCACGTTGCGGTGCCACCAGCGCTCGTTGCGGACCATCGGGAAGCGGCGCCAGATGCCGCGGTTGGCGATCAGCCGGTGGCCGTCGAGCCGGTCGGCCCAGAGCCTCTCCATATAGCCCAGCAGGTCGGGCTCCGGCAGGCCGGCCACGTCGCCCTTCGCGCTCTCCCAGGTCGCCTCGGGCGCCTCGACGATCCAGGTGCTCTCGCCGGCCGCGTGCCCGTAGGCGCCGAGTACCCAGATGCCGTGCTCGTTCTCGGCGAAGTCGAAGGTGAAGGCGTCATGCGGCCTCGTGGTGCCGAGCCACAGGAAGCGGTTGCGGCGATGTTCGATGCGCGGGCGGAACGCCTCGCGGAAGCGCTCGCGGACCGTCGAGTTGACGCCGTCGGCGCCGACCACCAGGTCGAAGCCGGCGAGCGCGGCGGGGTCGGCGATCTCGCACTCGAAGCGCAGCGCGACGCCGAACCCGGCGCAGCGCCGGTGCAGCACCGCGAGCAGGTCGCGCCGCGCGCAGCCGCAGAAGCCGTGCCCGGCGCTGCGCACCGTCTCGCCGCGGAAGACGAAGTCGATCTCGTCCCAGTAGACGAAGACGTCGCGGATCGCGGCGTAGCTCTCCGGATCGTAATCGCGGAAATTGTCGAGCGTCTCGTCGGAGAACACCACGCCGAAGCCGAACGTGTCGTCGCTCCGGTTGCGCTCGAAGACCTCGACATGCCAGCCGGGCCAGGCCTTCTTGGCGAGCAGCGCGAAATAGAGCCCGGCCGCACCGCCGCCGACCACCGCGACCCGCATGGCGGCCGGGGCCGCCCGGCGTCAGGCCATCGCCGCCCTGAGCCCCTCGTCGAGCTTGTCGAGGAACCGGTTGGTGGTGAGAAACTCCTGGTCGGGGCCGATCAGGATCGCCAGGTCCTTGGTCATGAAGCCGGCCTCGACGGTCTCGCGGCACACCCGCTCCAGGCATTCGGCGAAGCGCACCACGTCGGGCGTGTCGTCGAAGGTGCCGCGGTAGAACAGCCCGCGCGTCCAGGCGAAGATCGAGGCGATCGGGTTGGTCGAGGTCTCCAGCCCCTGCTGGTGCTGGCGGTAATGCCGCGTCACGGTGCCGTGCGCCGCCTCGGCCTCGACGGTCCTGCCGTCGGGCGTCATCAGCACCGAGGTCATCAGCCCGAGCGAGCCGAAACCCTGGGCCGCGGTGTCGGACTGCACGTCGCCGTCGTAGTTCTTGCAGGCCCAGACGAAGCCGCCCGACCATTTGAGCGCCTGGGCGACCATGTCGTCGATCAGCCGGTGCTCGTAGTCGATGCCCTTCTCGGCAAATTCTTGCGCGAACTCGGCGTCGAAGACCTCCTGGAACAGATCCTTGAAGCGCCCGTCATAGGCCTTGAGGATGGTGTTCTTGGTCGAGAGATAGACCGGCCAGCCGCGCGTCAGCCCGTAATTGAAGCTCGACCGGGCGAAGCCCCTGATGCTCTCGTCGAGATTGTACATGCCGAGCGCGACGCCCGAATCCTCGAACTCCATCACCTCGCGGGTCACCGGCTCGCCGCCGCCGGCCGGCTCGAAGGTCATCGTCAGCCGGCCCGGCCCGGGCACCAGGAAGTCGGTGGCGCGGTACTGGTCGCCATAGGCGTGGCGGCCGATCACGAAGGGCTGGGTCCAGCCCGGCACCAGCCTGGGAACGTTGCCGATCACGATCGGCTCGCGGAAGATCGTGCCGCCGACGATGTTGCGGATCGTGCCGTTGGGCGAGCGGTACATGCGCCCGAGGCCGAACTCCTCGACCCGCTGCTCGTCGGGGGTGATGGTGGCGCATTTGACCGCCACCCCGTACTCCTTGGTGGCGTTCGCCGAATCGACGGTGATCCGGTCGTCGGTCGCGTCGCGGGCCTCGATCCCGAGGTCGAAATAGACCAGCTCGACATCCAGATACGGCAGGATCAGCCGGTCCTTGATGAACTGCCAGATGATGCGGGTCATCTCGTCGCCGTCCATCTCGACGATGGGGTTGGAGACCTTGATCTTGCTCATGAATTCGCTTCCCTGGATCGGACGGCGCGCACCATAGCACCGCGCGCCGCCCGCGCAAGGCGGGGCGGCGGGCGAACGCGGCCGCGCGCCCTACAGCCGGGCGCCGTCCTCGCGGCGGGCCGGCGGGCGGGCGCGGGACAGCGCCGCGACCGCCTGTTCCGGGGTCGCCACGTAGTCGAAGAATCCGTGCACGTCGGGCTTGGCGAAGTCGTCGCCCACGATCCGTTCGGTGAGCGCCCGGAGGGCGTCCCAGTACCCGTCGGTGTTGAGGATCACCATGGAGCGGCCGTGCAGGCCGAGCTGGCGCCAGGTGATCAGCTCGATCACCTCGTCCAGCGTGCCGAGCCCGCCGGGCAGCGCGCAGGCCGCGTCCGAGAGGTCGAACATGAGCTGCTTGCGCTCGTGCATGCTGGCGACCACGCGGAGATCGGTCACCCCGCGATGCGCCACCTCGCGCTGGTGCAGGAAGCCGGGGATGACGCCGATGACCTCGCCGCCGGCGGCGAGCGCCGATTCGGCGAAGGCGCCCATCAGCCCGCTGCCGCCGCCGCCATAGACGGCGCGGATTCCGGCGCGGGCGAGACGCCCGGCGAACTCGCGCACCGCCTCGACATAGCGCGGCGAGGCCCCCGGCGCGGAGCCGCAGAAAACGGTGACCGATTCGATCGCGGGCATCCGGGACTCTGTTACCTGGGTCGAGGTCGGCGGGACGCCCGCAATCGGTCGTTCCGGCGCTACCTGGCGATCACGCCGCAGGCGATGCGCCCGCCCGCCGCGCCCGCCGGGTCCGACTTGTAGTCGTCGGGCCCCGCATGCAGCACGATGGCCGCGCCGTCGGCGTCGAACAGGCTCGAATCGAGCTTGAGGCGGGTGTTCAGCACCTCGATCTCGAGCGCGCCCGATTCCGGGACGTGGATGTTCGGCATGTCGCCGACATGCAGCCCCGCGGCGGCGTGGATGCCGTGCTTCCTGCCCTCCGGGTTGAAGTGGCCGCCGGCCGACTTGAAGGGCGGCTCGCACTTGCCGACCGCGTGCACGTGGAAGGCATGCGCGCCGGCCGGCAGGTTGGAGAACCTGGCGTGCAGCAGCGTGCCGTGCGGGGTCTCGATCAGCATGACCGAGCCGACGCCCTTGCCCTGCGGGTTCTTGAGCGTCGCCATCGCCTGCTCCGCCGCGCCCGCGCTCTGGACGGTCGCGGCGGCGAAGGCGAGGCCGGCCAGCAGGACGGTGAGGCCGTTCGCTTTCATGACGTTTCCTCCCTTCGAAAAATGCCTGGCTCGCGATGCGGCCGCGTCGCGATCGATGCGGCCCATCTTGGAGACGCCGTTCGCGCCCGTCAAAGCGGCTTGACCTTGCAGGCCTTGCTGGCCGCGCGATAGGCCTTGGTGAAACCGGCCAGCGAATAGCTGTCGGTGGTCAGCGTATCGCGGCTCGAGCGACCCCTGACGGTCATCTTCTTGCCCTTCTTCAGCGCCCTGACGATCGCCCGGTCGGCCTTCTCGTCCTCGCCCCAGGCGGTGTCGCCGTGGGTGAACAGGCTGAACTTGCGCCCGTCGACGACGAGGTCCACCCGGCTGCCCTTCTTGTAGATATAGCCCGCGGTGACGCTGGCGACGTGGCGCTCCTTCTCGCCCGGGCGGTGGGTCACCTGGAGATAGGTCTTGCCGCGCCGCTTGTACTTGCCGCGGCTCTTCTCGGGTGCGCCGTGGACGAAGCAGATCCGCTTCTTGCCGGCGCCCGACTGGTAGGCGCCCCAGCTGTCGTTCCCGCCGATGAAGCTGGGCGCCGCGGCGGCCGGACCCGTCGCGAGCGCGAGCGCCGCCGCGCCGCACACCGCCAACCCGATGCGGCGCGCCCCGATCATGCCGAAACCCCCTTGCGGCGGGACTGCTTCTTCTTCCACACCGGCTCGCCGAACACGTGCGGCGGCAGGATCTCGGCCGGACCGCCCGGCACCACCGGCCGGGCGCCGAACCGTTGCAGCGAGATCAGCCGGTCGTACATCACGATCGCTCCCGCCACCGCGAGGTTGAGCGAGAATCGGGTCGGGATGCGCACCACGTGATCGCAACACGACATCATCTCCTCCGACAGGCTGCCCCGCTCCATGCCCAGCACATAGGCCGCGCGGCGCGGGTGGCGGAAGCTCGGCAGGTCGACCGCGCGGTCGTCGAGCTCGACGCCCACCGTCGCGCAGCCCTTGGGCAGCATAAGGGTTTCGACCGAATCGAAGCTGTAGAAAGGGACTTCGTTGGGCGCGTTCGAGGTATCGGCCAGCCCGCCCTCGGCGGCCGGGTAGGCGGCGGCGACGGTGAACACGAAGCTCGCCTGGAAGGCATGCGCCGAGCGCAGCAGGTTGCCCACGTTCATCGCCTTCGAGACGCCTTCGACGCCGATGCCGAAATAGCCGCGCATGTAGAAGATTTATGAAACCGCCGGCGGCCTGCCAACCCCCCGGGGCAACTCTCCGCGCGGCGGGAAGCCCTACCCGGCCACCGAATCGATGAACCCGGCGAGATCGATGTCGCGCCGGCTCAACCCGCCGGCATCGTGGGTCGACAGCGTGATCTCGACCCGGTTGTAGACGTTGAACCATTCCGGATGGTGGTCCGCCTTCTCGGCGGCCAGCGCGACCCGGGTCATGAAGCCGAACGCCTGGTTGAAGTCGCCGAAGGCGAAGGACTTGCGGATCGCGTCCCGCCCGTCCACCTCCTCCCAGCCGTCGAGCCCGGCCAGCGCCGCCTTGCGTTCCGCACCGCCCAGTTTTTCCACCATGCCGCCCTCCTGTCTCCGGCGGGCAGGGTGCATCGGCTGGGCGGCGGGGCCAAGCCGCGCTATCACCGGACCATGGCCTCCCCGATCCACCCGCCGACGCTCGACGAGATCGCCGCGATCGCCCGCGCGGCGTTCGACGC
>MPNO01000056.1 GCA_002239065.1 Defluviicoccus sp. bin129 | reverse complement strand
TCCGGCCGACAGGGTGCGTCGAGGCGCTTGCCCGATGTCCCCGCATCGCGCCGCGCGCCTCTCCTGCCCTGTCGGCCGGACAGCGCCGCGCAGGCCATGACCCTGGCGGGAAATGCGGGCTAGTCCCGCGTCGCGGCGTAGCGCCGTTCGATCGCGTCCCAGATCGCCGCCTCGATGCAGATGCCGTCGAGCCGGTTGATTTCCTGAATGCCGGTCGGCGAGGTCACGTTGATCTCGGTCAGGAAGTCGCCGATCACGTCGATCCCGACGAAGATCAGCCCGCGGTCGCGCAGCGCCGGCCCGATGCGGGCGCAGATGTCCAGCTCGCGCGGCGTCAGCGCCGCCTTCCTGGCGGCGCCGCCGGCGTGGAAGTTGGCGCGGGCCTCGCCGTCCTGCGGCATCCGGCTCACCCCGCCCACCGGCTCGCCGTCGACCAGGATGATGCGCTTGTCGCCGTCGCGGATCTCGGGCAGGTAGCGCTGGACGATGATCGGCTCGCGATAGGTCTCGGCGAACATTTCGAGCAGCGCGCCGAGATTCTCGTCCTCCGGCTTGACGTGGAAGACGCCCGCGCCGCCATTGCCGAATAGCGGCTTGACCACGATGTCCCGGTGTTCGGCCCGAAAGGCGAGGATCTCGGCGCGGTCGGCGGCGATCAGGGTCGGCGGCAGCAGGCCCTCGAAGCGGGTGACGAACAGCTTCTCCGGCGCGTTGCGCACATGCGCCGGGTCGTTGACCACCAGCGTCTTCGGGTGGACATGCTCGAGCAGGTGGGTCGCCGTGATGTAGGCCATGTCGAAAGGCGGGTCCTGGCGCATCAGGACGATGTCGACGCCGGCGAGGTCGAGCTCCCGCTCCTCGCCGAGGGTGAAGTGATCGCCCTGCTTGCGGCGCACCGCGAGCGGCCGCGCCCTGGCGTAGATCCGCCCGTCCCTGAAGGCGAGGTTGTCGGGGAGGTAGTGGTAGAGCGCATGCCCCCGGCGCGCCGCCTCGAGCGCCAGGACGAAGGTGCTGTCGGCGTCGATGTCGATCGAATCGATCGGGTCCATCTGAATGGCGACGGCGAGGCTCATCGCTTCTCCCTCGGGTTGGAATTGGCGTTCTCTCCCGCCCGGTCCCGGGCGGGAGCCTCGATACGACCGTGGCCGCGCCATTGTGCCGGCGGCCGCTAATCCCGCCAAGCATCCTTCAGATGGGTGGGCAGCCGCGCCGGGCGGACCAGGATCACGTCGAACCGCTGTTCGCAGGATGCGAGCCCGGGGCGCAGCTTCAGAAAATGCTCGGCGGCGCGGCGGATGCGGCGGCGTTGCCGGTCGGGGATCAGCGCCGGCTCGCCGCGGCGGGCCTTGACCTCGACATAGACCACCATCCGCCCGCGCCGCGCCACCAGATCGATCTCGCCGGCGGGCGGACGGGAACGGCGGGGGAGGAAGCGGGAGGCCCCTAGGGGGGGGCAGACCCAGCCCGCCCGCGCCGCGCCACCAGATCGACCTCGCCGGCGGGCGACCGGAACCGGCGGGCGAGAATGCGGTAGCCCTTGAGGGCGAGATAGACCGACGCCGCGCGCTCGGCCCAGCGTCCGAAGCGTTCGGCCTCCCTCTTTCCGGTCACGCGGGTCGCGCGAGGGCGAGCGCGCGCCGGTAGACCCTGCGGCGGGGCGCGTTGGTGGCTTCGGCGACCAGGGCGGCCGCGTCGCGGACCGACATGGTGGCGAGAGCTTCGCCGAGACGGGCGTCGATCTCCGCGTCGCCGGCCGGCTCGGCCATGCCGGGCGGGCCGATGACGATGACGATCTCCCCGCGCGGCGGGCTTTCGCCCGCATATCCGGCGGCGAGGGATGCGAGGTCGCCGTGCACGACCTCCTCGTGGAGCTTGGTGAGCTCGCGCGCGACCGCGGCTTGCCTGGGCCCGAAGACCGCGTTCATGTCGGCCAGGGCGGCGGCGAGGCGGCGGGGCGATTCGAGAAGGACGAGCGTCGCATCCATGTCGGCGAGCGCACGCAGGAAGGTGCGGCGCGCGGCGGGGCGCGGCGGCGCGAAGCCCGCGAAGTGGAACCGGTCGGTCGGCAGACCCGACAGCACCAGGGCCGCCAGCGGCGCGGAGGGCCCCGGCAGCGCAGTCACCGGGATGCCGCGCGCGACCGCCTCGCCGACCAGCCGGAACCCCGGGTCGGAGATCAGCGGCGTGCCGGCATCGCTCACCAGCGCGACGGCCTCCCCGGCCTCCAGCCGGGCGATCAGGGCGGGCCCCGCCCGGGCGGCGTTGTGGTCGTGATAGGCGGCGAGGCGGCCCTGGATTCCGTAGGCGGTCAGCAGCTTGCGCGTAACGCGCGTGTCCTCGCAGGCGATCAGGTCGGCGCCGCGCAGCGTGTCCAGCGCCCGCAATGTGATGTCCCGCAGATTGCCGATCGGCGTCGACACCAGATGAAGCCCGGGCGGGATCGGACGGGCGGGCGGTTCCGGCATCGCGCGGCACCCTATCGGGAGGCGGCGGTGGGCGCGAGCAGGGCGCCGAGCACCGCGTCGAGACGCAGCCGCCCGGCGGGCGTCGCGCGCAAGCCCCGGCCGTCGAGCTCCAGGAAGCCGCCCGCCGACAGCCGTTCCAGCGCCACCGGATCGAACAGCGCCTCGGGCTGCCCTCCGGTCAGCGCCTCGAACCGGGTGCGCGGAATACCGTCGGCCAGCCGGAGCCCCATCATCGCGATTTCCTCGAGCCGTTCGGACGGTTCGAGCACGGTCTCGGAAACGGTGGCATGGCCCGCGGCCTCCACCGCCGCGCGCCAGGCCTCCGGCGCGCGGCGCTGCACGAAGTTCGCGGTCCGGCCGTCGCGGGTGATCCGCCCATGCGCGCCCGGTCCGACGCCGGCATAGTCGGCGGACAGCCAGTAGATCAGGTTGTGGCGGCACTCGTCGCCCGGACGCGCGTGGTTGGAGATCTCGTAGCCCGGCAGCCCGGCATCGGCGAGCATCGACCTCGTGTCCTCGAAGAACCCGGCCTGCTCGTCCTCCGGCGGCAGGACGAGCTCGCCCCGGCGATGGAGCCCGTGGAACACGGTGCCCGGCTCGATGGTGAGCTGATAGACCGAGAGATGGGTGCCGGCGTGTTCGAGCGCGCGCTCCAGCTCCCGACGCCAGCCCGGCCTGGTCTGGCCCGGCCGGGCGTAGATCAGGTCGAACGAGACGCGGTCGAACAGGGCGTGCGCGGCGGCGATCGCCTCGATCGCCTCGTCCACCCCGTGCTCGCGCCCCAGCGCCGCGAGCCCGTCCGCCTCCAGGGACTGCACGCCGAGCGACAGCCGTCCCACCCCGGCCGCCCGGTAGGCGGAAAGCCGCGCCGCCTCCACCGAGGTCGGGTTGGCCTCGAGCGTGATCTCGATGTCGTCCGCGGTCTCCCAGCACGCCCGGGCGGTCTCGATGACGGCGGCCACCGTCTCCGGCGGCATCAGCGACGGCGTGCCGCCGCCGAAGAAGACGGTCTGCAACCGGCGGCCCGGGGTGAGCGCGGCGAAGTGACGGATTTCGGCGACCAGCGCAGCGCGCCAGCGCCGCTGGTCGATCGCCGTCTCGACATGGCTGTTGAAGTCGCAATAGGGGCATTTCGACCGGCAGAACGGCCAATGGACGTAGAGGCCGAGCGTGCGCGCGTCGACGGTGAAGCCCGCGCAGGAGCGCGTTCTCTCCCCGCCGGGCCGCGGGCCGGAGACGATGTCAGGAAGACCCGGCGGCATCGCCGTATTCCAGCGCGGCGTCGTGGAGCCAGTCCAGCGCATACTCCGAATAGCTGCGCGCCGCGGTGACCTCGTAGATGAAATCGTCGCCGGGCCGGTGAAGCAGGACCGGGATCCTGGCGAGCAGGGAGCGGGCGCAATGCCCCGCGCGGAACCGGGCCGGGTCGAGGTCCAGCGTCATTCCCTTGGCCAGCACGTCCGCCGCCCTGGGGCCGGAGACGGAGAACGCGACGCTGCCGTCGCCGACCGCCGCGACCGAGCAATGGAGGTCCGGGAGAGCCTGCGCCAACCTCTCCGCCACCGCCGCCTCCATCGCCCGTTCGGTCTCGATCAGCCACGCATCGGGGCCGAGCCACAGGACGGTCGCCGCGCCGGCGGAGCGGCTGGTGTTCGGCGTCGACGGAAGCTCAAAGCCGAGGACGCCGGCGACCGCGGTCGGGAATGCCGGGTCGGCCGGATCGCCGCGCAGATCGATCCGGCCGCGCGGCGGGCAGATGCGCAGCTCGACACCGGGTGCGGGCTCAGCCATTCATCCGCACCCCGTCCGGATCGTAGAACCGCGGATCGCGGATCGACGCGCGCACGGTCCGGTCGTCGAGCGGCACGTGGACCGTCGGCGGTTCCCGGTCGCGGCCGCCCTGGACCAGCGCCAGCGCGATCGAGCGGCCGAGCGTGGGGCTCCAATAGCTGGAGGTGACATGGCCGATCATGGCCTCGGGCACGCCCGATGGCGGCTCGGCGAGGATCTGCGCGCCCTCGGGCAGCACCGTCGCCGGGTCCCCGGTTTCGAGCCCCACCAGCCGCTTGCGCAGCGGGTCGCGCATGGCGGGACGGGCGAGCGACCGGCGGCCGATGAAATCCTTCTTCCGGCTCAGGATCCATTGCATGTCGAGGTCGAGAGGCGTCACCGTGCCGTCGGTTTCCTGGCCGATCATCAGGTAGCCCTTTTCGGCGCGGAGAACATGCATCGCTTCCGTCCCGAAGGGCGTGACGGCGTGCTCCGGCCCGGTCAGCGCGGTCCAGAGATCCATCGCATCGCCCGCCGGCACCACGATCTCGTAGGACAGCTCGCCCGTGTAGCTCACCCGGAACACCCGCGCCGGCAGGCCGGCCACCCGGCCCTCGCGCCACGCCATGAAGGGGAAGGCATCCGGTTCGAGGTCGATGTCGTCGGTCAGCGCGGCGAGAATCTCCCTTGCGTTCGGACCCGCCAGCGCCACTGTGGCGAGCTGCTCGGTGAGCGACGTCAGATAGACATCGAGATCCGGCCATTCCGTCTGCAGCCACTCTTCCAGCCAGGCGAAGACCCGCGACGCATTGCCGGTGGTGGTGGTCGTCAGGAACCGGTTCCCGGCGAGGCACGCGGTGACCCCGTCGTCGAGCACCATGCCGTCCTCGCCCAGCATCAGCCCGTAGCGGCAGCGCCCGGCCTCCAGGCGGTCCCACGCATTGGTGTAGATCCGGTTCAGCAACGCCCGGGCGTCGGGACCGCAGACCAGGATCTTGCCGAGCGTGCTCGCATCCATGACGCCGGCGGCGTTGCGCACGGCGAGGCATTCCCGCGCGACCGCACCGTGCTTGGTCTCGCCGTCCTGCGGGTAGTAGAAGGGCCGCTTCCACTGGCCCACATCCTCGAAGACCGCGCCCGCCTCCTCGTGCCAGCGATGGATGGGCGTCCGGCGCACCGGGTCGGCCAGCCGCCCCACGTCGCGCCCGGCGATGGCGCCGAAGGTGACGGGATCGTAAGGCGGGCGGAAGGTGGTCGTCCCGACCTCCGGGATCGCGAGGCCGAGCGTCTGCGCGAGGATGGCGAGCCCGGCCACGTTCCCGGTCTTGCCCTGGTCGGTGCCCATGCCGAGGGTGGTGTAGCGCTTGAGGTGCTCGACCGACTGGTAGCCTTCGCGCGCCGCCAGCGCGATATCGGCCGAAGTCACGTCGTTCTGGAAATCGACGAAGCGCCGCCCCTCGCCCGCCCGGTTTCTCGCGGGGACCGCCCACGGCGCGCGTGAAGCGGCTTCCACCCTCCCGGCCGCCCGGTCATCGGGCTCTCCGGCCCCGGCGGCGCGCCCCTGGGCAATGCAGGACGCGGTGTCGGCGGCTCCGTTGATCGCGCCCGCGCAGCGCACCGCCTGCGGGGCGCCCTCCGGCAGGAAAGCCCGGAGAGCCTCGTCGTAGCGCAGTCTCCCGCCGGCCTGCGAGAACAGATGCACCGCCGGGTTCCAGCCGCCCGACATGGCGATCAGGTCGCAGCTGAGGGTCCGGACGGGTCCGGTGAGCGATCCGTCGTCGTCGAGCCGCGCCACATGGGCGGTGCGCACCCGGCGCCGCCCTCGGCTGTCCACCACGGCGTGGCCCGCCAGGATCTGGAGCCCGGCGGCGCGGGCCTCCGCGGGTTTCCCGCCTTCGCCATTGCGGCGGAGATCGACGACGGCTGCAATCTCCACGCCGTTGCGATGCAGATCCAGGGCGGCGCCGTAGGCGCTGTCGTTGTCGGTCACCACCACCGCGCGGCGGCCGGGAAGGACGGCGAAGCGGTTGACATAGGCACGGGCCGCGGAGGCCAGCATGATCCCCGGCCGGTCGTTGTTGGCGAAGACCAGCGGCCGCTCCAGGGCGCCGGTCGCCAGCACCACCCGCCCGGCGCGGATACGCCACAGGCGCTGGCGCGGCAGATGCGCCGGCGCGTGCGGCCCGAGATGGTCGGTCACCCGTTCCAGCGCGATCAGGAAGTTGTGATCGAAATACCCCGTGACCGTGGTCCGGACGAGGATGCGAACGTTGTCGAGGTCTTCCAGCTCCGCCGTCGTCTCGCCAAGCCGGCCGGTATCGGCGGCATCCGGCAGCGTGCCGCCCGGCAGGCCGCGCTCGTCGGCGAGGATGACCCGCGACCCGCCTCGCGCCGCCGCCCGGGCGGCGGCCAGCCCGGCCGGCCCGGCGCCGACGACCAGCACGTCGCAATGCGCGTTCATGCGTTCGTAACGGTCGGGATCGGCACCTTCGGGCGCCCGTCCCAGACCCGCCATCCGGCGGATCAGCCGTTCGTAGAAATGCCAGCCGCGATGCGGCCACATGAAGGTCTTGTAATAGAACCCGGCCGGTATCAGGCGGTGGGCGAGGTCGTTGAGCGCGCCCAAATCGCAGCGCGGGCCGGGCCAGCAATTGACGCTGCTTGCCACAAGACCCTCATGCAGCTCGACCCGCGTGGCCTTGGCGTTGGCGATGCCGCGCGCCCCGGTGCCGAGCTGCACCAGCGCGTTGGGCTCCTCGGTGCCGGCGGACAGGATGCCGCGCGGCCGGTGGTACTTGAAGCTCCGCCCGACGAGCGTCACGCCGTTCGCCAGCAGGGCCGAGGCCAGGGTGTCGCCGGCGAACCCGGTATAGCGCCGCCCGTCGAAGGAAAACCCGACCGGCCGCGACCGGTCGATCGCGCCGCCCTCGGCCAGGCGATACGGCTGACCCGTCACGACCCGTCCCCGCCCGGGGGCGGCTCGCCCATGCGGTAGACCGAGACGATCCCGTGGGTGACGGTGTCGCGCTCGACGTTGAACCAGCGCCCGCAGCCATGGCTGTGACACCAGCGCTCTCGATGGCTCCCCTTCGGGTTGGCCCGCATGAACAGGTAGTCGGCCCAATGCGCATCGTCGAGCGCGTCGGGATCGGCCGGGCGCCGGATATGCGCCTCGCCGCCGCAGGTGAACTCGCTCTCGTCGCGCGCGCCGCACCAGGGGCAGGGGATCAGCAGCATGGCGGCCTCAATGCGCCACCGCCGCGGCGCCGTGCTCGTCGATCAGCACGCCGCTCGCGAAGCGCTCGAGGGCGAAGGGCGCGTTCAGCGCATGCGGCCGGTCCCGGGCGATGGTATGGGCGAACACCCAGCCGGACCCGGGCGTCGCCTTGAAGCCGCCGGTGCCCCAGCCGCAGTTGATGAAAAGCCCGTCCACCGGCGTCTTGCCGACGATCGGGCTGGCGTCGGGACAGACGTCGACAATGCCGCCCCACTGGCGCAGCAGGCTGAGGCGCGAGAATATGGGAAACAGCTCGATCAGCGCGCCCATCTGGCCCTCCACGATCTGGAAGCTGCCGCGCTGGGAATAGGAGTTGTAGCCGTCCATCCCGGCGCCGATCACCAGCTCGCCCTTGTCGGACTGGCTGACATAGACGTGGACGGTATTGGACATCACGACGCTGTTCAGCACCGGCTTGATGGGCTCCGACACCATCGCCTGGAGGGTGTGGCTCTCGATCGGCAGCCGGAGGCCCGCCATCGCCGCCAGCACGCTCGAATGCCCGGCGGCGACGAGACCCACCTTGCGCGCGGCGATCCTGCCCCGCGTGGTCTCCAGCCCCTGCACTCGCCCGTCGGCGATGTCGATCCCGGTGACCTCGCAGTTCTGGACGATGTCGACGCCCCGCGCGTCGGCCGCGCGGGCAAAGCCCCAGGCGACCGCGTCATGCCGGGCGATCCCGCCCCTGCGCTGCAGCGACGCGCCCAGGATGGGGTAGCGCAGCGAGGGCGAGATATTGGCGATCGGCACCTCGGCCTTCACGCCTTGCGGGTCGAGGATTTCCGAATCTATCCCGTTCAGGCGGATCGCCCGCACCCGCCGGGAAAGCTCCTTCAGATCGTGCTCGTTATGGGCGAGGTTCAGCACGCCTCGCTGGCTCAGCATGATGTTGAAGTTGAGCTCCTGGCTGAGGCCCTCGTAGAGCTTCAGGGACTTCTCGTAGAGATGCGCGCTCTCGTCCCACAGATAGTTGGACCGGATAATGGTGGTGTTGCGCCCCGTATTTCCGCCGCCCAGCCAGCCCTTTTCGATCACCGCGATATCGCTGAGGCCATGCTCTTTGGCCAGGTAATAGGCGGTCGCCAGCCCGTGACCGCCGCCGCCCACGATCACAATGTCGTAAGACGGGCGCGGCTGGGGGCTCCGCCAGGCCCGAGGCCAGCTCCGGTGGTAGCCCATGGCGTTGCGGGCGAGGCTGAAGATCGAGTAGCGGGTCATCGCGTGCTTCGGCGTCGGACCTTGATCCTGCGGTTCGGGAGAAATCAACAACATCCGCGACCGGCGTCAATCCCGTATGCCCGCCGGGCGACCGTTTGTCCCCGCCGGACCCGCCGGATCGAGGATCGTGTTGCGGCGTCGCCTCACCAAACTTCGCCCTCCCCCGATACCGCGGGCAATTCCCCGCGAACGGGATGAATTCGCCGTCGTTCGGAACGTTTCGGCGGCGAGAGACGAAGGAATCCCGGCCGGGACTTGAAACCGGCCGCAGGATGTAAGACATAGGGGACATGCAAATCGGACACGGCGTTCGGCGCGCGGGTTCGGGTCGGGCACCCTCGGCGGCTTCCGGCCTGCCGAGCGGCATGGCGATTCGGCTGTTCGCGGATAGAGTGCCGCGCTGACGGTCGGACTGGCCGGAGACTGGGGCATGCGAAGCTGCATCGCTTTCCCTTCGGTGACGATGGCCCTGTTGCGCGCCGGGGGGGTGGCTCCCGGCCGCTGCGGCATGCCCGCATTCCCTCTCCTCGCGATGCGCCCGCCGGGCGTCCGGAGCCTGCGGCGATATGCCCTGACCGCGGCCGCGATCGCGGCGTTCCTGACGCCTTGCCGGGTCGGGGCCCAGGATTGGTTCGCGCTGCTCGGCCCCGGCCCGGTCGGGACACCCGGGCCGGCGGCGGGCGGCGGGGATTGCAGCGGCGGCCCCACTTCCCCGTCTTCCGGTTGTCCGACGGCAAGCGACGACGCGCCGTTCGGCCCCCTGCGGGACTTCCGGCCTCCGCCCGACCTCGCGCCGGGCATCGATACCACCGCTTCGCCGGAATCGAGAGGCGGGATTCTCACCGGGTACGGCCCCGAACCGGGCTTGCCGGGCCGCGCGAGCTCTGCCGCCTCCGGGGGCGGGAGTCCGGGCTCCGCGCTGCGGGAGTCCCTGACGGAGCTGCTCTCCCCCTATGTGGACCTTCCGGCGATCGGAAGGTACGGGGTGGGCTCCTTCAGCCCGTTCATCGGCGGCGGGATGGGGGCGGTGCGGATGCGGACCGGAGAGGCGCGCATGTCCTTCCCGAAAATCGGGACGATCGTTCCGGGGGAGAGCCGGGTCGGGCGCGCCTGGACGGTGACGGCGGGGCTGGCGCTCACGATGGGCAGCCGGTCGACGCTCCAGCTGTCATGGCGTTACGTCGATCTGTTTGCCGACAATGCCGGCGCCGGCTCGGGGCGGGTGGAATGGCGAGAGCACGGCCCGGCGATGCGGCTCCCCGACTCCCCGACCAGCGCCGAGATGAGAAGCCATTGGCTCCGCCTTTCGGTGCATTACGGATTCTGATTCCCGGATCGCGGCCCGGCCCTTGCCGGGCGTCATCCCGCCGGCCGGGGTCCGCGGGCAAGGCAGGCGGCGGCGAGGTCGCGAAACGCGGCGGCCCGGTGGCTGATCGCATGCTTCGTCGCGGGCTCCATCTCCCCGAAGGTCAGCGAACCGCCCCGCGGCACGAATATCGGGTCGTAGCCGAAGCCCCGTTCGCCGCGCGGCGGCCAGACGAGATGGCCGTCGATACGGCCTTCGAAGATCTCGACATGCCGGTCCGGCCAGGCGAGCGCGAGGGCGCAGACGAAGGCGGCGCGCCTGTCGGCGTCCGGCGCGAGCGCCTCTTCCACCCGCCGCATGGCCAGCGCGAAGTCCCGCCCCGGGCCGCCCCAGCGCGCCGAATGGATGCCGGGCGCGCCGCCGAGCGCGGCAACGGCGAGCCCGGAATCGTCGCTGAGCGCGACCTCCCCCGCGGCGCCGGCGCAGGCCAGCGCCTTCAGCGCGGCATTCTCCCGGAAGGTCGTCCCGGTCTCTTCGGGCTCGGCAAGGCCGAGCGCGCCGGCCGAGCCGATCTCGATTTCGCAGGGGGCGAGCAGTTCGGCGATCTCGGCCACCTTGCCCGCGTTGTGGCTGGCGACGACGATGCGGGCGCCGCGAAACCGGCGGGCCAAGGGCTCAATCCTGCCCGATCGCCACCATCTGGTGCCGGGTGAGCACGGCGATACCGTCCCGGGCGAGATCGAACAGCGCGTCGAAGTCGCCACGCGTAAACGGTTCGTTCTCCGCCGTCCCCTGGATCTCGACGATGCCGCCCGACCCGGTCAGGACGAAATTCGCGTCGGTATCGGCGCCGCTGTCCTCGACATAGTCCAGATCGAGGCAGGGGGCACCACCGACGATCCCGCAGGAGACGGCGGCCACCGAACCGATCAGCGGGTCGCTGGCGACGACCCGTCGTTCGAGCAGCGAGTCGACGGCGATGCGGAGCGCCACCCAGGCGCCGGTAATCGCGGCGGTGCGGGTACCGCCATCGGCCTGGATCACGTCGCAATCGAGGCGGACCTGGCGTTCGCCGAGGGTCTTCATGTCGACCACGGCGCGCAGCGAACGGCCGATCAGGCGCTGGATTTCGAGGGTTCGGCCGCTTTGTCGGCCGCGCGCGGCCTCGCGGTCGGTCCGTTGGTGGGTCGAGCGGGGCAGCATGCCGTATTCCGCCGTGACCCAGCCCGCGCCGGAGTTCTTGATGAAGAACGGCACGCGTTCTTCGACCGTCGCGTTGCACAATACGTGGGTATCGCCGAAGCGGGCGAGGCAGGAGCCCTCGGCATGTTTCGAGAAACCGGGCTCAAGCACGATTTCGCGCATCTCGTCCGCCGCCCGGCCCGATGGTCTCATCGCCCGCCCCGCTGGTTCGGCTCGTCGGCGAGGCTTGTAGCAGCAGCGGCTATCGGGCCGCAAATACAAAGGCTTGGGCATCCCGCGCCAAGCCACTCCGTTGACGGTCGAAACCGCCGCCACTACATTCCAACCGCGCGCAGGGGGACCCATGCAAAGCGCTCCGCCCAGCATTGTCGGCGAACTCAACGAAAGGTCGCGAGAGATCTTTCGCGAGATCGTCGAAACCTTCGTCCAGACCGGCGAGCCGGTCGGATCGCGCACTTTGTCGCGCCGTCTGCCGCAGCCCTTGTCGCCGGCGACGATCCGCAACGTGATGGCGGATCTCGAGGACATGGGGTTGCTGCATTCGCCGCACAGCTCCGCCGGGCGGTTGCCGAGCGAGGCCGGGCTGAGGCTGTTCGTCGACGGGCTGCTGCAAATCGGCGAGATCTCCGACGAGGACCGGGTCGCGATCGAGAGCCAGTGCGCCGGGCAAGGCACCAACCTTAACCAGATGCTGAACGAGGCGACGGCGGTGATGTCGGGGCTGGCAGGCTGCGCCGGGCTGGTCGCGGCGCCCAAGACCGACCGGCCGCTCAAGCATGTCGAGTTCGTCAATCTCGGCGACGGCCGCGCCCTGGTGGTCCTGATCAACGCCGACGGCATCGTCGAGAACCGGCTGATCGACCTGCCCGTCGGCACCCCGCCCTCCGCCCTGATCGCGGCCGGCAACTACCTCAACACCAGGCTGGTCGGCCGCTCGGTGGAGACCGCGCTCGGCGACATCACCCGGGAGATCGAGGAACGGCGGACGCAGATCGATTCGATCACCGCCCGGCTGGTCGAGGCCGGCCTCGCGACCTGGGTCGGGGAGCGCAACGCCGGCGCGCTGATCGTCAAGGGGCAGGCCCATCTCCTCGACGACATCGCGGCGCTCAGCGACCTGGAGCGGGTGCGCAGCCTCTACGAGGCGCTCGAGACCCAGGAACTCGTGCTCCGCCTGCTCGACCTCACCAGCAGCGGCGAAGGCGTGCAGATCTTCATCGGCTCGGAGAACACCCTGTTCGACATGACCGGGTGCTCCCTGGTGGTCGCGCCGATCAGCGACAACACCCGCAGCGTCGTCGGAGCGATCGGCGTCATCGGTCCGACGCGGATCAACTACGCGCGGATCATTCCCATCGTCGACTACACCGCCAAGGTGGTCGGCCGGCTGGTCGGCGGCACCGGCGCGGACATCGAGGCCTGAACCATGAGTGAGACGGACAAGCAGGACGCAAATTCGACGGAGGCTTCGGCCGAAGCCGAGGCCGAAGCGAAATCGGAAGCGACCGAACAGGCCGCCGAGCCGGTAGAGACCGGCGAGGCCGTCGCGCCAGAAGAAGCCGAAGAGGCGGGAGAGGCCGCCGAGCCGGATGACTCCTCGCCGTGGGCCGGCAAGCCTGCCGGGGACGGCGACGCCGACCGGGAGCCGGAAGAGCGGGACCACGAGGCCGAGCTCGCCGAAGCGAACGACCGGCTCCTGCGCGCGCTGGCGGAGACCGAAAACCTTCGGCGGCGCGGCAAGCGCGAGCGCGAGGAAACCGCCAGGTTCGCCATCTCCTCGTTCGCGCGCGACGTCCTGCCGGTTGCCGACAATCTGCGCCGCGCGCTGGAGGCCGTGCCCGGGGATGCCGGGGAGAACGAGGCGCTGGCTTCGCTGGTCGGCGGGCTGGAGCTCACCGAGCGCGAGCTGGAAGCGATATTCCAGCGGCACGGCATTGAGCGGATCGATCCGGGCGGAGAGAAATTCGACCACAACCTGCACGAGGCGATGTTCGAGATCCCGACCGCGGATGCGGAGCCCGGCAGTGTGGTCCAGGTCGTCGAGACCGGTTACCTGCTGAACGGGCGCCTGTTGCGGGCCGCCCGGGTGGGGATCGCCAGGGCGCTGCCCGAACCCGAATCCGAGCCGGACCCGGAGACGCCGCCGGAGGACACCGGTTCGGCCGCATGACCGTTCCGGCGGCGGTTCCGTCGGCCGGCGCGATGCGCTAGCCTCCGCCGCGATTCGCCGGAGTGTTGGGGACGTTCTTTCGTGCATGATGGTGACCAGGAGGCGTCGCGCTCCCGTCTCGCGCGCCGCTACGCCGAAATCCGGGCTCTCAGCGAGGCGCTCGCCGCGCCGCTGTCGCCGGAAGATCAGCAAGTGCAGTCGATGCCCGACGCCAGCCCGACGAAGTGGCATCTCGCCCATGTGACATGGTTCTTCGAGACCTTCGTCCTCGGGCCGCATCTGCCGGGCTACGCCCCCTTCGATCCCGCCTTCGGATACCTCTTCAACTCGTACTACGAGACCGTCGGCACGCGGCATCCGCGCCCCGACCGGGGGCTGTTGTCGCGGCCGCCGCTCGCCGAGGTCATCGCCTATCGCGCCCATGTCGACCAGGCCATGGACCGGCTGTTCTCGACCCTTCCTGACCGGGCCTGGGCCGAGCCCGGCGAGCTGACCGAGCTCGGGCTGCATCACGAGCAGCAGCACCAGGAGCTGCTGCTGATGGACATCAAGCATGTGCTTTCCCGCAACCCGCTGCGTCCCGCATACCGGCCGCGCAATGCGCGCCAGGCCGAGCCGGCGGCGGAGCCGGGCTGGACGGAGTACGAAGGCGGACTCGGCCGGATCGGCGATGACGGGACCGGCTTCGCCTTCGACAACGAGCGGCCGCGCCATCGCGTCGTGCTGGAGGATTACCGCCTCGCCGACCGCGCGGTGACCAACGGCGAGTACCGCGCCTTCGTCGAGGACGGCGGTTACCGCGACCCGTTGCTGTGGCTCGCCGACGGCTGGGCGACGGTCCGCGCGGAGGGCTGGGAGGCCCCGCTCTACTGGCGCGAGGCGGACGGCGAATGGTCGGAGTTCAGCCTCGCCGGCGAAGTGCCGCTCGACGACGACGCGCCGGTTTGCCATGTCAGCCACTACGAGGCGGCGGCATACGCCAGCTGGGCCGGCGCGCGCCTGCCGACGGAGACCGAATGGGAGGCCGCGGCGCCGACCGTCGAGGAGGAGCGCGCCAACCTGCTGGCGGCCGACCGCCTGCATCCGGCGTCGGTTCCGGGGAACGGCCATGCCGGCCCCCGCCAGATGATCGGCGATGTGTGGGAATGGACCGCCAGCCCCTATGTCGCCTATCCCGGCTTTCGCACCTCGTCGGGCGCGGTCGGCGAATACAACGGCAAGTTCATGTCGAACCAGATGGTGCTGCGCGGCGGCTGTTGCGCGACCCCGCCCGGGCACATCCGCACCACCTACCGCAATTTCTTCTACCCCCATCAGCGCTGGCCGTTCACCGGCATCCGCCTCGCCGAGGACGGCTGACCGCGTCATCCGGGGACAGCCAGAGGGAGACCGCCATGACCGGCAGGGACATCACGTATACGACGCGCAACAACGAGAGTTTCGACGGCTACCTCGCCGAACCCGGCGGCAGCGGCCAGGCGCCCGGCCTCCTGCTGATCACCGCGATCTTCGGGATCGACGACGAGATGAAGGAGCTTTCCGACGCCTGGGCGAAGGACGGGTTCCTGGTCTCGGTGCCCGACATCTTCTGGCGGGTGATGCCGGGTCCGACCGCCGACATGGAGAAGGCCTTCGCGCGCTATGGCGCGTTCGACCAGGACCAGGGCATGCTCGACATCGAGGACCTGATCGCAGACCTCAGGGCGCGCCCGCGATGCAACGGCAAGGTGGCGATGCTCGGCTTCTGCTTCGGCGGGCTCTACGCCCATCTCGGCGCGGCGCGTCTCGGGATCGATGCCGCCGGCTCCTTCCACGGCACCCGCATCGGCGAGGCGCTGGACGACACGCCGCGCATCACCTGCCCGATCAGCTTCCATTTCGGCGACGAGGATCCGGTGGTCCCGATGGAAGAGGTGGCCGCCATCCGGCAGGCCTATAGCGGCCACGGCAACGCCGAGATCGTGGTCCACGAGGGCGCGACCCACAACTTCTCCATGCCCTACAAGGAAGGCTACCAGGCCGCGGCGGCGACGGCGTCGCGCGCGGCGGTGCTCGGGTGCTTCCAATCGATGTAGGGATGGAGCTTCGCCGGCGCGCCCGGGCGGAGGCCCAGGCGTGATCGCGGCCTCGCTGCGCAGCAACCCGTTCGGCTGGCTGGTCGTCGCGATCTGCTTCGCGGCGCTCATGGCGGTCTATTCGACCCGCAGCTCGATCGGGCTGATGATGACCTTCTGGGAGGTCGAGCCCGGTTGGCCGCGCGATCTCGCCTCGAACGCGGGCGCGGTCGCGCTGTTCCTGATGGCCATCGTCTCGCCCTTCGCGGGCAATCTGATCGACCGCTTCGGGCCCAGGACGGTCTGCGCCGGCGGCCTCCTCTTCGTCGCCATCGGCATCCTCGCAACCTCCGCGGCGACCGAGGATTGGCAGCTGATCGCGTTCTATGGCGGCCTCATCGGGATCGGCTCGGGCGCGATCGCGATGCCGATGGTCTCGGCCGCCGTCGCCCAGTATTTCGTCCACGGGCGCGGGCTGGCGAGCGGCATCGGGTTCTCCGGCGCGACCGGGGGCCAGCTGGTGGCGCTGCCGGTGCTCGGGGTCCTGGTCACCGCGCTCGGCTGGCGCGGCACCTATACCGCGCTCGGGGTGCTGACGCTCGCGGTCGCGGCGATCGCCTGGCTGGCGCTGCGCCGCCGCCCGCGGGCCTCCGACGGGGGCGACAACCAGGCCCTGGCGCCGACCGGCGAGCGCCTCCGCTACGTGTTGTCCAGCGGGACGTTCTGGCTGCTCGCCATCGGCTTCCTGATCTGCGGCTTCAGCACCGCGGGCGTGATCGAGGTCCATCTCCTGCCCTATGCCGAATTCTGCGGCTTCGCGCCGATCGAGGGAGCGACCGCCTACGGCGTCCATGGCGGGCTCAACATGATCGGGGTGGTCCTGTTCGGGTTCCTGTCCGACCGGCTGCACCGGCCGCGCCTGCTCGCCTCGGTCTACTTCGTCCGCGTCGCGCTGTTCGTGCTGCTGACCCAGATCGCGGGCAGCCTGCCGCTCCTCTTCGTGTTCGCGGCGCTCTACGGTTTCCTCAACTTCGCCGCGATGCCGGTGATCGCCCATATCATCGCGAGCCGCATGGGGGTGGGCGTGATCGGCCTCGCCATGGGGCTGATCTTCGGCGGGCACTGGCTGGGCGCGGCGATCGGCGCCTATCTCGGCGGCGCGTTCTATTCGCTGTGGGCGCGCTACGACGAGCTCTGGATCGTCGCCGCCCTGGCGGTCGCGCTGGCGGGCTGCCTGTCGCTGTTCGTGCCGGAGGACCGGGGGAGAGAACCGGCGCTGCAGCCGGCATGACCGACCGCCCCAAGACCGCGTTCCTCGCCGGCGAGGGCGTCGCCCATGTGCTGATGGCGCAGTCCGCGCTGATCTTCGCCCTCAACTACGTGATCGGGCGCTGGGCGGTGGGCGAGGTCGCGCCCTACACGCTGGGATTCACCCGCTGGACGGTCGGCGCGCTGGTCCTCCTGCCCTTCGCCTGGCACCTGATCCGGCGCGACCGGGTTCTGCTGCAACGGCACTGGAAGCTGCTCTGCCTGCTCGGCTTCCTGATGCCGCTGATGGGCGCCGGCATCACCTATGTCGCGCTCAACTACACCACGGCGATCAATGGCGGGGTGATCCAGACCTCGCTGCCGGTGCTGATCCTGGTCCTCGCCTGGATCGTGCTCGGCGAGCGGACCACCGGGCGGCAGGTCTTCGGTGTCGTCCTCGCCGTCGTCGGGCTGCTCTACATGATCGCGCGCGGCGATCCCGCGGTGCTGCTGGGACTCGACTTCAACCGCGGCGACGCGGTGCTGCTGCTGTGCAATCTGTGCCTCGCGGGCTACGGCGTCGCGGCGCGGCTGATGCCGCGCGAAATTCACACCCTGACCCTGCTGACGATGGTCTGCGCGGCGGGCGCGCTGTTCCACGTGCCGTTCTTCGTCGCGGAAGTGATCCAGGAGGGGCTTCCCCCGGCCAGCACCAGGGCGGTGGTCTCGCTGGTCTTCGTCGCGGTCTTCCCCTCGGTGGTGGCGATCCTGGGCTGGAACCTCGCCATCGCCCGGCTCGGGCCGTCCCGCGCCGGGTTCTACATGTATCTGGTGCCGGTGTTTTCGGCGGCCATCAGCGTGCCCTTCCTCGGCGAAACCCTGAGCGCCTACCACGTGATCGGCGCGGCGCTGATCGTCGGCGGCGTCACCGCATCCTCGCGCAGGCCGAAAACCGAAAAGCCCGCGTGAGCGGCGCCGCCGGCGGGTGTCGCGGCATGCCGGGTTCCGCATACAATCCGGCGGACGAAGCGATCCGAACCGATCCGCGAGGGGATGCGCCATGCAGGGACACAAGGACCGGATTCTGACCACCCATGTCGGCAGCCTGCCGCGCACCGCCGAGGTGCTGGACGCGATGAAGGCCAGGCACGAGGGCGAGCCCCATGACGAGGACGACTACCGGGGGAAGATCCGCGAAGGCGTGGCCGACATCGTCAGGCGCCAGGCGGATCTCGGCATCGATGTGGTGACCGACGGCGAGATGTCGAAGACCGGCTTCTTCGCTTACGTCGAGGAGCGGATCGAGGGCTTCGAGCCCCGGCGGGACGAGAAATACAACCTGTTCGCGGCCGAGACCGCGGCGTTCCCGGAATACTACGCCGAGTATTTCGCCCGCGTCATGATGGGCGGGGCGATCGTCAAGATGGCGCCGATGTACTGCGTCGGCCCGGTCTCCTACAAGGGGGAGGCGGCGCTCGCCCGCGACCTCGACAACCTCAAGGCGGCGCTCTCGGGCGTCTCTGTCCACGACGCCTTCGTGCCGGCGATATCGCCCGCCGGCGTCGGCTACAACGCCCACTACGCCACCGAGGAGGAATATGCCGGGGCGGTGGCCGAGGCGATGCGGACCGAGTACCTCGCCATCGTGGATGCCGGCTTCCTGCTGCAGATCGACGATCCGTTCCTCTGCGACATCCTGGTCGACCCCGCGCTCGACGACGCCGGCAAGGACCGCAAGTCGCGGCTTTACGTGGAGGCCCTCAACCACGCGCTGCGCGGCATCCCCGAGGACCGGGTCCGCTATCACACCTGCTACGGCATCAACGAGGGGCCGCGCATCCACGAGGCGCCGATGGACGCGGTGTGCAAGTACATGCTCGACATCGACGCGGGCAGCTATTCCTTCGAGGCGGCGAACCCGCGCCACGAGCACGAGTACCACATCTGGGAAGACATCGAGCTGGCCGAAGGCAAGGCGCTGATCCCGGGCGTCATCACCCACGCCAGCAACATCGTCGAACACCCGGAGCTGATCGCCGAACGGCTGGTGCGCTACGCCGAGCGGGTCGGGCGGGAGAACGTGCTGGCGGGCGGCGATTGCGGCTTCTCGTCGCAGGCCTGCTACCACACCGAGGTGCACCCGACGGTGATCTGGGCCAAGTTCGAGGCGATGGCCGAAGGCGCGCGGCTGGCGACGGCGCGGCTCTGGTAACGCCGGGGCGGTCGCGGCTTCCGTACTATCCGGGGAACGGCAGATCGCGGCCCGGTCCAGCCCGCATCGGGCAACATGTCGGTGATCGAACGAAATTTTCTTGTCGAAATCGGCCGCGGAATGTAGGCACGGCGAAGCGCGCGCGGACCGAAGGAGACGGGAGAAGCGCAATGGCAGAGAACATTGCCCTGCCGGACGGCCCGAACCCGGCGACCGCAAGGACCGTCGAGCCTTCCTTCGGCGGCGCCCTGCCGCACTTCCTGCCGCTGGCGATCTTTCCGCTGATTGTCCTCGCCCTGATCCACGGCGGCTGGTGGATCGCAGCGCCGTTCGCCTTTTTCATGCTCGCCGGCCCGCTGGACATCGCCATCGGCGACGACGAGCGAAACATGGACCCCGCCGGGACGCCGGAAGGACGGTTGTTCTGGCACAACCTGCCGGTCTGGTTGTGGGCCTTGCTCTGGCCGCCGATATTTGTGTTCGGCCTGTGGCAGATCCTGGGCTCCGGTCAGTTCGCGGTCTGGGAGTGCGTATTGCTGGCCGTGGTGCTCACCGGCGAGGCCCAGGCGGTCTTCATCGTCGGCCACGAGCTGATCCACCGGCGCGCGGCCTGGGAGCGGCGGCTGGGCGAGTTTCTGCTGGCGTCGGCTTCCTACCCGCAATACGCGACCGAGCATGTCTACATCCACCACGCCCTGGTCGGCACGCCGCTGGACGTGGGCTCCGCGCCCAGGGGCCAGAGCTTCTGGAACTATTTTCCACGCGAGGTCGCGAGCAACCTGACCGGCTCGTGGCGGGTCGTCCGGGAACGCCTGGCGCGCCGCCGCCTGCCGATCTGGCATTACGGCAACCCGTTCTGGCGCTACGGCATCGAAACCGCGTTCTGGTACGGGCTGATCCTGTGGTGGGGCGGCCCCTGGGCAGTGCTGGCCTACGCGGTCCTGTGCCTCGGCGTCGTCTGCTCGATGAAGATCAGCAACTACATGCAGCATTACGGGCTGCGCCGAATCCGCCTGCCCAACGGCCGGTTCGAGAAGGTCCGGCCCCGGCATTCGTGGAACGCCAACTACAAGTTCAGCAACTGGATGTTCTACAACATGCAGCGGCACCCGGATCACCACGCCGTTGCGAGCCGGCAATATCCCCTGCTGCAGAATTGCGGCGCCGACGAATCGCCGCAACTCCCGGGCAGCTACGCCAAAATGTTCAACCTGGTCGTGCGTCCGCGCAAGTGGTTCGAGACCATGGACCCGCTGGTCGACCGGTGGCGCGCGCAGTTCTATCCCGAGATCGACGACTGGAGCGCCTATGACAGCCCGATCTCGGCCGCGCGTCCCGAAGCGTTCGACGCGATCGTCGAGATTTACGGTGCCGCGCCGCGCCTCGCCAAGCGGATCGAGCGCAACCCGGAACTGCTCGACGGCCTGCAGGACCGGGAGTTCACCGATCTCGACCTGCCCAGGGGGTTCGGACCGGACCCGGAGACCGAGGCGACCGCCCGCCGGGGCCTGACGCGCCTGTACTGGACGCGCGAGCTCGGCGTTGCGGAAATGAACGAGCGGATCGCCGAAATTCCCGTCCAGGACGCCCGCGACGCGGTCGAGACGGTGCGCGGCTGGTCCAACGACAAGGCGTTCCAGATCGGCGTGCACACCCTGCGCGGGAACCTGTCCCCGGTCGAGGCGGGAATCGCCCTGTCCAACCTGGCCGAAGCCTCGATCGCCGCCGTTCTCTCGGCGGTCGCCGAGGAATTCGGCGACCGGCATGGCGGGGTGGCAGCGGCGGTGCTGGGCGATCTGGCGAGCCGCGAAGCGGCGCCCGGCGTGGCGCTCGACATCCTGTTCGTCCATGACGGGGATCCGGCCGGCGCCCATGACGGCCTGTGCCGGCGTTTCCGCGATGCGCTCGGAGAGCTGTCGCGGGACAGCCTGCTGTTCGCGCCGGTCCCGCGCGGCGGCAAGGGACGCGCCGTGCGGTCGCTCGCCGATTTCTCGGAACATTTCCACACCGCCGCGACAGCCGGCGAACTCCTGGACCTGACCCGGGCGCGCTGCATCTTCGAGTACGGCGGGGCCGGAATCGGGCAGCGTTTCGAGGAAGCGCGGCGCGAGGCCCTGAGCGCAAGCGCCGCGCGCGACACCGCGATCGCCGAATTGCGCGAGTCGGGCGATGCAGCGGCCGAGCCCGGCCTGTCCTCGCTGGACGACATGCGCGGCGGCGTCCAGCATGTCGAGCGCGCGGCACGGTCGTTGCAACTTCTCCTCGGCGATGACGCCCGGGACGATCCGGCACCCGCCGCCGCTTCGGTCTTCCGGGCCGCCGCCGCACAGGGCCGGATCGACGACGGCGCGGCGGAGGAGCTGGCAGAAGCCGCGACGCTGTGGCGCAACCTTCGGGGCGCCCTGCGGCTGGTCGTGGATGAAGGCGATTCGGTCGAGACCCTGGCCTCAGGGGTCAGGGCAGCGCTGGCGCGGGCGTGCGGCCGGGAGGATTTCGATGCGCTGAACGCCGCTCTCGGCGCAACGGCGGCGCTTGCCGCGGCGCGAATCGGCACCCTGGGTGAGACGGCGGATTGCGGAACGACGGTAGACGAGTGCGGTCCCGCGCCGGACGATCCGGTCTGAGCCTGGTTCTGCCGGGAGAGAGCGGGTTGTGCGCCGGGCGCCGGCGATCTGCCGAGGCTGGGCGGAATGTCTGACGGATCGCGACCGGACGGCAATCCGGCGCCGCGGCCCCGGTCGCCGCAGGGGATACTGACGAGGGTGTCGGCCGAAGACCGCGATCCGATCGAACGGCCGGCGCTTGCCCCGCATCTCGATTTCCATTGCGTCGACGAGCGGCAGACCCTGCTGGTTTCCGAATCCTTCAATACCTTGCTGCGCGGGCCGATCTACCGCGATCTGCTGCCGCTGCTCGACGGCCGCCCGCAGGACGACATCGCCACCGCCCTCGACGGCGCGCACAGCGCCGCCGGCATCCGCACGGCGCTCGCGGCGCTGGCCTCCCGGGGCTACGCGGTTTCCGGCGAACATTCGATGGACCGGGGCAGGGCGGCCTACTGGTCCGCGCTCGGCGCCTCGCCACGCTGGGCCGAGCGACGCCTGGCGGCGGCGAAGGTGGCGGTCGACGGCGACGACGGACATCTCGCCCGGCGGCTCGGAGTCATGGGCGTCGCGACGGACCGCGCGGACCCCACCCTGTCCGCGGTCGTCTGCGCCGACTACCTCGATGAGCGTTGCGACGCCATCAACCGGCGCCACATCGAGTCGGGCCTGCCCTGGGTGCCGGTCAGGCCCAGGGGCCTGCAACCGCTGTTCGGCCCGGTCTTCCGGCCGGCGGAACAGGGGGCGTGCTGGGCCTGTCTCGCCTATCGCCTGCGCAGCCACCGGGAGGTCCACAACTTCCTGCGCAACCTTGCCGGCGACGAGGCGGCCTTCCGGGCCGGCGCCGTCGAGCCGGCCGTGCTCGACGCGGTCTACGGGCTGGTCGCGGCCGAAATCGCAAAATGGCTGGTTCTGGGAGACGCCGCGCCGCTTCATGCGCAGGCGATCTCGCTGGATGTCGGCAGGCTCGGGACCCACCATCACCCGGTGATGCGCCGGCCGCAATGCTTCGCCTGCGGCGACGCGGCGCTGTACCGCGCCGACCGGCCGCCGGTTCCAATTCGACTGCGGCAGAGCCCGACAAGCGTCGGCAACAGCGGCGGCGTGCGATCGGTCTCGCCGGAAGAGACGCTGGCCCGCTACCGCCATCTGGTGAGCCCGGTCAGCGGCGTCGTGACCTGGGTCGCGCGCACCACCGAAGAGGCCGATTCCTAGCTCCACGTCTACTGGGCGGGCACCAACTACGGATTGCGAAGCCGGACACTCGGCTCGTTGCGGCGCAGCCTGCGCAGCAAGAGCGCCGGCAAGGGCAGCACGAGGGAGCAGTCCGAGGCCAGCGCCCTGTGCGAGGCGATCGAGCGCTATTCCGGCGCCTTTCACGGCGACGAGATCCGCAGCCTGAAACGGTATTCCGATTTCGCTGCGGACGGCGATGCGGCGGCGATTCATCCAAACGACGTCCAGCTGTTCAGCGAGCGCCAGCTGGAAGACGCGGAAGCCATCAACGCGAAGGGCCACCCCTACAACATCGTACCGGCCCGCCTCGACCCCGACGCCGCAATCGACTGGTCGCCGGTGTGGTCGCTGACCCGGAACCGCCATTGCTACCTTCCGACATCGATGCTCTACAGCACGCCGGCCGAGCAAAGGGGCGGCGCCGATCTCATCGCCGATACGAACGGCTGTGCGGCGGGCAACACTCTGGAAGAGGCGATCCTGCAAGGCTTCTTCGAACTGGTCGAACGCGATGCCTTCGCCATATGGTGGTACAATCGGCTGGCCGCGCCCGGCGTCGACCTGGAGAGCTTCGGCGACGACTATCTCGCCTCGGCGGCGGGCTACTACCGGCGCCGCGGGCGCGACATGTGGGCGCTGGATGTGACCGCCGATCTCGGCATTCCGGCCTTCGTCGCCGTCTCGCGCAAGACCGGCGGCGAAACCGAGGACATCATCTACGGCGCCGGAGCGCATGAAGATGCGCGCATCGCGGCCCTGCGCGCGGTGTGCGAGCTGAACCAGTGCCTGACCTGGCTGCCGCGGCAGGGTGGCGGGGCTTCGGGTCCGGCGATCGACGATCCGCTGGCCTTGCGGTGGTGGAAGACGGCGAAGCTGGCGGACCATCCCTGGCTGGCGCCCGCGGCCGGCGCGGAGTCGCGCGGCGGGGCCGACTATCCGGTCCCCGATACGGCGGATGCGCGCGACGCGGTCGAGCGGTGCCGCGCGCTGGTCGAGGCCAGGGACATGGAATTTCTGGTGCTCGACCAGACCAGGCCGGATATCGGCATGCCGGTGGTGCGCGTCATCGTGCCGGGGATGCGCCATTTCTGGGAACGCTTCGCGCCGGGCCGCCTGTACGACGTGCCGGTCGGGATGGGCTGGCGCGACAGCCCGCTCGCGGAAGCCGATCTCAACCCGGTTCCAGTCATCGCGTGAGGATTTCCGATGGATTTCGAGGAAGGTCTGGCCGTCACCCAGGAGCGGCTCGCCGCCGAAGCGGACTCCCTGGCCGAATTGCTGGGACGGCTCCGAAGTTTCATCGCGCCGGCCCTCGTCGGGGACCGGGAATGGGACGCGCTTCTCGAACCCGCGCGGCATCTGCCGGCGACGATGGCCGCGTTCCCTTTCGGTTTCGAACTGCCGCTGCACGACAGGCGGCCGCGCGCGGATCTCGGCATTTCGCTGGTCGGCGGGACGGGGCCGGCGATGTATTTCGAGGACAGGGCGCGGTCCGGGGAGGCCGATCCGTCGGCGGCGGGGATTGCGCGGATATTGCGGGAAACCGAGCCCGACCGAACGCCTCTCCGTCAGGTGATCGGCCGCAAGATGATGCTCGAATACGATATCGGACCGGCGGCGGGCGATGCACGGCCGGAGCCGGGAATTTTCCTGCGGCCGGCGGAACGGCCGATCGTGGGAAGCGCCGGGCAGGTCGGCGATGTCGGCGTCGTTCTCGACGCGCTGGTCGCCGCCCTCGGCTGGCGCCCGGACGGCGCCGAGAAGCGCTCTGCCGAGCGCGTGTATCTGGCCCAGCCGCCGGGAACGCGCATCGATTCCTTCGGGGCGTTCCCGTCGCGGGAACGGGCGATCCGGCTCGCGATAGCGGGATTCGGGAATTTCAGCGACATCGCCTCGTTTCTGGAACGCGCCGGCTGGACGGGGCCGGGCGCGACCGTCGCTTCGGCTATTTCGCGCTTCGAGGAGCGGGGCGGTTTTGTCAGCCTGGGGGTCCATCTCGACGTGTTGTCGGGCGGGCTGGGTCCGACGCTGGGCCTGGGTGTCCTGGCGAAGGAGCGGGTGGCCAAGGACCCGGGCTACTGGCTGGACCGTCCGCAGCTGTGGAAAACCTTCGTCGAAGGCTTGCGCGCCGAAAATCTCGTCGTCCCGGAAAAACTCTCCGCGCTCGCCGGCTGGTGCGCGCGACCGACGACGCTGTTCGCCCGGTCGGGGCAGTTCGTGCTGCTGCGGGGCATCCACCATTTCAAGATCGTCCTGGACCGGGGCCGGCCGGAGCAGGTCAAGGGCTACGCGTTCATGGTGCTGATCGCGGCCCCGAATTCGTGAGGCCGTAGCGGTCTTCCGGCACGCCCCCGGGGCGCTTGCCCGGAGACCATGCGAACCCTATCGTCCCGGATCGTTGCACGGGCGATGGCGCATCCTCGAGGCAAGGGCGTTGAGCGAAGTTCCGGAGATGTCCGCGTCGGACGAGAAGAGCGCGGCCGAACGCTACTACGACGACAACACGCCGGGCATCTACCTCAACGGGTGGAACCGCGACCACATCCATTTCGGACTGTTCGAGCCCGGGGAATGCCCCGAGCCCGGCGAACCTCTCGTCGACTCGCCGGGGCTCGCTCGGGCCGTGGAGCGCATGGTCGAGACCATCGTCGCACCCGCCGGGATCGAGGTACGCCACCATGTCGTGGACGCGGGATGCGGCGTCGGCGGAACCGCCATCCTTCTCGCAAGGACCAGGGGATGCCCGGTCACCAGCGTCAACATAAACAGGATGCAATTGGAAATTGCCTCCGAAAAGGCGGCCGACGCCGGTCTGGGAGACCTGATTTCCTTCGAATACGCGGATTGCTCCCGGCTTCTGCCGTTCGCCGACGACTCGATCGACGTCGTCGTCAACATCGAAAGCGCCTGCCATTACAGCGACAGACGGCAATTTCTTCTCGAAGTCGGCCGGATATTGAAGCCCGCTGGAAAGATCGTGGCGATGGACTGGATGGCGCGCGACGGTCTGACGGATGCAGAATACGAGAAGTACATCGTGCCGCTATGCGAGCCGTTTGCCGTGGACGGGCTGGAAACCCGGTCCACGTACACCGGGAAGCTGCGCGAAGCGGGTCTGACCGTCCTCGAATTCGAAGGATTCGACGGCAAGGACGCGGACAATCTGCGGCTGGTCGGCAACAGTTACAATCTGCTGGCGACACTTCGTTTCGCCGGCGTCGAAACGCCGGGGCTCCGCGGGCTGATCGATCAGTTCGGGACGCTCTACCAAGCCTGGAAGAGCGGAAGCTTCGAACTCGGGCGCTATTGCGCGCAGAAGCCCGGCCAGGCCGTTCTTCAGCCCGGTCTGGCGCCCGACAGGAAATGATAGGTGAATACGCCTTCCCGCAACCCCTCATCGTAGCCGATGGTTGCCTCCATGAACTCCCGTGACGCCTGGTTGACCCCGCCGGCACGGGGATTCACGAGAGTCAGCAACAACCATCCGTCGCGCAGCCGCTTCGTCGCCGGCGCCGCCTCCGCGGACAGGTCCTGTTCCCGAATATCGACGAAGCCGGCCTTTTCGACCGCGGCAAGCACATCGCCCAGCGGCTCGAGGGGCGGCATGCGCCAGCCGAGCTGCGCGGTTGCGTGGTTCGCTTCCTGCTCCTCGGACAGCGGCGCGCCGCTCAGCAGCCCCTCCAGCGCCTGCCAGCGCCCGCCCGGCTTGAGTACCCGGTACGCGCCGCGGAGATAGGCGAGCTTGTCTTCGGCGTAGCAAAAGGATTCGTGATTCAGGACCGCGTCGAAGCTGGCGTCGGGGAACGGAAGGTCCATGAAATCCCCGTAACGGAACGCGACCAGATGGCCGACCCCCCGCTCCTCGGCATGTTGCGTCGCCACCGCGATATGGGGTTCGCAGATCGTCAACCCGGTCACGCGGACGCCACAGGTCTCGGCCAGCGTGATCGCGGTGCCGCCGACGCCGCAGCCGGCATCCAGCACATGCCGGTCCGGACCGAGGTCGCAACCCGCTACCAGCGTCCGGTTCGCGCGCAACAGGCTCTCCCGGTCGGTCGTCGTATCCGGCCCCCAAAGGCCGAAATGGCAGGCCAGCAGATCCCCGGCGAACCTTTCCATGCGCTCGGTCAGGTCGGCATAGTGCTCCGCAACCGTGGTCTCCATGTCCGTTCCGCCAACCCGGGTAGACTTCGCCGCGCGGCACCGTAGGAAGGCCTGGGGCGTATGACAAGCGCGGAACCTTGCGGAAGTCGCACGGCGTGGCTGGCCAGAGAATCAAGCCTTGACAGGTATCGGGCCGCCGAAGGACCGGACCCGGGCGAATGAACGCTGATCGAGGAACGTGACCGGCAATGATCGATCGATGTGGCATTCCGAGCCTGAGCGGAGAGGCCGCGGACCTCGCTGCACGGTCCCGCGATTTCGGAGGAATGATCGAACGAACGCCGCAGGCGGTGGCACGGCCGAAGAGCGCGGACGAGGTATCGCGCATCGTCCGCTGGGCTGCGACGGAAGAACTCCGGGTCTCCGTGAGGGGGGGAGGACACTCCCAGGGCGGCCAGAGTCTCACCGACCGCGGGCTGGCGGTGGACACGGTCTGGCTCAATCGATTCGAGCGCGCCGGCCCGGATTTGGTGCGCGCCCAGGGTGGAACGCGGTGGGGTGCGCTGGTCGACGGGCTGCGCGGATCGCGCAAACTCCCCCGGGTCCTGGTCGACACCGCGGAAGTCAGCGTGGGCGGAACGCTGTCCGCCGGGGGGTTCGGCACGACGTCCCATCGGCACGGGGTGCAGGTCGGACAGGTCGAGGAGATCGAGGTGGTGACCGGAACCGGCGATCGGGTGCGCTGTTCGAGCAGCCGGAATGCCGACCTGTTCAACGCGGTGAGGGGCGGCCAGGGCCAGTTCGGCATCATCACCGACGCCTGGATCCGGCTGCGAAGGGCGGGAAAGCGAATCCGGCAATACCAGCTCCGTTACACCGACTTCGGCCGGTTCGCGAGCGACCTCGAGCGGGTTCTCGACGAAGAAAGGTTCGACCATCTCCGGGCGGAAACCCGGATCCATGACCGGGATATCGTGATGAGCGCCGGCGTCGAATACGAGGAGGATCACGATGAGGCCGGGGCGCTCGGCGGGTTGGGATACGACGAGATCGCATCCGTCAATGACACGGCCGAAGTCGGGCGCGCGGGAATGTATCCGAGATGGGCGTTCAGCCGGAGGATGCACCATCCGTGGCGCGACTGGTTCATGCCGTGGGAAACCCTTCGCACAGTGCTCGCCCAAACCTGGCTGGACCCGGGCTGGGTGCCGCGCGCGCCCGACATCTGGATCGGCATCTACCCGATCCGGACCCGGGCGATCGACGCGCCGCTTTTCGTGCACCCGAAAGGCGAGCGCATGTTCTCCTATTCGATCCTGGCCGTGCTGGACGAATACGAAGCGGCGAGTCGACTGGCGGGAAGGCTGAAGAAGATCGACAGAAGGCTCATCGACCTGGGCGGCAAGGCCTATCTGTCGGGCCGGGTGGGTTACGGACCCGGCGAATGGCGGGAGCACTACGGCGACGGTTTCGAACCGGGACTCGGCTGGAAGGACCGGTTCGATCCCAACCGGGTATTCCGATGGGAAGGCATGCCGTTCGACAGCGGCGCGACCTGATTACGCGTCGGCCGCTCGGTCGCCGCGGTCGAAGGCGAGCAGCAGTGCCGGCAGGAGCAGCAGGTCGGCGACCAGCGCGAAGCCGATGATCATCGCGGTGAGCAGGCCCACCTGGGCCGTCGGGACGAACGGGGACAGGAGCAGGATCAGGAACCCCGCCACCAGGACGGCGGTGGTCGTGACCAGCGCCCGGCCGGCCGTCTGGAAGGCATGGCGCACCGCGTCCTCGGGGGAATGGCCGAAATCGCGTCGCGCCCGGCGGTACTTGCTCAGGAAATGCACCGTGTCGTCCACGACGATGCCGATCGTCATCGCCACCACCACCGACAGGGCGAGGCCGACCTGTCCGACCGCCAGCCCCCACACTCCGAACCCCATCACCGCGGGCACGAAGTTGGGGACCAGGCTGACCAGGCCGAGGCGGAGCGAGCGCAGGGCCGCGATCAGCAGGATGGAAATTCCGAGCAGCGCGACCGCGGTACCGAGCAGCATCGCGCGGATGTTGCGCAGACCGATATGCGAGAACAGCAACGCCGGGCCGGAACTGTCGATGCGCGCAATCTCGGGCGCATTGCCCTTCAGCCAGGTCCGCGCGCGGGCGTTCAGCTCCAGCACGTGGCGCGAGGAGAGCGTCCTGGTGGTCACCGTCATCCGGGTCGCCGATCTGGCGGTGTCGATCCGGTTGTTGAGGTCCAGCCCCTGGGGCAGCGAGAGCTCGTAGAGCAGAAGATATTGCGCGGCGAGGTCGGCGCTCGCCGGTAGCCGGTAGGCCGCCGGATCGTCGCCGTGCAGGCTCCGGTTGAGGTGCCGGAAGGTATCGGTGATGACCTCGACATGCCGCGTTTCCGGCTGCTCGCGGTACCACTCGGCGAAGGCCGCGACAGTCGCGAGAAAGGCGGGATCGGCGACGCCGCCCGGCGCGGATGCGTGCAGCGAGTACTCAAGCAGGGTGTTTCCGCTCAGCCGTTCGTCGAGGAAATCCGTGTCCTGGCGAAATTCGGTGCTCTCGTCGAAGAAATGGACCAGGACGTCGTTGAGGTCGTTGCGCGGCACGGCGGCCAGCAGCGCGAGGACGACCGCCGCCGAGCCCCACAGCACCGCCTTGCGGCGGCGCACCACGAATTCCGCGATGGCGGCCATCGCCGCATCGTTCTCCCGCTCCGACCGGCGCGCACGCATCGGCAGGAGCGACAGCAGCGCCGGCAGGAAGGTGACCGACAGCAGGAAAGACGCGACGATGCCGAAGGCCACGAAATTGCCGAGATGCCGGTAGGGCGGCACCTCGGAGAAGTTCATGCTCAGGAAGCCGAGCGCCGTCGTCGCGCTCGCCAGAAAGACCGGATGCAGGTTGACCCTGACGGCTTCGACAATGGCCGCGCGTCTCGTGTCGCCGGCCCGCAGGCGCTGCTGCAACGCCACCAGCAGGTGCACGCAGTTGGCGACCACGATCATCAGCACGATGGTCGGCGCCGGGGCGGTGGGCGGCGTGAACGGCAGGCCGGCCCATCCGCCCATCCCCATCGATACCAGGATGGAGAAGACCATGACCAGCCCGGTCGCCGCGACGCCCGCAAAGCCGCGCGTCAGCAGGATCAGAACCAGGGCCATGATCGCCAGGCTGGCGGGCAGGAAGACCTTCTGGCTGTCGATCGACGCTTGCGAGAAGGTGTGGTTGATCATCACCGTCCCGACCACGCGGATGTCGATGCCCGGAAACCGCTCTTCCGTCTCGGCGGCGAGATTGCGGGCGAACCCGGCCACCTCCGGAACCCGGATCGACTGGTCTTCCTCGGGCAGCTCGACGGTGACGTTGACCGCGCTGACCCGGCCGTCGCGCGCCAGCAGGCTGCCTTTGAGCCGCGGGTCGGCGAGGGCCGTTGCGCGGATCCGGGCCCGTTCTCCGGGATCGCCCAGCTGCGCGGGATCGACGAGGTCGCGGACCGACAGCTCGTCGCCATCCGCCGTCGTGTGCTGGAAATTCACGATCGAATCGACCCGCCTGGAATAGGGCGTCTGCCAGGCCCGCCCGGTCAGCCAGACGGCGGCCCTGAGGGCGGGTTCCGAGGTGGCGTCGCCGGCCTGCGGAACGATCATGAAGAGGACGTTTTCAGATTTGCCGTAGGTGTTTTCCAGCGCTTCGTAGGCGAGGAGCTCGGGATTGTCCTCGCTGAAGAAGATGCGATAGTTGGTCGAGAACTGGAGAAATCCGCCGCCGACGGCGGCGAGCAATACCAGGACGAGGCTTGCCGCGATGATCGGCCAGCGGGACGCGACCACCCGCTCCGCGAATCGCGCCTCGAACGGTCGCGCCGGGCCGATGGGGTCGGTTGCCATCGCTGGATCTACCGTGCGCAGACGCCGTGGTCGACCGGCAATGCCGGGTACGGCTCGACTCGCCCGCGAGAGACCGTGCCGAATCCCGCGCCGAAAAAGATAACTCCTGACGCGGCGCAGCGCTTGGCATGGTCCGCGTCAGGAGTTTTCGAACGATGCTGCCGAGCCGCGCCCGGCCGGGCTGCCTGGCAGCCGGCGTTCCTCAGAAGCCGCAGCAGCAAAGCCCGGCGGAGATCGCCTCGAGCTGCTCTTCGTCGAGCGCGGTATCCGGCGGCAGAGCGAGGTGGACGGTGCGCATGTCGCTCTCGTGCACCATGATCTCGATGGTGTCCGGAACCGCAATTCCGAACTCCTGGTTCATCACGCCCTTCGGGTCGGCGATGAGCTGCGCCCGAAAGGCCGGATCCTCGGCCGCCTTGGATGTGAGATGCGCCCGCATCTCTTCTGCAGATTGCATGATCCGTCTCCGTCTGTTGTGAGTCCTGAGTGTGAGAGTCGAAACCCTGCATAGCAGGACCGGGACTAGACATGGAAAATCCTACGAAGGGTGTCGAATAATTTCTAATACCAATTGCTCGTCGGATTGATTAGAATTTCTTATTATGTGCCTGTTCCGGCAGGTCATGGCGGCGAGCCGGTGTCCGGGCTGTCCGGCCGGGCGCCGGCGGGCACGACTTCCGGTGCGGGCGGTCTGGGCGGTCTGGGCGGTCTGGGCGGTCTGTGGCCGGGCACGGAATCGGTCCGATCGCGGGGTGGCGACGGCGGTTGCCCAATGCCGCGTCCCGTGTTTGATTGGCGTCGGGAACGCGGGTCCGGCGCAGCGATATCGGCCTGTTTCGGGAACGACGCAATCGGAAACCTTCTTTCTTGTTCAACAACCCGTTTCACAACATAGCCGCGGACTCCAAGAACGAGCGCGAGCAGCTCGACCGTCTCCTGAGGATAACGGCGCCGCACGAACGTCTCGCGCTCGCCTGCCTCGCACTGGTTGTCGCGGCTTTCGTGGCCTGGTCGCTGTTCGGCAGCGTCGTGCGCAGCGTGACGGCCGACGGCGTGCTGATCGTGCCCGGCGAGCGCCGCGCGGCGGTCGCGGCGGAGCCCGGTCAGCTCCTCGAATATCTGGTTTCCCCGGGCGACCGCGTGCGCGCGGGCCAGCCCGTCGCGCGCCAGAGCGTGCCGGAGCTGGACCGCGAAACGGCGGCGCTGCGCGAGCGGGCGAACCTGCTGCGCTCGCAGCTCGGGCAGGTCGGCGAAACCGGCGGCGCCCTGCGCTCCCTGCTGGCCTCGGCCCAGGCCGCCTTGCTCCGGATGGAGGCCCGGCGCTCGGCCCGGCAGACGATCGTCAGCCGGCGCGCCGGCGAGGTCATGGCCCTGCTGTCCGCCCCCGGAGCGTATCTGCCGGCCGGCGCCGCCGCCGCGCAGATCCGCGAGGGCGCGAGCCGGCCGGTCGAGGCGGTGTTGCGCGTGGACCGGCAGCTG
>MPNO01000055.1 GCA_002239065.1 Defluviicoccus sp. bin129 | reverse complement strand
GACCGCGCCGCCCGCCGGGCGGCCGGCGGCGCCCTCGACGATCAGCGTGTCGCCCTCCGCCGCGGCGGCGATGCCGGCGGCGCGCAGCCCGCCGGCGATCGCCGCCAGCCGGTCGCTCTCCTTGAGCCTGAGCTCGCCGAGCCCGTGCATCCGCGTCGTGCCCTCGGCGAACGCCGCGGCGACGGCGAGGATCGGGTACTCGTCGATCATCCGGGGCGCGCGCTCGGCCGGCACCTCGATCGCTCTCAGCCGGCCCGGCCCCTTGTGGCGGAAGGTGAGGCGGCCGACCGGCTCGCCGCCCGCCGCCGCGCGACGGTCGACCGCGATCTCCGCGCCCATCGCCTCGAGACAGTCGAGCAGACCCGTGCGCGTCGGGTTGAGCCCGACATCCGTCATCTCCACCTCCGAGCCCGGCACCAGCAGGGCGGCCACGCCGGGGAACGCCGCCGAGGAGATGTCGGCCGGAACCGACACTGCGCGGCCCGCGATCTCGGGCTGGCCGCGGAGCGCGATCGCGCGGCCTGCGCCGGTCTCGGCGACGGCGATATCGACGCCGAAATGGCGCAGCATCACTTCGCTGTGGTCGCGCGTCGGGCGCGGCTCGATGACCGTGGTCTCGCCCGGCGTGTTGAGCGCGGCGAGCAGGATCGCCGACTTGACCTGGGCCGACGGGACGGGGAGCGCGTACTCTATCGGCACCGGGTCCCGCGCGCCGGTCACCATCAGCGGCAGCCTGTCGCCCTCGCGCGCCGCGACCGCGGCGCCCATGCCGCGCAGCGGTTCGGCGACCCGGCCCATCGGCCGGGATCTCAGCGAGGCGTCGCCGGTCAGGAATGCGGTCAGAGGGTGGGTGCCCAGCACGCCGAGCAGGAGCCGCGCCGAGGTTCCCGAGTTGCCGAGGTCGAGAACCCTGTCCGGCTCGGCCAGCCCGCCGATCCCGGCGCCGCGAACCGACCACCGTCCCGGTTCCACGCGCTCGACCGACGCGCCGAGCGCGCCGAGAGCCGCCGCGGTGGCGAGCACGTCGTCGCCTTCCAGCAGCCCGTCGATACGCGATTCCCCGACCGCGAGCGCGCTCACGATCAGGGCGCGGTGGGAGATCGACTTGTCGCCTGGGACCCGCACGGTGCCGGACAGCGTGCCGGCGGTTCCCGAGTCCAGCATCGCCATTTTGCAACGGGGTTGAATTCGGCGTGCCGGGTTTAGCACAGCGCCGCCGGGCACGGCCAGAGCCACTCGCGGCGGCGCGCGAATCGGTCATGCGCGGAGGGCGCAACTTGGCTTTGACAGAACGTTTCGTTCGTGGCAATGGCTTCCCGTTTCGATACTGACGGAGGACGAGTTGGCCAAGCCCGAATGGGGACTGAAGCGGACCTGCCGGGATTGCGGAAAACGGTTTTACGACTTTCGCCGCGATCCCATCGTCTGCCCCGGTTGTCAGGCGGTGTTCGATCCGCTGGCGATGCTGAGACCGCGGCGGGGCCGAACATCCACGGCGTCCGCCGCGCCCCCCGCGGCGGATGCGGCCGGGGGGCGGGGGAGCGGGAGCCGGGGGGGGTCCCAACCTCCGCGGCCCCCCCCCGCGCCCGCCGCGGCGAATGCGGCCGGCGGGCGGCAAACGCCCGAGATCGAGGGCGAAGAGGAGGAAGCGGCCGTCATCGTCGACGACGGGGATCGCGATATCGACGAAGACGTTATCGACTCGGAAGACGAGGACGGTATGATCAAGGAGACGTCCGATCTGGACGACAATGACGAGGGCGACGACTTTTCCGGCGTCATCGGCGGCGGGCGGTAAGTCCGCGAGCCGGGCGGAGAGGGGCCATAGCTCAGTTGGGAGAGCGCTTGAATGGCATTCAAGAGGTCGGGGGTTCGACTCCCCCTGGCTCCACCAATAGCAGGGGTCCGGCCGGAAACGGCCGGGCCCCTGTCGGTTTCGGGCGCGGCGGGGAGCGGGCGGAAAAAAGACCCCCGGACGCCGGCCCGGCCTCCGGGGGCAGTAAGAACGAAGGTGCGCCGGACAGCTTCCGGACGCGGGACCGAAGATACGATGTCCCGCAAAGAAAAGCAACGCTATAACATTACTCTGCGCCGCCCACGGGACGGGCCGCGATGACCCTGTCTCCCAGCCTCGACATCGTCTGGGCCCACGCCGAGGGCGAGGTGGGGCTGGTGATCGTCGACGGCGCGCCGGAGATCCCGGGCCGCACGGTCGCCGACAAGCTGGCGCATCTGGCCCCAGGCGACCACCCTCTGTTCGGCCTCGCTCTGTTCGAGCCGCGCGGCAAGGCGCAGATGTCGGCCAATCTGGTGCTGCCGCCGAGCGTCGCCGGGGCCGATGCCGGCTTCGTGATCCTGCAGCCCGACGGGGCGCACGCGATGTCCGGGTCCAACGCGATGTGCGTGGTCACGGTGCTGCTGGAGACCGGCATGGTGCCGATTACCGGCCCGCGAACCCCGGTCGTGCTGGACACTGCGGCGGGGCTGGTGCGCGCGGTGGCGTCCTGCGCCGAGGGGCGGTGCGAGCGCGTGACGCTCGAGTTCGTGCCGAGCTTCGCGGCCGCTCTCGACCGCCCGCTGGAGGTCGAGGGGCTCGGGACGCTGAGCGTCGACATCGCTTTCAGCGGGTGCTGGTTCGTCCTCGTCGACGCGGCTCCGCTCGGCTTCGAAATCGTCCCCGCCGAGGCGCGCGAGCTGGTCTCGCTGGGGGGACGGATCCGCGCCGCCGCGCGGAAACAGATCGTTGTCAGCCATCCTGTGCTCGACGGGTTCGAGGGGGTGGAATACGCGCTCTTCCATCGCCGGCGGGGCGACACGGCCCGCACCGGCAACGTGATGTATCCGGGGCGCCTCGACCGCTCCCCCTGCGGCACCGGCAGCGCCGCCCTGCTGGCCGCGCTCAATGCGCGCGGCGAGATGGGGATCGGGGAGTCGCTGGAGACGCGCTCGATCGTCGACAGCGCGTTCACCGCCCGCATCGCGCGCGCGGCGCGGGTCGGGCCTCATGCCGCGATCGTGCCGGAGATATCCGGCCGGGCCTGGATATTCGGTCGCGGCACGCTGGGCGCCGATCCGTCGGATCCCTTCGCCGCGGGCTTCACCCTGGCGGATGTCTGGGGCGACGGCGTGGGGAGAGGTGCCGGCGCGGCGGTCCCGGAATAGGGCTCAGCCCAGCGCGTAGGGCACCTGGTTCGGGCCCGGGATGGGCGCGCCGTCGACGCTGCTCTCGTAGCCCTTCTGGGCAAAACTGCCGGTGCGCTGGCTGCGCACGATGAAGGCCACGGTCCGGCTGTCGCCGGCATACTCGGAATGGATCTCGTGCGGCGGGACGATGTCGACATCGCCCGGGCCGCACTCGATCGACGTCGTCTGGTCGAGCCGCCGGGTGCCGTCCGCGCCCGTCGCCACGCCGAAACGGACGATCCGCTCGCGCCCCTCCAGGAGGCCGTAGACCGTCCATGAGGGGCCGTGATCGTGGATCTGCGCCCGCCCCCCGGGCCGCTTGATCAGCCCGTTGAGCGCGAAACCGTAATCGGGATCGACATAGAACAGCAGGTTGTCGACCTTCCTGCCGTCGAAGCCGCCGACCGGCCAGCCCCTCGCATGCGCCTTGAGCGCCGGGTCGGCGAGCAGCGGCCTCAGCAATTCGCCGCAGCGCCGCCAGCGCGCCTCGCCCTCCAGCCCGCCGGCGCAGGCCGCGCGCAGCGCCGCCACGAAATCCTCCACCGCGGGCAGCATTTCCGTCCGTTCCATCGCGCGACTCCCTGCTTTCGCGAACCCTAGCGCGGTTGTCTCGCCGCTGTCACGGCCCGCGCCGCGCCCCTCGATACGTCGTGGCGGAAAGGCCCGACCGCAGGCGAAGAAGCGTCGGAACCGCGACACCGGCCCCGCCCCTTCGCCGGTCCAAGCCGCGCGTTGCCAATCGCGGGGCCGGTGCGTAGTGTTCCTTAGCTAGCTAACGGTCCGCCGCGCCGCGCCGGACCGGCCGCACCATGCATGACGAACGAACAGGAAGCGGGCGAGGATTGACAGTGGCTGACGGGAACACGGAATCGATAACGCTGCAGGGGATCGAGCTGCCTTACATGCGCCGGGGCAGCGGGCAGACCCTTCTCATGCTGCATGGCGGCGGCGGGCCGGTCGCGCCGATGCCCTTCGCGGCCAGGCTGATGGAGCGCTTCGACGTGATCGCGCCGATCCATCCCGGTTTCGCGGGCACCCGCATCCCGGACCATTTCGACGACATCCACGACCTCAAGTTCCTCTATCTCGACTTCATCGACGCGCTCGACATCCGGGACGCGGTGCTGATGGGGTTCTCGATGGGCGGCTGGACGGCGGCCGAGCTCGCGGTGATGACGACGGCCCGTTTCTCCAGGCTGGTGCTGGTCGATTCCGTCGGCGTCAAGCCCGGCGACCGCGACACGAGGGACGTCGCCGACGTGTTCGCGCTGCACCCGGCGGAGCTGCTGAAGATCACCTGGCACGACACCGCCAAGGCGCCCAATCCGGCGGAGATGGACGAAGACGCGCTGGCCGCGATGGCCGGCAACCGGATCGCGCTCGCGCTCTATACCTTCGATCCCTACATGCACAACCCGAAGCTGCCCGGGCGGCTGCACCGGATCGACATCCCGACGCTGCTGATCTGGGGCGAGAGCGATGGGCTGGTGACACCGGAATACGGGGCGGCCTTCCGCGACATGATCCCGGGCGCCCGGCTGGCGGTGATCCCCGAGGCCGGGCACGCGCCCCAGGCCGAGCAGCCCGAGGCCTTCCTCTCCGAATTTCTCGCCTTCGCGACCTGATCGAGGAGCCCGACGTTGAAGACCTGGTTCTTTACCGAAGACGCCTACCCGTATCTGCCCGACCCCGACACCTACGAGTCGATCCGGGTCAACCTGCCCAACAAGCACTACGATCCGGATATCGGCGCCGACCTCTATCACCGCTATCTCGACATGTGGACCGCGGCCGACGAGATCGGCCTCGAGATCATGCTCAACGAGCATCACCAGACCGCCACCTGCGTGGTGCCGGCGGCGCCGTTGATGCTGTCGATCCTGGCGCGCGAGACCAAGCGCGCGCGCCTCCTCATCCTCGGCAACCCGATCGGCAACCGGAACACCCCGGTCCGCGTCGCCGAGGAGATGGCGATGGTCGACGTGCTGTCGCGCGGACGGCTCGAATGCGGCTTCGTGCGCGGCGTGCCCTACGAGTCCGCGCCCGCCAACGTGATCGCGTTCCGCGGCACCGAGCGGCTGTGGGAGGCGCACGACCTGATCATGAAGGCGTGGACCCACCACGAGGGTCCGTTCAACTTCGAGGGCCGCTTCTACCACATGCGCCAGGTCAATATCTGGCCGCGCCCCTACCAGCAGCCGCACCCGCCGGTCTGGGTCACCATCGGCAGCGCCGGCAGCGGCGTGCAGGTCTCGAAGCACAAGCATGTCGGGGCCGTCTTCCTCGCCGGCTATAACGGCATCCGCACGATCTTCGACGGCTATCGCAGCGGCTACCGCGAGGCGCATGGCAGCGAGGCGCCGCTCGACCGGCTCGCCTATTGCGCGCTGATCCATGTCGGCGAGAACGAGAGCCGGGCGCGCGAGGGGGCGGAGAAGATCCTCTGGTACATGACCTCCAACAAGGTCGCGGCGCAATGGAACAACCCGCCCGGCTACCACCCGCCGCATGTCGCGGCGATGATCATGAAGGGCACCCGGGGCGGCGCCGGGGTGCCGCTCAACCCGCAGCTCGACGACCAGATGGCGCGCGGCAACGTGTTCGCCGGCACGCCGGACAAGGTGTTCGAGCAGATCAAGGCGTTCTGGGAGTATTCCGGCGGCTTCGGCCATTTGCTGATGATGGGCCAGGCCGGGTTCCTGAGCTACGGCGACACGCTGTCCTCGATGCAGCTGTTCAACGACGAGGTCTATCCGCGGCTGCGCGAGCTCACCGAGTCCTACGACCCCGACCGCATGGCCTATCTGCGCAACTCGCTGCCCGACGTCGAGGCGACCTCGCTCGGCGATCTCGGCTTCGCCTTCGTGCGGTAGGTCCGATGACGGAGATCGCCAGCAACTACGTCGACGTCGACGGCATCCGCACCCACTATTTGGAGGCCGGGGAGGGGCCGACGGTGGTGCTGCTGCATTCCGGCGAGTATGGCGGCGCGGCGGAGATCAGCTGGCAGTTCACCATCCCGGCCCTGGCCCCCGAGTTCCACGTCATCGCGCCCGACTGGCTCGGCTTCGGGCGCACCGACAAGGTGTTCGATTTCGGCGATGCGCGGAGCCGCGTCTATCGCCACATGCAGCGCTTCGTCGAGGCGATGGGGATCGGCGCGGCCGATTTCATCGGCAACTCGATGGGCGGCAGCAATCTCGTGCGCATCGCGGCGACCGAGCCCGACCTCCTGCCGCTGCGCTCGATCGTGCTGTGCAGCGGCGGCGGGTTCACCCCGGAGACCGAGGAGCGCAAGACCCTGCTCGCCTATGACGGCAGCGAGGACGCGATGCGGGCGCTGGTCAAGGCGATGCTGTACGACCCGAAATGGGGCGACGACGACGCCCATGTCGCCCGGCGCCAGGAATTCGCCCGCATGAAGGGGGCCTGGGAGTGCCAGTCGGCGCCGCGCCTGCGCCTGCCGGCGGAGGGAACGGCGGGCTCGGGATTCGGGACGGCCGACGCGACGCCCTACGAGAACATCGCCGTGCCCACCCTGATCGTCGCCGGCGCGAACGATCCGTTGCGCGAGCCGGGCTACGCGCCCAGGCTCGCCGCGCGCATCGCGGGCGCCGAGGTCCATGTCTACGAGAATTGCGGGCACTGCCCCAATATCGAGCACGCCGACAGGTTCAACGCCCAGCTGCTCGACTTCCTGCGCCGCGTCAACGGCGGCTGAAGCCTCACCAGGCGGCGACCGCCCCGTTGCTGCGCGGGTCGCTGGCCCCGGCGAGGCGCCCGTCGGGGTGGCGGATCACCACGCCCGCGTGGCCCATCACGTCGCTGTGGGCGGGCACCGTCTCGACTTCGTGCCCGGCCTCGACGAGCGCGCCCACCGTCTCCGGTTCGAATCCCTCCTCGATCCTGAGCGACGTGGTCTCCTCGCCCCAGGCGCGCCCGAGCAGCCAGCGCGGCGCGCCGACCGCCGCCTGCGGGTCCCGGCCGAAGGTCACGATGCGGCTGTAGAGCGCGGCCTGGGTCTGCGGCTGGCCTTCCCCGCCCATCGTGCCGAACGCCATCACCCGCCCGTCGGCGAGACGCGCGAGCGGCGGGTTCAGGGTATGGAACGGCTTGCGCAAGGGGGCGAGGCGGTTGGGCCCGCTTTCGGCGAGCCGCATGCCCGAGCCGCGGTTCTGCCACACCAGCCCGGTGTCGGGCAGCACCAGCCCGGAGCCGAACTCCCAATACAGGCTCTGGATGAAGCTGACCGCCCGCCCGGCGGCGTCGACCGCGCCCATCCAGATCGTGTCGCCGTCCGGGCCCGCCTGCGGCCACGGCGCCGCGATCCTGCGGTCGATCCCTCGCGCCGTCTCGTCGAGCACCCCGGGCGCGAGCCAGCCGGCGGCGTCGACATCCATCGTCGCCGGGTCGCCGAGATGCGCGTTGCGCAGCAGGAAGGCGCGCTTGGTCGCCTCGACGATCAGGTGGATGTGGGCGAAACCGTCCGGCTCCTCGTCCGCCAGCCCGAGCCGGTCGATCAGCCCGAGGATCATCAGGGCGGGCGCGCCTTGTGTCGGCGGCGGCATGTTGTAGACCGTGCCGGAGGCGAGCTCGACCGAGAGCGGGGCCACGCGCAGCGCCCGGTGGCGGGCGAGGTCGTCGGCGCCCAGCGGCGCGCCGAGCCGGCCGAGGTCGGCCGCGATGCGCCGCGCGAGCGCGCCCCGGTAGAAGCCGTCGAGCCCGTCGCGGGCGAGCGCGCGCAGGGTTTCCGCGAGCGCCGGGTTGCGGAACGCGCTGCCCGGTGCGGGCGCGGCGCCACCCGGCAGGAAGGTCGCCGCGAAGCCCGGAACCGGGGCGAGCTCTTCCGCCTTGGCCGCCGTGGTCGCGGCCTGGTTGTCGCTGGCCGGGAACCCGGTATCGGCGAGCCAGATGGCGTCTTCCAGGAGCCGCGCGAGCTTCATCCGCCCGCCCCATTCGGCGGCCAGCGCGAGGGCCTCGCCCCATCCCGAGACGGTGCCCGCCACCGTGTTGGCGGCGAGCGGCCCGCGCGCCGGGATCGCCGCCGCCCCGGCATAGAGGGCGGGCGTGGCGGCCGACCCGGTGGCGCCGCAGGCATCGATCCCGACCGGCGCGGCCCCGGGCGCGGCGATCAGCCAGAAACCGTCCCCGCCGAGCCCGTTCATGTGGGGGTAGACCACGGCCATCGCGGCGGCGGCGGCGACCATCGCCTCGATCGCGTTGCCGCCCTCGCGCAGCACCGCGAGCCCGGCGGACGCGGCGAGCCCGTGCGGCGCGGCGACCATGCCGCGCGCCCCGTCGGCCGCTCTCAGCACGCGCTCCCTCCGGCGCGGGAACGGTCGCCCGCGGCGAGGTGGATCTCGGCGGTCGGGTTGATCCCCGCAACCCAGCTCCGGTGGCGCTCGAACAGCAGCGGGTCGTGGCCCGGGACGATGCGGTCGAGATCGTCGCCCACCGCGTCGCGGATGCGGCGGTAGCAGTCGATCAGGTTCCACGCATCGCCCTGGACATAGGCGGGCGGCCACATGCGCTCGATATTGGCGTACCAGTAGACGCAGTCGCCCGCCACGACATAGGGCCCGGACCGCGTGGCGACCTCCAGCCATTGCGAGCCAAAGGTGTGCGAGTCGCGCGCGAGATGGGCCAACACCCCGGGCAGCACCTCGCCGTCGCCCTCCTGGAATTCCACCCGCCCGTCGGCGATCAGCCCGTCGAGCAGTTCGAAGACGCCCGGGTCGATCGACGACAGCGGCCATTTCCGCGTATCCGATCCGAGGCCGTCGGGCATCGCGAACACCCTCTTCCAGCCGTCGTACTCGGCGCGCTGGACGTGGAAGCGGGCGTTGGGGAAGCGGTCGAGATTGCCGGCGTGGTCGAAATGGAGGTGGGTCAGGATGACGTCCTCCACCTCCTCCGGCGCGAAGCCGATCTTGGCCAGCGTGGTCTCCGGGTGCTCGACCCCCTCATAGGACTTGCCGCTCGGCGACCAGCCGCCCTTCATCCCGGTATCGACCAGAGCGAGGCGCGGTTCGCCGCCTTCCTCCCCGCCATGCAGCGCGGTGTAGACCATCGGGTTGCGGATCGTGCCCCGGTTGCTCTCCACCAGCGTGCCGCCGAAGAAATCGCGCGGCATGTTGGAGCGCGTATAGGCGAAGGCCCAGATCGAGTAGTCGGTCGGCATGAGCGCCGGTGGGATCAGCCGCCTTCCGCGCCCGGCACCATGTTGCGGGCGTAGGTCCGGGCGGCTTCGCTGTCGTTGTGGTTATAGGCGCCGCCGTGGAAGAAGCGGCTCACCTGGGGCAGGAAGTAGGGGTGGACGCCGAGCGCCGCGAGCCTGCGGATGTCGATATCGCGGAACGCGGCCTTCTCGGTCTCGCTCAGCCCGTACTCCTCGAACACGCCCTCCATGTCCTGGCGGAAGCGGTGGAACAGCCGCATGTCGCGGCGGACCTCGAAGATCATGCGGTTGGACGGCAGGGTTCGGTCGACGTCGGCGATCGGCATTGCGGCTTCTCCCCCGCGGGCGGACGCGCAAGCAAACCACGCCCCGGGCGGGGCCGCAAGGAGTCAGCCGCGGCTGCAGGCGCCGCCGCCGAGCACGCAGAAGCGCGAGCAATGGGGGTGGTTGAGCTTCACCTCGCCCGCCGCCTCGGCGAGGCTGCGGCCGAGATCGAACTGCGTGTCGTAGGGCAGCAGCGTGCAGGAGACCACGCTCGCCGGCTCGCCCCTGCGCTTGACCACCATGCGCTGGGTCGCGCACATCATCGCATCCGGCGAAACGCCGAGGATGTCCCAGCACCGCTCGGTGATCTCCGGCACGTCGACGGTCTCGTCCATCTCGGGCAGCAGGGTGAGCCTGACCGGATCGTCGGCGTCGAAGTCGATCCCGTGCCCGGCGAACAGCCGCGCGAACCCGGCGCGGAGCGAGTCCTCCGGCTCGTCCCAGCAGGTGCGGCCGCAGACATGGACGTTGAAGCCGTTATCCACCAGCCAGGCGAAGCCGGCGAGGGCGGGCTTCCAGGACCGCTTGCCGCGCTCCATCTCGTGCAGCGCCGGGCCGTAATGGTCGAGCGAGACCCGGATCGCGAGCCGGTCGCCATGAATCTCCTTCAGCCGCAGCAGATCCCCGGCCCGCTTCATCATCGGGCGCATCGCGTTGGTCAGCACCAGGACCGAGAACCCGCGCTCCAGGCAGGTCTCGACGATCGGCGCGATGTCCGGGTTCATGAAGGGCTCGCCGCCGGTAAGCCCGATTTCCCGCGTCGGCAGCCCGGCATCCGCGATCTCGTCGAGGAAGCGCACCACGTCGGCGAGCGGCATGTAGACCAGGCGGTCGTTGGTCGGGCTCGACTCGATGTAGCAGTTGCGGCAGGTGAGGTTGCACAGCGTGCCGGTGTTGAACCACAGCGTCCTGAGCGCGGCGAGCGCCACCGCCGCGCGGCGTTCGCCGTCCGCGGTGAGGTCCGGGTCGCGGAACTTGCCGCCGGCAAGCGCATCGACTTCGATCGGGGCGGGCTCGGCCGTCATATCCCTGGGACGCTTCCTGTTGGGAATGTGGTGAGGCGATGTCCCGTTCACTATAGCCAATATTTCTAGATTGTCTTGGCGCGCACGTTTTCTTGATTGTCCCGCCCGGCGCGCCGCCGCCGCCGTCTTCGCGGGATCGCGCAATCGGATATGGCCCCCGGCGGCCGGGCGTACTAAACAGGGCACCAGCGTTAGCCAAGTGGCGCTGGCGGCGGCGAAAGCCGCGCCCGCCCGACCGGACCGAAGGAGGAATTCATGACGCTGCGCATCAATGCCGAGGCCCCGAATTTCACGGCCGAGACCACCGAGGGCAGGATCGATTTCCACGACTGGATCGGCGACAGCTGGGCGATCCTGTTCTCGCATCCCAAGGACTTCACCCCGGTCTGCACCACCGAGCTGGGCTACATGGCCGGGCTGGCGCCGGAGTTCGCCGCGCGCAACACCAAGATCCTCGGGCTCAGCGTCGATCCCGTCGGCAACCACCGGGAGTGGTTCAAGGACATCGAGGAGACCCAGGGCCACGCGGTGACCTATCCGCTGGTCGGCGATCCCGAGCTCAACGTGGCCAAGCTCTACGACATGCTGCCCGAGGGCGCGGGCGACACCTCCGAGGGCCGCACTGCGGCGGACAACGCGACCGTCCGGTCGGTCTTCGTGATCGGCCCCGACAAGAAGATCAAGGCGATGCTGACCTATCCGATGAGCACGGGGCGCAATTTCGACGAGGTGCTGCGCCTGCTGGATTCGATCCAGCTCACCGCCCGGCACTCGGTGGCGACGCCGGTCAACTGGAAGGACGGCGACGACTGCATCATCCTGCCGGCGGTCTCGGACGAGCAGGCGAAGGAGAAGTTCCCCGGCGGCTGGGACGCGCCCAGACCCTATCTCCGCATCGTGCCGCAGCCGCGCTAGGCCGGGCCGGGCCGGCGGCGGAAGGGCAGCGGGTGGGCGGCGAAGACCACATGCGGCGCGCGATCGCGCTCTCCGTCGCCATGATGCGGGCCGACCGGGGCGGGCCGTTCGGCGCGGTGATCGTCAAGGACGGGACGGTGGTCGCCGAGGGCTTCAACCGGGTCACCTCGGACAACGACCCGACCGCCCATGCCGAGGTCACGGCGATCCGCGCGGCCTGCGCCGCGCTCGGCAGCTTCTCGCTCGACGGGTGCGACATCTACACCTCCTGCGAGCCCTGCCCGATGTGCCTGGCCGCGATCTACTGGGCGCGGATCGGGCGGATCTTTTACGCCAATACCCGCGCGGACGCCGCCCGCATCGGCTTCGACGACGAGCACATCTACCGCGAGATCGCGCTTCCGCCCGATCGCCGCGCGGTGCCGATGACCCGGATGCTGGCCGAGGCGGCGGCGGGAGCGTTCCGCGAGTGGGAGGAAACGCCCGACAAGCTGCGCTACTGAGCGGACATCGCGCATGACTCTGACCAGGGAATCGCTCGCCGCACGCATCGACCAGGCGCTCGGCCGCCGGCCGGCCGATCTGGTGATCAAGGGCGCCCGCATCCTCAACCTCGCGACCGGCGCGCTGGAGGAGGGCGACGTGGCCGTCGCCGGCGAGACGATCGTCGGCACCCACGAAACCTATGACGGCAGGGTGATCGTCGACGGGCGCGGCGCGGTGGCGGTGCCGGGCTTCATCGACACCCACGTCCATGTCGAGAGCAGCGTCGTCACCCCGGCCGAGTTCGACCGCTGCGTGCTGCCGAGGGGGACCACCACCGCGATCTGCGACCCGCACGAGATCGTCAACGTGCTGGGCGCCCAGGGTCTCGAATACTTCCTCGATTCCGCGGGCGAGCTGGCGATGGACCTCAGGGTCCAGCTTTCGAGCTGTGTGCCCTCGACCGCGCTGGAGACCGCCGGCGCCCGGCTGGACGCCGCCGACCTCGTCCGCTACCGCGACCGCGACGCGGTGATCGGCCTCGCCGAATTCATGAGCTTCGGCGACGTCTTCGCCCATGACGGCCCGACGCTGGACAAGCTGATCGCCTTCGAGGGCGCCCATATCGACGGCCACGCGCCGCTGCTGTCGGGCTACCGGCTCAACGCCTACGCCGCCTGCGGCATCCACAACTGCCACGAGAGCACCAGCGTCGCCGAGGCGGCGGAGAAGCTGAAGAAGGGGTTTCAGGTGCTGATCCGCGACGGCAGCGCGTGCAAGGACGTGGCCACGCTGGCGCCGTTGCTGACCGACGCCAGCGCGCCGTTCATCGCGTTTTGCACCGACGACCGCAACCCGCTCGACATCGCCGAGGAAGGCCATCTCGACCATGTGATCCGCGCCGCGATCGCCGCCGGCGCGCCGGTGGCGGCGGCCTACCGCGCGGCGACCTGGTCGGCCGCCAGGGGGTTCGGGCTCCGCGACCGCGGGATGGTGGCGCCGGGCTACCGGGCCGACCTGGTCCTGCTCGACGATCTCGAGACCTGCCGGGTCAGGAGCGTGATCCGCTCCGGCGCTCCGGTCGGCGAACACTCCTTCCCCGACCGGGCGGCCGCGCCCACCCCGGTGGGGTACGACTCGGTCAAGCTCGATCCGGTGGACGAGAGCGTCTTCGCGATCCCCTCGGCCGGCCCCACCGGCCCGGTGATCGGGCTCGTCCCCGGCACCGTGCTGACCGAGCATCTCACCCTCACCCTTCCCTACGCGGCGGGGCTTCGCGAGCGCGATCTCGACGCCGACGTGCTCAAGGTCTGCGTGTTCTCGCGCCACGGCAAGAACCGCAATGTCGGGCGCGGCTTCGTCCAGGGTTTCGGGCTCCGGCGCGGCGCGCTCGCCTCCAGCGTCGGCCATGACAGCCACAACGTGATCGCCGTCGGCTGCACCGACGCCGACATGGCGGCGGCGGTCAACCGGCTGATCGAGATCCAGGGCGGTTTCGTCGCCGTCGCCGGCGGGGCGGTGGTCGCCGAGCTGCCGCTGCCGGTGGCAGGGCTCATGAGCGACCGGCCCTTCGAGGAGGTGCGGGACGGGCTAAAGACGCTGCGCCGGGGGGTGAGGGCGCTCGGCTGCCCGCTGGCGGAGCCGTTGCTACAGCTCGCCTTCCTGCCGCTGCCGGTGATCCCGCATCTCAAGATCACCGATCACGGGCTGGTCGATGTCGACCGGTTCGAGCTGATCGCGGCGTAGGAATCTGCCAGGCGCGCGGCGAGCGCGCGGGTCTCGTCCTCCAGCGCATCGGTCTCCACGACGCGCCCGACCAGCCCCATCGCCTGCGCCGCCGCGGCATCGTAGGTGCGGCCTTCGAGGACCAGCTCGAGGGTGCGCGCCCGGCCGATGACCGCCAGCATGGCGGCGACGAAGCCGGTATCCAGGAACAGCCCGATGGTGCGCGGCGAGACCCGGAACCGGGCATCCGCCGCGGCGATCCTGAGATCGCAGCGGCAGGCGATGTCGACCCCGCTCCCCATGCAGAACCCCTCGATCATCGCGATCGTCGGCATCGGCAGCGCGCCGATCCGGCCGCACGCGCGCTCCGTCGCCTCGCTATAGGCCCTGGCCGAATGCGGGTCGCGGCGCTCGTCGGCGAAGCGCGACATGTCGAGGCCGGTCGAGAAGGCGCGCCCGCCGGCGCCGCGGACGATGACGCAGCCGATCCCGGGCGATGCCTCGATCTCGGCGATGCGCGCCTCCAGCGCCTCCCAGTCCGCCCGCGCCAGCGCGTTGAAGCGCCACGGCCGGTCGCCACGGCCCCGTCGAGCGCAAGATCGATGCTCCGGGTCACCGCCGGAGGCTAGTGCATCGGCGCGCACGGGCGAAGCGGCGGCTTCACGATTTCGCATGATTCTGTCGCATCCGCCCGGATCGAACTATCATCCGGTCGTGCCAGCGGGGCCCGGACCGACATGCCGTTCGCGCAATATCTCGTCGACATCGCCATCTGCCTCAGGCGGCTGACCTGGCTGAAGCTGCCGGGGGACGCGGCGGAGGAGGGCCGCCCCTTCGCCGAGTCGTGCTGGGCCTATCCGGTGGTCGGCGCCGGGATCGGCGGGGCGGCGGCGGTCGCCTTCCTGGCGGCGGACGAGCTGGGGCTGGCGCCCTCCGTCGCGGCGGTGGTCGCGCTCGCCGCCTCGCTCGCCGTCACCGGCGCCGCGCCCGAGCGCGCGCTCGCCCGCGTCGCGGGGTCGCTGGTTGCCTCGTCCGCCGCCGAGTGGAACGCCATCGTCCTCGCCCTGGCGGTCGTGCTCAAGGCCGCCGCCATCGCCCAGGCGGCCCATGCCGGGCCGGTGGGCGGCATCCTGATCGGCACCGCGGCGATCGCCTATGCCTGCCAGATCGCCGCGCTGCACGCAGCGCCCGACGGGGAAGGGGATGTGGATTCCGACGCCAAGCCCGCGCTCGGCCCGGTCGGCATCGCGCTCGGCGTCGGCGCGGCGATTTCCCTGATCGTGATGGCCGAGGGCTGGCTGGCGGCGGTCATCCTCGCCGGCGTTGCGACCGGCGGCATCGTCTATGCCGCGCGCCGACCCGGCGCGGCGGCGGCCGCGGCCGCGCTACCCGCCGTGCTGGCGCTCGCCGAGATCCTGGCGCTGCTCGCGGTCGTCGCCTCCCGCTAGCCCGGCCACGGCGATGGCGAAAGCATAGACCATCGCGACCTCGACCAGCCGGTCGAACCGGCCCGACGCGCCGCCATGCCCCGCCTCCATGTTGGTGTGGAGCAGCACCGGGTTGCCGCCGGTCGTGCGCCGGCGCAGCCGCGCCACCCATTTGGCCGGCTCCCAATAGGTCACCCTGGGATCGGTCAGCCCGCCGGTCGCGAAGATCGCCGGGTAGGCTTTCGCGGCCACGTTGTCGTAGGGCGAATAGGAAGCGATCAGCCGGTAGGCTGCCGCGTCGTCGATCGGGTTGCCCCATTCGGGCCATTCCGGCGGGGTCAGCGGCAGGCCGGCGTCGCACATGGTGTTGAGCACGTCGACGAACGGCACCTCGGCGAGGATGGCGGCGAACAGCTCGGGCCGCAGATTGGCGACCGCGCCCATCAGCATCCCGCCGGCGCTGCCGCCATGGGCGGCGATCCGCCCCTTGGACGTGTAGCCGCCGGCGATCAAGCGCTCCCCGGCGGCGATGAAGTCGGCGAAGGTGTTGGGCTTGTTCTCGCACTTGCCGTCGAGATACCAGCCATAGCCGAGATCGGCGCCGCCCCTGATATGGGCGATGGCGTAGACGAAGCCGCGGTCGACCAGGCTGAGGCGGTTGGTCGAGAACGCGGCCGGGATCGCGTGGCCGTAGGCGCCGTAGCCGTAGAGCAGCAGCGGCGCCGAGCCGTCGAGCGCGGTGGTCCGGCGGTACAGCACGGAGACCGGAATTTGCGCCCCGTCATGGCCGGTTGCCGCGAGCCGGCGGGTGACGTAGTCGGCCGGGTCGTGCCCGCTCGGCACCTCCTGGGTCTTGCGCAGCGTGCGTTCGCGGGCCCGCATGTCGTAGTCGAAGGTCTGCGCCGGGGTGGTCATCGAGCTGTAGACGAAGCGGAGCGTCGCGGTGTCGAACTCGTAGCCCGGCAGCAGCCCGAGGTCGTAGGCCTCCTCGTCGAATTCGATCGCGTGCGCCTCGCCGCTCGCGAGCTCGGTGACCACGATGCGGGGCAGCCCGCCGGCGCGCTCGAGCCGGACATGGTGGCCGGCGAACAGATGCTGGCCGCGCACATAGACCCCGGGCTCGTGGGCGAGCCAGTCGGTCCAGCCCGCCCGTTCGGGCGCGTCCAGCCTCGCGGTGGCGATCTTGAAATCGACCGCCCCGCCGTCATTGGTGCGGATGTACAGGCGGTCGCCGCGATCGGCGACGTCGTACTCGACCCCGGCTTCGCGGGCGGCGACCAGGCGCGGCGCGCTCTCCGGCGCGTCCGCGTCGATCAGCCGGACCTCCGAGGTGGTGTGGTCGTGCGCCGAGATCATCGCGAAGCGCCCGCTTTCCGACTTGTCGATGCCGACGAAGAAGCCGGGATCGGACTCCTCGTAGACCACCGCGTCGTCGCCGCCGGCGCCGATGCGGTGGCGGCGGACCTGGAAGGGGCGATGGTTGTCGTCGATCGCGGTGTAGAACAGGGTCTCGCCGTCATTGGCCCAGACCAGGTCGCCCCGCGCGTCCGCGATCGGCCCGTCGACCGTATCCCCGGTCGCGATGTCGCGGACGAAGATGCGGTAGCGCTCCGAGCCGTTGACGTCGCTCGCCCAGGCCAGGCGGCGGTGGTCGGGGCTGTGCCGGCAGGCGGCGATGCGGAAATAGCTCTCGCCCTCGGCCTCCCGGTTGCCGTCGAGCAGCACGTCCGCCTCCCGTTCCGCGCTCCGCGGCGCGCGGCACCAGACCGGGTGCTCGCCGCCCTCGACATGGCGGACGAAGTAGAGCCAGCCCCCGTCGGGCGCCGGCACGGTGCTGTCGTCCTCCCTGATGCGCCCGCGCATCTCGTCGTAGAGCGCCCGGCGCAGCCCGGCATGGGGCGCGAGGAAGGCGTCCTTGTAGGCGTTCTCCGCCTCCAGATAGGCGCGGATCGCGGGGTCGAGCAGGGCGGGATCGCGCATCACCTGCTGCCAGTCCGGATCCTTGAGCCAGGCGTACTCGTCCTGCCGGGATATGCCGTGCAGCGTGGCGGCGCTCGGTTTCCGGGCGGCTTCGGGCGGCGGGCGGTCGGGCATGGGGCGCGTCTTCCTCGAAATCGGCGCCCGTTGGTAACCGAAACGCCGCGCCGCGCCCAGCCCCGCCTTCCTCGCGCTTGACCGGAGACCGCGGCGCGACAACCTTAGACGTGCCGCGAACTTCCGCGAGGCCAGTCGATGTCCCGAGAAGACCTGCCGGCGCCGCGCCGCAAGTCGGTCCCCGTGATGGTGGACGACGTGCCGATCGGAGGCGACCGTCCGATCGTCGTCCAGTCGATGACCAACACCGACACCGCCGACGTGGCGGAGACGACGGCCCAGGTGGCGGCGCTCGCCCGCGCGGGGTCGGAGATCGTCCGCATCACCGTCGACCGTGCCGAGGCCGCCGCCGCGGTGCCGCACATCCGCGACGCGCTGGATGCGCAGGGCGTCGGCGTGCCGCTGGTCGGCGACTTCCACTATATCGGCCACACGCTGCTGACCGAGCACCCGGCCTGCGCCGAGGCGCTCGCCAAGTACCGCATCAACCCGGGCAATGTCGGCTTCCGCGCCAAGCGCGACACCCAGTTCGCGACCATGATCGAGGTCGCGCTGAAATACGGCCGCCCGGTCCGCATCGGGGTCAACTGGGGCAGCCTCGACCAGGAGCTGCTGGCCGGGATGATGGACGAGAACGCGCGGCGCGAGGAGCCCGCGAGCGCGGCCGCGGTGACCCGCGAGGCGCTGGTGGCCTCGGCGGTCGGCAGCGCCGAACGGGCCCGCGAACTCGGCCTCGGCGCCGACCGGATCGTGCTCTCCTGCAAGGTGTCGGCGGTGCAGGACCTGATCGCGGTCTACCGCGAGCTCGCCCGGCGATGCGACTACGCGCTCCATCTCGGCCTCACCGAGGCGGGGATGGGCTCGAAGGGGATCGTCGCCTCCACCGCGGCGCTCGCGGTGCTGCTGCAAGAGGGGATCGGCGACACCATCCGCATCTCGCTCACCCCCGAGCCCGGCGGCGACCGCACCCGCGAGGTCGTCGTCGCGCAGGAGATCCTGCAGACCATGGGGCTGCGCGCCTTCGTGCCGCTGGTCGCGGCCTGCCCGGGCTGCGGGCGGACCACCAGCACCGTCTTCCAGGAGCTCGCCCGGGAGATCCAGGCCTATGTGCGCGAACGCATGCCGGGCTGGAGCAAGTCCCATGTCGGCGTCGAGACGATGAACGTCGCGGTGATGGGCTGCATCGTCAACGGACCCGGCGAGAGCAAGCACGCCAATATCGGGATCAGCCTGCCGGGCACCGGCGAGGAGCCCGCCGCCCCGGTCTTCATCGACGGCAGGAAGGCGGTTACCCTGCGCGGCAAGGGCATCGCGCGGGAATTCCAGAAGCTGGTCGACGAGTATGTGGAGTCCCACTACGCGCGGCGCTGAACGGGAGGCGGCGATGGCTGGCCGAACCAGGCGCTACGATCTGATCCTACGCGGCGGCCGGGTGATCGACCCGGCCTCGGGGCGCAACCGCAAGGCGGATGTCGGCATTGCCGACGGGCGCATCGCCGCCGTCAAGGCGGGGATCAAGGGAACCAGACGGGTGATCGACGTGAGCGGGGCGCTGGTGCTGCCCGGGCTGATCGACACCCACGCCCATGTCTACCGCCACGTCACCGGCGAGTTCGGGCTGGACGCCGATCTCTGCGGCGTGCGCTCGGGCGTCACCACCGTGGTCGACCAGGGCGGGCCGAGCCTGATGACGCTGCCCGGGTTCCGCAGCTTCATCGTCGAGCCGGCGAAGACCCGCGTGCTGTGCTTTCTCTCGACCTACATGGTCGGCGGGCTGGAGGGCCACCGCTACCCCTCGCTCTACGGTCCCGAGCAGGTCGACGTGAAGCGCACCGCCGAAATCGCCATCGCCAACCGCGACATCGTCAAGGGCATCAAGGCGCATGCCGAGATCGGCGGCGCCTCGCGCTGGGGCTGCCAGGTGCTGGAGCGGGCGCGCGAGATCGCGAGCCGGGCGAAGATCCCGGTCTATGTCCATCTCGGCCAGCTCTGGCCCACCGAGGGGGTGGAGGTCGACCCCGACGCGGTGGTGCGCAAGATGGTGCCGCTGATGCGCGAGCGCGACATCCTCGCCCACCCCTTCACCCGCCATCCCGGCGGCTTCATCTCGGAGAAGACCGGCAGGCTGCACCCCGCGGTCAGGAAGGCGGTCGCGCGCGGGGTGCGCGTCGATGTCGGGCACGGCGCCCATTTCAGCTTCAGGATGGCGCGCGCCGCGCTGGAGCAGGGAATCCGGCCGTTCTCCCTCGGCGCCGACCTGCACGGCTACTCGATCGCGGTGCCGGAGTCCCGCGCCGACGAGATCGGGCTGCCGGCCAACGACCGCGCGCCGTTCGGCCTGTGCCACGCGATGACCGAGCTGCTGGCGCTCGGCATGGATTTGACGGACGTGGTGGCCACCGTCACCTCGAACGCCGCCGAGGCGATCGGCATGGCGGACGAGATCGGCTCGCTCGCCAAGGGCAGGGCGGCCGATGTCAGCGTGGTCGACCTGGTGGCGGGGCCGTGGGCGCTGCGCGACAACTCGGGCGAGACGGTGACCGCGGAGCGCGCGATCGTGCCCCGCTTCGCGCTCAGGGACGGCGTGCGCTACGACGCCGACTCGCCGCTGCTCCCCGAGCTTGCCGCCGCCGCATGACGGAGGAAGCCACGCGAGCCGGGCGCGTCGCCGGCAGGGTGGCGCTGGTCACCGGCGCCGGCTCGATCGGCCCGGGCTGGGGCAACGGCAAGGCGGCGGCGGCGCTCTACGCCCGCGAGGGGGCGAAGGTGCTCTGCGTCGACCGCCGGCTCGACGCGGCGGAGGAAACGCGGGACATCGTCGCCGCGGAGGGCGGCGCGGCGCTCGCCTGGCAGGCCGACGTGACCGATGAGGGCGAGATCGCTGCCATGGTCGGGGCCTGCATCGACGCGTTCGGGCGGATCGACATCTTGCACAACAATGTCGGCGGCTCGGGCCCGGGCGCGGCGCTGATGGACGTGGCGCTGGAGGACTGGAACGACACGCTCGCGCGCAACGTCACCGGCGCCTTCCTCGCCATGAAGGCGGCGATCCCGCATATGGAGGAAGAGGGCGGCGGGGCGATCGTCAACATCTCCTCGATCGCCGGGCTCACCCATATCGGCGTGCCCTCGACCTCCTATTCGGCCGCCAAGGGGGCGCTCAACGAGCTCACCAAGAACATCGCCATCCAGTACGCGGCCGCCAACATCCGCGCCAACTGCATCGCGCCCGGGCTGATGAAGACCCCCTTCATCCTGCGCGAGAAGGACGGCGTGCCCAACCACATCCGCAAGGGCTACGCGACGCCCGAGGACTACCACGCGACGCGCGCCGCAAGCGTGCCCATGCGCCGCATGGGCGATGCCTGGGACGTGGCCAGGGCCGCGCTCTTCCTCGCCAGCGACGATGCCGCCTACATCACCGGCCAGTGCCTGGTGGTCGATGGCGGGCTGACGGCGACCAGCCCGGGGGCTTGAACCCTCACGCCAGCACCGTCCCCCCATCCACCGAAATCGTCTGGCCGGTGACGAAGGCGCTGGCGTCCGACAGCAGCCACATCGCGGTGCCGATGACGTCGTCGGGGGTCATGCTGCGGCGGATGATCTGGCCGTTCCTGATCACGTCGAGCGCGTTGTCGAGCTTGGCGGCGAAGAACTCGCGCGTGCCCTCGGTGATCACCGCGCTCGGCGCCATCGCGTTGACCCTTATGTTGTCGCGCCCGATCTCGCGCGCGAGCCCGCGGGTGAGCCCGACCACGGCGGCCTTGGACGTGGTGTAGTGCAGCGCATACGGCATGCCGAAGCGCGCGGCGAGCGAGGCGATGTTGATCACCGAGCCGCCGCCGCGCTCGCGCATCGCCGGCACCGCCGCCTTGCAGCAGTTCCAGATGCCCTTGACGTTGACCGCCATGGCGTCGTCCCACTCGCCGGGGTCGATCGCGTCGAACCGCCCGCCGGTCAGCGCGCCGTAGAGCGCGGCGTTGTTGATCAGCCCGTCGATCCCGCCGAACGCCTCGGTCGCCGCCGCGGCCATCGCCCGGCAGGACTCCTCGTCGCGCACGTCGAGCGCGACGCCGATGCAGTCGCCGCCCTTCCCGGTCACTTGGGCGACCGTGTCGTCGGTCGGGATCACGTCGGCCGCGACGATCTTCGCGCCCAGCTCCGCGGCCGCGAGCGCATAGGCCTGGCCCAGCCCCCGCCCGCCGCCGGTGATCACGATCGTCTTGTCCGTCAGGGCAAACGCCTCGCCCGCCATGTCTTCGCTCCTTGTCCTGGTTTGTCGTCAGTTTGCGATCGGCGCCACGCCGGTCTCATCGGCGATGCCGTCCAGCACGTCGCGCAGCGCGTCCGGTATGGCGATGCCGTTTTGCTCGCGGTCGGCGAGGCGCGCGGCGCGCCCGTCGCCCGGCACAAGGACCGCGTCGACGCCCGGCATCGTCGCCGAGCCCCGCATCTCGCCGGCCACCCGGTCGACCGCCTGCCCGATCGCCGCGGCTTCGCCGAACGCCTCCGGGTCGAGGGCGCAGATGAACTGCCCGGTATTGGCGGCGCGGTCGACATCGGCGGCGTAGTCGATCAGACCCCCGCCCATCGCCGCGCCGTTGAGCGTGCCCGCCAGCAGCCCGATGACGAGGGCGAGCGCATAGCCCTTGTAGCCGCCCATCGGCAGCAGCAGCCCTTCCGAGGCGCGCGCCGGATCGGTGAGCGGGGTGCCGTCGCGCGCCACCATCCAGCCCTCGGGCATGGCCTCGCCGCGCTGCGCGGTCGCCCTGATCTTGCCCATCGACGCGACGGTGGTGGCGAAATCCATCACCACCGGGGTGCCGTCCCCGGCCGGGATCGCGACCGCCAGCGGGTTGGTGCTGAGCAGCAGGTCGGCGCCGCCCCAGGGCGGCATCTGGTTGCCGCCGCCGACCGCGCCGTAGATGCCGATCATGCCGTGCGCGAGCGGCATCGCGGCATAGACCGAAGCCGCGCCGGCGTGGTTGCCGTTGCGCGTGCCGGCCCAGCCGATGCCGGTCTCCGACGCCTTGCGGATCGCCGTCCGGGCCGCCCGTTCGACCGCGAGGTGACCCATCCCGTTGTCGCCGTCCACGAGTGCGACCGAAGCCGTTTCCCGCAGGATCGCGATCTTCGGGGTCCGGTTGATGCCCCCGCCCCTTATGCGTTTCAGATAATCCGGCAGGCGGAAGATCCCGTGCGCGTCGAAGCCGGTGCGGTCGGCGGCCACCATGAGCCGCGCGACATCCGCCGCGTCGCCCCCGGGCAGGCCTTCGCGGGTCAGCACCCCGGCGATGAAGCGCTCGAGCTCGCGGGAAGCAAAGCGCTCGCTCATCTCGTCCTCCGTGTCTCGCGATGCCACACATAGAGCCCGCTGCCGGTGACGATCAAGGCGCCGAGGATGCTGTAGCCGTCCGGGAAGTCGCCGAACACCAGCAGGCCCAGCGTGGTCGCCCAGATCAGCTGGCTGTAGATAAAGGGCGAGAGCAGCGAGGCCGGCGCGCGCTCCAGCCCCTTGATCAGGAGGTAATGGCCGAGCCCGAACAGGCAGCCGGTCGCCGCCATCATGAGCCAGCCCCAGGAATCCGGCGCGGTCCAGCGGAAGGGGACGAGGAACGACATCACCACGGTGCCGACGGCGGCTGACCAGAGCAGGCTGGTGCGGGCGTGGTCGGTGCGGCCCGCCATCCGGGTCAGCACCTGGTAGAGCGCGTAGCACACCGCGGTGCCGAGCGGCAGGGCCGCCGCCCAGTGCATCACGCCGAGCCCCGGGCGGATGATCACCATCACGCCGGCGAAGCCGACCAGGATGGCGATCCAGCGCCGGATCCCCACCTGCTCCTTGAGCATCGGGATCGAGAAGGCGGTCACCAGCAGCGGCGCAAAGAAGTTGATCGCCACCGCGTCGGCGAGCGGGAGGTAGCGCAGCGCGCTGAAGAACAGGAGCGTGCCGAGCAGCAGGATCGCCGAGCGGGAGAATTGCAGCCAGGGGCGGGCGGTCCGCATCTGGGCCGCGATCCCCGACCGCGCGAAGATCGCGAGGAACACGATGGCGTGGAAGACGTAGCGGCCCCAGACGATCTGCGTCGTGTCGTAGTGCCGCGCCAGCAGCTTGACCACGCTCTCGCCGCAGCCGAACAGCGCGGTGCCGCCCAGCACCAGGAGGATGCCGATCCGGATGTCGCGCGCGGTGACGGCGGGTTCGCTCACCCCCCGGCCTGTCCGGGCCATCGCGCCTGCTGTCCGAGCCCGGGCCAGGCGGCGGGGGCGGACGCCGCCTCGGCCGCCTCTTCCGGCGGCAGGGCGGGGTCCCAGCGGATGCCGAGGAAGCGCCGTCCCGTCACCCCGTCGGAGGCGGGGTCGAGCAGCCAGCGGATCGGCGCGGCCATCGCCGCGGGCTGGATCATCGCCGCCCGGTCGGGCGAGGAGTCGGGCGGCACCATCGCGGTGTTGGCGGGCCCGCCCGGCACCAGCACGTTGACCGTCACCCCGGTCCCCTCGAGGTCGCCGGCCCAGATCGCGGTGCACGCCTCGAGCGCCGCCTTGGACGGGCCGTAGGGCGTCCAGCCCGGCCGGGTCATGGTGTCGAGGCTGGTCGTCACGTTGACGATCCGCCCCCAGCCGGCCTCCGTCAGATGGGGGAGGATCGCCTTGGCGAGCAGGAAGGGCGCCATCGCGTTGGTGTCCATGATGGTGCGCCAGCGCTCGTCGGTGACCTCCCAGAACTTCACCCGGTCGATGTAGTAGCTGGCGCGGATGCTCGACTGGCCGATGCCGGCGTTGTTGACCAGCGCATGGACCGCGCCGAAGGCGGCGACGGCGCGCGCGACGATATCGCGGCAGGCGGCGGCGTCGCGGATATCGGCCGCATGCGGCGCGACCCGTCCCGCCGGCAGCCGGCCGGCGGGGGCCTCGAGCGCCCCTTCGTCGACCTCCACCGCGAGGACGCGCGCCCCCCCCTCCGCCCGGGCCTCCGTCATCGCGGCGGCGCGGGCGCCGCCCCTCCCCGCCGGCAGCCGGCCGGCGAGGGCCTCGAGCGCTCCTTCGTCGACATCGACGGCGAGCACGCGCGCCCCGCCATCGACCAGGGCTTCGGTCATCGCGGCGCCGAGGCCGCCGGCCGCGCCGGTGACGATGGCGACGACCCGGGAAAGGTCTTCCGGTCTCATTTTCCTGCTTTCTCGCGGCCGGGACGGCGGGGGAGGGAAGCGCGAAACTAGCGTCGCGTCCCCGCCCGGTCGAGACCCGCGCGGCGTCTGGACTTGCGCCGCGCCATGCAGGATCATCCACCGGCAAGCAGGAGGGGAGGGAAGACATGGCGCTGACCGCCGAGAAGGTGCTCGACGAGATCGACCGGATCCACAAGGCGAAGCCGATCTACGGACATCCCCTGTGGGCCGGGATGCTGGACGACAGCCACTCGCTGGAGCAGATCCGCTATTTCTGCAAGCAGCACGGCATCCTGCCGCTCAACAACCACAACTATCACGGCCGGCTCTACGTCATCTGCCCCGACCCCGCATGGCGCGAGGAGATCGCCGAGGTGACCTACGAGGAGGCGACCGGCAGGCTGCACGCCGACGGCGTCTCGCACCACAAGCTCTACCTCAACTACGCCGCCGCCATCGGCCTCTCCCGGGAGGAGATGTACGCCACCAGATACTGCGCCGGCACCACCGCCTTCTTCGCCTATTTCTCCTATATCTGCGGCAAGACCTTCCTCGAGGGGGTGGCGTCGCACATGCTGGGCGGCGAGGCGCCGATCCCCGGCACCTACGGGCGCATCGCCGAACGGCTCAAGGCGCGCTTCGGGCTCGACGAGAAGGGCGTCGCCTACTGGCGGGTGCACGACACCGCCGACGAGGAGCATTCGGGCGTCGGCAAGAAGCTCCTGGACCAGTTCGCCACCACCCAGGCGGATCTCGAGCTGGTCGTCGACACGGTTCAGACGACGGTCGACGTGATGCATCTGATGTACGATGACATCTGGGCCCATATGCAGCGGATCGAATCCGCCGCGGCGGCCGAATAGGGGGGACGATGGAACGCACCCACCACAGGGGAACCTGGCAGGAGAACCGCTCGTTCTCCCCCGTCGTGACCACGCAAGGCGGGCGCATGGTGTGGGCCGCCGGGCACGGCGCGCCGGCCGATGCCGAAGGCAGGTCGCTGGCCGGCGATTTCGCGGCGCAGACCCGCGAATCCTTCCGCCTGCTGGCCGCGACGCTGGAACACGCGGGCGCCCGGCTCGACGACATGGTGACGATGACCGTGTTCGTCGTCGATTCGCGCTACGGCACCGAATTCACCGAGATCCGCAAGGAATTCTTCACCGACGGCTACCCGGCGAGCGCGCTGATCACCTGCGCCGGCTTCGCCCAGCCCGAGATGATGGTGGAGATCCAGGGCATCGCGGTGGTGGACGATCAGGGAGACTAGACGATGGCCGCGAAAACCGCGTTCCGGACGGAGCTGGAGGCGGCGGTGCTGGAGCGCCACTGCGCCAACCACCCGATGACCGAGAAATGGGCCAAGGGCGAGCTCGGCCGCCGCGCCTGCATGGGCTGGGCGGTGGAGCACTGGCACTGGATCTCCAACATGGTCCAGCAGGTCTCGTTCAACATCTGCGCCAAGGCGCCGCCCGACGTGGTCGCGCTCGAGCTGGAGAACTTCCACGAGGAGACCGACCCCGAGCACTCGCATCTCGACATCGTGCTCCGCTTCGCCGCGGAGAACGGCGCCGACCTCGACGCGGTCAAAGCGGGGCGGGGGCTCCCCACCACGCGGTCATGGGTGGCCTGGCTCAAATGGGTGGCCAAGGAACAGCCCTGGCATTGCGCGGTGGCGGCGATCCGCATCGGCACCGAGTCGCAATCGCCGATGCTCTACTCCAAGGTCCTGCCGGCGCTGCGCGAGGTCTACAACTACCCCGAGCCCGCGATCGAGCATTTCTGGCTCCACGCCGAGGTCGATATCGAGCACGGCGACCGCGGCTTCGCGGCGCTCGATCGCCACTGCACGACGCGCGCGATGCAGGACGAGGCGATCCACTGGGCGCGCGAGAGCGCGGCGATGCGCTGGTTCTATTTCGACGGCATCTTCCTGCATTACGAGCACGACTACGCGCTCGCGTGAGCCCGCCCGGCCGCTACAGCAGCGCCAGGCTGAGCACCGGGTAGGCGATGATCAGGATCAGCACCAGCAGCATGATGAAGGCGAACGGGAAGGCGCCGGTGAAGATGTGCGCCAGCGTGATCGACTTGTCCTGAATGGTGCTCTTTATGGTGAAGCATGAGATGCCGAGCGGCGGGGTCAGGAGGCCGATCTCGGCGCCGATCACGGTGACGATGCCGAACCAGACGATGTTGCCGCCGAGCGCCTCGACCGAGGTCAGGAACAGCGGCACCACGATGAGGATGATCGAGGCGGTCTCGATGATGGTCCCCAGCAGCACCATCAGGATGACGTAGATCACCATCAGCCCGACCATGTCGAAATTCATGCTGGCGAGCCAATCGCTGAACTGGGTCGGCAGCGCGGCTACGCCCAGCATCCGGCTGTACATCGAGGCCGCGATGATCAGAAACAGGATCGCCGCGGTGATCTGCCCGGTCTCGACGAGGACGCGCCAGAGCCCGCGCCAGGTCAGCCGCCGCTTCAGCACGCCGATGGCGAGCGCCCCCGCCGAGCCCGCCGCGCCCGCCTCCTCGGGCGAGAACCAGCCGGTATAGATCCCGCCCAGCACCAGGACGACCAGGAAGGCGACCGGCAGCAGCACCCAGCACATCTCCAGGATGCTCATCGTCTCGCCCTCGTCGACGGGGACGGCGAGCGCCTCCTCGGAGATGAATTTGGGGAGGACCCGGGCCATCAGGACGATGCCGAGGATGAAGGCGATCGAGAGGATGACGCCGGGGATGAAGCCGGCGATGAACATGTGGCCGACCGACACCTCGGCGACGATGGCGTAGATGATCAGCATCGAGGACGGCGGGATCAGCATGCCGAGCACCGACGAGCCCGCGACCACGCCCACCGAGAACTGCCGCGTGTAGCCGAAGCGGCGCATCTCCGGCACCGCGATGCGGGTGAACACCGAGGCCGAGGCGATTGACGACCCGGTGATCGAGGCGAACAGCGCGTTCGCCGCCACGGTCGCCATGCCCAGCCCGCCCCGCACCCTGCGGAACATCTGGTCGGCCACCCGGTAGACGTCCGCGCCCAACCCGATCTCGGCGGCGACGATTCCCATCAGGGCGAAAAGCGGGATGTTGGCGAACACCGCATGCGCGATGGTGTCGTGGGTGGCCGCGGCCAGCAGGTTGATCGCCACGTCGATCGAGCCGCGGTAGATCCACACCCCGATGAAGGAGACCAGGCCAAGCGCCACCGCGACGTGGATGCCGGCATAGATCAGCACCAGGATGGCGACGACCGAGGCGATCCCGACTTCGACGCCCATCGCCGGTCAGCCCTGCGCCCGGCCGGTCATGGCGCGCCAGTGGTCGGAAAGCATGATCGCGAACTGGATCATGGTGACCGCCACGGCGATGACGATGATCAGCGCGACCGGCCATACCGGGGCGGTGAACATGCCCTCGACGCCGATATAGTAGTCGTTCTCCCAGGACTCGAAGAAGAACGGCACGCTGCCCCAGATGATCAGCCCCATGAACACGGTGCCGAGCAGGAAGGTCGCCACGGCCATCCCGTGACCCGCCCTCGGCCGCCGCCGCAACACCTGGTTGAACAGCCCGTCCGAGCGCGTCAGCACCCCCCGGCGCAGCGAATCCGCGAGCTGCATGAAGACGATGCCGATGATCGAGATCTCGATCATCTCGATGACCCCGATGATCGGCGCGTTGAACGCGGACCGGCTGATCGCCTCGGCGTTGATCAGCAGCATCAGCACCACGATCCAGCACGAGCCGGCGGCGTTCATGCCGCCGACCAGCGACGAGAAGACGCGCAACGCCGCGCTCCGGGGACGCACCTCCCCGGCGCGCGGCGCGCTATCGGTCAAACGTCGCTACTCCTTGTCCCAGTGCCGGATGATCGGCTGATTGGCGGCCCGCATCTTGTCCATATAGGCGGTCATCAGCTTGGTGCCGGGCATCCCCTTGGCATCCAGCTTGCCGGCCCAGTCCTTGGCGATGTTGGGCATTGTCTTCGCCCAGCCCTCGCGCGCGGCCTGCGACATCTGGATGATCTCGCCGCCCTTGGCCTTGTAGTTCGCATAGGCCTTGTCGGCGTCGTCGATCGCCTGCTGCGCGGTGTGGTCGCGGTAATCGGCCGACACCGCGTGGATCACGTCGCGCACCGCGGCGGGCAGCCGCTTGTAGGCCTTGGCGTTCATCGTCAGCGCCTTGGAGTTGGCGGTGCCGATATCGGCCTTGAGCATGAACTTCGCGCCCTCGACCAGCTTGAAGGCGACCGCCGCGTCGGTCCACAGCATCGAGCCGTCGATCGCGCCGGTCTTGAACTTGTTGTAGTAGTGCACCATCGAGCCGATCACCGGCGTCGCGCCGGTGCCCGTCAGGTAGCGCATGTTGATCCCGGCGCCGGCGATCTTGAGCCCCTTGAACTGCTCCAGCTTGGTGATCCGGTCGCGGAAGAACATCTGGTAGGTGTCGATCACCGAGAAGCTCGACAGGAGCACCTGGTTGTATTTCATCCAGGCCTCCTTCATCGCCGGAAACTGCTCGGCGAGCTCGTCGACGGTGCGCGACAGCAGCACCGGATCGGCGGTGACGAACGGCGTCACATAGGCCACCGCCTGCATCGGCACCTTGTCCTGGTGGAACACGCTGGTGACCACGCCGATATCGCCCAGCCCCTTCTGCATGCCGGTCATGACATGGCGGACCTTGACGATCTGGCCGGCGAAGGCCTTGTTCCAGTTGATCTTGTACTCGCCCTTCGCGGCGAGCCGCTTGTCGACCTCGGGAATCAGGAAGCTCAGGAACGTCCTGACCTGGAGCGCGCGCGGCGGGTAGCCGTCGACCGCGGTGAGCGCGAGGGTCTTCTGGGCCTGGGCGGCCGGCGCCGCCAGCAGGATGGCCAGCACGGCGCCCGCGAGCGCCGCCTTCCCGGTGTTGCCGAAACGCATGATCGTTCTCCCCTGGATTGGTCAGCCGGAGTGTAGCGGACGCGCCGGCGCGCGAACAGGCAAGGTGCCTCGATACGCCCCCGGAGGGCCGTATCGAGGGGGCTCTACTCGGCCGCCGCCGAATCGAGCACGCTCTGCGGCGTCGAGGAGACGATCTCGGCATAGGTCGGCACGAACGCGCCCTTGTCGAGGTCCTCGATCAGGGTGACGAATTCGAGGTTCATGGCGGCGAGCTGCTGGCGGATCTTCGCGTGCACCTCGATGTCCGACCATTCGCCGATCAGGTAGAAGTGGTCCGGATCCTCGGTGTCGCGGCACAGCACCCCGTCCTTCACCTGGGCGGGCGATTTGTGCATCGGGTTGCCGTCGGAATAGTCGAACTCGTCGAATTTCTCGATGAACTCGTCCCCGGTGCCCGGCTTCACCCGGAAATCGTAGACGTGGAAGTAGTTCCCCTTGGTGGCAAGCGCGATCAGCGACATGGCGTTCTCCCGTTTGGCGGCTTTCGCTGGCGCGAGACTAACCCATTTGGGCGCCCCGTCGAACCGTGGCCGCTTGTTGACACCCTCGCCGCGCCGCCCCTTCGGCAAGCTCGGGGCAGGCTCGAAGGGTCGCGCCCGGGCGCCCGCCCGCTCCTGGCGGATCGAACGCCCGGGCGCGACGCAAGCCGTGACAGCGGTGAGAATTCCGGGCTAGGGTCTTCCGCCCCAATGGCGCGAAAGGACGGCGCGGTGCTGCTCAGGAACCACTGGTATGTCGCGGCCTGGTCGGAGGATGTCGGGCGGACGCCGCTCGGCCGGGTGCTGCTCAACGAATTCGTGATGCTGTTCCGCGGGCTCGACGGAACGCCGGTCGCGCTGGAGAACCGCTGCGCGCACCGCAACCTGCCGCTGTCGGAAGGCCGGCTCGACGGCGACGAGATCGAATGCGGCTATCACGGGCTGGTGTTCGGCCGCGACGGGGTGTGCACCCACGTGCCGGGGCAGGAGGAGGTGCCGGGCTGGGCGAGGGTAAGATCCTATCCGGTCGTCGAGCGCGACCGCTGGGTGTTCGTCTGGATGGGCGATCCCGCCGCCGCCGACCCCGCCTTGGTGCCCGACTACCACGCCAGGCTCGCCGATCCCGACTGGTACGCGGTCACCGGCCAGACGCTGGTCAAGGGCGGCTACCGGCTGGTGCTCGACAATCTGCTCGACCTGTCGCACCTCACCTATGTCCATTCGTCGACCACCGGCAACCGGGCGCTCGCGGAGCAGGCGACGCTGATCGTCGAGAACGGCGGCGATTTCGTCCGCGTCACCCGCTGGATGGAGGGGATCCCGCCGGCGCCGGCCTTCGTCCAGTACACCGGCGACGACGGGCCGATCGACCGCTGGCAGGTCTCGAAATACATCCCGCCGTCCTATATCGACATCTGCAATGGCTCGACCGCGGCGGGCGAGGGGCTGCCGCAGGAAGAGCGCCCGTCGAGCCAGGGGCGCTGGGGCTTCGTCGTCTACCACGCGCTGACCCCCGAGACCGAGACCACCACCCACCAGTTCTACGGGGTGGCGGGCCTCCGCTCGATGGTGCCGCCGCACATGGAGGCGCTGTTCACCGAGCAGATGATGGGGGTGCTGGCCGAGGACCTCGCGGTCTACGAGGCACAGCAGCGGGCGATCGACCTCGACCCCGAGACCAGGGGCGAGGACGTGAACCCGCGCGGCACCATCCCGGCCGACGAGCCCCTGCTCGGCATGCGGCGCATGATCCGCCGGCTTTACGGCGAGGAACAACGGGGGTGACGCGGGACCTTCCGGCGCTCGACCACGAACGCCTGCTGCGCCGCGCCATCGCGGTGGCGGAAGAATCGCGGCGCGCGGGCAACCACCCGTTCGGCGCCATCCTGGCCGGGCCCGACGGCGCGGTTCTGATGGAGGGGATGAACGCCTTCGGCATCGACGGCGACGCGACCGGCCATGCCGAGCGCAGCCTGATGACCCGGGCCTCGATCGCCTACGGCGCCGACTTCCTGGCGGGCTGCACGATGTATGCCAGCGCCGAGCCCTGCGCGATGTGCGCCGGCGCGGCCTACTGGGCGGGCATCGGCCGGGTGGTGCACGGGATGAGCGAACGGGCGCTCAAGGCGCTGATCGGCCCGCACCCCGAGAACCTCACCCTCGACCTCCCCTGCCGCGCGGTGTTCGCCGCCGGCCAGCGCGAGGTCGAGGTGATCGGCCCGCTGCTGGAAGAGGAGTCGGCGAGGGTGCATGAGGGGTTCTGGTAGGGGTGCATCCGGCAACGACGTGTTGAATGCCGCGGAGATCGAACCTAGATTGACTGGCATGTTGAAGCGTATGGAAACGGCGGCGCCGATGCCGGATGTGCCCGGGCGCCCCAAGGATTGGCGCGAGCAGATCAAGGCAGACCTCGCCGCCCAGCTCGACGCCGGAGGGACGCTCTATGGCGTTCGCTCGGACGGCGCCTATATCGCGCGGACCAAGCACGGCGACCGGGTGATCCGGCCGGCGGTCGACAAGTCCGCCTGACCCCGCCTGCCCGAGTCTCCCGCCGTGCCGACGCTCGTCGTTGTCGCCGGACCGAACGGGTGCGGGAAGTCGACCCTGACGCGATCGTGCGGGCCGACCAGGTCTTGCTTTACGACAACACCGACCCCGGCTTGCCCCACCGCGAGGTCGCCATCCTGACGGCCGATAGATGGTGGACCGCCGAAGTTCTCCCGGACTGGGCGGCTGCGGCGCTCGCGGCCGTGCCGCCGCGCGAGTGAACCGGTCTCGCGGTGTCTCCGCAAACGGCAAACGGAACGAAAGGGAACCGCATGAACCTGCTCGAAGGACATCGCGCCGCGGTCACCGGCGGAGCCTCCGGGATCGGCCGCGCGATTGCGCTGGGCTACGCCGAACAGGGCGCCGAGGTGATCGTGCTCGACATCGACGGCGGGGCCGCCGGGGCGGTGCGGGACGAGATCGCCGGTGCCGGGCATGCGGCGCATGCGCTGGCGCTCGACGTGCGCGACCGCGCCGCCTGCGCGGCGGCGGCGGGCGGGACCGCCCGTGAGCTCGGCCCGGTCTCGATCCTGGTCAACAACGCCGGCATCACCCGGCGCAACCCGTTCGCCGGCGACGCCGGAACGGTGGCGGGCGACTGGGACGACATCATGGCTGTCAACCTCGACGGCGTGTT
>MPNO01000054.1 GCA_002239065.1 Defluviicoccus sp. bin129 | reverse complement strand
CTCCCGGTCGACCGACTGCCGCCAATGGGTCTCGCCGGGCAGCGGGAACCATTGGGCGCGCAGCCAGGCGCCGGCCTCGACGAAGACGGCGCCCCGCCGTTCCGCCCAGCCGTGGCTCGGGGTCAGGCGGGTCGGCCGGAAGTCGCGGCCCGCCCCGGGGCCGCCCCCCCGGACGCCGCCCCCCCCCCGCCGTCCCGCCCAGCCGTGGCTCGGGGTCAGCCGGGTCGGCCGGAAGTCGCGGCCGCGCGAGCGCCCGCCGAAGGCCGCGATCGGCACCGGCGCGTAAGGCGGGCGGAACACGGTCGTCCCGGTCTCGGCGATGCTCCGCCCGGTCCGTTCGGCCATGACGGCGAGCCCCGGCACGTTGGCGGTCCTGCCCTGGTCGGTCGCCATGCCGAGGGTGGTGTAGCGCTTCAAATGCTCGACCGAGCGGAAGCCTTCGCGATGCGCCTGCACCACGTCCTTGACCGTCACGTCGTTCTGCAGGTCGAGCCACGCCCGGCCCCTGCCCTCGCGGACGTGCCAGAAGGGCGCGATGTCGCTCGCCTCGTCGCTCGCGCAAGGCGGATCGCCCGCGGCAGGAGGAATGCCGAGCGCGCCCAGCGCATCGATCGCCGCCCGGTGCCCTTCGGCGAGCGCGGCCGCGGTCGTCAGGCTGCCGCGAGCCGCGCCGGCGACGCTCAGCCCCGCCGGCAGCCCACCGCCCGGCACGAAAGCGGCGATGTTTTCGTCCCAGACCGGCTTGCCGCCGTGATGACAGGTCAGGTGGACGTTCGGGTTCCAGCCGCCGGAGACCGCGAGGCAATCCAGCGCGATCCTTTCGCCGGTCGCCAGCTTCACGCCCTTCAAGCCCTGGCGGCCCCTTGTCGCGGTCACGCGGCCGCCCATCACGATCCGGGCGCCCGGGACCTCGACGACGGGCTCGCGGTCCCGCACGTCGACGATCGCCGCGATCGGGACACCCTTCGCGGCGAGATCGGCCGCGCCGCGCCAGCCGTCGTCGTTGTTGACGAACAGGCCGACACGGCGGCCCGCGCCGACCGCGAACCGGTTGGCGAAGGCGCGCACCGCCCCGGCCAGCATGATCCCCGGGCGGTCGTTGCCGGCGAAGGCGATCGGCCGCTCGGTGGCGCCCGCGCACAGCACGGCCCGCCCGGTGCAGACCCGCCAGAGAACCTGGCGCGGCTTGCCGCCGCCGGCCGGCAGGTGGTCGGTGCGGCGTTCCAGCGCGCCGTAGATGCCGTGGTCGTAGGCGCCGAAAACCGTGGTCCGCGGCATCAGCCGGACCCTTTCCATGGCCGCCAGCTCGCGCACCGCCTCCCGCGCCCAGTCCGCGCCGGGCCGGCCCTCCACCTCATGGGTTTCCGCGTTCAGCCGGCCGCCCATGACGAAATCCTCGTCGGCCAGGATGACGCGCGCACCGCCGCGCCCGGCGGCGAGCGCGGCGGCGAGACCGGCCGGGCCGGCGCCCACGACCAGCAGGTCGCAATGCAGGAAACCCTTGTCGTAGCCATCCGGATCCGCCGCGCCCGACAGCCGGCCGAGACCGGCGGCCGCGCGAATCGCCGGCTCGTAGACCCGTTCCCAGAAGGATTTCGGCCACATGAAGGTCTTGTAGTAGAAGCCGGCCGACAGGAAGGGCGCGAGCAGGTCGTTGACCGCCATCAGGTCGTGGCGCAGCGAGCCGCGGTAATTCTGGCTGCGCGCCTCCAGCCCGTCGAACAGCTCGGCCACCGTCGCCCGCGTATTGGGCTCCCGGTACGCGCCGCCGCGCAGCTCGACCAGCGCGTTGGGTTCCTCCGGGCCGGCCGCGAAGACGCCGCGCGGGCGGTGGTACTTGAAACTCCGGCCGACCAGCCGGACCCCGTTGGCGAGCAGCGCCGAGGCCAGGGTATCGCCGGGATGGCCGGTCAGCCTGCGGCCGTCGAAGCGGAAGGCGAGGCTTCGGCCGCGGTCGATCGCGCCGCCGTCCAGCCGGAACGGGCCGCTCACCGGTCCCGCCCCCTTGCGAGCGCGACATCGCGCGCCAGCTCGACCCGGACGATCTCGTGGGTCAGCGTGTCGCGGGTCACCACGAGCCAGGACCGGTCGCCCTGTTCGTGAAACCACAGCTCGCGGTGCTCGCCGGCCGGGTTGTCCCGCAGATGGAGATAGTCGTCGAACCGCCGCGCCGCGTCCCCGGCCTGCCAGTCCGGCCGGTCGATCAGCCCGGCATCGCCGAGATAGACGAACTCCGCCGCATCGCGCGGGCCGAGGAGCGGATGGTCGATGATCACGCCGTTCTCCGCTAGTGCAGGTTGGGCTGGGCGCCGGCGCCGTTCTCGTCGATCACGGCGCCGGTGGCGAAACGGTCCAGCCGCATCGCGGCCGCGGCGGGGTGCGGCGCGCCGGTCGCGACCAGATGGGCGAGGCAGTAGCCGCCCGCCGGGATCGCCTTGAAGCCGCCATAGCACCAGCCGCCGGTGAAATAGAGGCCGTCGACCGGCGTCCCGTCGATGAACGGCGAGCCGTCCATCGACATGTCGACCACGCCGCCCCACATGCGCAGCACCCGCGCCCGCCCGATCGCCGGCATCAGCGCCATGCCGCCCTCGCAGACATCCTCCACGGTCGGCAGATTGCCCCGCTGGGCGTAGGAGTTGTAGCCGTCGAGATCGCCGCCGAACACGATCCCGCCCTTGTCCGACTGGCAGACGTAGAAATGCCCCGCCCCGAAGGTGATGGCGCCGTCGATGACCGGTTTCAGCCCCTCGGTCACGCAGGCCTGCAGGACATGGCTTTCGATCGGCAGGCGCAGCCCGGCGAGCCCCATCACGCGGCCGGACGAACCGGCGACGCAGACCGCCACCCGGTTCGCGCCGATGGCCCCGCGCGTCGTCTCGACGCCCCGGCACACCCCGCCCCGGATATCGAAGCCGGTGACTTCGCAGTTCTGGATCAGGTCGACGCCGCGCCGGTCGGCGCCTCGGGCATAGCCCCAGACGACGGCGTCGTGCCGCGCCGTGCCGCCGCGCTTCTGCCACAGCCCGCCCTTGATCGGGAAGCGCTCGTTGTCGAAGTCGAAGACGGGGAATTTGCGTTGCAGCGCCTCGCGGTCGAGCAGCACCGCGTCGATCCCCGCCAGCGCCATGGCGTTGCCGCGCCGGGCGGCGGCGTCGCGCTGGGGATCGTTGTGGAACAGGTTGACGATCCCGCGCTGCGAGACCATGGCGTTGTAGTTGAGCTCCCGTTCGAGGCCTTCCCACAGCTTCATCGAAAATTCGTAGAACGCCTGGTTGCCGGGCAGCAGGTAGTTGGAGCGGATGATCGTCGTGTTGCGCCCGGCATTGCCGGAGCCCAGCCAGCCCTTTTCCAGCACCGCCACGTCGGTCAGGCCATGTGCCTTCGCCAGGTAATAGGCCGTGGCGACGCCGTGCCCGCCGCCGCCCACGACGACGATGTCGTAGCGCTGTTTCGGCTGCGGCTCGCGCCAGAGCGGCTTCCAGCCGCGGTTGCCGGTCAGGCCTTGCCTGAGGATTTGCAGGGCGGAATATCGCATCGCATCGTCCGTTGACCCGTCGATTGATGCGCCGGAGGATGCGCCGATGCTTTCCTGAAAAGGACGTCTGATTTAATATTGCAGACATGCCCGAGCCGAACCCGGTCGACCGCCGAATCGCCTTCGTACTGGTCGAAGGGTTCGCCCTGATGTCGTTCGCGGCGGTGACCGAACCCCTGCGCGCGGCCAACCTGCTGGCCGGCAAACGCTTATACGGGTCCTTCTTCTTCGCCGCCGGAGCCGGGACTTCGAAAATCCTGAACAGCTCGTCCGCGGCCTCGGTTGCGGTGGCGGAGCTGGGCGAAGCCGGCGGCGATTTCGACCTCGCCTTCGTCGTCGCCGGGGGCGATCCGGTCGGCTTCCGGGACGACCGGGTGTTCCAGTGGCTGCGGCGCCAGGCCCGGCACGGTTGCGTGCTCGGCGGGGTGTCCGGCGGGCCGGCGGTGCTGGCCAATGCCGGCGTCATGCAGAACCGGCGGATGACGCTGCACTGGGAACATGCGGCCGCCCTGGAGGAGCGTCATCCCGGGCTGCTCCTGGAACGGACCCTTTATGTCGTGGACCGGGATCGCATGACCTGCGCCGGCGGAACGGCGCCGCTCGACATGATGCATGCCCTGATCGCCGAGCATCACGGCACGGATTTTGCCCGCCGGGTCAGCGACTGGTTCATGCATACCGACGTGCGCCCCGCCGGCGGTCCGCAGCGGGCCGGGCTGGCGCAGCGCTACGGCACCAACCGTCACGCCGTCCTCGCCGCCATCGAGATCATGGAAAACCATATCGCCGACCCGCTCCCGCTGTCGGATCTGGCCCAGCTCGTCGGCGTGAGCGCGCGCCACCTGAACCGCCAGTTCGGCGCCGGGCTGGGCCGCAGCGCCGGCGCCTTCTACCGCGACCTGCGGCTCGACAAGTCGCGCGAGCTGCTGCGCCAGACCGACCTGCCGGTCCTCGAAATCGCGATCGCGACCGGCTTCTCCGGCGCCGCCCATTTCGCGACCGCCTACGGAAGGCGGTTCGGCGAGGCCCCGTCGCGCCATCGCCTGGAGCCGGTCCGCCGCAACTGACTGTTGCGTCTGCGGAATCCGGTTCCGATCCGCTTGCGACCAAGAATGTTGATGCGTTTTCCGGAAAGCGTCATGCTGCACGGGCGTGGACAGGCGCCGGCCGGCCGGGCCGGGCGCCATGGACAACCGTTCGAGCTTCCGGGGAGTCAGAGTCATGGAAGGCAACCTCAATGCCGTTACGACGGTATTCACGGAGTTCTACTACTGGGCGACGATCCCGCTGATGTTCTTCATCCATATCGGATTCTGCATGTACGAAGTCGGCGCCAGCCGGCGGCGCAATCACATGCACACGCTGATGAAGAACACGATGCTGATCCCGCTGGTGACGATCACGTTCTTCTTCTTCGGCTGGTGGCTCTACTGGGCCATGCCGAACGGCCCCTGGATCACCGGCGGGCTCGAGCTCGAGACCGCCGCGGCGAACACGGCCTGGTCGGAGACCATGGGCCCGAACGCCGGCGACCGCATCACCGGCGTGTTCTGGGCCGCCTTCCTGCTGTTCTCCTGGACGGCGGCGTCCATCGTCTCGGGCTCGGTGATCGAGCGGATCAACTCCGGCGCGTTCTGGATCCTCGCGGTGGTGATCGGATCGGTCGCCTGGATCATCGACGCCGCCTGGGGCTGGCATTACGGCGGATGGATGGTGCAGGTGCTGGGCTATCACGATGCCTACGCATCGGGCGTCATTCACGCGATCGCCGGAGGCTTCGCGCTCGGCATCCTGTTCGTGCTGGGACCCCGGCTCGGCAAGTTCGCCAAGGACGGCACGCCAAGGGACATCAACCCGCACAACCCGTGGATGGTGTGTCTCGGCCTGTTCTTCATCTATGCCGGCTTCTGGGGCTTCTACGTGGCGTGCAACGTGCCGCTCATCGGGCCGGACGGAATCGGCGGCCAGATCACCGGCGACACCTGGACGGCGACGACCATCTACCTGACGCCGACCACGCTCGGCGCCATCACGGTGAACTTCCTGATGTCGCTTTCGGGCGGTCTGCTGGTCGGTTACCTGGTGTCCGGGGGCAATGGCTTCTGGACCTATTCGGGCGGCCTCGCCGGCATCATCACGGCATCGGCGGGCAACGACCTGTACCACCCGATCCAGGCGATGATCATCGCCGGCGCGGGCACCTATATCGCCTACAAGATGCACCACTGGGTGGAGCGCAAGTACAAGATCGACGACGCGGTGGGCGCCGTGGCGGTGCACGGCTATGCCGGCTTCGCCGGGCTGGTGATCTGCGGCTTCGTCCTCTGGGGCCACCCGAGCTCGCCCTATGAGGGCTATGCCACGATCAACCCGCTCGGCCAGTTCGTGGGCGCGATCATCATGTTCTTCGTGCTCGGATTCATACCGGGCTGGGTCGTCGCCAAGATCCTCGCGGCGGCGGGCATGCTGCGCATCCCCAAACAGGTCGAGCTGCTCGGGCTGGATTTCCCGACCAACGAGCAGGAAAGCGCGGCCGCGGCCGAGGTTCGCGCCACGGAAAAGGAAGCCGCGGCCTGACCGGCCGGCCGGAACCGGAGAGGAGATCGAAGCATGTCAACCACTGGCATCGAGAACTGGGCGGTCGACCTGAAGGACGTCGGCGCCATCTACCCCTTCCAGGGCGCGGAAGTGCTCTTCCTGATCGTCGGCGTGGTCCTGTGGCTCGGCTGGCACGTGTTGCAGATCAGGGCGGAGAAGCGGGAATACGAGGAGATCATCCGCGAGCACGGCGACGCGGCCACGATCGGGCGCGCCCTGGACGGCGAGTAGCCGCATGACTCAGCCCCCGCCGGCCTGCCGGCGGGGGCGCGGTCAGCTCCAGGGGAACGGGCTGTTGCTCGTCGGGTGCAGCCTGCCTTCGGCGTAGCGGCTGAAGCGGAACGGCTCGAGCAGCGCCTGCTTCTCGCCCATCATCTCGTCGGCCACCAGGTGGCCGACGCCGATCATCTTGAAGCCGTGATTGCTGTCGGCGACGATGTGGACGTTCTCGCAGAACGTGTCGAAGATCGGAAAGCTGTCCGGCGTGAAACAGCCGAGCCCGCCGGAGGGCTCCTTGCGGAACTTGCCGATCTGGCCGGAGAAGCGTTCCTGGCAGAAGGCGAGCGCCGAGCACCACATATGGGCGAAATCGTCGCCGACGATGAATTCCGGCGATTCCGGGCCGTAGGGATCGATCGCCACGTCGTCCGCCGGTGTCCTGACCTCATAGGGCATGGCGCCGCCCTGGACGCCGCCGAAGTGGAAATCCGGCTTGTAGTAGATGCCCCACGGCTCCTCGGCGATCAGCGATCCGTCGACGTCGGAGTGGAGCGGCGCATCGGTGTCGACATGGATGACCGGCGGCATGCCGCCGTCGTTCAGCCTCTGCAGGTCGGGATCGACGCCGATGACGCCCTCTTCCAGGCACCAGTAGCGCCAGGTCGGGATGCCGTCATGCATGAGGCCGTCGGCGCCCTTGATAGAAACCTCCCGGGGCAGGTCGAGCATGTCCCAGATCGTCTTGACCCACGGCCCGACCGCGACCACCACCTGGTCGCACTTGATGGTTCCCCGGTCGGTGACCACGCCGGTGACCGCGTCGGAATTGCTGCCGCGCTCGAAGCCGGTCACCTCCACGCCGGTCATGATCCGCACCCCGTGGGCTTCGGCCTTGCCGGCCAGGCCGTAGACGGATGCGGTGTTGTTGGCGTATCCGCCCTTCTTCTCGTGCAGGATCGAGGTGATGCCCGCCGCGCGCCAGTCCGACAGCAGGCCCTTCATGTAGGTCATGCACTCCTGCTCGCCCTCGATGAAGTCGGAGTCGTAGCCGATCTCCCGCTGCTGCTCGTAGATGCTCGCGACATCCTCGCGCATCGCCTCGTGGCTGATCTGCATGTAGCCGACCGGGTGGTAGCTGAAACCCCGCGGATCGGTTTCCCAGACGTCCACGCTGTGCGCCATCAACTCGCGCATCGCCGGCTGGAAGTAGTTGTTGCGGACCACGCCGCAGGCGATGCCGCTGGCGCCGGCGGCGATGGCGGTCTTGTCGAGCACCAGGATGTCGGTCCCGTCGCCCTTGCGGGCCGCCTTCAGGCGTTCGGCCAGCCGCCAGGCGGTGGACAATCCGTGGACTCCCGCGCCGATGACGACATGGCGGGCGTGGGTCGGAAAGCTCATGGGGATGCCCCTTCAGCGAGAGTGACGATCGGGAAATTTCGTGCATCCTGCTGTGTTCGGGACGGGCAAGAAAACAATGTAGCGGACAGAAAAAGACACTATTCTGACGCGGGTGACCGACAACGCCGGAAAGCGGACGATGGCGAAGGGGGAGCCGGTTCGGGTCGAGTTCTTTCTGGTGCCGGGGTTTTCCCTGCTGGCGCTCTCCTGCGCGGTCGACGCGCTGCGCGCCGCCAACCTGGTGCTCGGCGGGACGGCGTATCGCTGGCGCCTGTCGGCGGACCCGGAAGCGGCCGGCGGCGGGGTCCCCTCGTCCAGCGATATCCGCCTGCCGGCGGCGCCGCCGGGGAACGCGGACCCGGCCGGGGCTCCTCCCGACCTGATCGCGGTGGTCGGTGGCGAGCGATCGCACGATTACCGGTCCGAGGCGCTCGCCGGTTGGCTGGCCCGGGCCGCGGGCCGCGGCGCGCGGATCGGATCGATATCGGACGGCGCCTTTCCGGTCGCCGCCGCCGGGCTGTTCGACGGCCATCGTTCGACCATCCACTGGAAATGCCTGGACGCCTACCGGGAGCGGTTCCCCGGTCTCGACATCCGCAACTCGATCTACGAGATCGACCGCAACCGGTTCAGCTGCGCCGGGGGAACCACCAGCCTGGACCTCATGCTGACTTTCGTCATGGAGGCGCATGGCGGCGAGGCCGCATCCCTGGTGGCGGAAAACTACGTCCACGACCGCATCCGCGAGGCGGCGCAGGAACAGCACGTGACCGCCGCGATCCGCATGGCCGGGCGCAACCGGCATATCGCGGACGCCATCCTGCTGATGGAACGGAACCTGGAAGACACCCTGCCCCTGGCCCGGATCGCCGCCGCGGTCGGGCTCTCGGCCCGGCAGCTCACGAGGCTGTTCCGGAGCCGGCTCGGCCGGTCCCCGGGCAGGTTCTATCTCGACCTCAGGATCGACCGCGCCGCCAGCCTGCTCCGGCAGACCGGGATGAGCGTCTCCGAAATCGCCGTCGGCTGCGGCTTCCAGTCGGCGTCCCATCTGGGCCGCCATCTCAAGCGGCGCCACGGCACGACGCCGGGACAGTGGCGCCGCGGTCCGTGACCCTAGCGAGAAATGCGGGCTCGCCCCGCCCCGGTCGCCTTGCTAACGTCCCGCGCCATGACCCCGGAAACCCTGCGCCAACAGTTTCTCATCTGGCAGTGCCGGATACGACAGATCGCCATGCGCGAGGATGGCGGCCGGCCGTCCGAGGGCATGCGGCCGAAGATCCTTGCGCCCGGCGGAAGCGTCCTGTCCGACGCCACGATCGTCCTGCTGGTGCAGAACGACCCCGAAGAAAGCTCGGATTTCTTCGAGTTCCAGGTGCGCGGGAACCACGACCCCAACGAGGTCTACCAGAAAGGCCTGTCCTTCCTGCAATCGACCCACTACCACCGCGCCAACCGGTTTTCCGACGAGATGACCGCCCTCTTCCTGCCGGAATCCCGGCTCGCGGCGCTGCTGGCGGAGCTTGGGGAATGCCGGCTGGAGTTCAGGCAGTTCGGCCAGTCCTACCGACTGCCCTGCGCCGCGCGCGAGCTGGCGCCGGGAGAGCCGGCCCACCGCAACACGCTGTGGCACAACCGGCTGTTCAACACGCAGCTATCCGACGACGTGCGAATCCTGGGTTTCAGGCCGGACTGGATCGCGGCGGCGGCGCTCCCGGCCGGGGCCGACTGACGCCGCGGAGCGGTCAGAACTTCCGATAGGCCTTGTACAGGTCGACCATCGGGTGGTCGGGCGACATCTGGAACTTTATCAGCATTTCCCGGGCGATCATGTCCCGGTCCTGCTGGTTGTCGGGCAGCTCCATGTCCCCGGGAATCGCCACCCAGCCGTTGATGTTCCGGTCGAACACCGCAGCCTGACCGTCGTCATAGCCCATATGGACGTCTTCCAGCCAGTTCAGGTCGTCCCAGCCCATGAACTCCATATAGTCCTTCAGGAACGGGGTCAGCCTGTCGTAGTCGGGCAGCAGGTTGACGTCGTAGCGGTAGCCGATGTGCTGGCCGATGGCCTGCTCGCGCTCGGAATCGATGCCGCCGCCCTTGAGGAAGTGGTCGACGTCGTCGACCTGGGCGCCCTTGTATCCGGATCCGGCCATTGTGCCCTTCCGTCTAGATGTGGTGATAGTCCTCGACCCCGACCGTGTAGTCGGTGCCGGCGAGGGGGACCTGCGCGATGGCGGAGGCCTCCATGGTCAGCGCGGCGAGGTCCTCCGGCTCGAGCGAGTGGATGTCGGTCTTGCCGCAGGCGCGGGCCATCATCTGCGCTTCCATGGTCAGCGTGTGCAGGAAGTTGTAGACCCGTTCGGCCGCTTCGTCCGGGTTGAGCCGCTTGCGCAACGCCGGGTCCTGCGTCGCGACGCCGACCGGGCAGCGCCCGGTATGGCAGTGATAGCAGGCGCCGGCCGGCACCCCCATCTCCGAGGGGAAGTCGGCTTCGGGGATGTCCTTGTTGCAGTTGAGCGCCATCATCGCCGAATGGCCGATGGCGATCGCGTCGGCGCCCAGCGCGAGCGCCTTGGCGACATCGCCGCCGTTGCGGATGCCGCCGGCATAGACCAGGGAAATCTCGCCCCGCCTGCCGAGATCGTCGATCGCGCGGCGGGCCTGGCGGATCGCGGCCATGCCGGGCACGCCGGTCTCCTCGGTCGCCAGATGCGGGCCGGCGCCGGTGCCGCCCTCCATGCCGTCGATATAGATCGAATCCGGGTCGCACTTCACCGCCATGCGGACATCGTCATAGACCCGCGCGGCGCCGAGCTTGAGCTGGATCGGGATCTGCCAGTCGGTCGCCTCGCGGATCTCGAGGATCTTCAGCGCCAGGTCGTCCGGCCCCAGCCAGTCGGGATGCCGCGCCGGCGAGCGCTGGTCGATCCCGGCGGGCAGCGAGCGCATCTCGGCGACCTGGTCGGTCACCTTCTGGCCCATCAGATGGCCGCCCAGCCCGACCTTGCAGCCCTGGCCGATGAAGAATTCGCAGCCATCCGCCAGCAGCAGATGGTGCGGGTTGAAGCCGTAGCGGGACTGGATGCACTGGTAGAACCATTTGGACGAATAGCGCCGCTCGTCCGGGATCATGCCGCCCTCGCCGGAACACGTCGCGGTGCCGGCCATGGTGGCGCCGCGGGCGAGCGCCGTCTTGGCCTCGAAGGAGAGCGCGCCGAAGCTCATGCCGGTGATGTAGATCGGAATGTCCAGCTCCACCGGCCGCTTGGCGCGCGGACCGATCACCGTCCTGGTCTCGCATTTCTCGCGATACCCCTCGATCACGAAACGCGTCAGCGTGCCGGGGAGGAATGTCAAATCGTCCCAGTGCGGAATCTTCTTGAACAGCGAGAAGCCGCGCATCCGGTAGCGGCCAAGCTCCGACTTCACGTGGATGTCGTTGATGACTTCCGGGGTGAAGATCTGGCTCCTGCCGAGGATGTATTTCTCCTCGATCTCCAGCTTGGAGCGGCCGTTGTCAGGCGGCATCGAATCGTCCGGCATGTCGGTCTCTTCCTGCGGTTCGACGGCGCTGGCTAGAGGACCAGCTTCTTCTCCGTCGGTTCGAGATTGTCGTAGCTCCAGAGCTGCTTGCCGGCGACGATCTTGGTGAAGTGATCGACGCCCGCCGCGGGCAGCAATTCGTACATGGCGAGCTTGCGGGCGAGCCAGGCGCGGTCGAGATCGGTGAGCTCCGCCGGGACCGCGTCGACGCCGAGGTCCTGGATCCCGCCGCCGATATAGATGGTGCCGTCATACATCGAATCGCCGAGATTCTTGCCGGCATTGCCGCACACCACGATGCGGCCGCGCTGCATCATGAAGCCGGAGAAGGCGCCGGTGTCGCCGCCGACGATGATGGTGCCGCCCTTCTGGTCGATCCCGGTGCGCGAGCCGACCGAGCCCCTGCACACCAGGTCGCCGCCGCGCAGCGCGGCGCCGAAGGTGGAGCCGGCGTTCTTCTCGACCACGCAGACGCCGGCCATCATGTTCTCGCCGAACGACCAGCCGACCCGGCCGGAAATCCGCACATTCGGGCCGTCCAGCAGGCCGCAGCCGAAATAGCCCAGGCTGCCTTCGACGATGATGTTCATCCGGTTGAGGATGCCGACGATCAGCGAATGCTTGGCGCCCGGGTTGCGCAGCACGATGGAGCCGTGCCCGGAATCCATCAGTTCGCGGATCTGCCGGTTGATTTCCGTCGGCTCGATGTCGGCGCAGTCGATCTCGGCGCGCCGGTTGAAATCGACGTCGCGGGCGAAGTGATAGGCGAAGCCGCCCTCGTTCTCGAGCCTGAACTTGGTCTTGATGTCCCGGCCCGTCAGGGGCTCGGTATGCATGCCCATCTGCGTCGAGACGGACCCGCTCACGCCTGCCATACCCGGACCTCCTCGTCATAGGGGTCGGTGGTGTCGATCTCGTGCGGGACGATCGCCCGGATCGCGACCTCTTCCGAGGCCAGCGCCACCATGTCGTCGGCCTCGTAGAGAACCATCGGCTTGGCCGCCATGGTGTCCTTGGCCATGCCGAGCTCGTTGCGCGTGGTGATCAAATAGGTGAACACCCCGTCGATCTCGCCGATCGAGCGCTGCAGCGAGTCCTCCAGCGTCATGCCCTTCTCGAGATTGACCGCGGTGTAGACCGCCAGAAGCTCCGAATCGCAGTTGCTCACGAAGCGCTGGCCTTCGCGCTCGAGCTGGCGGCGCATCAGCCAGTAGTTGGTGATCTGGCCGTTATGGACGACCGCGATGTCGTTATACGGGTAGGCCCAGTAGGGGTGGGCGGAGCGGATATCGACATCCGACTCGGTGGCCATCCTGGTATGGCCGATGCCGTGGGTCCCGCGAAAGCCGCCGAGCTCGTAGGCGCCGGAAACGTCGGCCGCGTCGCCCAGATCCTTGATCAGCTCGAGCGCGTTGCCGATGGAGAGGATCTCCGTGCCCTCGATCTCCTCGACCTGGTCGGCCAGCGCCTTCAGGTCGCCGTCGAAGGCGATGCGGTAGCGGTTGGCGTATTCCGTCGGCCCGTCCCGGTCGAGGACGGTGACGCCGATCTCGTCCAGAACCCCGTCGACCGCCGCCTTGCGTTCCGCGATCGCCCGGTGGATTCTCGTCCCGCCGCCCAAATCTTCCTGCTCGGCGACCTTGAAACGCATGATGTACTCGTTCGGCCCGGGCTCGCCATAGACCGCGAACCCGGTGGAATCCGGGCCGCGGTGCTTCAGCGCCTGCAGCATCGCGGTCATCTCGCCGCCGATGTTGCGCGTCCCGTCGCGGTAGATCAGTCCGGCAATGCCGCACATCGCGTGTCTCCTCCGTCGCGCGCCGGCTAGGGCAGGCAGTCGAGATAGGTTTCCATGTCCCACTCGGTCGTGGTGTGCAGGAAACGCTCCCATTCGTCGCGCTTGTACTCTTCGTACAGGCGGTACATCTCGCCCGGCATCGCCGACTTGATGACCTCGTCCCCGGCGAGCGCGTCGAGCGCGGCGCCCAGCGTCATCGGCAGCTTCCTGACCAGCTTGCCCGCCTCCATCGCCTCGTAGATGTTGCGGTCTTCCGGCGGGCCGGGATCGATGTCGTTCCTGATCCCGTCATCGGCCGCCTTGATGATGGCCGCGGCCATCAGATGCGGGTTCACCATCGAGTCCACCGAGCGGTACTCGAAGCGGCCGGGCGCGGAAATGCGCAGCCCCGTGGTGCGGTTCTGGTACCCCCAGTCGGCGAAGACCGGCGCCCAGAAGCCGGTATCCCACAGCCGGCGGTAGGAATTGACCGTCGAGGCGCCGATCGCGGTCAGCGCGCCGAGATGCCTGACGATGCCGCCGACCACCTGGAGGCCCACCTTGCCGGGCAGCTGGACGTCGTCGGTATCCGGCATGAAGGTGTTCTCGCCGCCCTTCAGATACATGAAGTTGCCTTCCATGCCGGGCAGCGGGTCGTTGCCGAGCCCGTTGAACTCCTCCTGCCCGCCGCGCCACAGCGAGATGTTGTGGTGGCAGCCCGACGCCGACACGCCCATGAACGGCTTGGACATGAAGCAGGCGATCAGATTGTTCTCCCGCGCGACCTGGGCGCAGATCTGGCGGTAGGTCGTCAGCCGGTCGGCGGTGCGGAGCGCGGTGTCGAAGGTGAAGTTGAGCTCGAGCTGGCCCGGCGCGTCCTCGTGGTCGCCCTGGATCATGTCCAGCCCCATGGCGCGGGAATACTCGATGACGCGCAGGAAGACCGGTCGCAGGCTCTCGAACTGGTCGATGTGGTAGCAGTACGGGTTGGAGAAGCCGCCATCCGGCTTGCCGTCCTCGCCCCGCTTCAGCCACATCATCTCCGGCTCGGTGCCGTGGCGCAGATGCAGGCCGTCGTGATCCTTCTGGAACTGGGCGTGGATGCGGCGCAAATTGCCGCGGCAGTCGGCGGTGAGGAAGGCGCCGGGCTGGTCGCGCTCTTCGCGGTTGCGGAACAGGGTGCACCAGACCCGCGCGACCCGCTTGTCCCAGGGAAGCTGGCAGAAGGTGTCGGGCTCCGGGATGCCCACCAGCTCCTTCTCGTGCGGCCCGTAGCCGAGATACTCGCCGTGCCGGTTCAGGAACAAATTGACCGTCGCGCCGTAGACCAGCTGGAAGCCGCGCTCGGCGATGGATTCCCAGTGATCCGACGGGATGCCCTTGCCGCAGATCCGGCCGGTGATCGACACGAACTGGAGATAGAGATACTCGATGCCGAGCGCGTCGATCCGCGCCCGCACCTGCTTGACCAGATCGTCCCGGCCGTCCTGTTGTACAAAGGCCTCGATATCCATCATGTCATGTCCCCTCCTGGCGCGCCCTGCCCAAGCCCGTCACGTCATTCAGGCAGTTGACGCGACCAATCCCAACCATTAAGCTGCGTCCGACCGAATGTTCGTAGACGATACGACGGGCAGAAACAAACGGAAATTACAGGGAAATATGCGGTTGACGATCGGCGCGACCCCATGAGCGAGCTTGGCTGAACGGTCGCCATTTTGCCCTTGTTCTTGACCAATTGCAAACCAGTTGTGCCAATATCAACCAATTAGCGCAAGATCGGCGTGCATCGGAGGCTTGGGAGGACGAGAGCGTGGAAGAAGCGCGCAGGTCCGCTGAGGAAATCCGCTCGACCGCCGGCCTCGGCCTGGTGGAGCGCGGCCGTCATGTCGGGCATATCACCGCCCACCTGCGCGAGGCGATTCTGAGCGGCTTCTACGTGAACGGCGACCGGCTGCCCGCCGAACGGGAGCTCGCGCAGCAGTTCGACACCGCGCGCAGCACCGTTCGCAAGGTCCTGTTCAACCTGGAGGCCGACGGCCTGATCGAACGGCGGGTCGGAAGCGGCACGTTCGTCAAGCGCGACGACATGTCGATCGGCGACACCCACGACATCGTCCGCCGGGTCAGCCCGCTCGAGCTGATCGAAGCGCGCCTGGCCATCGAGCCGCACATGACCCGTCTCGCGGTGCTCAACGCGACGGCCCAGGAAATCGCCATGCTGGGATCGATCCTCGACGATCTCGAAGGATGCCGGACCGACAAGGAGGCGTTTTCCCGGCATGACGGCATATTCCACGAATGGCTCGCCAGGAGCTCGCGGAACCCGCTCCTGCTGCATCTCTACCGGCAGCTCAACGCGGTGCGCGGCCACGACCAGTGGGACGCCATGAAGAACAAGATCCTGACGCCCGGGGAGATCGACGGCTACAACCGCCAGCACCGCGCGCTGTACGAAGCCATCGGCCGCCGCGATACCGCCTCGGCGGTGAAGCACATCACCGACCATCTGGAAAAGGCGCGGCGGGACCTGATGGGCGCCGGCGGGAGCTAGCCCGCATTTCCCGCCAGGGTCATGGCCTGCGTCAGGCGTCGCAATCGACCCAGACGTCGGCCGACCGCGGCACCGCCTGGCACAGCAGGATATAGCCCCTCTCCTTGTCGCGCTTCGACAGGACGGTGCTCTTGCGCATCGCGACCTCGCCGGATTTCCGGATCACCATGCAGGAGCCGCAATGGGCGTCCTCGCAGGAATAGACGGCGTCGAGACCCTGGGACAGCATGCACCGCAGCAAGGTCTCTCCGGCCCGGTAGGGAACCTCGTGCTCTTCGCCGTCGAGCGTGGCGCGGAACGACTCGACGCCGCTGTCGCCGGCCGCAATTTCCGTATCGGCGTCGCTCTCGCCGTCTTCCGGCATCGTGAAGCGCTCGATGAACACGTGGCGGTCGCCGACGCCCAGCCCGCTCAGCACGTCTTCCGTCAGCGCCATGAACGGCGCCGGGCCGCAGATGAAGAAATCGCAATCCAGCCGGCCGCCGATGAAATCCCGCACCGAGCCGGCGTCGGCCAGTCCGGATTGCGCGTCGACATGATGATGGCATTCCAGCCGGCCCGGAAAGCGGGCGCCCAGCGCGTCGAGCTCGCGCCGGAAGATGATCTGGTCGACATCCGTATTGGCGTAGAACAGGCGCGGCGCCAGCGACGTCTCGTGCAGCGCCTGCTTGATCAGCGAGATCACCGGCGTGATGCCGCTGCCGCCGGCGAACAGGACGGGCTGCCGCTCGCGGCTGCGCAGGACGAAGCGGCCGCTCGGCGGCGCCGCCTCGACGGTATCGCCCGGTTTCGGGACGTCGTTGAACCAGTTGGACCCGAAACCGTCCGCGACCCGCTTGACCGTGACCTTGAGCTCGGCGTCGCAGGCCGGCGCGCTCGACAGCGAGTAGCAGCGCTCGACATGCCCGCCTCCCCGGGGAATGCGGAAGGTCAGGAACTGCCCGGGCTTGTAGGCGAACAGCGGCGCATGCCCGGCCGCCGGGCTGAGCCGGAACGAGCGGGCCCGCGCGGTCTCGTCGACGACCCCGGTTATCGTGAGCGGATAGAAGTCCACCGGCGCATCGATGCGACAGCTCAGAACGCGGCGGCCGCGGCCCTGGCTTCCTCGATCAGCTTCGCCCGGGTCGCGGCCTGCTCCTCGGGCGACGTCAGCATCGGCTCGACGACCAGCGAACGGATGTCCTCGAAGCCGATGAAGCCGAGCAGGAAGTCGATATACCGCTTCTGGAAATCGACCTCGAAGAAATCGGAGGGCGGCAGATAGGCGGCGCCGCGCGCGACGATCACCATCGCCGACTTGCCCTTGACCAGGCCTTCGTAACCGCCCTCGACGACGGCGAAGGCCAGGTCCGGCTGGACGATGATGTCGATCAGATGCTTCAGCTTGTAGGGAACGTTAAAATTCCACATCGGCGTGCTGAGCACGATCTTGTCGGCCGAATTCACCCGGTTGAAGACCGCCTCGACATCCTTCCAGGCATTCGCTTCCCGCTCGTCCAGCGTATCGAGGTCCAGCAGCCGGTACTTGGCGTCGATCATCGCCATGTTGAGCTCGGGCAGCTCGGTATCCCACAGATCCATCTTGTCGATCTCGTGGTCGGGATTGGCCGCCCGGTAGGCATCCAGGAAGGCTTCCGCCACGGCGATCGAGTGCGACCGCTCCTTGCGGGGAGAGACTTCGATATAGATGAGCTTGGTCATGCCGGTTTCGTCCCTTCGTCGTTTCGCAGGGGGCTTGCCGGGGCCGTCAGTCCGCGAGCGCGAGCGCGTCTCCCTTCCTGACCGGGCCTTCCTTGATTACCGCCGCATAGACGCCGGCAAAGCCCTCATGCGCCCGGGTGACGTGCCGCAGCAAGGCGGGGTCCGTCTCGGCGGTTTCCGGATGGATGGTGATGAACTTGCAGCGCGGGTCGCGCTCCACGACCATGACCTCGACCGTGTCGCCGATCTTGACCGTCTTGCCGACCAGCTCGTCTTCATAGAACCCGCCCCCGTCGTTCCAGTCGACATAGAAGTTGGCGCGGAACTGGAGCTTGTGGATGTCGGTGCCGGTCTCCTCGGAAAGCTGGTCGACCGTCTGCAGCGAGAACAGCGTCACCGGACGGCAGTCGACGATGTTGCGCTGGGTATGGTGCAGGGCGAGCTCGCCCTCGGACTTGTCCTTGAGCCCCTCCAGGAAGGCCGGGTCCTCGATATCCACCACCCCGCCGTCGGGGGTCTGGACCTCGACCGCGAAGGCGCCCGGGTCGGTCGGGAACGGCGCATGGATATTGGCGGGATGCCCCATCGCCTCTTCCATGTTGTCGGGCTTCAGGGTTCCGTCGCGTTCCTTGAAGCGGGCCTGGTAGAGCACATAGTCCTCCTGCTCCCGGGCCGTATGCCAGGGAAAGGCCTTCGGAGCCGCTGTCGAAGAGACCGCGTAGACCCGGTCGCCCATCAAGCCGGTGAAAGCGACGAATATCTCGTCGACTTCTTCTCCGCGCATGCTCTTGACGGGGTAGCGCCAAATGCTTTCCAGCTTGCCCAACATCGTTCCGCCCTCGCAGTTATCAGGTCGCCTGTCCGCCTGCATCCCCGGGGTTCGGCGTTCGCGCCCGGAGGAGCCCATGGCGACCCGCCAGCCTGCCAACGACGGCGCGGGCCGGCGGTTGCGATCGGACCGAGTCGCTGCGAACCGGGGACTCTCCGGAAGCGAAACCGACGCAGACGCGAGCGAAAACGGTATCAACGATCCGCGAGACTGTCCAGAGATCCGCCAAAATGCCCGGCGTCCGCGACCGCCGCGCCCCAATCGCGTCTGCCCCGGAGCACCGGCGGGCCCCTCCCGGGTCGCCGGCTAACGCTCCGCCGCGACCGCCCGCAGCGGCGCCTCCGGCCCGAACGGCCGGTCGTGGTCAAGCGCCGGGATCGCGTGCCTGGCCGCCGCCACGCGCGCCGGGTCGATCTCGGCCATGATGACGCCCTCGCCGTCGCCGCCGTCGGCCAGCACCTCGCCCCACGGATCGACGATGAGCGAATGGCCGAAGCAGGCGCCGCCGCCCTCGATCTCGCCGTACTGGCAGGGCGAGATCACGTAGCAGCCATGCTCGATCGCCCGGGCGCGGTTCAGGACATGCCAGTGCGCCCGCCCGGTGATCCTGGTGAAGGCGGCCGGCGCCGCCAGCATGGTCGCGCCGTTGCGGGCGAGCTGGCGGTAGAGCGGGGCGAAGCGCAGGTCGTAGCAGATCGAGAGCCCCAGCCCGCCCCACGGCGTGGGCGCGACCACCGAGCGATCGCCCGGCGTGATGGTCGCCGATTCCGTGACCGGCCCCGAATCGAGCACCGCGTCGAACAGGTGGATCTTGCTGTAGCGGGCGACGATCCCGCCATCGCCGTCGATCACATAGGACCGGTTGGAGATCCGCCCGTCGGGGTTGCGCACGCCGAGCGAGCCGAGCAGGAACCACACGCCCCAGTCGCGCGCGGCGCGCGAGAAGGCGGGCAGCGCCGGATGCTCCGGTTCCGCGAAGGCCGCCGGGTGGAACAGGCCGTTCTCCGTCCGCAATCCGCAAAAATATTCCGGCGTGCAGATCAGCCCGGCCCCGGCCTCGGCGGCGCCCCTTGCCAGCCCGAGCGCGTGCGCGACGTCATGCTCGACATCCGGGGTGGCGCTGTTCTGGATGCAGGCGGCGACGAATTTGTCCGGCATCTCCCTCCCCTCCCCGCCGTCCGGCTCAGGCCCGGACCCGGGACTTGGTCGGGTCGTAGAAGGGGAACGGGACCACCCGGGCGGGTATCCGCTTCTGGTGGCCGTCGAGCTTGCCGATTTCGACCGCCGTCCCGTCCGCCGATGCCGTCACGTCCATCCGGCAGAGCGCGATGTTCCTGCGCAGGATCGGCGAGCGCATGGCGCTGGTGACGACGCCGACCTGGGCGCGGCCCACATGGACGCAGTCGCCATGCGCCGCCACCTCCTGTCCCTCCAGATCCAGCCCGACCAGCTTGCGCTGCGGCGAGTCCTTGCGCCGGACCAGCGCCTCCCGGCCGACGAAATCGTCCTCTTTCGACTTGAGCGGCACGGTGAAGCCGATGCCGGCCTCGAACGGATCGGTCTGGTCGTCGAACTCGTAGCCGGCGAAGATCAGCCCGGCCTCGATGCGGACCATGTCGAGCGCCGCCAGCCCGAAGGGCGAGAGGCCGTGCGGTTCGCCGGCCCGCCAGATCGCGTCCCACACGCCGACAGCGTCGCGCGGATGGCACCACAGCTCGAAGCCCAGCTCGCCGGTATAGCCGGTGCGCGAAACGACCACCGGTATGCCGTCGTGATCGCCGATCCGCCCGATCGAGAAGCGGAACCAGCCGAGGTCGTCGATCGACGGCTGCACCGGCGGCGTCCAGACCGCGTCCCTGAGGATGTCCCGGCTCTTCGGCCCCTGGACGGCGACGTTGTGCAGCTGGTCGGTCGACGACCGGACCCAGACATTGAGGCCGAGGTTCGCGGCCTGCTCGCGCATCCACTCGCCGCCGTAGTCCGAGCCGCCGACCCAGCGGAATTTGTCGTCGCCCAGGCGGAAGGCGGTGCCGTCGTCGATCATGCCGCCGGTCTCGTAGCACATGGCCGAATACACCACCTGGCCGGTCGCCAGCCGGCGCATGTTCCGGGTCAGCGTCCATTGCATCAGGCGCTCGGCATCCGGGCCCAGCACCTCGAACTTGCGCAGCGCGGACAGGTCCATCACCACGGCGCGCTCGCGGCAGGCCCAGTATTCGTCCAGCGCCCCCCGGTTGGTGAAATCGCTGGCCAGCCAGTAGCCGTTGTATTCGGTGAAGTTGCGGGTGTGCTCGGCGAACCGGCTGTGGAACCCGGTCTCCCGGGTGAGCTTGGGATCGGCGTCGGGAGTCATGCGATAGGCCACCGCTTTGGAAAACACGTTCTCGCGCGGGTAGACCCGAACGTGGATGTCGGTCGGGTTCCATCCGTTGGCCGCGTCGATATCGTCCGGGCAGGCGGACGAGACGCAGACCAGGTCGGTCAGCGCCTGCAACAGCACGTAGTCGCCCGGCCGCGACCAGGGGTTGTCGAAGAACGCCTGGTTGGCGTCGTCGAACCCGGTGTTGAAGAAGAAGTTGAGCGCCATCCAGCCGCGCCTGGGCGCGATCCCGAACGGCGCCAGGACGGTGTTGAAATTGTCGCTGCAGTTGACGTGGCCGGGATAGCCCATGTCGTCGTAGTACTTCGCCGTGCAGGCAAACAGGAAGCTGTCGTGCCGGCCGCAGGTGTCGCGCACCACCTCGACCATGGGCTGGAGCTCCGGGTCGTAGAACTTGGACAGCAGCCCCGGCGCCGGATAGGCGCTGCCCATCAGCGTGCGGGTCGCCGTCGCGTCGAGGCAAAGCTCGCGCCCCGAATCGAGACCGGCGAGGGTGAACGCCTGGAAGTCCGAACACTCCCTGCCCTGCACGTCGATGATCTGGATGAACTCGCCAGCCTTGACCTCGTAGGCCTCGGCCGTCCGCGCGGCGACGCGCCGGTCGATGCGCGGGTCGGCCAGGGGTTCGGGCGCCGGGCGTTCGTCGGGCACGACCGGGTTGGCGCGGGCGACGAAGATCTCGATCGGCGTCGGCGGATCCTGGCGGTCGACGCGCATCGGGCCGCCGGGCGCCGCCACGAAGCAGACCAGCGGCCGTTCGGCGGTGAAATCCGCCTCGTCCCCCGGGCGCGACTCGCCGCCCAGCACGTCGATCGAGCGCGCCCCGGCGATGTCGAGGCCGCGCCGTTGCAGGCTTCCCGCCAGCGAACGGGCGGGTTCGTCGCCGGCGCCCAGGATCGCCTTGAGACCCCTCGCCTCGCCATTGGCGGCGGTCCCCAGCGCGTCGCTGTCGGCGGAGCCGTCGGGCGCGAAACCGGCGATCTCGGCGCGCTGGCGCCCTTCCCGGTCGCGCAGCGTCACAATGTCGCCCGGTTCCAGCGAAAAGACCGTCGCCGCGCCGCCCTCGGCGACGTAGCGCTCGACCCCGAAGCCCAGCGTCGGCACGCCGGGAACGAGGACCGCGCCGGCAGTCGAGGGAATTTGGCGCGGTTGCGAAGTGCGGCCGTCGGGCATGGCGGATCTCCCGGTCTGCGAGGCCAACCCTAGCGATGGTGCCTCGCCCATTCTACCCGCCGAGATAGGCGCGGCGGACGTGATCGTCCTCGTGCAGATCGTTCGCCGGGCCTTCCAGCGCCACCGATCCGGTCTCCAGCACATAGGCGTATTGCGCCAGCAGGAGCGCCATTTCGGCATTCTGTTCGACCAGCACGACCGGGATGCCGCGGCCCGAGATATCGGTGACGATGCGCGCGATCTCCTGCACCATGACCGGCGACAGGCCCATCGACGGCTCGTCCAGCAGCAGCACCCGGGGCGCGCTCATCAGCGCCCGGCCGATCGCCAGCATCTGCTGCTCGCCGCCCGACATGGATCGCGCCCATTGCCGCCGGCGCTGGGCGAGGCGCGGAAAGCGGTCGAAGACATCGGCCAGCGAGGCCCGGATTTCCGCCTTGTCCCTGCGCAGGAAGGCGCCGGTGCGCAGGTTTTCCTCGACCGTCAGGTCGGGAAACACCCGGCGGCCTTCCGGGACGTGGGCGATGCCGCGGCGCACGATCTCTTCCGGCGCAAGCCCGTCGATCCTGGCATCGTCGAACCGGATCTCGCCCCGGGTCAGCCTTTCGAGCCCGGAAATTGCGCGCAGCGTCGTCGTCTTGCCCGCGCCGTTCGCGCCGATGATGGTCACGATGCCGCCGGCCGGCACCGCCATCGAAACGCCCTTGAGCGCCGCGACCTTCTGGTAGCGCACTTCGATGTCGCGGAGTTCAAGCAGCATGGCCCGCCCCGTCATCGGCCGCCGCGCCGAGATAGGCCTCGATCACCGCCGGATCGTTCTGCACCTCCTCCGGCGCGCCTTCGACCAGAAGGGCGCCGAAATTCATCACCGTGATGGTGTCGCACAGATTCATCACCGCCTGCATGTCGTGCTCGACCAGCATGACGGTGACGCCGCCGTCGCGGATGCGCCGGACCAGCGACATCATGCGCCGTGTCTCCTGCGGGTTCATGCCGGTGAACGGCTCGTCGAGCAGCAGCACCCTGGGCTCCGCCGACAGGGCGACCGCCATGCCGAGCATGCGCTGGTGGCCGTGCGACAAATTGGATGCCGGCTCGCCGGCCAGCTCCTCGAGGCCGAAGAAGGCGAGCGTTTCCCGCGCCTTCGCGTCGGCGGCGCGCTCCGACGGCCGGTCGGCGCCGAGCAGGCGGGCGAGGAACCCGGCGCGGGCGGTGAGGTGGCGGCCGACCCGGACATTGTCGAGAACCGAGAGCTCCTGGAACAGGGTCGAGCCCTGGAAGGTCCGCACCAGCCCCATCGCGGCCAGCGCGCTGGTCTTGCGGCCGGAAACGTTGCGGCCGCGATAGAGGACCTGGCCGGCGTTGGGCGCGTAGAAGCCGCTGATCACGTTGAAGGTCGTCGTCTTGCCGGCGCCGTTGGGCCCGATCAGCCCGTGGATCGCCCCCTCGCGGACCGCGAAGCTGAAATTGTCGACCGCCACGAGGCCGCCGAACCGGCGGATCAGCCCGCGCGCCTCCAGGATCGGCCGCTCGCCCGGACCGCTCATGCCGCCCGGCCCCCGGCCGCCGCGGGGTCCCGCCCGCGGCGCCGCAGCCGCGCCCGCAGCCTGGGCCCCAGGCTCTCCAGCCCGTCCGGCAAATAGAGCACCGACAGGATCAGGATGGCGCCGTAGATCAGCGGGCGGACGGTGTCCAGGCCGAGCCCGCGCAGCACGATCTCGTTGATCACGGTCAGCACGACGACGCCGAGGATCGGGCCGTGCAGGGTCGCGGTGCCGCCGACGATCGCCCAGACCAGGACATAGACCATCTGGTCGACGCCGAACCGGGTCGGGTTCACCGCCCCGACATAGTGGCCGTAGAGCCCGCCGGCGATCCCGGCGAAGAAGGACGCGATGACGAAGGCGAGCGTCCGGTAGCGGAAATTGTCGACGCCGACCGACTCGGCGAGCCTGTCCTGCCAGTGAATCGCGTGGAAGGTGAGCCCGATGCGCGACCGCTCGATCCGATGGAGCACGTAGAGCGATGCCGAGACCACGATCAGCGCCAGGAAGTAGTAGTTGACCGGCTCGTAGAAATCGATCTCCAGGAAGCCGAAATCGATGTTGGGAAAGGCGTCGATCCGCTTCAGCCCCTTGGGGCCGCCGAACGGGTCGGTGAAGCGCTTCCAGATCAGGCGGATGATCTCGCCGGCCGCGAACGAGCCGATCAGGAAATAGAAGCCCTTCATGCGGAACAGCGGGACGCTCAGGATCGCCGCGACGGCGGCGGCGGCCAGGCCGCCGGCCAGCATGGAGACCGGCACCGGCACGCCCAGGCGCTTGGTCAGCAGCGCGCTGGCATAGGCGCCCACCCCCATCATCACGACATGGCCGAGCGACCATTCGCCGGTCAGCGTGAGCAGGCGGTAGCTGCACACCAGAAGGACGTTGATCACCAGCAGGACGGCGATCTCCTGCTGCGAATAGCTCAGCAGATAGGGCAGCACCGCCAGCGCCGCGAACAGGATGAGCAGCCGAAGCCTGGTTGCGATCCGCCACACCGGGCCGGCCGCCCGTTCAGGCACGTTCCTTCGCCCCGAACAGGCCGGTCGGCCGCACCACCAGCACCGCAAGCATCAGCGCCAGGCCGACGATGTTGGCGATCACCCCGTCGAAGAAGGTGGTCACGAAAGTGTGCACGAAGGCGTAGAGCACGGCCGCGATCACCGCGCCTTCGAGGCTGCCGATGCCGCCGACGATGATGATGATGAAGGCGGTGACGATGACCGAATGGCCGATATAGGGGGTCGGGCTGACCAGCGGCGCGGTGAGCGCGCCGGCGATTCCGGCCAGCCCGGCGCCGATGAACATGGCGATGCGCGCGGTCTGGGTCATCGAGATGCCCTGGAGCGCCGCGGCCTCGGCATCCTGGGCGCAGGCGCGCAGCGCCCAGCCGAACCTGGTGCGCTTGAGGAAGGCCCACAGCGCGGCCAGCAGCAGGATCGCGGCGACGATGACAAGCAGCCGCTGGTGGGTCAGGACCGCGCCGAAGACCTCGAGCTTCTCCTGGGTCGGCGGCGGGACATGGCCCATCCGCCGGCCGAAGCCGAGCACGACCAGGGTCTGCAGGATCAGCAGGAAGCCGATCGACGCGATCAGCCCGCTCAGCGGATTGTCCCGCAGGGGCCGGAACATCGCGCGTTCCATGAAGAGGCCGACGAGGCCGACGAACACCAGCCCCGCGGCGGCCGCCAGCAGGAAGGGGAAATTCTCCTGGGCGTAGAGGAACACCACGCAGTAGGCGCCCAGCATGTAAAGCTCGCCATGGGCGAAGTTGATCACCCCCATGACGCCGAAGATCATCACCAGCCCGACCGCGATCAGCGACATGTAGCTGGCCGCGTACATGGCGTTGACGGCGGTCTGCCACAGCAGATCCATCGGCAAGCCTCAATCGCCGCGGCGGAGAAACGGAACCGGGGCCGGGCAGAGCCCGGCCCCGGCAGCCGATCCGGGCGCGGCAACGATGCCGCGCGGATTAGGGCGCCGGATCAGCGCTGGTTCCACATCTGGCCCAGCGCGGTCATGTGCTTGATCATCAGCTTGCTGTGCTTGTCCCACCAGGCGGGGATGGACTTGAACGCCTTGATCCGGGCCTTGCCGTCCTCGATCGCCACCACCGGCCAGTCGCCGACCAGGGCGTTGTCGATACCGAACAGCTCCTTGCCCCACCACTTGGCGTCGCCGAAGGCGTGCTTGCCGGTGCCGCCGGCCTTCATCGCCTCCAGGACGGGCCCCGGATCGGCGCTGCCCGCCCTGGCGGCGGCATCGGCCCACAGATCCATGATCGAGGCGTATTCCCACGACACCGCGCCCCACTCGCTGGCGCCGTAGCGCTTGGCGTATTCCGCGTAGAACTCGTTGGGCTTGACGAAATTCACGCCCTTGCTGTTCATCGCCGGGTCGTCGAAATCGGGGAACTGGAAGATGAAGCCTTCCATGAACTCCTTGGACGTCTTCTCGATGATCTTCTGGTAGAAGTCGGCGGTGCAGGAGATGATCTGCCCCTTGTAGCCCTGCTGGAACGCCTGTTCGCAGAGCGGGTGGACGTAATCGGCGTAGCAGGTGTCCAGGCACAGGATGTCCGGCTTCTTGGCCAGCAGCTTGGTCATCACCGGCGCGAAATCGGTCGTCGCCGGATCGAAGAACTCCGGCTTGTCGACCATCTCGATCCCGGCCGCCTCGAAGGCCGCCAGGTAGGTCGCCACCGAAGGCTTGCCGAGGGCGTCGTCCTGCGCGCAGATCGCCGCGGTCTTCAGCTCCTTCTTGTTTTCCGCCAGCCATTCGACGCCGGTCACGTTGTAGATCGGATGCACCTCGCAGGGCGCGAGGAGGGTCTTGGTCTCCGGCGACAGGTCGCTCGGCAGCAGCGTCGAGAACAGCATGCCCTCGCGCTCGGCGATCTTCTGCACGCCGGGCCAGGTGTCGCCGCCCAGCATCATGACGAACTTGACGCCGTCTTCCTTTATCAGCTTGGTGGCGCCGGTGCGCGCCTTGGCGGCGTCGTACTCGTTGTCGTAGCCGACGAACTCGATCTTGTGCGACTTGCCGCCGATCTTGACCCCGCCTTTGGCGTTGACCCAGTCGGCCCAGATCAGGCAGCCGTCCAGCCCGGGCTTGCCCCAGGCCGCGACCGGACCGGTGAGCGGCGCCAGGAAGCCGATCTTGATCACGGCGTCGGCGGCGAAGGCGACGCGGGGAAGGCCGGCGCCGATCGCCGCCAGCGTCGCGCCGGATGCCGCCGAGCTGCCGAGGAACTTCCTCCTGGTGATTTTGCCGTCCAGTGACTTGCGCGACATGCTTGCCTCCCTGAAATTGTTCACCACCGCCGATGCCCGTTGCCCGGCGGCGTTCCGAAGGGCCAAACGGCGGCCGGGCGGCACACCGAAAGGCTTGCGCAACCGTGACCGGGGGTCGAACCGTCGAAGCTAAAACCAATTTCGACCAATTTGAGCGGCGGATCGACTGAATTGGCGCGATTGCGTCGAACCCCTACAGCATGTCAAACGGGGGGCTGAATGCAAGACAAATTTGCGTTATTGCTGCCATTCGACTGGATTGCGCCGGGCCTCGTCGAACCGAAGACGGATGGAAATCGATCCTGCATCGGGCTATAGTGGTATTTGGTGGTGCGGATTGGTGTAGATTGGATTCAACTGCCGGGGGGAGTCCCGGGGCCACGCCGGCGATTCGGAGCGATCCGGAGCGCCGGCCAGAACAGAGAGCGAGATCATGGACAAACGGGTTGCGGTGATCGGCGCGGGGCCGTGCGGCCTCGCGCAGTTGCGGGCGTTCCAGTCGGCGCGGGCCGGCGGGGCGGCGATCCCGGAGATCGTCTGCTACGAGAAGCAGGCGGATTGGGGCGGTCTGTGGAACTACACCTGGCGCACCGGGCTGGACGAGTACGGCGAGCCGGTCCATTGCTCGATGTACCGCTATCTGTGGTCGAACGGCCCCAAGGAAGGGCTGGAGTTCGCCGACTATTCGTTCGAGGAGCATTTCGGCAGGCAGATCGCCTCCTACCCGCCGCGCGAGGTGCTGTTCGACTACATCGCCGGCCGGGCGGAGAAGGCGGGCGCGCGCGACTGGATCCGCTTCCGCACGGCGGTCCGGCGGGTCGACCACGACGCCGGCTCCGGCCGCTTCACGGTCACCGCCCACGATCTGGCCAGGGACCAGGAGTACAGCGAGGAGTTCGACAGCGTCATCGTCGCGACCGGCCATTTCTCGACCCCGAACGTGCCGCATTTCGACGGGCTGGACAGGTTCAACGGCCGGGTCATGCACGCCCACGACTTCCGCGACGCCGTCGAATTCAAGGACCGGGACATCCTGATCATCGGCACCAGCTACTCGGCCGAGGATATCGGCTCGCAGTGCTGGAAGTACGGCTGCCGGTCGGTCACCGTCAGCCACCGCACCGCGGCGATGGGCTATGACTGGCCGGACAACTGGAAGGAGGTGCCGCTGCTCCAGAAGGTCGAGGAAAACACCTGCACCTTCAAGGACGGCTCGACCGCCGATGTCGACGCGATCATCCTGTGCACCGGCTATCTCCACCACTTCCCGTTCATGGCGCCCGAGCTGTGCCTGAAGACGGCCAACCGGCTGGCGGTGGCGAACCTCTACAAGGGCGTGGTCTGGGTCGACAACCCGAAGCTGTTCTATCTCGGCATGCAGGACCAGTGGTACACCTTCAGCATGTTCGACGCCCAGGCCTGGTATGTCCGCGACATCGTGCTGGGCCGGATCGCGGTGCCCGACCGGGACGCCCGCGCCGCCGACGCCGCCGACCGCGAGGCCAGGGAGGACGCGCTCGAGGACGATTACGGCGCGATCAGCTACCAGGGCGATTATGTGCGGGAGCTGGTCGCGGACACCGACTACCCGAGCTTCGACGTCGACCGCACCGACGAAGCGTTCTTCCAGTGGAAGAAGTCCAAGAAGCAGGGGATCATGACCTACCGCGACAGGGGTCACCGCTCGGCCATGACCGGTACCGACGCGCCGGTCCACCACACGCCCTGGGTCGAGGCGATGGACGATTCGATGGAGACCTATCTGCGCGGCGAGTAGCGGCGCCCGGGAGTCCGGCCATGGGCGGGCTTGCGGCTGAATGGGAGTGGGACGCGCTCTCGGCCGCCGCGCTGGAGGCCTATCGCGCGGCGCGGCGCGAGGAAGCGGTCCATCTGTGGCGCCGCGCGGGCGCGCTGGCGCGGGATTTTCCCGCCGGCGACCCGCGCCGGGCGGCCAGCGAGAACAACGGCGCGCTCGCCCTGCTGATCGACCGCGACCACGACGGAGCCGCCGGGGCGCTGTCCTCGGCGCTTGCGTCGTGGGATGCGGCGCTCGAATGGACGCAGGGCATGGCGGTCGCCCCCGTCGCCCGCAGCTCGCTCTTTCACCAGCGCCTGGAACAGCGCCATGTCGAAATCTATGCCGACGTCCGGCGCGCGCGGCACCGCGAATTCCTCGACGGCGCGGCCGCGCTCACCCGCTTCAACCTCGCCATCGCCCGACTCTTCCTGGACGAGGACGAAGCGGCCGACGGCCTGCTCGCGACCGCGCTGGCCCGGCGCGAGCGGGCGTTCGGGCCCAATGACGGGCAGGTCGCCGACATCGCGCGGGTGCTGTCGGGCCGGGCCGACGCCGCCGCGGACGACCAACGGATGGCGCTCTACGACGCCCGCATCCGGACCGTCGGCGAGAACCCCGCGCCGGACGCGCTCGACGCCTGGCGCCGGGAACAGCCGCTGGAGATGAACGACACCCGCCGGTTCCTGGCGGCGGCCTATCTGACGGCGATCGTGCACGAACGGGATTTTCTCTAGCGCGGCCGCCGATCGGCTTTGGCCGGAACGGCGGCGGTTGGTACCATCGGACAGGCAATCCGCATTGCCGACGACTTGCCCGGCATCGGCCGCAACCGCCGGCCCGGGCCGGCAGGAGGAATCCAGATGACGCAAGCCACGATGACGGCGCGGGTCCCGACGGCCAACGCGATGGTTTCTCCGGCGTATCTGGCGCATGTGGTGTTCTATACCCGCCGCTTCGCCGAGATGACGGCGTGGTATCGAACGGTGCTCGGCGCCGACGTGACGATGGAGGGGGACCGCTACGCGTTTCTCACCTTCGACCGGGAGCACCACAGGGTCGCGATCATCAGGCGGGACGACCTGCCCGACGCGCCGGCAAAGGCGCTCGGCTTCGCGCACGCGGCGTGGACCTATGCGAGCCTTTCCGAGCTGGTCGCGACCTATGAGAGGCTGGCCGGCGAGGGCATCCACCCGGTGTGGGAGATCAACCACGGGCCCACCACCTCGATCTACTACGCCGACCCCGACGGCAACCGCATCGAGCTCCAGGTCGACAACTTTCCGTCCGTCGAGGCGCTGAATTCCTGGTTCGCCACCGGCGCGTTCGACCGGGACCCGGTCGGGGTCGATATCGGGTTCGCGGATATTTGCCGCCGGTTCCACGCCGGCGAGCCGGAACCGGACCTGCTGCGCCCGCTTTCCGCCTAGGACGACGGGCCTCGCATGCGCCCCCTCGCGACCGGGCTGACGACGCTGGACGAGGCGCGGGCGACCGCGGGCTACACCCTGTTCGCCCCGCTGGAGCGCGAAGAGGCGCTGCTGATCGACCTCGAGGGCGAGATCGTCCATCGCTGGGACATCGGCGGGTTGCCCGGCGATTACGGCTACCTGCTTCCGGGCGGCCGGCTGCTCTGCGGCGTCAAGACCGAATCGGGGCCGCAACCCGCGGGCGGCAAGGGCGGGCATCTGAAGGAGTTCGACTGGGACGGCAACCTCCTGTGGGACCATGTCGACGACGCGCACCATCACGATTTCCGGCGTCTCGCGAACGGCAACACGCTCTATATCGGCTGGGAGCGCATGCCGGCCGAGGCGGCGGAGCGCGTCAGGGGCGCCGAGCCCGGCAGCGAGGACGAGGGCGGCACGATCTGGGGCGACTTCCTCAAGGAAGTGACGCCGGGCGGCGCAATCGCCTGGGAATGGCACGCCCATAGCGACCTCGCGCTGGAGGACTTCCCGCTCCACCCGATGAGCACGCGGCTCGAATTCGCGCATTGCAACGCCTGCGAGGAGCTCCCCGACGGCAATATCATGCTGAGCTTCCGGCGGATCAGCACGATCCTGATCGTCGACAAGCCGACCAGGGCGGTCGCGTGGTCCATGCGCGACGACGGCTGGGGTCAGCAGCATGACTGCACCATGCTGGAGAACGGCAACATCCTCCTGTTCGCGAACGGCATCCACGTGCCGCGCGGGGTGTTCCATTCGGCGGTCGTCGAGATCGATCCGCGCAGCAAGCACGAGGTGTGGCGCTACGAGGATGCGCCGCGGTGGAACTTCTTCAGCCCCAACATCTCAGGCGCGCAGCGGCTCGCCTCCGGCAACACGCTGATCTGCGAAGGGCTGACCGGGCGCCTGTTCGAAGTCACGCCGGAAGGCGAGATCGTGTGGGAGTACATCAACCCCTGTTTCGGGCCGGCCGGGGCGGGCCGCGCCAACCGGGTGTTTCGCGCCTACCGCTACCCGGCCGGCGCACCCGAGCTGGGCGGGAGGCTCTAGCCCGCGAACCGGCGAGAGGGCGCCGTGGATCGTCGAAGCTTCTTGTGCGCGACCGGCAGCGCGGCCGCGCTGGGCCTGAGCGGCCGGCCGGGCCTGGCGCGGACGCTGCCCGATTCGGGCGCCCTGCATCGCCTCTTGGAAGAGACGCCCCGCGAACGCGTCGCCGCCGCGCTTGCCGGGCTGATCCGGGACGGTCTCGACCGCCGCGGGACCCTGGCCGCGCTCGCCGTCGCCACGTCGCGCCGCGTCCGGCCCTTCCCCCATGTCGGCTTCAAGTACCACACGGTGCTCGCGCTGCAATCGGTGCATCTGACGGCGCTCAACCTGCGCGGCAAGGAGCGCTGGCTGCCGGTGTTCTGGGCGCTCGACTATTTCAAGCGCGCCCAGGAGGCGGAACGCCGCCAGAGCGGCTGGACCATGGGTGCGCCGCCTGCCCCGGCGGCCGGGACGGCGGAGGCGGCGCAAAAAAACCTGATCGACGCGCTGGATCGCTGGGATCTCGAGGCCGTCGATCCCGCTATCCTCGATTTCGCCCGGCTGGCCGCCCCGGAGCGGCTCTCCGAGATCCTCTTCAGATACGGCATCCGGGATCTTCGCGCGATCGGCCACAAGGCGATCGCGGTGCAGAACGTGCACCGCCTGCTGCCGCTCGTCGGACCCGAATACGCGCCTCCGGTGCTTCGCTCGCTCGCCGCGGCGCTGCAAAATCACGGCTACGGCCCGAACCCCGCCACCGGCGACCTGGCTCCCGACCGGACCTGGCGGGCGTTCCAGGCGATGCTCCGGGAGATCCCGAAGAGCTGGAGACAGGGCCGCCGGGACGACGCCGCGCGCGATGAGCTGGTGCGCACGCTGCGCGAGGTCTCCGAGCTCGACGCGGGCCGGGCGGCGATCGACCTTTTGCGACACGGCGTCGCCGCCGACTCGATCTGGGAGGCCATCTTCGCCACCGCCGCGGAGCTGGTGCTGACCCGGCCGAGGGTGGTCCCGGTGCACGCCCAGACATCCGCCAACGCGTTCCACTACGTGTTCCGCCACGCGCGGGCCGATTCGACGCGGCAGCTGGCGCTGTTGCAGTCGGCGGCCTTCATGCCCGCCTTCCGGCGCGGCGTCGGCGACACGCGGGCCGATCTGCGGATCGAGGCGCTGGAGCCTCTCGCCGCCTCAGGCGAGGGCGCGGCCGCGTTGCGCGACGCATTCTCCGAGCTGCCGCACGATCCCGCCGCGGCCGCGCGCAAGGCCCTGCACTATCTGCAACGCGGCGGCTCCGCGGACCGCCTCGTCGCCGCCGCGCGCCGGCATCTCGCGCGCAGCGGCCGGTACTCCCACGACTACAAGTTCACCGAGGCCGCCCTGGAGAATTACCGGGAGATGGCGCCCGGCGCGTGGCGCGACCGGATCCTGTCGGCCTCGATGGCCTATTTCACGGGCTCCGCAACGGCGCCGAGCCCGGTCGCCCGGGAGGCGCTGCGGCTGCTTGGTTAGCCCGCCTCGGCCAGCAGGCGGTGCTGCTCGATCATGTCGGGCAGCGAGTCGGGGTCGCCGCGCCCGAGGCCGCATTCGGCGGCGATGCCGGCGACGGCGGCGAACTTGCGCGCCTGGGCGAGCTTGTTGGCGTTGCCTTCCGCGTCGCCCTCATGCACCAACCCGAGATAGAGCGCCGTCCCCTCCTCCAAAGCGAGGTCTTGGAGCGGCCGGAAGAACGCCTCGTCGCCGCGCTCCCGCGGCACCGGCATGTGGATGTACCGGATGGCGCGCGACACGCTGCCCGCGATGCCGTTGGCCATCTCGACACAGACCCCGAGATCCTTCGGCTGCACCATGTGCTCGTCCTGCGGGCTGCCGTAGCACAGATGGTAGCCGAGATCGACGGTCTCCGGCACCATGTCGCCGATCTCGCCGAGCGAGCCCAGGATCCGCCCCCGCTGGTCCTCCTCCAGCCCGTAATACCCCTCCCACATCAGCACCTCGGGACAGACATCCCACTGCCAGGCGATCTCGCCATGCGGCAGGGCGTCGGCGATGCGCCCCAACTCGGCGCGGAGATGGGCGGTGTAGGGGGCGAGGAAATCGTCATAGGCGTTGGGCGAGATGAAGTTGTAGGCGATCGCCAGCGGCGTCGCCATGCAGATCTGGTACCTGACCCCTTGCGGAACCGCGCCCTCTTCCCCGAGACGCGCGAAGACCGCGTGGTTGCGGATCGCGTCCTCGGCATAGCCGGTGGCGAAGGCGAGGCCCGCCGCATCCACGCCCGCGCGCACGCGCAGGCGTTCGACCGCGTAGACCAGCTTGCCGTCCCACTGGCGGAACTCGAGGACCGGCACGTCGGGGTCGATTTCCAGATCGGGATGCGCCTGGAGCATGTCGTTGATGAAGCTGATCCAGCGCCGGCGCCGCCCGGTCTCGCCGTCCGGCAGGCAGCGCAGATGCGCGCCGAGCGCCCCGCCCAGCGTGCGGAACGCGGTCTCCGCGTCGTCGACCGGCAGGCTGCCGACCAGATGCGCGGCGAGCCCGCCTGCGGTTGCGGCCATCTCTCGCCCTCCCCGTTTGCCGCGCGAGTGTGGCGGGGACCGTCACGGCCTGTCCAGCGCGTGTCGTCGCAATCTGCGCGCCCTCGCCGCCCGGGCTAAATCTGGCTGGTGCCGAAAGCCAAGCCGGTGATGAGCAAGGCCCATAGTGCATAGGTTGCGCAAAAGATCGCCAGTGGAACCGCCGCGGCCCGCGTTCCTTTGGAACGACGGGGTCGTGTCCCCACACGTGGTGTAGGAGCTCTGGCTTTCGTTGGTAGCTGTGGGTAAGTAGCCCGCCGCCGCGACCGTCGCGAGTCTGGCGGCGGCGGGCTGCTTATCCACAGCGGAGGCCATCG
>MPNO01000053.1 GCA_002239065.1 Defluviicoccus sp. bin129 | reverse complement strand
CGGCGCCGACGACTATGTCGCCAAGCCGTTCAACCCGCGCGAGCTGCTGGCCCGCATCAAGGCGGTGATCCGGCGTGCGCACAGCCTGCCGCCCGACCGGGAGCCGCTGCCGGCCGGGACCTGGCGCTTCGACCGCTGGTCGCTCGATACCGGGAAGCGCGAGCTGGTCGACGAGGCCGGGGTCGTGACGCCGCTGTCCTCGGGCGAGTTCCGGCTGCTGGTTGCGCTGCTGGAGCGCCCCGGCATGGTGCTCTCGCGCGAGCAGCTGCTCGACCTGACCCGGGGCCGAAGCGCGGCGCCCTTCGACCGCGCAGTCGACAACCAGGTGAGCCGGCTGCGGCGCAAGATCGAGCGCGACCCGAAGAACCCGGCGCTGATCGCCACGGTTTGGGGCGGCGGCTACCGCTTCGCGGGCGAGGTCGAGCGCGGATGAGGCTCGCACCGAAGAGCCTCGCGGGCCAGCTTACGCTGCTGCTGCTGCTGGCGCTCGCCGCGGCCCAGGGCGTCGCCGTCGCGCTATTCGCCTGGGAGCGGATGGAGGCGCTGCGCGATGCGCACCGGGACAATGCCGTCCTGCGGACGGCGACGGTGGCGCGGTTGCTCGGCGACACGCCGCCCGGTCTTCACGACTCCGTCATCGCGGCGGCGAGCACGGAGCTTGCGCGGTTCTCGCTGAGCCGGGAACCGGTCGTGGAGGAGACCGGGGCGGGAGAGCGCGCCGCCGCCATCGCCGGCGAACTTACCGCCGCGCTTGGCGTCAGCGCGGCGCGGGTCCGGGTGGCGCCGCTCTGGACGCGCTTCCTGGACGACGACGATCGGGACGACGACCACGATCGCCACGATGACGACGATGACCACGACCGCGATCATGGCGGAGACGACGATCATGGGCGGGATCGCGGGGAGCCCGACTGGTTCACCGCGTCGGTGGCGCTGGCGGACGGGCGCTGGCTGAACGTCGCGGTGGGCCCGCCGCCCGGCGCGCCGGCCTGGGGGGCGGCGTTCGTCGCCGTCTTCCTGCTCTCGGCGCTTTGCATCGCGGCCGTGGCGGTCCTCACCGGACGACGGCTGGCGAAGCCGATGCGCGGGCTCGCCGCCGCCGCCCGGCGCCCCCGGCCCGGCGCCGTGGGCGCCCCCCCGGGACGCGGGCGGGCGAAGCCGATGCGCGGGCTCGCGGCCGCCGCCGGGCGCCTCGGTCAGGGCGAGGCGGTCGACGACCTGCCCGAGGCGGGGCCGGTCGAGACCCGAGAGACGGTGCGCGCGTTCAACCTCATGCGGGCACGGCTCGACCGCTACGTCCGAGACCGCACGGCCATGCTGGCGGCGGTCTCGCACGACCTCAGGAACCCGATCACCAGCCTTCGCCTGCATGCCGAGTTCGTCGAGGACGCGGAGACCAAGGCCAAGATTCTCGCCGCGCTTGACGAGATGCAGCGCATGACCGGGGACGCGCTCGCCTTTATCCGCGAGGACGCGCGGCGGGAGGAGACGCGGACGGTGGACCTCCACGCGTTGATCGACAGCGTGGCCGCCGACCTCGCGGAGCTCGGGCACGACCTCGCGGTCGCGCACTCCGGCCGGGTGCTCGCCGCCTGCCGGCCGGCGGCGCTGCGCCGGGCGGTGCGCAACCTGCTGGAGAACGCGGTCGCCTACGGGAGCCGGGCGAGGGTGCGGATCGAGCGGGACGATGAAGAAATTCACATCGTCATCGAGGACGAAGGGCCGGGGATCCCGGAGGCGGAGCTCGCGCGGGTGTTCGAGCCCTTCGTGCGGCTCGAAACGTCGCGCAGCCGCGATACCGGGGGCAGCGGGCTCGGGCTTGCTATCGCGCGCGGCATCGTGCGCGGCCACGGGGGCGACATCCTGCTTGAGAACCGTGCCGAAGGCGGATTGCGCGCGACGGTGGCGCTGCCGGCAGGCGGGGGAGCGTGAAACGGCCGGGGCGGAACCGGCGGCCGCCGGGACGGTTGCGCAAGGGCGCGGTTCCGGATCCCGGCGCGGACGGCTGCGTGCAGCCGTCGCGGGACGCGCGCTACTCCTCCGGTCTCGGCACGCGGTAGCCGACCCCGCGTTCGTTCAGGATGTATCCCGGCCGCTTCGGGTCGTCGCCGAGCTTGCGCCGCAGCTGCTTGACGAATGTGCGCACCCGGTCAGGGTCGCCGGTGTCCGGCCCGTTCCAGATCTGTCGGATCAGGGACTCGTAGTTCGAGACCCTGCCGGCGTTCAGCGTGAGGATGCGCAGGAGGTCGAACTCCGTGGCGGTCAGCCGCACCGAACGGCCGGCCACGGTGACCTGCCGCGCCTCGTAGTCGACGGCGAGATCGCCGAGGGTGAAGGTCTCCGGCCCGGCCCGCTTGCGCAGCGCCGCCTGGACCCGCGCCGTCAGCTCGGTCGCCGAGAACGGCTTGACGAGATAATCGGCGGCGCCCTTCTGCAGCGCCCGGGCGACGGTCTCGTCGCGCCCGTAGGCGGAGATGAAGATGACCGGCAGGTCGGCCAGCTCGGGGATCGTCTCCATGAGCTCGATGCCGTCGGCGCCGGGCAGCATCAGGTCGAGCAGGACCAGGCAGGGTCTGTGCGTCCTGACGATTTGCGGGAGCTCCTCAGGGTCGCCGGTCGCGAGCGGCGCATAGCCGGCCTGGGCCAGCGCGTCGCGCACGAAGCGCAGTGTGCGCGGGTCGTCGTCCACCACCAGGACGGGCGCTTGTTCGCCGTTCCGGCCGGCCGGCAGGGCGCGGCCGCGCGCGGTGACGGGCGCTCGGGCGGAATCCTCGGCCGCCGGGACGGTGAAGGTGAAGCGGGTGCCCTGGCCCGGCCCGTCGCTCTCGGCCCGGATGCGCCCGCCATGGGCCTCGACCAGGCCCTTGCAGATGGCGAGCCCGAGGCCGGAGCCCCGCAGGCCGCGCCCTCCCTCGTCGCCGCCGAGACCGGAATACTTCTGGAACAGGCGCGGCAGCTGCTCCGCCGGCACCCCCATTCCCTCGTCGGAGACCGAGACCGCGACGTGCGGGCCGTCGCGCAGCGCGGCGACCCGAATGGGCGTCGAGCCGGGCGAGTGCCGCGCGGCGTTGGACAGCAGGTTGTTCAGCACCTGCACGATGCGCGGGCCGTCGGTCAGCACAAGGGGCAGGTCCTCGGGCAGGTCGACAAGCACCGCGTGCGTGGCGCCGCCGTTCTGGAACGCGTTCCTCGCCTGCTCCACCAGCTCCTTGACCTCGGTGGGGACGGGCGAGACCGACAGCGTGCCGGTCTCGATCCGGCCCGCGTCCAGCAGGTCGCCGATCAGGCCCCGCATTTGGTCGGCTTGCTCGTCGACGACCCGGAAGAACTGGTGCAGCTCGGCCGGGTCGAGCGCCGGCGAGGCGCCCAGCACGGTCGCGGTCGAGCCCTTGATGGCGGCGAGCGGGGTGCGCAGCTCGTGGCTCACCATGCCGAGGAACTCCGCGCGCAGCCGGTCCAGCTCCTCCAGCGGCGCGAGGTCCTGCATGGTGACGACCACCGACGCCACCGCGCCGTCCTCGCCGTGGATCGGCGTGGCGTTGACCAGCAGCGACACGCTCAGCCCGCCGGGCGCCGACAGCACGACCTCCTCGGCGCGCACCGTGCCGGCCTTCTGTATCACGTCGGCCAGAGTGAGCTCCTTCAGCGCGGTCTCGCGCCCGTCGCCGAACCGGCAGGTCACGTCCTCCGGCAGAGCCTCGACGGGGCGGTCGGGCGCGCGCAGGGGCTCGACGAGCCGGAGCGCCTCCCGGTTGGACGACACCGGCAGCCCGGTGCGGGCGTCGACGACCATCACGCCGACCGGGGTTGTCTCGATCAGGGCCTCGAGGTCGGCCCCCGCCCGCCCCTCCCCCCCCCCAGCGCGCGCCGCGACCCTCGCCACCGCGCCGCCCGGGGTTGCCGCGATCAGGGCCTCGCGGTCGGCCCGCCCGCGCCGCTCCTGCTGGTGCGCGCGCGCGTTCACGATCGCGGCCGCCGCCTGCGAGGCGAACAACTCCAGCAGCTCCTCGTCGGCAGCGCTGAACTCGGGGGCGTCCTCCTTGCCGGCCAGGAAGAAGTTTCCGACCTGCACGCCGCGGTGGCGCATCGCCGTGCCCTGCAGGGTTTTCTCGCGCACCAGCTCGTCGGAGTAGCCGCGCACCCGGAACCAGTCCGGCAGGTCGGAGAGCCGGAACGGGCCCGGCAGGTCGCGCAGATAAGCGAACAGCCGGGGGCCGTCGGGCCACTCGGCGAGCTCGCGACGCTCCTCGGGGTCAAGGCCCGAGGTGACGAACTCGCGCGCCTCGCCCGCCTCGTCGACGGTGACGATCAGGCTGTAGCGCGCCCGGGTGAGCGTGCGGGCGCTGTCGGCGGCCTCCTGCAGCACGGTGGCGAGGTCAAGGCTCGAGCCGAGCCGCAGCACCGCCGCGCTCAGGGTGGCGATGCGCTCGCCCAGGACCGCGACCTCGCGCTCAAGCTCTTCCCGGCTCTTCAAATGATCCTCCTCGCGAATCGCGCCAATCCGCAGGCAGGCGAAAGATGGGTTCAGCCAGCGCTTGCCCGCTTACGCGGAATCGGCGCGGACATGATTTCCAGTGCTCCCGGAATATACACGATTGTCTTCGTTGTAGACACAATGCTCTCACAGTCGCCCGGTTATTCTTCAGTGGGCATTCATCGCTCGTCCGACCGATGCGACCGAATTGCGAGGCAGTCGGTGCGGCTCCGGATACCGAACGTGGCGGTGTCATCGGGCAAACCGCACGTCATTGGGTGAACAAGGGAGGGGCTGTGATATTCCGTCGCCCAAGTGGTCACATGGTATGCAAGTCGGGGCAAGATTCTTGCATTTTGTGGGGAGATCAGTGGCGTGTCGGCGTACCCTGGAGAAAGCCGTCTTGGATGCGGGGCTCGTCCCACTGGCGGACGGTGCGCATGTAGATCTCGATCTGGTCGAGAAAGGCCGGATCCTGGGCGTGGTGGCAGAAGGTGTAGAGCAGGTTGACGACCTGGCGCATGAGGTCGCGCATTTCGTTGTCGTCGATCCGGCTTACGTCGGTCCAGGGCAGGTGGCGGCCGTCGGCGTCGATGACCGTTACGTCGCTGTAGTCGCCGGTGCGCGTGATAGGGGATTTGCCCGCGTGGATGTCCTCGAGCTTGGTGTTCCGAACGCACAGGAGGGCCATGGCGCGGACGAACAGCGAAAAGTGCTCGGCGTGGGTGTCGAAGAGATCGGTCATTGAAGGATCCTGCCGGGAGGGTGCGGGAGCGAAGTGTGGAGGGCAAGGGGCCGGGGCTGTCAAGCGTCTGACGTTATCTGTTGAAATGCGTCGACGGCCGCGTCGAGCAGATGGACGAGGTGGTCGGGGCGCGGCGGCGGGTCGATCCATTCGAATTCGGCCAGAAGGAAGGGGTGGTTGCCCGGATACCCACCACCACAAAATCCCTGAGCTTGGTGAAGGTCGACGGTGAGTTGAGAAGAGTGCGAACTATCGGCGTGAAACGTGAATATTGTCGTAGGCTAGCAGACCGGCAAGGAAGGCATCGGCCTGGGGAGTTCGACGGACGGTGCGCCAGTTTCGGAAGGCGCGTTCACTGAGGTCGATGAGAAGCAGGACCTCGGAGCGCGTGAACGGGCGGGCAAGATCGTAATCGGCTTCGTGGCGAGCCTGCTGGAGTTCCTCGAATGCTTTGGCCAGATCGACGAGGGCGGGTTCTATCGGTTCTGCGGGGATAGCGCGGTCGAGTCGGGCTGGTGGGCCCGGGGTGGCGAATTGTCTGGCCACGGATCTCATCGTGGTGTGCCTGAACGCACGGGATACGACGCGGCGCAGGGGGCCCCGCGGGCGTCCCGGAAACATGAGCTTGGTGGCTTCGTCGACGAGGAGGTGAAAGAGGGCGTAGTAAGCTGCGGATACCGCGCAGCGAAGGCTGGCTTGGGAGGGTTTCTTCGGTTCCTTGCGCGCGAGGAATCGGGCCTGGGTTAGGAGATCGGTGTGCAGCGTCATGTTGCTTGAGCCATTTCGGACGTCGCGCGGAAACGTATGAAAACGCCGATTTCCGGGTCGGTCTGCTGGCGGACTGTAGCGAGGATGGCGGCGCGCAAAGCGGCGTGGGTGTCGGTGTCGATGTTGGCGTCGTTCAAGATTCCCCATATCCAGATGGCGGGATCGTCGGTCCAGTCGGTGCCGGTCTCGACGCGCCAGGCATCGATTTTCGCGGGAAGATTGGAGAGGCGTCCGAGAGCCGCTTCGAGGGCGGCGGTGTCGATCTGCATGGCGGTTCTCCTCGGGAGCGGCGACGAGTCGGTGATCGCGGTGCCGGCGCCCGGTGAATGAAGTATGGGATGGGGGTGCAGAAGTTTCAATCTGACCGTTGAGCGCTGACTTTGTTCGGTGTGTCTGCGGATCGGTCGGCTTACGGCTTGCCGTTGTCGAGGAGGGACGCCCAGTCCGCGAATTCCTCGACGTTTTCGAACATGATGATTTGGGACTTGGTGCGTTGGGCCCAGAGTACGACGATCCATGCGAGATTGCGGCTCGAGCGGGCGGCGGGGGAGCGGATCGGGGCGCTTCCCTTGGGGATTATAGCTATTAGTCCCAACGGTCACTCATCGGCCGCCGTCCATTCCCCGCACCAGTCAGGTCCGTTGACCCGAGGGAACCCGTGATGCGCGTGTGGCGGGTGCCGGTGGCATTCGATATATCCGTCGGGTGGGGGTCTCTCTTCTCCGGCATAGAATGGCCCCTGAACCCGATAGATATGCTCGACGGCGTAGGCGCATGATCTGCATCCGCGTTCGCGGCCTTCCGGTGTCATGCGTCGAGGTCTTCAAGGATTGTAACCGGGCCGAGCGCGCCCCTTGCCAGTTCCTCCGGCGTCGGCATCGTCCCGTCCGATTTGCGTATCTGGAACGGCTCTTCCAGCTCGGCCTTCTTCGGCTGGTAATCGTGCGGCTTCATCCGCACGGTGCGGCGGCTGATCGTCTTCGGCTCTTTCGTTTCGTCGGTCATGCAATTGTCTCCCACGGGTGCGTTGACGAGGCAGAATGAATCGAATGGGAGGGGAAGTGCAAGGTTTGCGCGCGGCACGGAGATCAGGCTCACCACACTGTCCGGGGTGGTTGTGGTGCAGGGTCCTCGGATGAGTGGCGGCGTGCATCGCGATGGCCCAGGGGTCGTGGTTGATCGCGATGTCGACGGGCTTGCCGAGGGCGGCCCCGATAGCGAGCGAGGCGCCTTCCCCGCCGGCGAAGGAGTCGACGTCGATGAAGCGGGGCATGTCGATGCGTGCTCCCGGGAAAGATGTCGGAGATGCGCGGAGCGGGCTCAGCGGAGCGCGCGGGCGATATGGCCCGCGTAGACGCCGACGGCCTTCCAGTAGCAGGCCATGGGCGCTTTGTGCCGCCGCCACTGGAGCTCGGCGCGTTGGAGAGCGTCGGTGCGGAGATCCAGCAGGGCATCGTGAAGGGCGAGCCGAGCGCTCGGGGGAAGCGACCGGAAACGAGAGCGCCAGGAATGTTTCAGGTCGGCGTCGGCGCGGTGGATCGTGGATCGGGACATGATAGGAGGCTGCCGGTTTGCGTGTTTCCGGAGGGGTTGCCGTTGCGCCGGGCCATAGAGAGCCCTGCCCTCACCTGCGCGATTCGGACGCGCACGGCATTGAGCTCGCGCCCGGCGGGCGGGATCGCCCAGGGGACGTTGAGCATGGCGAGGGCGGAGCGGGGCACACAGTCGAGGTTGGCGGGATCGCAGTTGGCGGGGTCGCCGTCGAGCTGCACGATGGCGTGGCCTTCCGGAACCGGACCGTGTTCCCGTTCCCAGATCCAGACGGCCTTGCGGACCCAGCGGGTCTTCTGGTGCGCGCCGGCGCGTTTCTGCGAGGCGTAGGGTGCGGCGCCGGGAATCTTGATCATCAGCACGGGCGTCCTGGAATCGCGGTTGCCTGCGTGGTCCCAGCGCTCCGCGTAAAGCGCGCGGGTGTTGACGGGGTCCTCGCCCTTGCGGAACCAGCCCTTCTCGGAGCCCGGCGGGCAATGGCCCTTGCGTCCCTTGTTGTGAGGAACGTGGCCGGGAGCGAAGCGCTGGGGGTCCTTGCCGGGGCCGCATTTGAAGCGGTTTGCGGCGTTGCGGATCTGTTCCCGGGTGAGCGAGGTGCCGAAGCGTTCGTTGAAGAGGCGCGTGGTCTCGTCGATCGTGTAGCGTGGGTAGAAGGCGCGCAGCCAGGCCTTCCGGTAGAGGTCGAAGATGCGCGCGGCCATCAGTCGCGACTGCCGGAGGGGGGCAGTGTCGCGGGACGCTTGCGGCCGGTGAGCATGGGGGCGGTTTCGCGGTCGAATTCGACGCCGTGTTCGGCGCTGAGACGCTGGGCGTCGAGCACGATGCGCCCGTTCGCGGTGAGCGCGGAGGCGACCTTGACGGAGGCCTCGGCGCGCTTGACGACGTTGTCCAGTTCTTCGGCGGAAAGGTTCTCCTGACCGAGTTCCTCGAGGCGGGCGATGAGGTGGTCGTTGACGTGGATGACGCTGTTTTTCATCGGGGTCTCCCGGGTTGCGGAGTCTGTGCGGGCTACCAGCGCCGCGCGTCGAGGTGGCGCAGCACGGCGGCGGTGAGATCGCGCACGTCCTCGTAGGAACGCTCGTCGGAATCGTTCCAGTCGATGATGCTGTTGAGGTGCGGCTCGAAATCGCCCGAGTCCTGTTCGCGCCCGCTGGTATCGATGTGTCCGACCCGGGTGTAGACGGCGCAGACGATTTCGGTCGCGTCGCCGGTGTGCGAGGGGTCGTGGCCGAGCACGTTGCCGGCGTGGATGCGGATCGCGGCGCCCAGGCAGAAGCAGCGCGGGCTGTTGGGATCGGAGGAGTAGAAGGCGGGCGGGACGCGCCGGTCGCGGTCGTCGACGACGTGGAATCCACCTTCGAATTCGATGACGTCGCCGTCGTCGTCGCGGCCCCAGCCGCCCTGGTGCCAGCGCCGCGGGGCGTTGAAGGTGTCGTGGACCCGGCGGGCGATTTCGAGGATCTGTCGAGGGCTCGGGATCTGCATCGCGTCGGCCTCAGTCGTCCTCGGGAAACATTATGGTGATCGTCGGCTCACCTTCGTCGCCGGCGCCGATCGCGACGATCGGGCAATGCTTGCGCGGCGGGCGGTGGCTGTCTCGCAGGTCCTTCCTGATGTCCCGGACGAGGACGCACATCGTCACCCGGTCGTGCTGGGATGCCCGCAGCGCGTAGTGGCGCGCCATCCAGAGGACGTCCCACAGGCGGCCGCGTTCGTCCTGGAAGCCGCGATAGCCGTCGGGAAGCGCGATCAGGCGGCTCCACACGGTGCGGGTGACGGCGACCGGAATGTTGAAGCCGGCTTCGCGGGCGGTTTCGGAGACGTCGACGAGGACGCCGTCCTCGATCGCCTGGGCTCGGGGGTATGCGGAGAGAACGGGGCCGAAGACGGCGTTCGGGTCGGATGTGGACATGGGTCGCTCCGGCTGAGGGTTGCGGGAAGGCCGGTCTCGCGCGGCGGCGGGAATCGGACGCCCGGCCGCGCCGCGTCACGGGCTCCTGCTGTCGCGCCGGGTTGGCCGTGAAGGGCGGGACGTCGTGGAAGTGCCGGCGGAGGCCGGCCGAACGGGGAATGGAGGCCGGCAAGGGCGGCGGCGGGCGCGGGGTTCGGGCGAGCATGGATCCCGGGGAAGGGTTTGTAGGATGCGGGCGTGCCGGGTGCGGGTGTTCAGGACGCGGGCGGGATGGCCGAGGTTGTGGGGAATGGCGTTTCGGACGCTTCGGGGCTGAGCGTCCATTGCTCGTCGAGGGCGAGGGCGACGACGGCATCGGCGCGCGGCCGGACGGAGATTTCCACTTCACCGCGTGCGGGGAGCGGGGCGACGTCGATCCGCTCGACGAGGGTTCTTGCGAGGAGCAGGGCGCTCTTCCGGGCGCCCTCCTCCGGCGCTGCGCCGGCGATGGCCCGGTGGAGGAGAGCGAGGCGTTCCTGCAGGCGCCTGGCGAGGTCTTGCGGGGCAGCGGCGGGAAGCGTAGGCAGGCTGTCGAGCTCGAGCCGGATGGCGGCGGTCTCGTGTTCGATGTCGAGGATGCGCCTGTGGGCGGCATGGGACTGGGCGCCCTGCTCGATGGCGTCGAGAAGCCGGGTTATGCGCTGCTCGCCCTCGGTGAGCGCGGTGGCGAGGCGTTCGCGCCGGCAGGTGGATTCCTCGGCCGCGCGGCGGACGAGCTCGGGGAGATCGAGTTCTTCCAGGACGCTTCGCGACAGGAGGGGGATCACGCGGTTCTCGATAACCGCGGCGTCGATGCCGCGGGGGTTGCCGCAGGTCCCCTTCTCTCTGTGGGCATTGCACCCGTAGCGTCGTTCCCGGACGATCGTCATGGTGCCGCCGCAGACCCCGCACCGCACCAGGCCGGTGAGTGGAAGGGGCGTGTGGGCGGCGGGATTGCGGCGCCGATCCTGGCCGGCTTGGCGGCGGGTCTGAACGCGGTTCCAGAGCGCATCGTCGACGATGCGCAGTTCCGGGACGTCCTTGACGAGCCAGTCGGCGGGCGGGACGGGGCGAGCCTGGCGCTTTCCGGTGTCGGGGTCGCGGATGAATTTCTGGCGTCCGTAGACGAGACGCCCGCGATAGAGTTCGTTGTTGAGGATGCCGTTGCGGCGGCCGCGGTGGCCGTTGATGGTGTTGGAGCCCCAGGCCCCTCCGCGCGGCCCCGGGATGCCTTCGCGGTTCAACAGGGCGGCGATGCGGCGGGTGCTCATGCCGTCGGCATAGAGGCGGTAGATGCGTCGCACCGTCTCGGCCTGTTCGGGGTGGATCTCGCGCAGGCCGCGCAGCGCCTTGCCCTGCTCGTCGATCCGGTTGGCGTTCCGGTAGCCGTAGGAGAGCCCGCCCGGGATGCGCTTGGCGTGGACGGCGCCGATCTGGCCGCGCCGCGTCTTGGAGGCGAGGTTGTCGAGCCAGGCCTGGTTCACCAGCCCGCCGATGCTGACGTGGATGGATTCGATCTCTCCTTCCTGCAGCGTTACGAGGCGGACGCTCCAGAAACGCAGCCGCTTGTAGATGCCGGCGATGTCTTCCTGGTCGCGGCTTATGCGATCGAGGGACTCGGCGCAGACCAGGTCGATGAGGCCGTATTTGGCGTCCTGGAGGAGCCGTGCCAGGCCGGGGCGGGACTGGGTGATGGTGCCGGTCGCCCTGGCATCGGAGTGGACCCGGATGGCATGGACCCCCATCTCGCGCAGCTTTGCGCGGCAGAGACGCACCTGGTCGTCGATCGATCGCGGGTCCTGGAGATGGCTGGAAAACCGCGCGTAGATGGCCGCGCGGATGGGAGCTGGCGGGGTGCTGTTCATACGTCACCTGGATCTCGGGAAGTCGAACTCGCGACCGCCGTCGCCGGCTGCGACGGGAGGCGGGAGGATTACGGCGGCTGCACCGGAGAGCTTGACCGGAAGAGCGCCGGGCGGGCTCCGGGGGGTGTTGGGGCGTGGCCTTGCCGGATGAGAGTTGACCGGGAGCCGTGCAAAACCGTGAGCTACGGAAGCGAGAACGGTGAGAACCGCGGGCGCTGCCCGGGCGATTTCAAGAGCACGCCGATCGGCGTGTACTCGCGGTGTCGGTGAAGCCCCCTGAGTCAGTGGAGCCCGGAGGCGTCGGGATCGGCCATCGACGTGGCGGCGAGGGCTGTCCACTGCTGGCGGTCGAGGCCGAGGCGCCTGTTGAGCTTGTCGCAGATGTTCTCGGCGTCGGCCACGGTGAGCGCCACCATGGCGGTGGGCACGTAGCCCGGCATGTCCTGGAAGACGATTCGGATCTGCTGCACGTCGTCCTCGAATTCGTAGGACGGGGTGAAGGCGTAGACGGGATTGTCGGGGAGCGTGTGGGACTGCGGCATCGGACGGTCCTCGCGGGGGTTGCGGCGGGGCGGAACGGATCAGGCGGTCTCGGCGACGGGCCAGTGCTGCATGACCTGCTGGAGCGCGGCGGTGGTGGGCGCGAAGACCCGGGTCCGCCAGGAAACGATCTCCGTGGTGCACCCGGCCCGCTTGAGGGCGGCGAGATCCCGGTCGGTCGGGCCGTCGATCTCGATGCGCTCGGCGCCCATGTGGCGTCGCCGCGCGATCCGCCAGCCATTGGCGAGCCGGACGCTGGTGCCGCGCGTCATGATCTCGTCGCGCAGCTCCTCGGCGGAGAGCGCGGGACCGCCGCCGAGGCCGAAGGCGGCGCGGACGTCGCGCACCTCGTCGGCCCGGAGGATGCGCCCGATGAGCTGCTGGCCGTCGTCGGCGGTGACGCGGCGGACCCGCAGGCTGGTTTCCGGCAGGCGGTCCCAGATGGGAAGGAGCAGGCCGGCGACGAGCCAGAACCGCGATTCGGTGTGGCTGGGCAGCGACCGGATCTCGGCATCCCAGAGATTGCGCCAGGTGGGTTCGTCCGCCGGCGCCCAGTTGGAGGCGGCAAGGGCCTTGCTGGCGATCGTCTCGGGCTCGCGGGGGCGCATCAGGCGGAAGCGGGTCTCGACGCCGCCGTCGTCGAGCATGCGCGAGGGGGCCGGCATGACGAGGGCGGCGCGGTTGGACTGGGCGTTAACCACCAGCTCGGGCGTCTTGTCGGAGCCGCGGCGGAGCATCGCGAGAGCGTCGTCGGCCGAGAGGGGTTGGAGACGGTCGCGCCTGACGATCTCGGCGATCTCGGTTTCGGCCCGGGTCGTGGGGTGGACGAAGACGGTCTCGCGTTCGGCGACGGTGAGCGAGTCGGACCGCACGGTCTCGACGCCGAGGTTGAAGACGCCGGCCTCGATGGCGGCGGCGATATTGGCGTCGATGCGCGTCTCGAGCGCCGCGAACAGCGTGTTCTGCTCGTCGATCGGGAGCGCCAGCAGGCGGTTGAGGAACTGCGACATGGGCGGCAGGTCCTCCTTCAACGCGCCTTCGTGGGTGAGCTTGAGGCCGGTGGCTTCCTCGAAGTCCTGCAGCGACCACCCCTCGATACGGCCGCGCCACAGCGCGCTGTAGAACTGGCGCAACGCCGCCTTCGCGTAGGCGCTCTCGAGGTTGTCGCTCTCGCGGAACAGCGCGGTGTCTTCGCCGCCCATGGCGGTCTGGGAGTCGCGCTGGCCGCGCGTGATGGCGCCGAGCGAGTCGAGGCGGCGCGCGATGGTGGCGATGAAGCGGCGTTCGCCCTTGACGTCGGTGGCCACGGGGCGGAACAGCGGCGCCGAGGCCTGGTGGGTGCGGTGGGTGCGTCCGAGCCCCTGGATCGCCTGGTCGGCGCGCCAGCCGGGCTCCAGCAGATAGTGGATGCGGCGTTCGGTGTTGCCGCAACCGAGATCGGCGTGGTAGCTGCGCCCGGTGCCGCCGGCCATGGAGAAGACGAGGATGCGCTTGGTTCCGTCCATGAACGCGGCGGTTTCCGCGAGGTTGGCGGAGCCGGGGCGGGACCTGAGCGAGAGGCGTGAGCCCCTGGCGTCGACCATGCGCAGGACGCGCCGCGAGCGCCCGGTCACCTCGGCGACCGCGTCGTGCCCGAAATGCTGCATGATCTGGTCGAGGGCGGAGGTGACGGGCGGAAGGGCCGCGAGCTTCTGGATCAGGGCATCGCGCCGCTGCAGCGCTTCCCGGCAGATGACGGCGTGGCCGTGCTCGTCGAAGACGGGACGCGCGAGCAGGTTGCCCTCGTCGTCCTCGAAGGCCTCCTGAAGCTGGACCGGGAAGGCGTGCTCGAGGAAGTCGAGCACGTATTCGCGCGGCGTGAGGTCGATCGAGAGATCGTCCCACTCGGAAGCGGGGATGTCGGCGATGCGGCGTTCCATCAGCGCCTCGCCGGTGGAGACCAGCTGAATGACGGCGGAGCGCCCCTGCTCGAGGTCGGCCTCGATCGCGCGGATCGTGGACGGGCACTTCATCGCGGTGAGCAGGTGGCCGAAGAAGCGCTGCTTGGCGCCCTCGAAGGCGGACATGGCCGCGGACTTGGCGTTTCGGTTGCGGGTGCCTTCGTCGTCCTCGATGCCGGTGGCCTTGAGCGCCTCCCGGATGTTTCGGTGGATGATCTTGAAGGCGTCGGCGTAGGAATCGTAGATGCGGCGCTGCTCGGGGGTGAGCCTGTGCTCGAGGATGTCCACCTCGATTCCGTCGTATGAGAGGACGCGGGCCTGGTAGAGGCCGAGGGCCTTGAGGTCGCGCGCGACGACTTCCATGGCGGCGACGCCGCCGGCGTCCATGGCCTGGACGAACGCGGCCCGGTTCTCGAAGGGGGTGTCGATGGTGGCCCAGAGGCCGAGGCGGGTGGCGTAGGCGAGACCCTGCAGGGTCGAAGCGCCGGTGGCCGAGACGTAGACGATGCGGGCGTCGGGGAGCGCGTTCTGGAGGCGGAGCCCCGCCCTCCCCTGCTGCGACGGCCTGACGGCGCCGCGGTTCCCGGTGCCGCCGGAGGCGTTGGCCATGGCGTGTGCCTCGTCGAACACGACGACCCCGGAGAACGCGTGGCGCATGGCTTCATCGGTGCCGCCGGCGAGCCAGCCCACGATCTGCTCTAGCCGCGAGATCTTCCCTTCCCGGGCCGGCGATCTGAGCGTGGCGTAGGTGGCGAACAGGATGGCTTCGCCGTGCGGGATGGGCGCTCCCTGGCGGAACTTCGAGATGGGCACGATGTCCTCGGCGCGGCCGCCGATCGCCGTCCAGTCGCGCCGCGCGTCCTCGATCAGCTTGTCGGAATGCGATAGCCAGAGCGCGCGGCGGCGGCCCCGGAGCCACTGGTCGAGGACGATGGCGGCGACCTGGCGGCCCTTGCCGCAGCCGGTTCCGTCTCCGAGCATCCATCCCCGGCGGAAGCGCACCGGCTCCGAGACAGTTTCGCCGTCGATGGTGTCGGGATCGGCGTCCGCGGCGTCGTCGCTGCCCTCGTCGGGCTCGACGGCATCCTCCGCCTCGCTGTCGGTGCGGTGCACCGTCTCCCATCCCGCCCCGATCCTGTAGAGCGCGGAAAGATGGTTCCGATGGGCTTCGCCGGCGAGGGCGATGCTTTCGATCTGGGCATCGGACAGCAGGCCGTCGGCGACGACGCATTCGGGGAGGAGCGGCCGGTAGGAGGGGGCCGGATGCGCGACCGCGGCCATGGCGGCGGACTGCACGAGCGGGGTGGGGTGCGCTTCGGCGCCGGCGACGAGGACCGCGCCCGGACGCCACGGGGCGTAGGGGCCGCTGTCCTGGCCCGGGGCGGCCGCGGGCGTGGCGGCGGCCGTGGTGTAGCGCAGCTCGGAAACCGGCCCCCATTCGTGCTCGCTGGATCGGTCGGCGGGTTGCCTGGCGGGCACGGGGGGTCGGGGGACCGGCGCCGGCGGCGAGGCCGGCCGGCCGAAGAGATCGGCGAGCGGCCGGGTCTCTGCCGGGAGCCGGGCGGGCACTCCGGCCTGTATGGCGGACAGCAGGGACTGGCGGTCCTCCGCGATCGCGTCCGCGTCGAGGGTGCCGATGGCGGTCGCATCGGCGCCGCGGTCGAGCACCGTGATGCGGGTCTCGAAGCTGGTGCCCCTGCGCGCGTAGGCCCGCCCGGAAATCGCGGTCGTGAAGACCGGAACGGCCGGCGGATCGAGGCTCGCGAACGCCTCTTTCCAGGCCGCCGACGCCGGGGAGCAGGACGACGCGGAGATCGTCACCAGCCTGCCGCCCAAGGGAAGCATCGATGCGGCCGATCGGATGTGCTTCAGGCCGGCGTGGCGGCGGGTGCGCTCGATGCCGGGGCTGGCCGAGAAGGGCGGGTTCATCAGGATGACGGTGGGGCGCAGCTCCGGCAGGCGGTCGGCGATCGATTCGGCGTTGTGCGTGGTGACGGCCGACGCCGGGAAGAGGGAGGCGAGGAGCTGCGAGCGGACCGCCCCGATCTCGTTGAGATGCAGCGCCTCGAGGGGTTGCGTTCCGAGCGCGCACTGCGCCATGACGGCGAGCATTCCGGTGCCGGCGGACGGTTCCAGCACGACGTCGCCCGGGCGGATCGCGGCGGCTTGCAGCGCGGCGTAGGCGAGCGGCAGCGGGGTGGAGAACTGCTGGAGCCGGATCTGGTCCTCGGAGCGCCGGGTCTGGGAGGGCTCGAGGGCGGCGACCTTCCGCAGCATGGCGAGCATCGCGCCCGGGCCGTCGGGCGAGCTGCCCGCCTGGCGGCGCATGGCGCGGCCGTAGCGCTGCAGGAATAGCACCAGGGCCGCCTCGGCGGCCTCGTAGGCGTCCTTCCACGACCAGGCGCCGTCGGCGTCGGTGCCGTCGAATGCGGCGGTCATGGCGCTGCGCAGCGTGGCGGCGTCGAGGGGCCGGCCGGCTTCGAGGCTGGACAGCAGGGCGTGGGCGGCGTCGAGACAGGCAGTGGCGACGGGGGTGTGGGGGCGCGGCGAGATAGGGGTGGTCGCCGACGTGGGGATGAGGGCAGGCGCGGTCTGAGATGCGTGCGAATCGAGCATCCGGGACTCCGGTATTGGGGAGAGAGGATCGGGAGCGGGCGCGCGCGGAGCCGGCGGCCGCGCCCCGGGCGGGCGGACCGTCCTCTTCCCGGCGCCGAAGCGGTGGGAGGTGCCTAGAGCAGGCCCTTCTGGCGGAAGCTGAAGACGCCGGACGCGGTGACGATCAGGTGATCGTGCAGGGCGACCTCGATGAGCTTCAGCGCGTCGCGGAGCTTTTCGGTCATCGAGATGTCGGCGCGCGAGGGCTGGGGCGAGTTCGAGGGGTGGTTGTGGACGACGATCATCGCGGCCGCGCTGGCATCCAGCGCCCGGATGCAGACCTCGCGGGGGTATAGCGGCGTGTGGTTGATGCTGCCCCGCTGGTGGCACTCGTCGCGGATGAGCCGGTTCCGGGTGTCGAGATGGAGGAGATGCAGTTCCTCGACGGAGCGGTGGGCGGCGAGCGTGCGGCAGTACTGGACGACGAGGTCGTAGGTGTTCAGCACGGGATTGACGATTTCCGGGACCGCGGCGCGGGCGTGCCGGACAGCGAGGGCCTCGGCGGTTTTGAGGAGGGCAATCCGGGCGTCGTCGAGCCCTGCGAGGGAGCGGAGTCGGTCGGCGGGCGCCGCGATCGCGCGCGGGGCGGTGCCGAAGCGGGTGAGCAGGAGGTTCGCGAGCTCGCGGGCGCGGAATGGGGGTTCGGCGGCGCTCAGCAGAAGTTCGAGGAGATCGGCGTCGTCGAGCGACCGGGCATCGGCAAACAGTCCGGCGCGAAGGCGGGACGCATTATCGGCGGGAAGGGGCTCGGTGACGGCCGCGCGGGCGGCGAAGAGCGGCATCTCGAACTCGGCGGCGTCGGGATTGTCGAAGAGGTCCATGTCCGGATCCGGGGTGTGGGGTTGCAAGGGGCGGCTGGCTCGGAATCCGCTGGCCGCCCCTTCTCCGGCTGCACCGTCGCCTGGCGCGGCGGGGTCAGGCGCTGGAGGGAGGCGCGTCCGGATCGTTCCAGCCGACGATCCGGACATGGGCGGCGCCCGAGACCGAGACGTCGGGGGTGCCGTCGTGGCGTCTCGCGACGGTGACGACGGGCCTGGCGCCGGCCGGCGGCGCGGGGTCCGGGAGCTCGCGGGTGACCGCGAATCGGGGATGCACGAAGCGGAGCCGGACGGTGCCGTCCGAGACCTCGACCGAGCCGGGCGGCGGCTCGCCGTAGAGGGTGACGGTCGGCGGAGGACCGTCGCGCGTGTAGGCTTCGGGGACGGGTACAGGCGTGGCGTCGCCATAGGGCGGTTCCGGTCGGTCGGTGGCGAGTATTTCGTGGACGTAGGCGTCCGAGGCGTGGTCGGTGCTCTTCCACGCCTCCGCGTCATCGGGCTGTTCGATGGCGAGCCGGCAGGTCTCCTCCACGCTGTCCGCCTCGACCGTCACGGTTGCGCCGAAGCAGACGTCGTAGAGCAGGTTGATTTCGTACGAGGTCATGCGGGCACCCGCTCGCAGTCGGGCGCCGGTCCGAGCGAAACCGAGACCTTGCCGTTGGCGACGGCGATATCGACCTTGCGGTCGCGCGGCATGACCCAGAGCACTTCGCGCCAGATCGCCTGATGGATGACGTGCCTGAGGCCTTCGTCCTCGGATGCGAGCAGGGAGAGGGCGATGCGCATGGCCTCCTCGTCGAAGCGGCTCTTCTGGGTTTCGTGGCTGTCGGCGTCCGCGTCGTCGGAGGGGGTGAAGAAGCTGCGGTGGATGAGCTCGGCGAGCTCGTCGGCGTCGATGTCGCTGCCGGCGGTGACGAGCGGGTCGATGTCGTCGACGTAGCAATCCTCGTCGTTCATGAAGATGACGTCGGCGGGGATCTCGAGATCGCGGACATGATCTCCGGATTCGGAGACGTGGAGGCGGATCGCGATGGCGTCCGGGCGGGCGTCGAACTTGAAGGGTTCCGCCGGGACGGCGTCGGAGGCCGTCGGGGCGTCGTTCTGCAGGGGCTCGACGACGGTATGGGTGCGGCCGCCGTGGGTGACGTCGATCGAGAAGTCGGTGACGCGCGGCAGGGAGTCGTACCAGGCGTAGCCTTCGAGGCGGCGGTCCGGGGCGAAGAGCCGGTGCGCCATGCGCGCCTTCTGGGCGGCGCGCCAGATCGCCTGGCCGTGATGGGTCTCGGGCTCGGCCGCCATGATGAGGGCGCTGGGGCGGAGGGCGTCCCAGCCGGGCGGAGCGTGCCAGTGGTCGATATCGGCGACGGGCGGGCGCCAGGGTTCGAGCGCAGGCGGGAGCTGCTGGATGCGGATGCCGGCGTCGGCGGCGCGCTTGTGGTGGCCGTAGGAGAGGCGCGGGCGGGTTTCCTGGGCTGCGATCGCGCGGTAGATCGCGAGCAACGCCTCGCGGCGCATGGAGCGCAGGAAGTTGTTGACCACGGGCTCCTTGCGGGCGGGCAGGACGAGCTCGAATTCCGGGCAGGCGCGAATGTGGGCGCGGACCGACCAGACCCCGCCCGTGATGCACTCGAGGGTGGGAAGGCCCGCCTTGAAGGTGCGGCCGTGGAAGTTGACGTCGGGATCCGGGTAGGGCCGGTACTCATTGCGGTATATGCCGAAGGTGAGGCCTCGCCAGGTCTCGGTGTAGATCGCGCGGTCGAGGAAGTACTGGAAGGTCAGCTCGCGGCCGTTGAAATGGACCGGCAGGGGAAAGTGGCGGGCGCAGGAAGCGAGCGATGATTCGACGGAGTCGGGGTTGCGTTCGGTGATGAAGGTGATCGCGGTGCCGTGCGGGGTGGGCGCGGTGTCGTCGGGGAGGACGGGCGCCGGGCTTTTCCCGAGAAAGGCGTTGGGGCAGATCTGTGCGCGCCACGCCGGCGCCGGGGCGGCATCGCTGAGAGGGCGGGACGCAATGGCGCAGCCGTGTTTGGCGAGCGCGTAGAAGCCGATGCCGGCGGGATCTTCGAGCGATGCGGTCTGGGTAGACCAGGCGCTTTCGCCGAAGGAGAGGACGATGGCCGGGTCTGGGATGCCGGCGCCGTCGTCGCTCACGGTGACCGACCAGCGGTCCGCGGTGAGCGGCGCGGTGGCGACGTGGATCGCGGTGGCGCTGGCGCGGCGGGCGTTCTGCAGCAGCTCGACGAAGATGTCGTCGAGGGTCGCGTTGAAGAAGCGGCTCACGCGCTCGATCGCGTCGTGGTGGACGCGAGCGCGGATGCTCGGGGGATAGGCGGAGTCGGGTTGCATCGGGGTCTCCCGGTGATGCGGATAGAAGGGCGCGCCTCGCGACGGGGTCGCCGCGGGGCGCGCGGGGTCGCCGTGGGATCAGGTGCGGCGGAGGAACTCGGGGATGTCGAACGCCTCGTCGCCGGCGGGGTGGCCGTTGACGGCATCGACGTGGTTGACGATGACGCGCGGGCCGCCGTCGGCGGTCGGGATCGCGTTCATCGCGTCGATAGCGTCGGAGACGGAGGGCGCGGCGTCGTCCTTGGGGGTTGCGGGATCCGGATGGACGACGAACTGGCCGTTGGCGGGCTTGCCGGGGTCGTGCTCGGTGTCGGCAGGCGCAGGGTCGTGGGTGTCGACTTCGGCGGGCGCGGCGGTGGCGGGATCTTCGTCGGGTGCGGGGTCCGTGGTGTCGGGATCGTCGGTGACCGGTCCGGTGTCGAAGGCTGCGAAGCCAGGCATCGTCCAGGCGAGCGCGGCGGCGCGACGCTCGGGCGAGATGCTCGCGGGGATGTCGTCCCCGGCGGCGAAGGCGCGGTGCATGGCCTGGGCGAGGACGGCCTTCTTGTCCTTGGCGTGCGATGCCGCCCATTCGTTGCCGAGGGTGGCGCGGGCGATGTCGAGCACCTGCGACTTCTTGATGCGGGACCAGAACATGTCCTCGCTGGGACGCGCTTCGGCGGCGAAGTCGATGTCGAGGCGGGCCACGGTCGCTTCGAGCTCGGGGCGGGCGGCGTGCTCGAAGGCGAGCTGCCCCTTGACGGTACGGGCGACGCAGGCCGCGAACAGGTCCTGCTTGGCGTCGTCCGGGAGTACGCGGAAGAGGGCGAAGGCTTGGTGGTCGTCGTCGACGGTGAGCCAATCGAGGCTCAGATGGGAGCGGTCCGCCAGATCCGCTTCGGCCGGGCTGTGGACGGCGAAGGTGTCGTCGTTCGCGCGGAGGTGGGGGCGGTCGGGGGTCTCGCGGATCGCGATTTCGAGCGCGGAGGAGTGGTAGCCGGGGGTGAAGACGGACCGCGCGGCCTGGAAGACGAAGAGGTCGAAGGCGGCCCCGAAGTCCTTGGAGAGGCGGGCCTTGACGATCGTGGTGCGGATGGCCCGCATGTCGTCGGCGAGACCGATGCCGATGCCGGCTTGCTTGCGGGCCTCGGCGGCCGGATCGGCGGAGCGTTCGGGGGTGTTGAGCCGCGGGAGGGCCACAGTGTTGCGGTGTTCGGAGGAAGCCGTCGTGTCGCCGTTGCCGGAGGCGTCCGAGGCGGCGGTGTCGGCGGGGATGTCATCGGGCCGCACCAGGCCGGCGATGATCTGCGCGGTTCCGTCCTGGGCCACGGTGACGATGCAGCCGGATATCGCCTTGTCGGAATCGGCGTAGGCGGCTCGGGCGTCGACCTGTTCCTGGAGCTCGTGGAGGCGGCGGTCGAGGTCCTCGGCCTCGACGACGAGGTCCTCGGTCCAGTCCTCGTCGTCGATGTTGCCGAGCTCGTCCTGGCGGGTGAGGAGCTTGTCCCGTTCGGCGGCTTCCTCGGGGGTGGGCTGGGCCGGAACGGGGTGGACGCGGCCGTAGCGGGCGGTGGTGTTCCAGTCCACCTCCAGACGGGCCTCGGCCCATTTCCACTCCCTGGCGAGGGGCAGGGCAATGTCCTGGAGCTGTTTCTGGGCGAGCTTGTCGAGGAGGCGCGGATCTTCGAACCAGACGCAGGAATCGTGCTCGGCGGCGAACAGGTCGCGGTCGAGCGCGCCGCCTGCGGCCTCGTAGGCGTCGGGGCCGACGAAGCGGGCGATGGCGGTGTTGCCGGGCACCCGCGTCTCGGTGAGCAGGCGCTTGATCTGCCAGGCGCTGGGCCGGTAGCCCTGCTCCGAGACCTGTTCCCAGGCGGCGAGCTGGCGCGCCGGATCGGCGGTGACGGCGAAGGCCTTGAGGCATTCGAGGTCGATCTCGTCCTGCCGGTAGGCGGTGAGCAGCTCGGGCACGACGTTGCCGAGCCGGAGGCGCTGCTCGACGGTGCGTTCGGCGACGCCGAAGCGGGCCGCGATGGAGGCAACGGTCGCGCCGTCGCCGGCGAGGGTGGCGAAGGCTTCGACCTGGTCGGCTGGGTGCATGGCCGTGCGGACCACATTCTCCGCGAGGGAGATCTCCGATGGCGAGGCGTTGGCGGGGACGACGCGGCAGGGCACCGGCATGTCGGGCGGGACCTGGCCTTCCTCGGCGAGATCGACGAGGGCCTTGTAGCGGCGGCCGCCGGCGACGACGGCGTAGAGATCGGAGGTGTCGTCGACCGCCTGGACGACGAGGTTGGAGAGGACGCCGAGGGAGGCGATCGAGGCCTTGAGCTCGGCGGCGGCGTGGAGGCCGGGATCGGTCTTGCGCACGTTCTCGTCGGAGAGCGAGAGCTTGTGAAGGGCGATGAGCAGGACGTCGGTGGGGCGCTGGCTGTCGGCGGGGCGCATGGGCGTCTCCTTGCGGATGGGGATGAGCGGCGACGGGCGTCTCCGTGCCCGCCGCGTCTATCCGAAGGACGCCGGCCTTCCTTTGTTTGGAGCGGGTGCTGAGTGGTGTGTGTGGGTTGGTTGAGGAGCTCCGCGATTCTTATTCGATGGTGTCGGAGGCGGAGTCGGGATGGGATGCGCGATCGGGTTCGATTCCGGTGATTTCGGGAAGGGTTTTTCGGGAGGGGGAGAGGGTGTGCCCGAGTCTGCGTTCGAGACGGACGTAGCGCGCGTAAACATCGGGGCGCAGGCGGGCCGCGGTGGTGAGATCGGAGCGGGAGCCGAAGATGCAGAAGGAGCAACTGCAGCGGCCGAGGCCAAGCCCGTAGACGGGGTGCGGGGTCTGGCCGGCGGCGCGGATGGTGTCGAAGACCTGCGCTTCGTCGAGGTCGAATATGGGAAGCCAGTCATACCAGGCGCGGCCCGCCCTGGAGTTGCGGTGGTTGAACTGCCAGGGCGGGCGGCGGGCCCGATCGGCGCTTTCATCGCGGCGAATGCCCATGGCGTTGACGATGCGGCCGCGGAATTGCGGGTTGGCCTTGAGGTAGCGCCTGAGTTCCCGTTCGATCGGCGTTCTCTTGAAATCCGAGGTGCAGTAGCGGCGTCTCCGGTCCGGAAACCGGCCGCGGCGTTCGATGCGCTGAAGCAGGGTTTCTCCGGAGGCGATGGGCGCCAGGATGAGGGGGATGCCGGCGGGCAGGGTCGCCTCAATGTGCTCCATCGTACCGGGCCATTCGGCTTCGGCGAGCGGGGCGTGGACGGCGACGAGCTGGTCGACGGGGAGGTGCCGCGCCAGCAGGATCGTCATGGCCTGACTGTCCTTGCCTCCTGAATGATTTATCGCCAGGAGGGCGCCGCAGTCGATGAGCTCGCGGCAGCGGCCGGGGATGGTGAGTGAGGACGCGCGCCGGCGCGGCGGACGCGGGATCGTGGGTGCGGTGCGCCGGGTGATGAGCGGATTGGGCGGAGGCCGTTGTTGGGGGATCATCGGGATCTCCGGAGTTGTGCGGGAAGGTGGTGCCGTGCTGCACTTGTACCGGCGGCGAAGGGAGACGGTGATGAAGAGAATCTGGAGGTCCACGGGAATTCTTGCACTGGCGGTTGGGTTGGTGGGGGGCGGTCCGGTCGCTAACGCATGCGAGACGACGTCGCGTGAGATCCGGGGGCAAACGCATACGGGCTGCTTCGTCGAGGGGAAGCTTGAGGGACCGGGAATTATCGCGTTCGGAAACGGCGACCGGTACGAAGGATCGTTCACGAGGGGGCTGCGCGAGGGGCGGGGCACGATGGTCTTCGCTGACGGTCGGCGTTACTCGGGCACCTGGGCGGGGGACCGGCCGCACGGGCGCGGGATGTTCACCGAGCCGTCGGGAAACCGCTACGAGGGGGAGTATCGGAACGGCCGGCGCGAGGGGTACGGGGTGATGACGACGCAGGGGGGTGTCTCGCGTTACGAGGGCGAGTGGCGCGGACAAGGAACACGGTTACGGATATCGTCGTTTCGGCGACGGCAGGGAGTATTTTGGTGAATACGCGGCCGGGCGCCCCCACGGCAGGGGAGCGCTCACGGTCGAGGGCACGCGGTTCGAGGGGCGGTTCGAGCGCGGGCAGCTGATTGGGGCGGTCGTGGCGACGCTGCCTGACGGAAGGTCGGTGCGTGGGCGCATGTCCGGGGACAGGTTCGTCCCGGACACGTAGGGGTCATGGCGGTCCGCTGGGAATTCGGGAAAGCAAATGACGGCTGGAGCCGTCGGCGGCCGAAGCGCAGTGAGGGGTAGAGGGGGCGAGTCTAGAGCAGTTTGATCGCGGCTATGATCGCGACAATAGTGCCGACCTGCATCCCGGCGGTCCATTTGAGGGTGTCGAAGGCCCTGTCGGAAAGCTGGTTCCTGAGTTCGTCGAGCTTGCGGGTCATCCTGGTTTCGAGCTCGGCGATCTCGGTGCGCACCTCGGCGATCTCGGTGCGCAGCTCGGCGATCTGCTTGCTGACCGAGAGCTCGAGGTGCTCGAAGTCGGTGCTGGTGGCGAAGTTTTCCTGGATCAGCCTTGTGGTCAGGCGGACTTGCGCGACGGCGTGCTCGCGTGGGATGCCAGCGTCGGAAAGTTCCTCGATCGCGGCGTTGGTATCGAAGACAACCGTGCCTTGTGCCATGTCGGTATCCTATGTTGTCGAGCCGGGCTTGTGAAGAAGCCGTGGTGGGAATGGAACGGTCAGGGGGCTGCGTTGGGGCCGGTTCAGCCGAAACGCTCGCCGTCGGCGGTGAAGGTGTGGTCGTTCATCGCGAGCATTTCGTCGACCGCCTCGTCGGAGGTCTGGTGCCAGTATTCGCTCTCGAGCTGGCGGTAGAGCCAGCGGGCGAGATCGCGGAGGGCTTCGGCGATGGTGTCCTCGGCGTCGGCCGTCATGGGCTGCCAGGTGGCGCTGTCGCGCTCGGCCGAGATCGCCATGCTGTATTCGTGGTAGTAGCGGTCGCGATGTTCGATCCGGGCGTGGCACTGGTAAAAGTTGCGGCGCTGGACCGCCTGGAGGCTGTCTGCGATGGCGTGCAGCCGGGTGTCGAGCGGGGCATGGATCCGGATGGAGGCCGCCGCGCCCCGGGCGTAGGAGTAGGTGCCCTCGAAACATGCGCCGTCGCCTTGCGACCAGAAGCCCCGGAAATAGATGTGCGGTAGGTCGCGGGTGGCGCCGCCCACGAGCCGTGCGGGGCTGGTGCGCAGCGCAATGCCGAGAATGCTGCAGATGGTCTTGAAGTCCTCGTAGACGAAGTCGTACCAGGCATGGTCCATGCAGTGCTGGCGGTACCAGGCCCGGGCGGCGTGCTTGGCGGAGTCACAAAGTTCGCCGATCGGGTAGACGACGGTTTCGATGATCTGCGGCATGGTGGCGCTCCGTCTAGGTGTTGCGGGTGCGTGGGGTGGGGATGTCGATGCGCTCGCCCCAGGGTTCGCGGTTCCTCTCGGACGGCCTGGGGCCGTAATTGACCCAGACGACGGGAAAATCGGGTCGGGTGTCGGGGTAGTCGCTGCAATCCATGTCGGTGAAATAGAGGCAGACCGCGGGCCGGATGTGCTGCTCGGCGAGCCGCGTGAAGCCCGGCCGGAAATCGGTGCCGTAGCGGCCTTTGACGTCGATCCGGAGCGGCAGTTCGTGGGGGTGGTAGTGCTGCTCGTCCTGCAGCGCGGCGTCGACCTGGAGGACGATGACGCGTTCGGGTTCGATCTCGGCCGCGACGTTGCGGATCTCCGACCAGAAGGCCGCGAGCATGTCGCGGTCGACGGAGCCCGAGCTGTCGATGATGATCGCGATGGCGTCCATGCCCTCGGATCGGATCGACGGCAGATAGAGCCCGGAATCGATGAAGCGGCGGTTTGGAGCGGACCAGCTGTAATCGCGCGCCGCGCTGTCGGTCATGTAGCGGCGCAGCAGCGAGCGCCAGTCGAGGGTGCTGCGGTGGGCGGCGTCGATCGTCTCCTTGACGGCGCCGGGGGCGTTGCCCTGTGCGCGGGCCAGGTTGAGGGCCTGGTGCATGGCCTCGTCCCAGTCCTGTTCCTCCTGTGTGAAGTCGGGGGCGTCGGCATTCCCGGAGGTGTCCGCGCCCGGCGCGGCGTCCATGATCTCGCCGGTGCCCGATGGGTCGCTGCTGGGGCTCTCTCCGGGGTCGGTGTCGGTCTCGGTGTCGGTGTCGGGATCGCCGCCGGGCGCATCGTTGGATGGGGTGTGGGGATCGCCGGGGGTGTTGGGGGTCGGCGAGGGTGTGCCGTCGCGATCGTCGCTTCCGTCGCCGGCGCCGGCGGGGGGTGGCGGAGGCGAGCCGGAAGGAGACGGCGGGGGCTGCGCTTCGTCGTCTGGGTCCGGTTCGGGCAGGCGGTCGTAGGCTTCCTCGGCGCTGAGGTCGGCCCACGCCTCGGCGTCGGGCGGCAGCTGAAACCCGGCGTCCTTCAGCAGGTGGTGGGTGACGAGCTGGGAGGCGCGCTGCCAGCGCTCCGGGTCGCGGTCGCCGCGCCGGGTGTGGTGTTTCAGCGCGCAGGCGAGCACGACGCGGCCGATCGCGGTCTTGATGAGGTGGGCGTCGGTGGTTGCGACCCAGTCCGGTGAGTAGCGGATCTCCTTGCCGTCGCTCGCGAGCGTCTGCCGCGAACGGTCGGGACGGATCGGGAGGCGGAGCGCCAGGCTGCCGAAGAAGGGCTGGTCGTTCAGCAGGGCGAGGACGCAGTCGCTGATCCGGGCGGCGGATTCGCGGTCGGCGCGGGTGCGCATCAGGCCACCTCCCTCTCAGGCTGTGGGAAGGAGCCGAAATAGCCCGCGAACTGCTGGGCGAGATCGTCTGCGTCGCGCTTGACCTGCTGGCGAAGGGCGGGATCGAAGCCGGGCGACGGGCGGAGCGCGGCCGGATCGGCGCTGGCGATCTTGCGCTTCACCTGGTCGCAGAGGGCGGCGAGCCCGTGATCGTCGAAGATGTTGAGGCGCGGCACGATATCGACGAGCTCGCGGATGTTCTCGATCATCGAGTCGCGGAAGACGAGCGGCTTGCCCTCGTCGTCCTCGCGCAGGCGCTCGGAGACCCGGTCGACGGCCTCGGCGAGGCGGCGGTAGAGGTCGGTGATGGCCTCGCCCAGGCGTTCCGCGTTGTGCGCCTCGATATCGCGCTTGACCCGCTCGGTGTCGTCCGAGGCGAGGCGCGCCATGAAGTGGTCGGCGTCCGGGACCGGCGTGATGCGGTAGCGCACCGAGAACTTGCCGATCAGGGCCTCCTTGGAGGGGTAGTCCTCGACGCGGAAGAGCTTGCCGAGGTTGAGGCGCGCCTCGTCGACATTGCTGTCGTAATCCTCGATGAAGCGGGTGCGCTCGCGGACCATGCGCTCGCGGACCCCGTGGAAGAGCCGGACGTAGTGGTCGTAGTTGGCGACGGTGAGCAGCCGCGCGCCCTTGTCGTCCCAGGGAAGGGTCTGGGCGTAGTGGGTCTTGCGAGCGTCGCTGATGGTGGCGGTGAGCGCCGCGAAAGCGGCCTTGGGCAGCAGCAGCTTGTTGTAGCGGCCGGCGGAGCTGGCGGCGTCGTGGCTGGCGGCGACGTGGTCGCTCGCCTGGCGGTCGTAGCGGCGGCCGGACCAGGCGGTGATCCGGAGGTCGACCAGCATCGCGTCGTCGGTGAGGTTCATGCGGGGATCTCCTCGGTGGGGCGGCGGATGGTCCATTCGGGCACGCGAAGCGCCCGGGCGAGCTTGGCGATTGCGGCGTCGAGCGAGTCGCCCTGGACGCGGTAGTCCCTGGAGGGCCTGTCGCCCGGCGGGTGGTGGGTGAGGGTCCAGACCACGGGTGCGTCCTTTATTGGGTGCGGATCGCGGCCCAGCGGATGTAGGCCGGGGTGTGCTGAAGCGGGGGCTGGTTGCGGATGCAGGCGCCGACAAGGAACTCGCCGATCTCGCGGCGGAGCCGCTGGGCGTAGGTGACGATCGCATCGAGGTTGACGTCGGTGGCGAGGCGGTAGAGCGAGCCGCAAAGCGCGATCAGGGCGCTCTCGTTGCCGGGGATCGCGGCGTTCTCGGGATCGTCGAGGATCGCGCGGGGGTGGGGCAGCTCGCGCCAGACCTTCAGGAACGCCGCGAAATCGACCGCGGCCCCCTCGCCTACCGTGCCGCGGAACAGCGAGCGCTCGACGCCGGGGTCTAGATCGGCCTGTTGGTTGACGATGTTGGAGATGAATTCCCAGCTGCGCGGCGTCGGAAAAGCGTTGTCGGCGGAGTCCGGCTGGAAGTCGTAGAGCAGCTCGGGGCGCATCTGGATGAAGAACAGGACCTGGGGCGCGATGCCGTTCGAAGCGGCCCAGGCGCACCAGTCGTCGGGGTGGACGCGGATCTCCAGATGGACGAAGCGGTTGGCGAGCGGCGCCGGCATGCGGTGCACGATGGAGCGGTCCTGCTCGCGGTTGCCGCAGGCGATGACGGAGGCGCCCGGGGGCAGTTCGTACTCGCCGATCCGGCGCTCGAGGCAGAGCTGGAAGAGCGCGATCTGGACCATGGGCACGGAAGAGGGGAGTTCTTCCAGGTTGAGGAGGTGGAGCGCGGTGCTGGAGGTGGGAGGCAGGAATCCGGGCGGCGCCCAGCGGGTGCGGCCGTCCTGGTCGCGCCAGGGAATGCCGCGGAGGTCGACGGGATCGAGGAGCGGTCCGCGGATGTCCATGTACTGGTAGCCGAGCCGGTTCGCGGTCTGGTTGGCGACCTGGCTTTTTCCGCATCCCGGCCCGCCCCAGACCATGCAGGGCTGTCGGGCCTCGACGAGGACGGCGAGGGTTTCGGCGAGCTCGCTCGGGCGGAGGGTGTAGTCGGCGGAAATGGTCTGCGGTTCGATCATCGATGCGCTCCGGAGGGGACGGTGCGCGCGCCGGGACGCGCGGGGATCGTGCGGATCCGGGCGTCCGCCCCTCTCGGCGCGTGCCGGACCTTCGGGTGGAGCGGGATCGGCAATTGCGCGGTGCGCCCGCGAGGACCGGGCGAGGCGTGGGAGTGAGATGGGGCGCGGGCCCGTCAGCGTTCGGTGGCTGGGGACGGGATCAGGCGGGCGGGGTCGAATTCCGGAACAGCGGCGGTGCGGCCGCGCAGGGTTTCCATGATCCAGACCGACTGGGCTTTCCGTTGCTGGGCGGCGGAGCCGCCGTACAGGCGGGCGTCGTAGATTCGGCTGTCGAATGTGTCGCGCAGGTTTTCATCGACGATCGCGGAGATGTGTTTGGCGGTGACGGCGATGGTATAGGCGAGATCGCCGTCCGGCCATTGCGTGCCGGTGCCGGCCGAGCCGGGCGCGGCGCGCGCCGACCAGCTCTCCAAGACGGTGAAGTCCGCAGTGCTTCGCATGGTCGAGAGGGTGACGCCGATCGCAGCGTTCCCGGCCACCGCTTCGGCGGACGGCGTGAGCCCGAGCAAAGCCCCGGTCCACGTCGCAGAGCCGGACAGGCTGCGGTACCATGTCGGACCAATGTGCGAGCGCATCGAAATCGTCAGGAAGGAACGCTGATATGGCGATAGGCAAGGAACCTTGGACGATCCCGGCCGGCTCTCACAAAGAGACGGATCAAGAGGTCGAGGCTGTAGAATTCGACTTCACGGGGGGCGGATTTATCATCGAACTTCGCTTCAAGCCGGAACAGAGCCGTTCGGCGAGCGTTCGCGCGCCCCTTACGCGCGATGCTGTCGAGAGCTTGGTAAACCATTGCCCCGTGCTGACCGAACGGCTTTCCCGATGAAGGAACGGTGCGCAGTCTTCATCCTCGCTGCGATTCTCGCCGCCGGCGCGGTCGCGGAAGCGGCCACGCCAGAGAGCTTTGATTTCGTTTACGAGACTTCGCATTGCGGCAAGAAATTCGTGACCGTAACGCTCGCGAGCGGTGCCTATGCCACCTTCCGGAAATCAGACATCCAGGCCGTGGTTTCGCGCGGTTCCATACACTCGAGGAAAACGATCTTGGTCATGCGGCGCACCCTGTATGTCAGGGACGCGGCATCAGACGAGATGGGGTTTCCGAGCGTCGAATTCCCCATCCTCGCTGAGCAGCAAAAGGCGGTTGTCCAATGCCTCGACTAGGCTGGCAGATACCGTCAAAGGAACGGGCATCGAGACGATGACCGACAAGACACAGAAGCGCAAGCTCCCCGAGCCTCGCACGATCACGCTCCCCGACGCGGACTATCACCCGCCGAAGGCGGAACAGGAGAAAGAATAGGACCTGCGGGAGGCGTCGCTGAAAACGATCGGTCGGGCATTCTTCCGCCCGTTCAACATCAAGCGCGAAGGGCGCGGATAAGAGGCGGAATGTGACTATTCGCTATAATCCCCTTCTTCTCTGATTGACCAGCCATCCCGTAAGCCGCAGTTTCACGTGGTCAGGTTCATTGCCTACGATTGGCCCTGCTCCCAACTCGACGGCATATCGCCCGCCCGCGCGGGGCGAAGCTATTACAATGCATGCCCGTTGGATCATCTCAACATGCGCGGCCGGCGTCTTCCAGATGGGGCAGGGTGGTGGCGAAGGCATCGTGTGTCAGTGCCCGAAATTCCCGATTACAGCCCTTACACCGTCGATCTTGCGCAGGAAGTCCTGAGTCACAGCACAGGCCTCGCCTACGATCGCTCTTATAGATCGCGCGGAGAGGCTGCTCGCAGCGATCCAGCCTTCCCTGCGGTACGGCAACCCAGCCCAGACCTACGTCATGCCGGCAGCGATGCGCACCACGTGCTCGATCCAGACGGCTGAGGCCATCCGGCAAAATGAGGCTCTTGGGCCGACAATGGGGCCAACCGTTCAAATCGTCCAGCATTAACAACCTGCTGACGGTGGCAGAAAAATAGACGAACCTCATTGAGGTCATGCAACACTGGATTGCAAAGCCCATAGGTTACGGCATACATCGGCTACCGGATCGCAGGTCGAAAGACGCCGCGCGCCCGGCCGTTCCCCCGAGCGTCTCCGGGACCGCCGCGAACTCGAAAGATCTACCCACTGTCGCCCGGGCTCCGACGACCCCCGGTCAGTCCCCGGCCAGGTCGCGCGACTGGACACGCGAGAGGAAAACCCCGCCGCCGGGCAACCGCCCGCGCCTGGGGAATGCCTCGCCGGGTCAGGTCGAGCCTGCCCCTCCACCGAGTTCGAACTCCGGGGATCTGGCATATGTGCAGCGGCGAGGGGATGCGCCGTCGAAGGATGTTGGTGGGCCGGACGGCTTCAGGGATTTTCCGGAGACGATCCTCGATGCGCCGGACGAGGAGCGCCGGGCGCTGCTCGACTGGTACGGCGGGCCGTTCGATAACCGGGAACATGGGAGGGTAGTGACTGAATCGTGATAAACGGTTGAAATAGAGGGAGGATTCAATGCTGAGGAAATGGAGAGAAAAGCGGGCTGCAGCGAAGCGTGGCGAGTTCACCCCGGAGCAGAAGGAAGTGATCGAGGCGATGATTACGAATCGCCTGCATCTGTTTCACGAGGCCCTTGTCGAGCGCGGGCAGATCGAGCCGACGCCGATGCTCGAAATCTCAGAACTCGACTCCGTTACAGCCTGACGGCCATTTGCAGGCCGGGTTTCCGGCGATCAAATCTCTCTCTTCCGTTTTTCTGGCCGACCGGATGTTGTTCAGATGCTCATGGAAGTGGGTTGCGTTCTTTGCGAGGACGCATCCCTCGTCTATGGCGTCTTGCCTCCGCTCGCGCCGCTCGCCTTCTCCGATGTAGACGGGCACCCAGGCGTTGCCGACCATCTTGGCGAAGATGTAGTTCCCCAGACGGTTGTCTGGAATGTGGTCGATCGTGTGGACGACATACGCATAACGCCGTCCGCTCTGGCCGATCCAGTAGTGCATTGTTCAGAATTCCTCTTTGGTGGCCCTACCCTACAACCCTGTCCCCAGAGCCGGCCCCGTTGGCGACCGGAAATGAACGGTGCTTCTGAGCGAAGTGAGCCATGAGGATTTCTTCAAGGGCTTTGGGCGTCAGGCCCTGCCAGGTGTAGACGAGGCAGTAGAGAGTGTTGAAGGCGGCGGCGTACTCGTATACCGGCCGACCTGGAGGACTTGGGGGATTTTTCCGAATCCTTGAAGTGCGGTTGAAATACCTGAGAAGCCTATCGTTCAAATCGCCTGATCGTCCGATATAGAAAACGGAATTCGTCCCGATCGGATAACGAAACCTGACACCCTAACACAATAGGATGTATGCGCCGGGCGATTGAGGAACGTCGTGTTCATTCATATTCGAGAGCTTGCGCGGGCCTCTAAAATAATTGGGCCGGCGAAGGTCGTTGCCCTGAGAGTCTCTTATGAAATCCAGATCGGCCATCGTGGGATTTCCTCTATGATCCGCATCTAAAGTCCCAGTTGCGATCCGCCGCGATGTCCGGTAGAAGGGAGACAGCGACGGCGCGGCCGGCCGGAGCTCGGTTCCATCAGCGCCCCCGTGGGATGACCGTCCCTCGGGGGCGCTGCCGTATGTAGCAGACCGGATCGCTGGTTTCGAGGACTTTTCGGCCGCCGCGAACCCTGGTCTCCCTCCTGGCCCTGGTCATGCGCGGCGGGCGTGAAGGCGCCCGCCGCCCTGCCCAGGCCTGATCTGATCGTGCCCCCGCTAGGGGTTGCGTCGATTGACGGCCCGAGGGACGAGATGTAGTTTCGAGGGGTGAGCGGGGGGAGCGTGACCTCCCCCGACGCTCGGTCACCGCGCGGAAGACTTGTCCGGCCAGATCGCGCGGAGGGCTGCGATCCTATCGATCCTCCGAAAGTCCGGCAAGCCTTCTGCGCACGGCAGAAAGGCGATCAGCATGAACGTGCCTATCCGGCCGGTTCCTGTCCGGCCCGTCCCGCTGCGTCCTTGGATGTGGCAGACCCTGCGGCGGGCGTGAAGGCGCCCGCCGCCCTGCCGCCGCCCTCAGCGTGGGCGGCGTCCTGCATTTTCGTGAAGAACATGATCGAGAGGTTGAGATGCGCAAATTTCTCATGGCGTCAATGTTGGTCGGGTCGGTGGCCGCGGGCGCGGGTGAAGCGAACTCTGACGAGAGAGGGGACATCGCGCTTGCCGGACGCGCCATCGCAGAGATCAAAGCCCAAGCGGAAGCAGACAAGCGGGCCTACGCTCGGGCGGTGAAAGCCATCATAGGAACGCATGAAGGCAAGGAAAAATACGAAGGCTGTTTCTCAAAAGATCTTTCCTACTGGCGGAGATGTGTTGTCGGATGGGAATACGAAGCCGCCTACAAGTTCTTGTACGAAAAATTCTATGAGGAAGAGCTTGAGAAATAGGTCGTAAATCGCCGAGCATCGCAGAGCCAATGTCCGGCCCACCCTAATCGGCCCGGTGGTCGAGGGCATTGGCGATCATGCATAGCGCGCGGCGCTCGTCCGGGGCGAGATCGCGCTTCACGGACGCCGCTTGATCGTCGCGGGACTGCCGGGCTCCGTATTCGTCACTTCCGGCGGCTTGTTCCGATGGTGCTCCGCGATGACGAAGGTGACGCCGAGCAGCATCAGCGTCACGACGACGGCCAACCCGAGGGTCTTCATCTCAGGGTTCTTCCTGGCTCAAATTCATCGCGTAGCCACCGGACGAAGTTCTCGGCGTGCAGCAGGTAGGTGTGCTTTGTGTTGGGTGCGAGGGCTGTGCGTTCGACGATCTCGCGATATTTCTCCAGCGCGTGCTGCACTTCTCCCAAGCACTCCGGCCTGATCTTCATAATCATCGTCGGCTCGCCTCCCTTCTCGTCAGGAGCCTCCGTTGACAGCCCTCGCCGATGCTGCTAGGGAAGGTGCTGCAATGGCGCGCGCGGCCGGGGCCGGTTGAAGCAAACGGCGGTTAGGGATGGGAGTCCCGCCGCCGTTTTCCGTTGTAGCAGAGAATTTCCCGATGAGCTACAGCGGCTGATGCGGGTGGCCGGCTCGGGTGTCGATCGCCTGCGCGGCGGCGTGGGCAGCGAGCAGGGCGCCTTCCTGCCAACCGGGCAGCGCCGTCACCTGGTCGCCGGCGAAGTGGAACGGGCCGTCGCTCCGGCGCAGCGCCGCCGCCGCGTCGGGATTGCGGCGCGGCCATCCGCCCTTCTGGAAGGGAACATTGAGCCAGGCTCTGCTGATCCCGCAGTCGAGCTCGCCGGCATATCCCGGATGCAGCGCCTCGCCTTCGACCAACGCTGCCTTGAGGCGCTCCGGACCCGACATCGCCGTGTAGCGCAGCCCCGGCTTCCGGCTCCAGATATAGGCGCCGACCACCACGCCCCTGGGCCGGTGGTAGCCGTTGCACGGATACCAGACCTGCGTAATGTCGCTGTCGGTCCAGGAAATGCCGCCGTAGATCGCCGCATCCTCCTCCCAGAAACGCCGTTTCGCCTGGAAGGCGACCTTTACCGCCTCGACGAATTCCAGCGATTCCAGAGCACTTCGCGTCTCGGGCGAAAAGTCGTTCGCGATGTCCTTCAGCACGGGCGCGG
>MPNO01000052.1 GCA_002239065.1 Defluviicoccus sp. bin129 | reverse complement strand
CGGGCGCACAAGCGGCGGGGCGGGGCGGCGGTGATCGTGGCCCACCGCCACGGCGCGTTCGCGCAATGCGACACCGTCTACGCGATGGAGGCCGGCCGGCCGGTCCCCGCCACGCCGGACCGCGGAAAGGCGCCGGTCCGCCAGTTGAAGGCCGGCGGGGCGGCGCGGATGATCCGGCCTGTGCGGGACAGCGGGACGGCACCCGTCGATGCCCTGGAGACTCCGTCCGCCGCCCCGCCTCCGGCGGGCGGGGGCCGGGAAGAACGGGACGTCGCCTCATGAGGAAGCCGGGGGAAGGCGCGGGATTTTCGGCGCGCGGCGCTCTGGCGCTCGGCTTCGCCGCGACCGCGATCCTGGTCCTGGGCGTCCTCGGCTGGAGCGTGTTCTCTTCGATCTCGGGCGCGGTGATCGCCCCGGGCAGGGTCGCGGTGGAGAGCCGCAACCAGGTGGTGGAGCATATCGACGGCGGGACGGTCAGCGCGGTCCATGTGCGCGACGGCGACCGCGTGGCGCGGGGCGAGGTACTGCTCCGCTTCGACGACGCGGAGCTCCGCTCCGAAGAGGCGATGCTTGCCGGCCAATGCGCCGAGCTCGCGGCCCGGCGGAACCGGCTGGAGGCCGAGATGCGCGGCGCCAATGCCATCGCCTGGGACCGGAAGGCGGTCGCGCAGGCGGCGAAGGACCCGGCGGTGCGGGATATCCTCGCCGGTCAGGAGCGCCTGTTCCGGGCGCGCGCGGCGGCCCGCGCCGACGAGGCCGCGGGGCTGCGCGAGCGGATCGGCCAGGCACGGAACGAGATCGCCGGGCTCGAGGCGCAGGCGGCATCGCTGAAGGAGCAGGGCACGCTGATCGCCCGCGAGCTCGAGGCGCAGACCGGGCTCTACGATAAGGGGCTGACGCGGCTCTCGCGCGTGCTCGCGCTCCAACGCGCGGCGAAAAACCTGGAAGGCCAGTCGGGAACCAGCGCCGCCGCGATCGCCCGCGCCCGGGGCAGAATCGCGGAGCTCGAAATCCGGATCCTCCAGATCGACTCGCGACGGATCGAGAAGGCCGCCGAACGGGTCCGCGATATCGGCGCGCAGGAGAACCAGGCGAAGGAGCGCCTGGCCTCGGTGCGGGAACGCCTGGGACGGATGGAGGTGAAGGCGCCGGTCGCCGGCGAGGTGTTCGGGATGACGGTGTTCGCGCCGCGCGAGGTGGTGCGGCCCGGCGAGCCGATCCTGCGGATCGTCCCGCGCGACGCCGGTCTGGTGGTCATGGCGCGGCTCAACCCGATCGACGTCGACCAGGTCTATCCCGGACAGAAGGCGATGCTCCGCTTCTCCGCCTTCCCCGCGCGCGAGACGCCGGAATTCGAAGGCCGCGTGCTGCGCGTGTCGGCGGACGCAATACGGGACGAGGGCACGGGCCTCGCCTGGTACCAGGTGGAGCTTGCCGTGGACCGCAAGGCGGGCGATGCCCCCGGCCCGCGCGAAGGGCCCGCCGACGCCCGCCGCCGGATCGGCGACCTGCCCGTCATGCCGGGCATGCCGGTCGAGGCGCATATCCGCACCCGAGAGCGCTCGGTCGTGAGCTACCTGGTCAAGCCGGTGGCGAACTTCTTCGCCCACGCACTCCGCGAGCAGTAGGGGACGGAAGGCGGGATGCGCCCGCGCATCGCCTTCGACGGGCAAGGCATCCCGGGCGCAACCGATGCGGCATGGCGTCCCTCGATAGGGCCCCTTCGGCAAGCTCGGGGCCTGTTCGGGACGAGGGGAGGGTTGCGCGCCGCCCGCCACAGGCGGTCATATCGAAGGACGGGCTCGACAAGGAAAGCGATTGATTCTACGTGTTGTTCGAGCATTCCGGAGAACGCTCTGGAGATGCCGAATGCGGACTCCCAAGCCGCCAGCGAACGCTCCCGGGGCTCACGCCCGCGACCGCGGCAGAGGACGCTTGCTCGCACGGGGTCTCGGCGCGGTCTTCCTATGCGTCTTGGCGTCGCCGGCGGCGGTCGCCGCCGGCGACGGCGACCAGGCGCGCTGGCTGCGCCTAGCCGTCGAACGGCTGTGTCCGCTTCCGGATCTGTCGGGCCTCGATGCGCAGCACGCGCTCGCCGGGAGCTGGCTGCTGGACGAGACCCGCCGGCCGGACGACCGGGAGCCGCGGCACATCGCCGTCCGCCTGCTGCTGCCGGGCGCCGACGAGCTGGCGATCGAACGGCGGCAATACCGGGGCAGGCTGCGCCAGTTCCTTGTGTCCTACGCCGCGCATGACGGCGCCCGCGCCCGGCCGGCCCTTCTGGCCATTGCGGACGGGAGCTGCGGCATCCGGTCCGGCCGGGCGATCCGGGAAGGCCTCGATGGCTGGCGGTTCCTCGACCAGCTGGACGGCGATCTCGAGACCCTCAAATGGACCGAGACCCTGCAGGCGCCGTGGCCCGCCGGCAGGGATCCCGGGGGTGTCCGGGTCGCGCTGGTGGATTCGGGCCTGGCCTACGACCTGAAGCCGTTTCGCGACCGCCTCGCCCGCGACGGCGCGGGCATGCCGCTCGGCTACGACTTCTGGGATCTCGACCCCTGGCCCTATGACGGCGACGTCTCGCGCGGACCCTTCCTGCCGATCCGGCACGGCACGGCGGTCGCATCGGTGCTGGCGCGGGAGGCGCCCGAGGCGGCGCTGATCCCGCTGCGCTATCCGCGCCCCGACATGGCACGCATGGGCGCTCTCGTCGCGCGCGCGGCCGCCGCCGGCGCCCGCATCCTCGCGCTGCCGCTCGGCAGCCGCAAGGCGGAGGACTGGGGGGCGTTCGAAACCGCGCTCCGCGGGCGCGATATTCTGGCCGTGGTCTCGGCCGGCAATGACGGCCGCGATATCGACGAGGATCCGGTCTACCCCGCCGCCCTGCCGCTCGAGAACATCCTCACCGTGACCTCGTCCGACGGCTTCGGCCGTCTCGCCCGGGGGTCGAACTGGGGCGCCGCGAGCGTCGACGTGATGCTGCCGGCCGAGAACCTGGCGGTGCTCGATTTCCGCGGCGCTTCGGGCAGGGCCTCCGGCTCGAGCTACGCCGTGCCACGCCTCGCCGCCCTCGCGGCCAGGATATTGGCGCGGGAGCCGGGGTTGAGCGCGGCCGGGCTCAAGGCGCGCATCCTCGCCCGGGCGGCACCGTCCCCCTATGAGCGCGAAGGCGCGGTCGCGGCCGGCTGGATCCCGGACCCGCTTTCGGAGTGAGAAATCCGGGCTACCTGCGCGCCGGCGCGGGCGGGGCGTTGTCGATGAACCGGCGGGCCGCCCGGGCCTGTCGCGGGTCCGCCTCGAGCAGCGCCCGGTAGGCCTCTTCGGCGAGCTCCGGCGCGTTGCCCCAGACGCCGGACTGGATGGCGAAGCGCAAGCCCTGCGGGTCTCGCGGCGCCAATTCCATCGCCCGGCGCGCGTGCCCGGTCATCTCGGCGAAGCGGCCGGCGAGCTGCAGCGAGACCAGCAGCGAGAGCCTGGCGTTGAGCGAGTTGGGGACCTGTCGGACGGCCTGGCCATGCAGGGCTGTCGCGCCGTCGTAATCGCGCGCGCGCGCCAGAAGCCGCCCGGCCTTCAGCAGCTGGCCGTGGTTCATCGCCGCGGCGCAGGCCTTCCGCAGCGCATCGCGGGCGAGCCTGTCCGCCGCGCGCGGGCGGAACGCATCCATCCCGGCGGCGCAGTCCGCGAACGCCCGCCCCAGCCGGCGGGTCACCCGGGCGGCGGTCGCGTCTCCGCGCAACGCGAGCAGCGCGCGCAGGCCGGCGAGCGGTATCGCCTCGAACCGCCCCTCGCCGCCGCCCACCGCGATGCCCACCAGGGCGCCGCGCCCGTCCACCAGGGCGCCGCCGCTGACGCCCGGCTGCATGCGCGCGCGAACGTGCAGCCGTCCGAGATCCGCGCCCGCCGCCGGCAGCGCGATCAGCCCGCCGGGATCGAACACGCGCACCTGTTTCCGGGCGATATCGGCGCCGACGGCGAAGAAAGTGCCGTCTTCGGCGACGTCCCCCTCGAGGTCGGGAACCGATCCTTCCGGCAAGCCCGTCACCGCGAGCAGCGCCAGATCGCCGCGATAGGCGGACGGGACCACCCTCGCCGTCCTCGGCCCGCCGGGGGTGTGGACCAGCGCATCCGGGCGGTCCGCGACGACATGCCGGTTGGTCACCAGCAGCGCGGGTCCGATCCGCGTGGCGCTCGCCGCCGGGTCGAAGCCGGAGACCGGGAACACCGCCTGGCGCGCGCGGCAGACCGGCGCCGGGTGGGGGCAGTCGCCGCGCGCGCGCGGGCCCTCTCCCGGCGCCGGCGGCTTCGGCGCGGCGCCGAGGTGGAGCGCGACGACGCGCCATCGCCCGCCGCGCTCCACGGTGACGTCGAGCGGCTTGGCCGGGTCGCGGATGACGGCGATCGCGGCGATCGCATCGCGCGGCGTGCGAACCCGGCGCGCGCCGATCTTCAGGATCGCGTCGCCGGGCGCGATCCCCGCCCGGGCCGCCGGGCCGCGGTCCTCGACCGCGCGGACCACGGGCGCGGCCACCCTCGCCCGCCGGTCGCGCGGGGCGGCGCGGAGCCCCCAGCCGGGGGACGGGTAGCGCACCGCGCCGTCGGCGATCAGCGCGTCGACCACCCGGAGCAGCAGCGCGGTCGAGACCGCGAAGTTGACGCCGATATTGTTGTCGCCGCTGGAGGCGAAGATGGCCGACATCATGCCGACCAGGCGGCCTTCCGCGTCGACCAGCGCGCCGCCCGAGACGCCGGGGTTCGACGCGGCATCGGTCTGGACGAAATCCTCCACCGGGTTGAACCCGGCATCGGTCACGTTGAGCGCGGACACCACGCCGCAGGTCACGGAAAGGCCGAGGCCGAAGGCGTTGCCGATGGCGCAGACCGGCTGCGCGAGGCGCGGCGGCGGCGCGACCGCGATCGGCGCCCGCGCGGCGTCGACGCCGAGGACCGCGATATCGCTCGCTTCGTCGCTCGCGATCAGCCGCGCGGGCAGGATGCGCCCGTCGGAGAGGCGAATGTCGATCCGCCGGGCCGGCTCGACCACGTGCCGGGCCGTCGCGACGACCCCGGGGCGCAACACCACCCCGCTTCCTTCCGGGGCGACGCCCGGAGGTCCGCCGCTGCCGCCCTGGGCCCGCCCGGGCCAGACCGGCAGCACCGAGACCACCGACTTCAGCGCGTCTGCGGGAAGCGCCGGCGCCGGGCCCGGTCGAGCGGCGAGCAGCGCGAGCGGCAGCGCGGTCGCCAGCCAGATCCGCCGCCACCGCACAGCGCCTCCCCCGCCGGGCGGGGGGCCTACATGGCGCTGTCGGGGACCTTGACGCCCGCTTCCTTGTAGTAGCGCAGCGCGCCCGGGTGCAGCTTCATGTTCATCTGCTTGAAGGCGTTGCCGATGTTGATGGCGTCCTTGGCCCACGGGGCCACGGCGTGCATCTCGTCGATATGCTCCCAGAAGGTCCGGGTCATCTTGTAGATCACCTCGTCCGGGATCCCCTTCCGGGTCACCAGCCCGACCCAGGCGGCGATGGTCTGCACCGGCTTCTCATTGACCTGGTTGGCGCCATAGGCATCGGCCGCGAACCGGCCGCGGGTCCGGCCGGGGATCGCCATGACCTTCTTCATGGCCGGCTTTTCCCAGTCCGCGTCGGTCGCCCCGAGGAAGCGGATCTTGTTGGTCAGCGCGATCTGGACGAAGTTCGACGAGGGCGGATTGCCGGACGCCACCAGGACGTCGATCTGGCGGTCCTGGAAAGCCTGCATCGCGGGCGAGAAGCCGAGCTTGATCACCTCGTAGTCCTTGCCCGGCTCGAGACCGCTGATCGCCCTGGCGAAGCCGCCGGCGACCACGCGCTGGACCGCGGCGGGCGGTCCGAGGAACACGCGCTTGCCCTTGAGGTCGGCCATCGTCTTGATGCCGGAATCCGCGTAGACGCCGAACTGGTAGAAGCCGATGCGGTAGTTGAACACCGCGCGCAGGTTCTTGGACAGCTCCTTGGCGTCCTTGACCTTGGCGAACATCGCCTTGCCGTTCGACATCAGGAAGTGGAGCGCCGGCGCCCCCATCAGGAAGTCGGTCTTGCCGCGGGCCGCGTCCAGGGCGTGGCGCGGCGCCGCGCCGGTGGCGTTGACCTGGATCTCGATATCCGGGTTGTATTTCTGGACCAGCTTGGCGAAGGTCGTGTTGATGGTGAACGGCGTCGGCAGGCTGATCGTCGACATCCGGTAGAATTCCTTGGCCTGCGCGCCGCCGGCAAGACCGGCCGCCAGCGTCGCGATCGCCAATGTTGCGAGCGTTCTCATGGCTTCGAAGCCTCCTTCGGATCCGTGTCCGGTGAGGGGGGCCGTCCGACGCCCCCGTTTCCGCCCCGAAGGTTAGCATTTCCGGCCCGTCGGGACTCGACAAACAGCAGCGCCAGGGCGAGCGCGACGGCGGGGATCTGGATTTCGCTCATGCCGAGCAGCACCCCGAAACCGAGCGCCAGCCGCGCCACCCTCGACCAGGGCGGCAGGCGCCCCCGGTCGACGCCGCCCAGCGCCGTCGTCATCAGCCAGATCGCCAGCGCGAGCCGCGCGACCACCCAGAGGAAGGGCAGGGTCTCGAAGCCGACCACCAGCGACAGCGACGGGTTGTAGACGAAGACGAAGGGAACGATGAAGCCGACGAAGGAGAGCTTCAGCGCCTGCACCGCGGTGGTCATGGGGTTGGACCCGGCGATCGGCGCGGCGGCGTAGGCGGCGATCGCCACCGGCGGCGTGATCGCCGACAACACGCCGTAATAGAGCACGAACAGGTGGACCAGGATCTTCGGCACGCCCAGATTCTCGATCGCCTGGCCCATGATGAGGACGATGATCAGATAGGCCGGGATGGTCGGCAGCCCCATGCCGAGGATCATGCTCGCCAGCGCGACCAGGAACATGGCGAAGAACAGGTCGGTCCCGGCGAAGGCGAGGATCATGTTGGAGAACCGGATGCCGAGCCCGGTCAGGTTCATCACGCCGACGATGATGCCGATGGCGGCGACCGCGACCATGATGCGCCCGCATTGCTCGCCGCCCCTGACCAGCGCCTGGAGATAGACCTGCGGTTTGCGGCGGACCTCCGGGTTCATCGCGCCCAGCGCCGCGCCGACGATCGTCGCCCACAGCCCGGCCATGGCCGGCGACCGCCCGGTCACCAGCACGCCGATGATGACCAGGATCGGGATCACGAACATCAGCGACATCCACCAGTCCCGGCGCGACACCGTCTCGCGCCGCGACCGCGGGATCGCCTCGATCCCGTTGCGCGCGGCTTCCACCCAGACGGCGACGAACAGGCTGGCGTAGTAGAACAGCGCCGGCATCAGGGCCGCGCCGATGATCACCACATAGGAGATTCCGGTCACGTCGGCCATCACGAAGGCGACCGCGCCCATCACCGGAGGCATGAACTGCCCGCCGGAGGACGCCGCCGCCTCGACCCCGCCGGCGAACGAGCTCCTGAAGCCGCGCTCCTTGATCATCGGGATGGTGAACACGCCGGTGCCGACCACGTTGGCGGAGACGCTGCCGGAAATGGTTCCGAAGAAGCCGCTGGCTGCGATCGCCGCATGGGCGGGGCCGCCCCTGAGCCCGCCGGTGAGGCTGACCGCGATGCGCAGCAGCACCGCCCCCGCGCCGGTCGCCTCGAGCACCGAGCCGAAGACGATGAAAATGAAGATCAGCGAGATGACGGTGATCACGATGAAGCCGAACACCCCGTCGAAGGAGTACCAGACGGTGCGCATCACGGTTTCGAGGTCGTAGCCGGCATGGGCGAAGATCCACGGCAGGTCCTCGCCGAACAGGGCGTAGGCGATGCACAGCAGCGACAGCGCCGCCAGCGGCCAGCCGAAGGCGCGCCGGGTCAGCTCCAGCACCGCGAGCAACCCGCCGGCGCCGACCAGGATGTCGAGGGGCAGGAAATCGTAAAGCCCGCTCTCCAGCTCGTCATAGACCGAGGCGAACCAGTAGAGCGAGAGCGCCATCAGGAAGATCAGCGCCCCGTCGACCGCGAGCAGGGCGGCCCGGACCGCGCCCCGCCCGGACCGGTGGACCCGGACCAGCGGAACCGTGAGCGTGACCAGGATGACCGACGCGCCGACGGTGATCGAGCGCTGGTAGATCTCGTCGATCACCCCGAAGGCCGCGGTGTAGACCGCCACCGCGGCGATGCCGAAGGCGATCGCCCCGGTCAGCCAGCGCGCGATGTCGATGCGCGGCATGCGGGCTATCCCCCGGTCTCCCGGGCGGCCGCGCCGCCCGGGGCGTCGACGCGGACGGTCACCACGTCGGTGTCGTGGTATTGCTGGTGGTGGACCGACGACGCGACATGGCGCAGCAGGCGCAGCGATACCTCGCGCTCGGCCGGCGCGTCCTCGGCGCGTTCGCCGAGCAGCGCGATCCGGTCCTGCAGATTGTCCTCGCCCGGCGCGGCGATGAATTCGAGGACCGCGCCGCCGCCCTCGCGATGCGCGGTGAGCAGCAGGCGCCGCCGCACGGAATCCTCCCTCTCCTCGTCCCGCCGCAGCAGGGTCAGCAGCGTCTCCTCGGCGGCGGCGTCGAGGCGGTGAGTCATCGCGCCGTCCCAGCCGCTGCGCGCGGCGAACCCGGCGAGGAACTCCCTGATCCTCGGCAGCTCGGAAATCTCGAAACTCGCCTGGATGCGGCGACGGCGGGGCTCGGTCAACTCCATGAAGAGCGTCATGAGGATGGCCACGAGCCCGCCCGCCGTCATGCCGTTCTCCAGCAGCCCGCCGGCGAAGCCCGAGAAGAATTCGGGGTATATCAGCCCGTTCTGGAAGCCCACCCCGGCCCAGAACGAGACGCCGACGATCAGCCCCTTGCGGTAATCGACCCCGTCCTGGACCACGATCTTCATGCCGAGCACGAAGAGCATCGCAAGCAGCACCGTGATATAGGCGGCGGCGACCGGGCCCGGTATCGCGAGCACCACGGCGAGCGCCTTGGGCAGGAAGGCGACGGCGACGAACACCGCGCCGAGCGCGATGCCGACGCGGCGCGACGCGACCCCGGTGAGCTCGGTGACCGACACGCTGGTGGAATAGGTCGTGTTGGGGACGGTCGCGGCGAGCCCGGACAGGAGATTGCCCATGCCGTCCGCGGCCACCGCCCCCTGGACGGCGCGGAAGTCCACCGCCCGCTGCCGGCGCCAGGAGACCCGCTGGATGGCCACCGAGTCGCCCACCGTCTCGATGGCGCCGACCAGGGTCACGAAGACGAAACCCGGGAGCAGCGCCCAGAAAACCGTCCCGAAGCCGAGATCGAGCCCCGGCCACGAGCCCTCGGGGAGTCCGAGCCACGCGGCCTCCGCCACCCGGTCGACGTCGTAGAGCCCGTAGAACCCGGCGACGACCGAACCGCCGACGACGCCGATGACCGGCGCCCAGAGACGCAGCGCCCCCCTCGCCTTGAGCGCGATGGCGACGATCGCGACCACGGTGGCGAGCGCGCTCAGCGGGCCGGCCAGGGCCGGGCTGCCGTCCGGCACGTGCTTGAGCATGTCGAAGATGATCGGCATCACCGTGACCGGTATCAGCATCAGCACCGTCCCGGCGACGCTCGGCGTCAGGATCCGCCGGAACAGGGAGAGCCGGGCGGCGAGCGCGAACTGGAACAGCGCGGAGACCACGACCAGGGTCGCCAGCATGGCCGGACCGCCCTTGGCGATCGCCGCGACGCAGATCGCGATGAAGGCCCCCGAGGTTCCCATGGCCAGCACGTAGCCCGCGCCGATCCGGCCGAGCCGGACCGCCTGCAACACCGTGGTCGCCCCGCTGATAGCGACCGCGGCGAACACCGCCCAGGTCAGGAAGTCCTCGCTCCCGCCGGCGGCGCGCACCACGATCGCCGGCGTCAGCACGATGCCGCCCACGGTGAGCACGGCGAGCTGCAGCCCGAGACCGAAGGCGAGCGCCGGCGGCGGTTTCTCGTCCGCCTCGTATCGGATGCCGACGGTCCTGCCGCCATTGTCGCTCGTCATGCCGCATTCCCGGGTTCGGGGTGGAGAATCGACCGAACTATGGCACATTCCACCCGCGCACGGGCAGGGCCGGCGGGGTTGGGGTGAAGAAGAGATTTTCTCGTTGTTACTTGCCCCGTTACAAGTTACACACACCGGTGTGATACGCGGTTTTCGCCATGCCGGCCTCAAGCGCCTGTTCGAGAACGGTGACAGCAGACGGATCGCCCCGGCGCTGATCTCCAAGGTGGAACGCGTGCTTGCCCGCCTCGACGTGGCGAGCGAGCCGGACGACATGAACCTGCCGGGCTTCAGATTGCATGTGCTGAGAGGAGACCGCGCGGGCTACTGGTCGATCAGACTGTCCGCCAACTGGCGAATTGTGTTTCGTTTCGACGGCCGCGATGTCAGGGACGTGGACTTGACCGACTACCACTAGGAGGACCGTCGCATGCCGATGAAGGACCCGCCCCATCCCGGGCTGTCGGTGCGTCATGACTGCCTCGAACCGCTGGGACTGAGCGTGACGGAGGCGGCGCGCGGGCTGGGTATCAGCCGCAAGCAGCTTTCCGGCATCGTCAATTGCCGGTCCGGCATCTCGCCGGAGATGGCGATCCGCCTCGACAAGGCCTTCGGCGGCGGAGCCGAGACCTGGTACCGGCTGCAGGCGGCCTGGGACCTCGCCCAGGCGATGAAGCGGGCGGACCGGATCGAGGTGGAACGCCTGACGCCCGCCGCCTGAAGCGGGCTAGCGTCCCAGCGCGGGCGTGGCCACCGTCTGGCCGGGCTGAATCCCGAGCCGCGCCGCCGTGCCGGCGTTCAGCTCGAGCACCGCGCGCACCGTGCCGCGGGACGGGATGGTCTCCACCGACAGCGGCACGGTGCGTTCGACGATATGCGAGATCCGCCCGCTCGGCGCGATGAAGATCATGTCGAGCGGGATATAGGTGTTGCGCATCCACATCGAGACCGGCCGGGGCGGGTCGTAGACGAACAGCATCCCGGCATCGGCCGCCATCCGGCGGCGGAACATCAGCCCCTGCGAATGCTGGCGGGGGGTCCGGGCGACCTCCACGGTGAAGCGGTGCAGCTTCCCCCCGGCCTGTATGGCGAGGCTCGATCTGGCGAATTTCGCGAGCGCGCGCTGCGCCGCCGCCGGCGCGGCCGCGAGGCCGACGAGACAGGCGCCCAGACCGACGACTACCGACCGGCGGCGCGCCACCGGCCGGTTCACGGCTAGCCGAATTGCTCGACGCTGCCGGGGCCGGGCAGCAGGATTTCGACCGCCTGCATCCCCTTCGGCCCCTGCGCCGTCTTGACCATCACCTTCTGCCCGGTCACCAGCCCGGCCAGATTGGCGCGGCGCAGCGTCACCATGTGGATGAAGACGTCGAGCTGGGTGTCGTCCGGGCACACGAAGCCGTAGCCCTTGTGCGGGTTGAACCATTTGACGGTGGCCATTTCGAAGTCCCCCTGCGCTTCGGGATGCGCCGGGGAAACCGGGGGCGGGCCGCGCTCGAACCCCCCTTCGCCTTCGGGAACGGCGGTGGAAAGATCGACCGTGAGGATCGACTGGACCTGGAGCCCCTTGGCCGCCTGTACCGTCTCGCATTCGACGGTCGAACCCACCGGAAGCTTGTCCAGACCGGCCTGACGCAGCACCGTCATGTGAAGAAAAACGTCGCCCGACGCGTTCTCCGGCGTGACGAAGCCGTACCCCTTGACCGCGTTAAACCACTTAACCGTACCCCGCATTCTGGACGAGGCAACTTGATCGCCTCCGCCGTGAGACTCCGACACGACGAATTCTCCCTGAAAAAAATTTTGTTTTGGTTACATTGGTACCAATTTGGTCAGACTAGCATCATTGCTCCATGGCGTGCCAACACTTTTGTCGGGCGGCGTCCGGCAGGGGCGGCACTTTGGGCTGGCCAACCGGATGACCGCGGACTAGGGTTCGCGGATGCGCGATCGGCCCGGGGACGCGGCGCCGAACGCCGGTAATCATGTCTGCGACAGGGCGGCAGTGGTTCACGCATTATCTCTTGGTTGTGTGCTGTTCGGCACCTGGCTTCTCCTTTCCGGCCATTACGATCCGCTGCTAATCGGGCTCGGGCTCGCCTCCTGCGCGACCGTGGTCTACTTCACCCACCGGATGGACGTGATCGACCATGAGGGGCACCCCGTCCACCTGACCTGGCGCGGGGCGGTCTACTGGCCCTGGCTGATGGCCGAGATCGGCAAGGCCAATATCGACGTCGCCCGGCGGATCCTCACCCCGGGCCGGTCGATCAGCCCCACCCTGCTGCGCATCCGCGCCACCCAGGCGACCGATCTCGGCCGGGTGATCTTCGCCAACTCGATCACGCTTACCCCGGGCACCGTGTCGGTCGATGTCGGCGAGGGCGAAATCCTGGTGCACGCCCTGTCGCGCGACGGCGCCGACGAGCTCGCGCGCGGCGAGATGGACCGCCGGGTGACCCGGATGGCGGGCGGCGACTGATGTTCACCGCCGCCGCCATCGGGCTGGTCGCGGCCATGGCGCTCGCGCTGGCCCGCGCGCTGATCGGGCCGACGCTCTACGACCGCATACTCTCGGTCAACACGTTCGGCACCAAGACCGTGCTGATCCTCGCCGTCGTCGGCTTCCTGTTCGGCCGGCCCGAGTTCCTCGACATCGCGCTCGCCTACGCGCTGATCAACTTCATCGGCACCATCGCGGTGCTCAAGTTCTTCAAATACGGCGACCTCGGCCGCACCGGCGAGACCGGCGGCGGGGAGCGCGGCTGATGGCGCTGGCGCTCGACATCGCGAGCTGGGTCCTGCTGCTGGGCGGCGGCGCGCTGGTGGCGATCGGCGGGATCGGCATCGTCCGCTTTCCGGACGTCTACACGCGGAGCCACGCGGCCGGCGTCACCGATACCGGCGGCGCCGGGCTGATCCTGATCGGGCTGATGCTGCAAGGCGGCGCCACGCTGGTCACCGTGAAGCTGGCCATGATCCTGGCGTTCATCTTCTTCACCAGCCCGACGGCGACCTTCGCGCTGGTCCATGCCGCCTATGAGAGCGACGAGGAGCCGCAGCTCGACCACGACCTCCGGGACGGGGAGGCGGAAGGCTGAACGAGGCCGTCAACATCGTCATCCTCCTGTTCATGGCGGTCGCGGTGATCGGCATCGTGCGGGCGCGCAACCTGTTCGTGGTGGTCATGCTGGCGGGGATCTACAGCCTGCTGGCGGCAACCATCTTCGTGATCCTCGACGCGGTCGACGTCGCCTTCACCGAGGCCGCGGTCGGCGCCGGCATCTCGACCGTGCTGTTCCTGGGAACCCTGGCGCTCACCACCAGCGAGGAGAAGAAACCGGTCCACAACGCGTGGATCTCGCTCGCCGTGGTCGCGGTGACCGGCGCGGTGCTGATCTACGGTACGCTCGACATGCCGCGCTACGGCGACCCGGCGGCGCCGGCCAACCACCACGTGGTCCCCGAATATCTCGAGGGCGGGCCGGAGAAGACCGGCATTCCCAACGTGGTCACCGCGGTGCTGGCGAGCTACCGGGGCTACGACACGCTGGGCGAGGTGACGGTGATCTTCACCGCCGGCATCGGCGTGGTGCTGCTGCTCGGGCGCTGGCGCGCCCATCGCCGCGAGACCGAGGCGGCGGAGGAGGAGGCATGAGGGACCTCCTGATCCTCCGCGTCGTCACCAAGCTGCTGATGCCGTTCATCCTGATCTTCGCGCTCTACGTGCAGTTCCACGGCGATTACGGGCCGGGCGGCGGGTTCCAGGCCGGCGTGATCTTCGGCGCCGGGTTCATCCTCTACGGGCTCGTCTTCGGCCTCGACGATTTGCGCGGCGTGCTGTCGTCGGACGTGTTGCGCGCCGGCTTCGCCCTCGGCGTGCTGATCTTCGCCGGCGTCGGCGTCGCCGGGCTGCTGCTGGGCGGCAACTATCTCGACTACAACGTCCTCGCCCACGACCCGGTGCACGGCCAGCATCTCGGCATCCTGCTGATCGAGTTCGGCGTCGGCGTCACCGTCGCCTCGGTGATGGTCTCCATCTTCTACTACTTCGCCGGGCGGGAACGCTGACTTGGTGGATTTCGTCGGCCTGTACAACTACTGGATCGTCGTCTTCCTGATGATGGCGGGGCTCTATGTCGTCATCGAGCACGGCAATCTGGTCAAGAAGATGGTGGGGCTCACCGTGTTCCAGGCCGCCGTCTTCGTGCTCTACATCACCCTCGGCAAGGTCAGGGACGGCACCGCGCCGATCGTCGCCGAGGGGATCGAGATCTATTCCAACCCCCTCCCCCATGTGCTGATCCTGACCGCGATCGTGGTCGGCGTGGCGACGCTCGCGCTCGGCCTCGCGCTCGTGGTGCGCATCCGCGAGGCCTACGGCACCATCGAGGAGGACGAGATCGGCGACCAGGACGGGCCGGCGATATGACCGCGCATCTGCCCGCCCTCCAGGTCGTGCTCACGCTCTTGGCGGCGCCCGCCTGCATCCTGGTGCGGGGCCGCGACCTCGCCTTCCTGCTGGCCCTGTCGACGACCTGGGCGGCCTTCGCGGTGTCCTGCCTGCTGCTGGACCAGGTCCTGACCACCGGCACCATCAGCTACGAGCTCGGCGGCTGGGCCGCGCCGTTCGGCATCGAGTACCGGGTCGATGCGCTGAACGCCTTCGTGCTGCTGATCGTCAGCGGGATCGGCGCGGTGGTGCTGCCCTTCACCCCGCGCAGCCTGCTGATCGAGATGGTGGGCGAGAAGGCCTATCTGTTCTACTGCGCGTTCCTGCTCTGCCTGACCGGGCTGCTCGGCGTCGCGATCACCGGCGACGCCTTCAACCTGTTCGTCTTCCTGGAAATCTCCTCGCTCGCCTCCTGCATCCTGATCAGCCTGGGCCCGCACCGCCGGGCGCTCACCGCCGCCTTCCAGTACCTGGTCGTCGGCACCATCGGCGCGACCTTCATCGTCATCGGCATCGGGCTGATCTACGGCGCGACCGGCACGCTCAACATGAACGACATCGCCGAGCGCCTGCCCGCGACCGGCTACAACCGGACGGTGATCGCGGCCTTCGCCTTCCTGATCGTCGGCGCGGCGATCAAGCTCGCCCTGTTCCCGCTCCATTTCTGGCTGCCCAAGGCCTACACCTACGCGCCGTCCACGGTCAGCGCCTTCCTCGCGGCGACGGCGACCAAGGTGGGCGTCTATGTCCTGATCCGCTTCCTGTTCACCGTCTTCGGGGTCGAGTTCTCCTTCGAAGTGCTGCCCACCGCGCTGCCGCTGATGGTGCTCGCGGTGCTCGCCATGTTCGTCGCCTCGACGATCGCGATCTTCCAGGACAGCGTGAAGCGCATGCTCGCCTATTCGAGCGTCGCCCAGATCGGCTACATGGTGCTCGGGCTGAGCCTGGTGACGGTCGACGGGCTCACCGCCTCGGTCGTCCACCTGTTCAACCACGCGCTCATGAAGGGCGCGCTGTTCCTCGCCATCGGCTGCATCGCCTACCGCCAGGCCTCGTTCCGGATCGAGGATTTCGCCGGCATGGGAAGGCGCATGCCGTGGACCATGGCGGCGTTCACCGCCGGCGGGCTCAGCCTGATCGGGATCCCGCTGACCGCGGGGTTCATCTCCAAATGGTATCTGATCCTCGCCGCGCTCGCCGCAGACGAGCCGCTGATCGCGGCGCTGATCGTCATCTCCTCGCTGCTCGCGGTGATCTACATCTGGCGGGTGGTGGAGGCGGCCTATTTCCGCGAGCCCCCGCCCGGGGCGCCCACCGGCGAGGCGCCGGCGGCGCTGCTCGTCCCGACCTGGCTGCTGATCGCGCTCAATGTCTATTTCGGCATCGAGACCTCGCTCCCGGTCGGCGTCGCCGAACACGCCGCGCGCGCCCTGATGGGGGCGGGGCCGTGAGCGTCCCCCTCGCGATGGCGGTGGCGCTCTGCGGCCCGCTCGCCGGGGCGGTGCTGATCGCGCTGTTCGGGCGGCGGCCCAACCTGCGCGACGGCGCGATGATCGCGGCCTCGGTCGCGACCTTCCTCGCGGTCTGGCGCGTCCTTCCGGCGGTCGAGGCGGGCGGGCGGCCCGAGCTCCTGCTGTTCGATTTCGTGCCGGGGCTCGGCATCCGCTTCGTCGTCGAGCCCCTCGGCATGCTGTTCGCCCTGGTCGCCTCGTTCCTCTGGATCGTCACCGCGTTCTACGCCATCGGCTACATGCGGGGGCACCACGAGGAGAACCAGACGCGGTTCTATATCTGCTTCGCGATCGCCATCTCGGCGGCGCTCGGCGTGGCGATGTCGGGCAACATGCTGACGCTGTTCATCGCCTACGAGGTGCTGACGCTGTCGACCTACCCGCTGGTCACCCACCACCGGTCGCCGGAATCGATGCGCGCCGGGCGGACCTATCTCGGCATCCTGCTGTCGACCTCGATCGGGTTGCAGCTGGTCGGCATCGTCTGGACCTACGGCGCGGCCGGCACGCTCGACTTCACCCCCGGCGGCATCCTCGCCGGCAAGGTCGAGGGCTGGGGGCTGATCCTGCTGCTGTTCCTCTACATGTACGGCATCGGCAAGGCGGCGCTGATGCCGATCCACCGCTGGCTGCCGGCAGCGATGGTGGCGCCGACGCCGGTCAGCGCGCTGCTGCACGCCGTCGCCGTGGTCAAGGCGGGCGTGTTCACCGTGCTCAAGGTCTCGATCTACATCTTCGGCGTCGACTATCTCAGCGAGACCGGGGCGAGCACCTGGCTGATGTATGTCGCGGGCGCCACCATCGTCATCGCCTCGCTGGTGGCGCTGACCAAGGACAACCTCAAGGCCCGGCTCGCCTATTCGACGGTGAGCCAGCTCAGCTACGTGGTGCTCGGCGCGGCGCTGTCGACGAGCTGGAGCGTGGTCGGCGGGGCGATGCATATCGCCATGCACGCCTTCGGCAAGATCACGCTGTTCTTCTGCGCCGGGGCGATCCTGGTGGCGGCGCACAAGACCGAGATCAGCGACATGGGCGGGCTCGGGCGGCGCATGCCGTTCACCTTCGCCGCCTTCGCCATCGGCGCGCTCAGCGTCACCGGGCTGCCGCCGCTCGGCGGCGCGTGGAGCAAGTGGTATCTCGGCCTCGGCGCGGCGGACGCGGAGCAGCTGATCTTCGTCGCCGTGCTGATGATCTCGTCGCTGCTCAACGTCGCCTATCTGATCCCGGTCGCCGCGCGCGGCTTCGTCTCGCTCAAGAACGGGGCCGAGCCGGTGCCGCAATCGGCCGGCGCCGCCGCCGCGCCGGCGCATGACGATCATGGCGACGAAGGAGGCGGCATCAGGGAGGCGCCGATGTTCTGCGTCGTGCCGCTCTGCCTGACCGCGCTCGGCTGCCTGGCGCTGTTCTTCGCGGCCGACGACATCGCGGCCTTCCTCGCCCCGATCGCGGAACGCTGAGGCCCGAGCGATGGCTGACGACAAGAGGCCCGAAGGCGAACGCGAATACTGGCTCGACCGCCCGGGCAGCGTGACCAAGGTGTTCTGGGCGGTGGTCGGCGTCTGCGCGGCTCTCGGGCTGCTCGACTTCTTCTACCACAAGCATGCCGAGCTCGGTTTCGACGGGTCGTTCGGCTTCCAGGGATGGTACGGCTTCGTCTGCTGCGTCTTCCTGGTGCTCGCCGCCAAGGAGCTCCGCAAGTTCCTGAAGCGGGACGAGGACTACTATGATCGCTAGCCTGCCGCCCGGGCTGCTGCTGATCGTGGCCGCGCTGGCGATCCCGGTCCTGCCGGACGCGGCGCGCCGCGCCTGGACGGTCGTCGTGCCGGCGGCGGGGCTCTGGGCGCTGATCGCCCTCGAGCCCGGCAACTATCTCGCCTTCGCCTGGTTCGGCGCGGAGTTCCAGCCGGTGCGGGTGGACAAGCTCAGCCTGGTCTTCGGCTACATCTTCCACATCGCGGCGATCATCGCGGCGATCTATGCGCTGCACGTGCGCGATTCCGTCCAGCACATGGCCGGGATGGTCTATGCCGGGAGCGGCATCGGCGCCGTTTTCGCCGGCGACCTGGTGACGCTCTTCGTCTACTGGGAGGCGATGGCGGTCGCCTCGGTGTTCCTGGTCTGGGCGCGCGGCGGAGAAGCCGCCTACCGCTCCGGCATGCGCTATTTGATCGTCCAGATCGCCTCGGGCGTGCTGCTGCTCTCGGGCGCCATCCTGCAGGCCGAGCAGACCGGCTCGATCGCCTTCGACCGCATGGATCTCGGCAATCTTGCGACCTGGCTGATCTTCCTCGCCTTCGGCATCAAATGCGCCTTCCCGTTCCTGCACAACTGGCTGCAGGACGCCTACCCGGAGGCGACGGTGACGGGGACGGTGTTCCTGAGCGCGTTCACCACCAAGGCCGCCGTCTACGCGCTGGCCCGCGGCTTCCCGGGCACCGAGATGCTGATCTATGTCGGCGCGGCGATGACCGCCTTCCCGATCTTTTATGCGGTGATCGAGAACGATTTGCGCCGGGTGCTGGCCTACAGCCTCAACAACCAGCTCGGTTTCATGGTGGTCGGCGTCGGAATCGGCACGCCGATGGCGCTCAACGGCGCGGCGGGACACGCCTTCGCCCACATCCTCTACAAGGCGCTGCTCTTCATGTCGATGGGGGCGGTGCTCTACCGCGTCGGCACCATCAAGGGCTCCGAGCTCGGCGGGCTCTACAAGTCGATGCCGCTGACCACGGTCTTCTGTATCGTCGGCGCCGCCTCGATCTCCGCCTTCCCGCTGTTCTCGGGCTTCATCGCCAAGGCGCTGACCCTGTCCGCGGTCGCCTATGAGGGCTACGTCGTGGTCTGGCTGATCCTGATGTTCGCCTCGGCCGGGGTGTTCCACCATTCCGGCATCAAGATCCCCTATTTCGCCTTCTTCGCCCACGATTCCGGCAAGCGCTGCAAGGAGGCCCCGCTCAACATGCTGGTCGCCATGGGGATCGCGGCGTTCCTCTGCATCGCGCTCGGGGTGTGGTCGCCGGCGCTGTACGGGATCCTGCCCTACGATTTGGACTACGAGCCCTACACGCCGACCCACGTGATCGGGCAGCTCCAGCTCCTGATGTTCTCGGCGCTCGCCTTCGCGGTGCTGATCCGCTACCGCATCTACCCGCCGGAGCTCAAATCGACCAACCTCGATTTCGACTGGGTCTACCGCAAGGGCGTGCCGGCCCTGATCGCCCGCTGCTGGCCCGCCCTCTGGGCCGCCTGGCAGGGACTTCTGGGAGCGTTCCAGGGCGGGCTCAGGCAGGGCATCGACGCGGTGATCCGCCTGGCCGGACCCGAGGGCACGCTGGCCAGGACCTGGCCGCTCGGCTCGACCACGCTCTGGGTGGCGGTGCTGCTCGGCGGCTTCCTGCTGATCTACTATTTGTAGCCGCCACCCGACGATGATGGCCGGTCACTCTCCCGCGGTCGTGGCCCGGCGCTCGCGGTCGATCAGGAATTTGGTCAACAGATCGACCGCCCCTTCCATCCGGGCCATGCGCTCCCGCAGGTCGGCGATATCGCGTCTCATGCTGTGCAGGCTGGGCAGGATGGCAAGCGCCAGGGTCGCTCCGACGCCCAGCATGGTAATGATTTCGGCGCTCACCCCGAACTCCCACGATCGCCTGAATAACGTAGCCGAATCCAGGGAACTGTCAATTGAAGTCGTGAGGGTGATACAAACGCATGGGTTGGGGCACGGCGGTGGACGTGGACATTGAGGACTATCATCGATGATCGACAGGCACCCTTCCATCGTGCCGCCCCACCCCGGGGAATTCCTGCGCGAAGAAATCCTGCCGACGCTCGCCCGCGTTTGACTCGGCCGGCTCGACGGCTACTTCTCCTCGGGGCGAGGGGTTCGGGCATTTCACCATGACGGCATTCTGGCGCACGCCGCTATTCGTGCTCTGCGGGGCCGTGGTGATCCTGGTGATCGCCAACGGCACGCGGCAGAATTTCGGCCTTTTCCTGGGCCCGATCAGCACGGACCTCAACTGGGGCCGGGCCGAGTTCTCGCTCGCCATCGCGATCCAGAACATCGTCATGGGGCTCGCCGCCCCGTTCGTCGCGGCGGTCGCCGACAGATGGGGGCCGATCAAGGTGATGGCGGCCTCCGGGGCGTTCTACGCCTTCGGGGTCTACATGATCTCGATCTCCGGCACGCCGGAGATGATGACGGTGAGCGCGGGCCTCCTGGTGGGCATCGGCGCATCGGGGATCGGCTTCACCCTGCCGCTCGCTTTGGTCGCCCGGGTCGCCCCGGAGCAGGTGAGGAGCCTCTGGCTCGGCATCGTCACCGCCGGCGGCTCGGTCGGGCAGTTCATCTTCGCACCGGTCAGCCAGGGGCTGATCTCGGGGCTCGGCTGGTCGGATGCCATCGTCGTGCTCGCCATCGTCATCGCCTTCACCGTGCCGCTCAGCCTCGCGCTCCGCGCCGGGGCGGAGGAAACGCTCTCCCAGGCGGCGCCGCAGAGCCTCGGCGCGGCGCTCGGCGAGGCCGGCGGGCATCGCGGCTACTGGCTGCTGGTGACGGGTTTCTTCGTCTGCGGCTTCCAGGTGCAGTTCATCGGCACCCATCTGCCGGGCTTCATCACCGATGCCGGGCAGTCGGCCTGGATCGCGGCCTGGGCGCTCGCCCTGATCGGGGGGTTCAACCTGGTGGGAACGCTGACCGCGGGTTGGCTGGGCGGGCTGTACCGGAAGAAATACCTGCTGAGCCTGCTGTACCTGCTCCGCGCGGCGCTGTTCTTCGCCTTCCTCCAGTTCCCGGTCACCGAGACCTCGGTGCTGGTCTTCGCGGCGATCATGGGCCTGCTGTGGCTGTCGACGGTGCCGCTCACCAGCGGCATCGTCGCCCAGATCTTCGGCCCGCGCTACATGGCGACGCTGTTCTCCATCGTCTTCCTGTCGCACCAGCTCGGCAGCTTCTGCGGGGTCTGGCTCGGCGGCGTGGCCTACGACCGGACCGGCAGCTACGACGCCGCCTGGTGGATCGCCATCGCGCTCGGCATCGCCGCGGCGCTGATCCACTGGCCGATCGACGACAAGCCGGTCGAACGGGTGGCGGCCGCGCCCGCGGGGTGAGCGGCGGGCAGGGTTGGACAGATTGTAGATCAACCCCAAATCTCGCGTTAAGGTAGCTGGCATGAGTGAAGCTGTGGATTTTGCCACCCTTGGTGTGGGGATCGGGATCCTCGCGTTCCTGTGGAACCCGCATCGGGACTTCGCGACCCTCCAGCGGGATTTCGCAGCCTGCGCGAACGGCTCGCGAGGCTTGAGGGTGCGGTCGACATGTTGACCAAATTCCTGATCGACCGGGAGCGGGCGCGCCCGGCATCCGGACAATAGCGCGCCTCGGTCAATCGCCCGGGCCGGGACCTCGCTTGCCGGGTGCGGGGCGAGTGGCTAGTTTTCCGCTCGGTCGCAACACGCGCTGGAGGCAACGATGGAGATGACCGGCGAGCGGCGGATTCCGGCCTCGCGACAGACGGTGTGGGACGCGCTCAACGACCCCGAGATCCTCAAGCAGTGCATCGCGGGCTGCGAGGAGCTGGAGAAGACCTCCGACACCGCGTTCGCCGCCAGGGTGACCTCCAGGGTGGGGCCGGTCACCGCCAAGTTCACCGGCAAGGTGGAGCTGTCCGACGTCGATCCGCCGAACGGCTACACCATCTCGGGCGAGGGCCAGGGCGGGGTCGCCGGCTTCGCCAAGGGCGGCGCCAAGGTCAGTCTCGCGGATGACGGTGACGGCACGCTGCTGACCTACGAGGCGACCGGAACCGTCGGCGGCAAGCTCGCCCAGATCGGCTCCCGGCTGATCGATTCCACCGCGCGCAAGATGGCGGACGACTTCTTCGACAAGTTCGCCGAGGCGGTGGGCGGGGCGGCTGAAGAGCCGGTCGAGGAGCCGGCGGAAGCGCCCGCGCCGCCGGCCAAATCCGAGGGGCTGAGCCCCGCCGTGTGGATCGGCGGGCTGGTCGCCATCGCCGTCATCGTGCTCGTCATCGTGCTGAGCTGACGCCGCGGCGCGCCTTGACCCGCCCCGGTTCGGGCGGGATACTGCGGCGCAACAGGAGGGGAGGCGAAACCCTTCCCGTGAAACATCCGTTCGGCTCGATTACCGCCCCCGGCAGCGCGCGGGGCGGCCCCGGTTGGCTCAAGGAGGGTCACAAATGACATCCACCGTTTCCATGACGGTCAACGGAAAGCAGGTCTCGGCCGAGTGCGAAGGCCGAACGCTTCTCGTGCAGTATCTCCGCGAGAAGCTCGCCTTGACCGGCACCCATGTGGGCTGCGACACCAGCCAGTGCGGCGCCTGCGTGGTCCATGTCGACGGCATTTCGGTGAAATCCTGCACGCTGCTCGCGCATCAGGCGGAGGGCGCCGACGTGGTGACCATCGAGGGTCTCGCCGACGGCGACACGCTGCACCCGATGCAGGAGGCGTTCCGCGAGAACCACGCCCTGCAATGCGGGTTCTGTACCCCCGGCATGGTGATGAGCGCCATAGACATGGTGAACCGGCACGACACGCTGGACGAAAAGACCGTCCGTCATCAGCTCGAGGGCAATTTGTGCCGCTGCACGGGCTATCACAACATCGTCAAGGCGATCCTGGCCGCGCATCCGGTCATGAAGGGAGCCGCCTGAGACGTCTGACCCGGGAGGCAAGACATGCCTGAGGGAGGAATCGGCGCTTCCGTCAAGCGCAAGGAAGACTTCCGCTTTCTGACCGGCCGCGGCAACTACACCGACGACGAGGTCCGGGCCGGACAGCTCTATGCCCATATGCTGCGCTCGCCGCACGGCCACGCGGCGCTGGGCTCGATCGACATCTCGAAGGCCGCTGCCGCGCCCGGCGTGGTCTGCGTGCTGACCGGCGCGGATGCCGATGCCGACGGTATCGGCGGCCTGCCCTGCGGCTGGGGGATCACGTCGAAGGACGGCTCCCCGATGGCCGAGCCCAAATGGCCGATCATCGCCCAGGGCAAGGCGCGCTATGTCGGCGAGGTCGTCGCCGCGGTGATCGCCGAGACCGCCGAACAGGCGGCCGATGCGGCCGAGCTCGTCGAGATCGGCTACCAGGCTCTCGATGCGGCGGCGGTGACCGAGACCGCGCATCTGGACGGCACGCCGCAGATCCACGACGAGGCGCCCAACAATCTCTGCTTCGACTGGGATTTTCCCGCACCGGAGGCGGCCGACGCCGTCGACGCCGCTTTCCGGGCGGCGGCGCACACCGCAAGGCTGCAACTCGTCAACCAGCGCATCATCCCGCATTCGATGGAGCCCCGCGCGGCGGTGGCCGAGTACGACAAGGGGGATGAGAAGCTCACCCTCTACTGCACCGCCCAGGCGGCGCATGCGATGCGCCTGCTGCTCGGCGCGTTCGTGCTCAACCAGCCGGAGCACAAGTTCCGCGTCGTCGCGCCGGATGTCGGCGGCGGGTTCGGCTCCAAGGTCGCGCCCTATGCCGAGTACGCGATCATCTGCTGGGCATCGCGCAGGCTCGAACGGCCGGTGCGCTGGCTCGGCGAGCGGGCCGAGTGCTTCGTCACCGACGCGCATGGCCGCGACCACGTGACCGAGGTCGAGCTGGCGCTCGACGGCGACGGCAGGTTCACCGGGCTCAGGGTCAACACGGTCGCCAATATGGGGGCGTATCTGTCGGCCTTCGCGCCGCTGATCCCGACCTATCTCTATGCCACGCTGTTTGCCGGCCAGTACACGACGCCGGCGATCTGCTGCAACGTCAAGGCGGTGTTCACCAACACCTCGCCGGTCGATGCGCTGCGCGGCGCCGGCCGGCCCGAGGCCACCTATCTGCTCGAGCGGGTGATCGACGAGGCGGCGCAGGCGACCGGCATCGACCCGGTGGAGATCCGGCGCCGCAACTTCATCGCCGCCGACGCCTTCCCTTACCAGACGCCGGTCGCCCTGCTCTACGATTCGGGCGCCTACGAGCGCGCGCTCGACATCGCGCTGGAGCGGGCCGACTGGAGCGGTTTCGGCGCCCGCAAGAGCGCCTCGGAGGCCGACGGCAAGATGCGCGGTATCGGCATCGCCGCGCCGATCGAGGCGACCGGGGCGGCGCCGTCGGCGATCGCCGGCCAGCTCGGCGCCCGCGCCGGTCTGTACGAGTCGGCGCAGGTCCGGTTCAACGCGACCGGCACCGTCACCGTCTTCGCCGGCACCCACAACCACGGCCAGGGGCACGAGACCACCTTCGCCCAGCTCGTTACCGACAAGCTCGGCGTGCCGCTGGAGAACGTCGAGGTCGTCGAGGGCGACACCGACCGCGCGGTGATGGGGATGGGGACCTACGGCTCCCGCTCGCTCTCGGTCGGTGGCAGCGCGATCGACCGGGCGATGGACAAGATCATCGACAAGGGCAAGAAGATCGCCTCTCACCTGCTCGAAGCCTCGGTCGACGACATCGAGTTCGACAGCGGCACGTTCACCGTTTCGGGCACCGACAGGACGATCGGCATCGGCGAGGTCGCCTTCGCGGCCTATGTGCCGCACAACTACCCGCTGGAGGAGCTGGAGCCCGGGCTCGACGAACAGGCGTTCTTCGATCCGGTCAACTTCAACTTCCCCTTCGCGTCCTATGTCTGCGAGGTCGAGATCGACCCGGAGACCGGCACGGTCTCGGTCGAGCGTTTCACCGCGGTCGATGACGTCGGCAACATCGTCAACCCGATGATCGTCGAAGGGCAGGTCCATGGCGGGCTCGCCCACGGCATCGGCCAGGCGCTGATGGAGGGCGCGGTGTTCGACGAGACGGGCCAGCCGCTGACCGGCTCGCTGATGGACTACACCCTGCCGCGGGCCGACACGGTGCCGAGCTTCGACCTCGACCACACCGTGACGCCGTGCCCGATGAACCCGCTCGGCGCCAAGGGCGTGGGCGAGATCGGCGCGATCGGCGCACCGCCCGCCGCCGTCAACGCGATCGTCGATGCGCTGCGGCCGCTCGGCGTCAACCATGTGGACATGCCGGTCACGTCGCAGAGCGTGTGGCAGGCCATTCAATCGGCCAAGGCGTCCTAGGAGGATTGGACCATGTACGATTTCAACTACCGCAAGGCATCGTCGGTCGGGGACGCCGTGAGCGCGGTGACCGGCGCCGAGGACGGCCGCTTCCTGGCGGGCGGGATGACCATCATCCCGACCATCAAGCAGCGCCTCGCCAAGCCCTCCGACCTGGTCGACCTCGCCGGGATCGACGGCCTCGCCGGGATCTCGGTCTCGGGCGGCGTCGTGGAGATCGGCGGCATGGCGCGCCACGCCGAGGTCAACGCGTCGGCCGCGGTGGCCGACGCCATCCCGGCGCTGGCCCAGCTCGCCGGCGGGATCGGCGATCCGCAGGTGCGCAACCGCGGCACGATCGGCGGCTCGATCGCCAACAACGACCCGGCGGCTGACTACCCGGCGGCGGTGGTCGGGCTCGGCGCCACGGTGCACACCAACCGGCGCGAGATCGCCGGCGACGCCTTCTTCACCGGCATGTTCGAGACCGCGCTGGAGGACGGCGAGCTGGTCACCAAGGTGAGCTTCCCGGTGCCGTCCAAGGCGGCCTACATGAAGTTCCCCAACCCGGCCTCGCGCTACGCGATCGTCGGCGTGTTCGTCGCCGCGACGGCGGGCGGGCCGCGGGTCGCGGTGACCGGCGCCGGGCCCTGCGTGTTCCGCGTGGCGGAGATGGAGCAGGCCCTCGGCGGCAGTTTCGCGCCCGAGGCGGTCGCCGACATCAAGATCGGCGACGGGGACCTCAACAGCGACATCCACGCCAGCGCCGAGTACCGCGCCCATCTGGTCACGGTGATGGCCAAGCGCGCCGTCGCCCGGGCCAACGGCTGAACGCGGCCGCCGGGCGCGAACCGGCCCGCGAATTCTCGAAGGGGAGGCCGGCCTCGGCCTCCCCGCATTTTTGCAACATCGAAGCGGAGAGTTGGCCGTGACGCCGTTCGGTTCAGCCCAGATGCGCGGCCCGGACACGCCGATGAAGCAGTCCCTGCCCGACAACGTCGACGCGGTGATGGAGCTGCTTGCCGCCGGGCGCTATGTCGCCGACCGGTCGCTCGCGACGGCGCTGTTCCTCGCGCTCCGGCTGGAACGGCCGCTGTTCCTCGAAGGCGAGGCCGGGGTCGGCAAGACCGAGATCGGCAAGGTGCTGTCGGAGGCTCTGGGGCGGCGGCTGATCCGCCTGCAATGCTACGAGGGGCTGGACGTATCCTCGGCGGTCTATGAGTGGAACTACAGCCTCCAGATGATCGACATCCGTATCGCCGAGGCGACCGGCGAGACCGACCGCGAACGGATCGAGAAGGGAATTTTCTCGGAGCGATTCCTGATCAAGCGCCCGCTCCTGCAAGCGCTGGAGCCCGACGTTTCCGGCCTGCCGCCGGTGCTGTTGATCGACGAGCTCGACCGCACCGACGAGCCGTTCGAGGCGTTCCTGCTGGAGCTCTTGTCGGATTTCCAGGCGACCATCCCGGAGATCGGCACCGTCAAGGCGCCGTCGCCGCCGATCGTCGTCGTCACGTCCAACCGGACGCGCGAGATCCACGACGCGATCAAGCGGCGCTGCTTCTATTTCTGGGTCGATTACCCGGACGCCGCGCGCGAGCTCGAGATCCTCAAGGTCAAGGTGCCCGGGGCGGCGGAAGAGCTGTCGCGCCAGATCGTCGCCTTCGTCCAGGAGCTGCGCAACCGCGACCTGTTCAAGCTGCCGGGCGTCGCCGAGACCATCGACTGGACCAACGCGCTGATCCAGCTCGACAAGATCGATCTCGATCCCGATACCGTCAATTCGACGCTCGGCGTGCTGCTCAAATACCAGGACGACATCGAGAAGATGCGGGGCAGCGAGGCCGCCAGGATCCTCGACGAGGTCAAGAGCCAGCTCGCGCAAATCCAGCCATGACCCCGGAGGAGGCCACGCCCGGCCCCTTCGCACTGCTGGATTCGCTGGAGGGCAGCCGGCTGGCCGCCAACGTGATGCATTTCGGCCGCATCCTGCGCGCCGCCGGGCTGCCGGTGGGGACGGGCAAGGTGCTCGACGCCGTCGGCGCGGTGCGCGAGGTCGGCGTCACCGACCGCTCGGATTTCTACTGGGCGCTGCACGCGGTGTTCGTCAACCGGCGCGACCAGCACGATCTGTTCGACCAGGCGTTTCACATCTTCTGGCGCGACCCGAAGATCCTGGAGCGCATGATGGGCATCGTCATGCCCGAAGCCGAGGTGGCGCCGCCGCCCGAGCCGCCGAGCCGCCGCCTGCTCGAAGCGCTGAGCCCGCAGGACGACGAGCCGGAAGCGGACGAGGAGAAGGAGCGGGACGAGGAGATCGAGCTCGACGCGGCGATGACCGCATCGGCCAATGAGCTGTTGCAGGAGATGGATTTCGAGGACATGAGCGCCGACGAGATCGCCCGGGCGAAGGCGGCGATCGCGCGCATGCGCCTGCCGATCGCCGAGATCCCGACCCGGCGCTTCCGCCCCGACCGGCGCCAGATCCGGGTCGACATGCGGGCGACGCTGCGCGCCGCCTTGCGCTCGGGCTCGGGCACGATCCCGCTCAAATGGCGCAGGCGGGCGACGCGTCTCCCGCCGCTGGTGATCGTCTGCGACATCTCGGGGTCGATGAGCCGCTACACCCGCATGTTCCTCCATTTCATGCACACGCTGACCAACGACCGCGACCGGGTCCACACCTTCCTGTTCGGCACGAGGCTCACCAACGTCACGCGGCATCTCCGCCAGCGCGACATCGACGTGGCGCTCACCCGCGTCGCTGAGTCGGTCGAGGACTGGTCGGGCGGCACGCGGATCGGCGAGTCGCTCAAGGAGTTCAACCGCTTCTGGTCGCGCCGCGTGCTCGGCCAGGGGGCGGTGGTGCTGCTGATCAGCGACGGGCTCGACCGCGACGCCGGGCGCGGCCTGCATGGCGAGATCGAGCGGCTGCACAAATCCTGCCGCCGGCTGATCTGGCTCAACCCGCTGCTCCGTTTCGAGGGGTTCGAGCCGCGTTCGCAGGGCATCCGGTCGCTGCTTCCGTTTGTTGACGAGTTCCGCCCGGTGCACAATCTCCTTAGCCTCGAAGAGCTGATCGGAGCGCTCGGCCGGCCCGCGGCCCGGCGCAGGGAAGGGATGGACAGATGGCTGCAGATGCTGGCATAGGCGCGGTTTCGAAGGACGACGACGTGCTGGGCGAAGCACGGGTGTGGCGGCGCGAGGGGCGCGACGTGGCGATCGCCACGGTGATCAGGACCTGGGGCTCCTCGCCGCGGCCGGTGGGCAGCCATCTCGCCATCGATACCGGGCAGAACTTCGTGGGCTCGGTCTCGGGCGGCTGCATCGAGGGCGCGGTCATCCACGAGGCCCAGGAGGTGATCGAGACCGGCAAGCCGAAGATCCTCGAATACGGGGTGACCAACGAGCTCGCCTGGGAGGTGGGGCTCGCCTGCGGCGGCCAGGTCCATGTCTATGTGGAGAAGCTCGACTAGATGAAGACGGAGATACTCGAACGCGTCCTCGCCGACCGCGAGGCCAAGCGGCAGTTCGCCCTGGTGACCCAACTCGCGACCGGGGACCAGTCGATCGTCCATCTCGGCGGGGCGGGGGATGGCGGCGTCGACCCCGCGCTGCGCTCGGCGGTCGAGGATGCGATCCGCGACGACCGGTCCGGCACCGTGCAGGGCGCCGGCGGGGATGCCTTCGTCGAGGTGTTCAACCCGCCGCTCCGACTGCTCATCGTGGGCGCGGTCCATATCGCCCAGCCGCTCGCGCGCATGGCCTCGGTGGCGGGCTACGACGTGACCGTGATCGACCCGCGCGGCTCGTTCGCGACCGACGACCGGTTCCCCGGGGTGACGCTGGTCAACGAATGGCCCGACGAGGCGATGCCGCCGCTCGACCCGGACCGGCGCACCGCCGTCGTCACGCTCACCCACGACCCGAAGATCGACGACCCGGCGCTCGCCGCCGTGCTGCGTTCCGATGCCTTCTATATCGGCGCGCTGGGCAGCCGGAAGACCCACGCCGCCCGCGTCGAACGGCTCGCCGAGGCCGGTTTCGGCGCCGACGAGATCGGCCGCATCCACGGACCGGTGGGGCTGTCGCTCGGCGCCGTGTCGCCGGCCGAGATCGCCGTCTCGATCCTCGCCCAGGTGACCCAGGCGCTGCACGCCAGGGAGCGCGTCGCCGCGTGAAGTTCGGCGCGACGCCACTCTCGCAGGCCGAGGGCGCGCTGCTGGCGCACGCGATGGCGCTGGCCGACCGCACCCTCAAGAAGGGGCACCGTCTCGCCGCCGCCGACATCGCGGCGATCGGCCGCGCCGGGTTCGACGAAGTCGTCACCGCGCGCCTGGAGCCCGGCGATGTCGGCGAGGACGAGGCCGCGGCGCGGCTCGCCGAGGCGTTTCGCGGGGACGGGCTCACCGTGGACGCCCCCTTTACCGGTCGGGCCAATCTGCGGGCGGCGGCGGCGGGGCTCGCCGTCGTCGACGTCGCACGGATCGAAGCGATCAACGCGGTCGACGAGTCGGTCACCATCGCGACCGTCGCCCCGTTCCAGACGGTTTCGCCGCGCAATGTCGTCGCGGTGGTCAAGATCGTCCCCTTCGCGGTGGACCGGGCGACGCTCGCGGCGGCGGCGGCGCTTGGGGGTCGATCGACGCCGCCGGTGCGGGTCGCGCCCTTCGCCCCCCGGCGGTTCGGGCTGATCCAGACCGCGCTCGGAGGCGTCAAGGAATCCCTGGTGGAGAAGACCATCGCGGTCACCAGCGGACGGCTCGAGACGCTCGGCTGCCGCCTGGAACGGACCGAGCGGGTCGCGCATCGCGCGGACGCGGTGGCCGGGTGCCTGGAATCGTTCCGGGACGGTGGGATCGATGTCGCGTTGATCCTCGGCGCATCCGCCATCGTCGACCGGCGCGACGCGGCGCCCTCGGCGCTGCTGCGCGCCGGCGGGACGATCCTCCGGCTGGGCATGCCCGTCGATCCCGGCCACCTGACCCTGCTGGGCCGGCTGGGAGAGATGCACGTGCTCGGCCTGCCCGGCTCGGCGCGCTCGCCCCGGACGCACGGCTTCGACCGGGTGTTGCAGCGCATCGTCGCCGGAATCGGGGTGTCCGGCGTGGATATCGCTCGCATGGGCGTGGGTGGGCTTCTCAAGGAGGCGGTTAGCCGGCCGGCACCGCGCGCGGCGCGGGACGAGTCGGTCGCCGGCATCGTGCTGGCCGCCGGCGCCTCGCGCCGCATGGGCGCGGCGAACAAGCTGCTGGCGGAGATCGAGGGCACACCGATGGTGGCCCGGGCGGTCGATGCGGTGCTCGCCTCGGGCGCCGACCCGGTGCTGGTGGTGACCGGGCACGAATCGGAGAAGATCCGCGCGACGCTCGCCGGGCGGGCGGTCCGCTTCGTCCACAACGCCGATTACGCGGCCGGGCTGTCGGGCTCGCTCAAGGCGGCGCTCGCGGCCCTTCCGGACGAGGCCGAGGGCGCGCTGGTCTGCCTCGGCGACATGCCGCTGGTGACCGCCCGGCACCTCGCCCGGCTGGTCGAGGCCTTCCGGGCCGAGGACCGGCCCGCTATCTGCGTTCCGACCCATGAAGGCAGGCGCGGCAACCCGTCCCTCTGGCACCGCCGGTTCTTCGGCGAGATGGGCGAGGTCACGGGCGATGCCGGGGCGCGCGCGCTGATCGGCGCGCACGCGGATGCGGTTGTCGAGGTCGAGATGCCGGATCCGGGCGTGCTGGTCGACATCGACACCCCCGAGGCGCTCGCCGCGGCCCGGGCAGGGGAGGGCTGAGCCCCGCTACCTGGCCGTCGCTTCCTTGAGATAGGCGATCAGGTTCTCGCGGTCCTTCGCCTTCTTGAGCCCATTGAAGACCATGCGGGTCTTGGCCTTCTTCTTGCCGATGAAGGAGCCCACGAAGGGCTTGGGGTTCTGGAGATAGGTGAACAGGGTCTTCTCGCCCCACACCAGCCCCTTGGCGCCCGCCGCCTTCATGTCCTTGGAGTACTTGAACTTGGCGAGCGTCCCGGCGGTGCGGCCGAAAAGTCCGTTGAGATTGGGACCGACGCCCTTCTTGCCGGCGACCGTCTTGTGGCAGGCCTTGCACTTGGCGAAGACCTTCTTGCCCTTCTTGACGTCGCCGGCGGCGTGGGCCGGCGCGCCGGCCACCACCGCATCGACTGCGAACGCGCCGACCGAAAGAAAGAGCCCCAGCATGAGGCTACGGAGAATCCTGGACACGTCCTGTTGCCTCCGAACCATAGAAGCGGCATTTGAATCGCATGTTTAGCAGAGATCCGGGCTCGGACAAATGCGGCATCAGGCCGCCCCGGCAACCCCCGCCGCGGTCTCCAGATAGGCCGGGGGCAGCTCGCGGAAATCGGTCATCAGCGAGCCGAATCCCTCGATGACGTCGTCATAGCCGTTGGCCCGCATCGCGTACCAGTAGGTGGCGGTGTTGATCGCCAGCACCGGCTTCCCGAGCCATTTCTCGGCCTCTCCCGCGAGCCGCGCCATGGCGAGGTTGGTGCCGCACTGCACCAGCGCCTCGACATCGTGGCCGTCGAGTTCGATCAGCCCCTCGCGCAGCTCGTCCTCGGTCACCTGGGCGATCTGCGCCGGGCTCTCGCATTTGAGGCCCTTGATGGCGACCACCTCGAAGCCGCAATCCTCGAAAAATTTCTTCACGTTCTCGTCGCCCACCGGCCAGTACGGGGTGAGCACGCCGATCCGCCTGATGTCGCCGTAGCACCGCAAAGCGGCCTGGCAGGCGTCCGAGCCCATGGCGACGCCGAGGCCGGAGAGCTTCCTGACCTGCTCGCGCAGCTCGATGCTCTTGGCCAGCCCGTCCCAGAAGGTTTCCGCCGACATGCCCATGACGATGTAGTCGGGGTTGCAGGTCATGACGCGCAGGATGGCGTTGTCGAACTCGCGGCGGATGTTGTCCATCAGCCGGTTGAAGTCCTCGTCCGAATGAACCGGCTCGTCGGGGATCCAGATGCGCACGTGGTGGTTGGTCACGCCGGGCGGGCGCATGTCGTCGAACTCGGGCTGGACCGAGGTGTTGGTCGACGGCGCGATGACGCCCCAGTTCGCCCGCCAGCCGATGGAATCGGTCATTGCGCCGCCTCCGCCGGCCCGGCCTGCGCAGGCGCCAGCGCGGCGAGCGCCTGCTGCACCTCGGCGAGCGGCATCACGTCGGCGTATTTCTGGTCCATGTCGAACAGGTTGGCCTCGTGCGGACCCTGGGCGCGGTCGCCGGAGCATTCGGCGGGCACGATGGGGCGGAAGCCGTAGCCCATCGCGTCGACCACCGTCGCCCGGACGCAGCCCGAGGTGGTGCAGCCGGTGACGATCGCGGTGTCCACGCCCCGCTTGGCGAGCCAGTTGGCGAGGTCGGTGGCGAAGAAGCCGGACGGGTAGAGTTTGCTGATCACCCGCTCGCCGGGGCGCGGCTCGAGCTGGTCGACGACCGCGGTCGCGCGGGTGTTGGGGACCAGCTTGCTCAGCCCGGGCGACTTCATGTTGAAGATCCCGTCCTCGCTGCGGTCGGTGGCGTAGGCGTGGCTCGTGAAGGCGATCGGCAGGTCGAGATGGCGCGCCAGCCCGAGCAGATCCTCGGTGTGGTCGATCGCCGACTGGATGCTGCCGCCGCCGAACATGTCGGGATCGTTGAACGCGTTGATGAAGTCGATGACGATCAGCGCCGGCTTCCCGCCGAACCCGATACGGTTGCCGAAACCCTGCTTCTCGTAGATGTCGAGATCGTCCGCCACGATGCCCTCCCTGCAAAGCGGTCGGAGCTTAGCCCCGCCCCGGGAGCCCGGCAAGTCGAGCTCGGCGACAGTCTATTTCTCGAATCAAGGGTAGAGCCTGATACCCGTGCCGAACTCCTTGCTTATTTCCTTCAACTGCCGTGCCATGGAGCGGTTTTCCGGACTCAAATCTCGCGCCAGGTCTCCGCTCCACTCGCAGATCAGCCGGAGGGTCGTTTCCAGGGTAAACGCAGTCTTACCTGGCGGTTTCTTCAAGGCCTGGATGGCCAATTGGATCAGGTCACCCGTCGCGATCTCACCCTTTGCCACGGCAAGATCCTCGAACGGCACTTCGGGTTCGTCGCCGAAGGATAGAAAGACGACATCCGAGCCTCGGTCGTGCGTAATGTGCAGCCTGACTTCGTCCGATCGGGATGCCACCGCGGCGACCGAGAAAACGGTTCCACCCTCTTCCTGGTCCGACCTCTGCGCAACGATCCTGACGGTCCACTCTTCTCCCAGCCGTTCTGACAGGAAGGATTGGAACGCCGCCGCCGAAGGCCATCCGCGCAGGGAACCCCTATTCTCGTCGACCACTTGGCCTCTTCCTGCACCAGTCACGATAGCCAGACGCGCTCGGTAGGGAACGCGACGCCCCGCGATTGCAGGTATTGCGCCTCCCTAAGAAACCAGGGTCCCGAGCGGACCGTTCTCGGATCGGCCGTCCAGACGAACTTGTCGCCCGCCTCCAACATTTTGTCATGATCCGTCAAAAATTGTATTTCTTGGAGTGTTTACAATGACTTAGTCCAACATCGTTCCTATCGGTCTTCAAACCGCAAGCCGATTCAAGTCAATTCCCGACCCCGTATGTCCGCCGCAACCGCCCGAATTGCGGGAATGTTCCCGTAACCGTTCGGGTCCCGGGGGATGCGCCCGGCGCTGTCCTTGCCCCGCCGGTCATGGGGTGGATCCAGGAAGCAGGGTGCCGTCGTCCATGTTGATCTCGACCTTCAGCCGGATCGGCACGCCACCGCCGTCTTCGGCATCGACCCGGAAGCGGAACTTCGGCGCAACGGGACTCTGATCGAACCGCGCTCGCCCCAGCCACGGTTCCAAGACGACACGCAGTCGATCGAGAATGGGACCGATCCGCCCGCCGGAAGTCCGGACCATGTCGATATCCTCGGAATAGCGCATCGGCTTCGGGAAGTGCAGCTTGTTGAGCGCCGTCCCGCCTCGAATCCGCACTGCATCGCGCAACATGTCGTCGGAGAATATCTCCACCAGAGCGCGGCCGATGATGAGGTCCTGCTCGACTTCTCGCTGATCCGACCAGGGAACGACGGCGCCCCAGGCTACGACGTTCTGCGCCGGGATCATGCGTCAACCCGCGGTACACGGCGTACGATGACGCGCCATCTCAGATCGCGCTGGCGCGGCTCAGGTG
>MPNO01000051.1 GCA_002239065.1 Defluviicoccus sp. bin129 | reverse complement strand
GGGCAGCTTGTCGAGCGCGCCGTCGAGGCGGGACCTGAGCGCGAAACCCGCACCCGGGATGTGGCCCGCCAGATAGGTGCGGCTGCCGCCGAGATCGACCGCGGCCATGGTCCCGTCGGCGAGGGCCGCCGCCCGCGCCCCCCCCCAGGCCCCCCGCCCCCCGTGCCCCCGGGGGCGGGCCCCGCCGCGAGCGCCTCCACCCCGACCGAGCGGGTCTCCGCCCGGTCGAGACCGAGCACGACGGGCTCCCAGGCCCCGGTCTCGATCTCGTCCGTATCCGGGTCGAGGCGGTGGAGCGCGACCTCGGGCCAGCCCATCTCGACCAGCCAGGCAGCCGTCATCGTCGCGCGCACCCCGGTGTCGTCGATCAGCACCACCCGCGCGTTGCGGGTGCCGATGACCGCGTCCGTGGTCTGCACCAGCTGGCCGCCCGGGATGGGGCGCGAGCCGGCGAGATGACCGGCCTCGTATTCGTCGACGCCGCGCACGTCGAGCAAGAACAAAGAGCGCCGGTCCGCTTCGGCGCGCCACGCGGCCAGCCGGTCGCGGTCGATGGTCTCGATGCCGCGTCTGGCCGCGACCCGCGACGCACAGGACCGGGCGCGGGCAAGGCCCTCCGGGCTGACCGCGGGCGGCGGGCGTTCGTTGCCCCGTTCCAGCGTGAACCCCGCCAACTCCCAGCCCATGGTGCCGTTGCGGAGCGCCATCACCGGGTTGGGAATGCCCGCCTTGATCAGCGACTGCGCGCCGATGATGCTGCGCGTCCGCCCGGCGCAGTTGACCACCACCGTGGTGTCCGGCGAGGGCGCGACGTCATGGACCCGGTAGGCGAGCTCGGCGCCCGGGACGTCGATCGCGGTCGGGATGTTCATGCGGCGGAACTCGTCCATCGGGCGGCTGTCGAGGACCACGAGGTCGTCCCCCGCATCGAGCCGCGCCTTGAGCTCCTCGGCCGTGATGTTGGGGGTGTGGCAGGTCTCCTCGACATACTCTCCGAACGCCTTGCTCGGCACGTAGACGCCGCTGAACAGCACGTATCCCGCGCGCTGCCAGGCACCGGTGCCGCCGTCGAGCACGGCGACGTCTGTGTAGCCCAGATCCGCGAGCCGGTCCGCCGCGCGCTCCGCCAGCCCGTCCCCGTCGTCGCACAGCACGACGCGTGCGCCGCGCCGGGGGACCAGCGCGTCGATGCCGAATTCGAGCCGGCTGAGGGGAAGCGAGCTCGCGAACAGGAGGTGGGAGTCCGAAAACACCCCCTCCTCGCGAACGTCGAGCAGCGCCAGCTCGTCCCCGTCCAGCAGCGTCGCGCGCAGATCCTGCGCGGTGACCGTCTTCGCCATCGTCCGCACCTCCCAAGGCTTGCCGGGCGGAATTTAGCCGATTTGCGCCCGGCATTGCATGCGGGCGGAGAAACCTCGCCCGATTGAGCGCCGGCCGTCCGGGTGCGATAACGAAGCGATGGCCGGCCCCGTCACCGTCTTCGACCGTTCTGCCGTGCGCCGCCGGCGGGAACGCAGCGCCCGGCTCGACGAGCGGGCGACATTCCTGCACGACGAGATCGCCGAACGCCTCGCCGACCGGCTGGACGATTTCGACCGGGTTTTCCCCCGGGTGCTCGTCCTGGGCGCGTTGAGCGATCGCCTGTGCGGCCTCGTCGCCGCGCGGGCGGGGGTCGAGCTGGTCGCGGTCGCCGACGCCGCCGAGGCGCTGGCGAAGGGCCGCACCGGCATGGCCGTGGTCGCCGATGAAGAGGCCATCCCCTTCGCGCCCGGGAGCTTCGACCTCGTGCTCGCCGCGCTCAGCCTGCACGCGGTCAACGATCTCCCCGGCGCGCTGGCGCAAATCCGACGAATCCTGGTCGCCGACGGGCTCTTCCTCGCTGGCCTCTTCGGTGGCGGGACCCTGCGCGAGCTGCGCCGCGCCCTGCTGGAGGCGGAGAGCGAGATCGCCGGCGGCGCGAGCCCCCGCGTCGCGCCGTTCGCCGACACACGCGACGCCGGGGCGCTGCTCCAGCGCGCGGGCTTCGCCCTGCCGGTCGCGGACAACGACACGATCTCGGTCACCTGGCCGGACGCGCTCGCCCTGATGCGCGACCTGCGCGCGATGGGCGAGGCGAACGCGCTCGCGGCGCGCAGCCGGGGTCCGACCCGGCGGGCGGTCTTCGCGGCGGCGGCGGCGCGCTACCGGTCGCTGTTCGGCGACGCGGAAGGACGCATCCCCGCCACCTTCGAAATCCTGTTCCTGACCGGCTGGGCGCCGTCCGCCGACCAGCAGCGCCCGCTCCGCCCGGGCAGCGCCGCCGCGCGGCTGGCCGAAGCGCTCGGCACCGAGGAACGGTCCGCCGGCGAACGGGCGGGTGAGGGCTAGGCCGGGGCGGGGAGGGGGACGCCCATCCGGGGACGGTTCTCGTCGGGCTCCTCGCGGACCATCAAGGCGAACGCGGCGGCGACGAGCGCGAGGCCGAGCGAGATCAGCCACACCCCCTCGTAGCGCGCCGTGAGGTCGTAGAAATAGCCGCCGAAAATCGCGCCCAGGGCGGCGCCGATCGAATGCGCGCCGAAGATCAGCCCCATCGAGAGCCCCATGATGCGGATCCCGACATGGGAGGCGATCAGGCTGGCGATCGGGGCGAGGGTCGCGAAGTTGAGGATGCCGAAGGCGACGGTGAAGACGAACAGCAGCGTCAGGCTGCCCGTCGTGTTGAGCAGCAGCACGAAGAGCAGCGCGCGCGCCGCGTACATCGCCGCCAGCAGCCGCGCCCGGTGCAGCCGGTCGGACAGCCAGCCGAACAGGATCAGCCCGATCATGTTGCCGGCGCCGTGCGCGCCATGCGCCGCCGTCGAATCGACCAGGGCGAAGCCGCAGCTCACCGCATAGGGAACGAAATGGACGTCGAACACCCCCGCCGTGGTAAAGCCGCACAGCACGAAGGAGCAGGACAGCAACACGAAGGTCCGGTTGCGCATCAGGATGCCGAGCCGGGCGACGAACGTCGCCGCATCCGCATCGCCGTCTGCGCGTTCGCGCGGCTCTCTCCCCACCCCCTTGAGCAACAGCCAGGCGAGCGGAATCAGGGCGAGCAGCCCGAGCCCGAAACTCAGATAGGCGCCGCGCCAGCCCAGCCCGACGACCAGCAGCGCCAGCAGCGTCAGCACCGGGAGCTGGCCCGCGGTGGAGCCCGACAGCGCGAACCCCGTCGCCAGCCCGCTATGCCGTCTCAGCAGCTGCGCCATCATGGCGGTGACCAGCGGCAGAGAGATCGCGCCGTGGCCGACGCCGCCGATCACGCCGAACAGGAGCAGGAATTCCCATTCGCGGGAGATCTGCGAGCTCGCCACGATCGCTCCGCCCATGAAGACGAGCCCACCGGCGAAGACGTGGCGCGGCCCGACGCGGTCGATGATGTCGCCGGCGATCGGCGAGATCAGCCCCATGATCACCAGCACCAGCGAGCTGCCCGTGGAGCTGAGGCCGCGCGACCAGCCGAGATCGACCTCCCATATCGGCATCAGCACGCCGACCGACGACCGCGACGCGAAGGTGAGGCCGAGCGCCCAGAAGCAGAGCGCGACGATCGCCCAGACGCGGAGCCTCGAGGGTCCGGTCACAGCAGGTCCCGCAGCATCGCGACCAGCGGGCGATCGGCGGGCGGCATCGGGTAGTCGCCGAGCCGTACCGGCCGGACCCATTTGAGGGCCTGGTGCTCGAGCCGGCGCACCGACCCGTCCCACACCCGGCAGACGAAGAGGGGCATCAGCAGGTGGAAGTCCTCGTAGCGGTGGGACGCGAAGGTGAACGGCGCGAGGCAGTGCGCGGCGACGTCGATGCCGAGCTCCTCGCCGAGCTCGCGGATCAGCGCTTCTTCCGGGGTCTCGCCGGGACCGACCTTGCCGCCCGGGAACTCCCACAGCCCCGCCATGGCCTTGCCCTCGGGGCGCTGCGCGATCAGCACCCGCCCGTCGGCGTCGACCAGCGCGGCGGCGGCGACCAGGACGACCGGAGGGTCAGCTTCGGTAGTCGGCATTGATGTCGATATAGCCGTGGGTGAGGTCGCAGGTCCAAACCGTGGCCCGGCCGCGCCCCACCCCGACATCGATGCCGATCTCCACCTCCGAGCCGGCCAGATGCGCCGCCACCGGCGTCTCGTCATAGCCTTCGACCAGCGCCTCGCCGTCGGTGATCTGCACGCCACCCATGGAGATGGCGAGCGCGCTTACGTCGATGCGCTCGCTCGTCTTGCCGAGCGCGGCGACGATCCGGCCCCAGTTGGCGTCGCTGCCGGCGATCGCGGTCTTGACCAGCGGGGAGTTGGCGACGGTAAGACCGATGCGGCGCGCCGCGGGCTCCGAGGTCGCGCCAGTCACGTGGATGGTGACGAACTTGGTCGCCCCCTCGCCGTCGCGGACGATCTGCCGGGCGAGGTCGCCGCACACCGCGCCGAGCGCCTCGCGGAACGGGGCGAGGCGGGAATCGCGCCAGTCGCCGATCGACGGGTTGCCCGCCCGCCCGGTCGCGAACAGGAGCGCCATGTCGCTGGTCGAGGTGTCGCCATCGACGGTGATCGCGTTGAACGAGCGGTTCACCGACTGGCGCAGCAGGCGGTCGAGAACCGGCGCGGGGAGGGCGGCATCGGTGAACACGAAAGCGAGCATGGTCGCCATGTCGGGTGCGATCATGCCCGATCCCTTGGCGATCCCGGCGACGGTTACCGGGATATCGCCGATCCGGGTCCTGGCGCCGGCGCCCTTGGCGAAGGTATCGGTGGTGCGGATCGCACCCGCCGCCGCCTCCCAGCCGTGCTCGGCGAGCGACGTGGCGAGCGTCGGGATCGTCCCGGTGATGCGCTCGATGTTCGGCCGCACCCCGATCACCCCGGTGGACGCCACCGCGACCGCGCGTTCGGCGCAGCGCAGCGCCGCGGCGGCGGCGCCCGCGGTGGCCGCGACGCACTCCGCGCCCGCCGGCCCGGTGAAGGCGTTGGCGTTGCCGGCATTGACCACCAGCGCCGAGGCGCGGCCGTCGGCCAGCATCGCGCGGGTCCACAGAACCGGCGGCGCGGCCGTCCGGGAGCGCGTGGTGACGCCCGCCGCGGCGGTGCCCGGGGCGAGTTCGACCAGCAGCAAATCGTCGCGCCCGGCGTAGCGTTCGCCGCTGGCGCCGGAAGCGAGCCGGACGCCCGGAACCGGGTCCAGCGCGGGAAAGCGGTCCGGCGCGAGGGGGGAAATATTCGCCACGGCTTGGGTTTCCCGATGCGGAGGGTTGTCGGATCGAAGGCTTATGCCGCGCCGCCGCGGCGATGTCCATCGCGGCGCGGCGGCGGACCGATCGCCACACCCCCGGTCCATGTCCGTAGCCCTTCGTTGACAGCGCAATGAGGTGCTCTTATCTGTGAAGAACCCCGGGATCGCGCTCGCCCCGATACACCCGACAGGACAGTTCGAGGAATCCCGATGTTCGGCCGCATCGCACAAACCCTGATGGGCAGCGCCAACGAGCGCCTGATGAAGCGCCTCGCGCACGAGGCCGAGACCATCAACGCGCTCGAACCGGAGGTCGCGGCGCTGTCCGACGAGGCGCTCAAGGCGCGCACCGGCTGGCTGCGCGAGCGCCTCGAAGGAGGCGAGGAGCCCGACGACCTGCTGCATGACGCCTTCGCCACGGTTCGCGAGGCGGCGAAGCGCACGCTGGGCCAGCGCCATTACGACGTCCAGCTGATGGGCGGGATCGTGCTCCACCGGGGCATGATCGCCGAGATGAAGACCGGCGAGGGCAAGACGCTGGTCGCGACGCTGCCGGTCTATCTCAACGCGCTCTCGGGCGAGGGCGTCCACGTGGTGACGGTGAACGACTACCTGGCCCAGCGCGATTCCGCCTGGATGGGCCAGATCTACGAATTTCTCGGGCTCACCGTCGGCTGCATCGTGCACGGGCTGACCGACGCCGAGCGCCACGCCGCCTACGCCGCGGACGTGACCTATGGCACCAACAACGAGTTCGGCTTCGACTATCTCCGCGACAACATGAAGTTCCAGCTCGACGAGATGGTCCAGCGGCCGTTCCACTACGCGATCGTCGACGAGGTCGACAACATCTTCATCGACGAGGCGCGAACCCCGCTGATCATCTCCGGGCCGACCGACGATACGACCGATCTCTACCGCAAGGTGGACAAGCTGATCCCCCAGCTCGCGCCCGACGACTACGAGAAGGACGAGAAGCAGCGCACCGTCGCCCTGACCGAGGCGGGTTCGGAAAAGATCGAGGCGCTGCTCGTCGAGGGCGACTTCCTCAAGGGCGCGGGTTTCTACGACATTTCCAACATCTCGGTGGTGCACCACGTCAACCAGGCGCTGCGGGCGCACGCGCTGTTCGAGCGCGACACCGACTACATCGTCAAGGACGGCCGCATCGTCATCATCGACGAATTCACCGGCCGCATGATGGAGGGCAGGCGCTTCTCGGAGGGCCTGCACCAGGCGCTGGAGGCGAAGGAAGACGTCGAGGTCCAGGCCGAGAACCAGACCCTCGCCTCGATCACCTTCCAGAACTATTTCCGCCTCTATCCCAAGCTCGCCGGAATGACCGGCACCGCGATGACCGAGGCGGCGGAGCTGGCGGAGATCTACGGCCTCGAGGTCGCCGAGATGCCGACCAACGAGCTGTGCATCCGCGACGACGAGGACGACGAGGTCTATCGCACGGCCGAGGAAAAGAACAAGGCGATCCTGGCGATGATCGAGGATTGCCGCGCGCGCCGCCAGCCGGTGCTCGTGGGCACCGTCTCGATCGAGAAATCCGAACACCTCTCGGAGCTCCTCAACCAGCGCAAGATCGAGCACAGCGTGCTCAACGCCCGCTACCACGAGCAGGAGGCCTATATCATCGCCCAGGCGGGCCAGCCCGGCGCGATCACCATCGCCACCAACATGGCCGGCCGCGGCACCGACATCCAGCTCGGCGGCAATGCCGACATGCGGGTCGACCGGGAGCTCGCGGCGCTCAAATCGGACGCCGCGCGGGAGCAGCAGGAAACCGAGATCCGCGCCCGGATCCAGGCCGAGGTCGAGGCCAACCGCAAGATCGTGCTCGAAGCCGGCGGGCTCTGCGTGATCGCCACCGAGCGGCATGAGGCGCGGCGCATCGACAACCAGCTCCGCGGCCGTTCCGGACGCCAGGGCGACCCCGGCCGGTCGCGCTTCTTCCTGTCGCTGGAAGACGATCTGATGCGGATCTTCGGTTCCGAGCGGATCGACGGCATGCTGCGCCGGCTCGGCCTCGAAGAGGGCGAGGCGATCGTCCATCCGTGGATCAACAAGGCGCTGGAGAAGGCCCAGAAGAAGGTCGAGGAACGCAACTTCGAAATCCGCAAGAACCTGCTGCGCTTCGACGACGTGATGAACGACCAGCGCAAGGTGATCTACGACCAGCGCAAGGACCTGATGAACGCCAGGGACGTCTCCGAGACGATCGGAGACATGCGCCACGAGGCGATCCGCGGCGCGGTCGCGCGCTGCATTCCCGAGCGCGCCTATGCCGAGCAATGGGACGTCGAGACGCTGCACGAGGAAGGGCTGCGCCTTCTCGGCCTCGACTTGCCGGTCGCGGAGTGGGCCGAGGAGGAAGGGATCGCCGACGAGGAGATCGCCGACCGCATGATCGCCGCCGGCGACCGCCTGATGGCCGAGAAGGTGGCCAACTACACGCCCGCGATCATGCGGCTTGCGGAAAAGAGCATCCTGCTCCAGCTCCTCGACCAGACCTGGAAGGAGCATCTGCTCGGGCTCGACCATCTGCGCCAGGGCATCGGGCTGCGCGCCTACGGCCAGAAGGACCCGCTCAACGAGTACAAGCGCGAGGCGTTCGACCTGTTCAACGCGATGCTCGAACAGCTTCGCGAGACCACGACCTCGGTGATGTGCCATCTCGACCTGGAGATCCGCGATCCGGACGCGCTCGCCCCGCGCGACGAACGCGAAGGGGTGGTCGAGGGACGGCCGGATCCGGCTTTGGCGGGGGCGGACCCGTTCGGCGGGGCGGACCCGGACGGCCTCCATCCGGCCGCGGCATTCGCGCGGGGTCCGGCGCCCCGCGGCGCGGCGCTCGCCGGCGCGGTCGACGAGGTGCCGCCGGGCTGGACCTTCTACGAGCCTCTCGGCCGCCACCTGGATCCCGAGATCCCGGAAACCTGGGGCAAGGTGCCGCGCAACGCCGCCTGCCCCTGCGGCGCGGGCAAGAAATTCAAGCACTGCCACGGGCGGGTGGCCTGACGGCAGGCCGGGGACGGTCTCAGGCGAGCGAAACCTCGCCCATCTCCAGGAACTTCCGGCGCCGGTGATCGAGCACGGCGTCCGCGTCCATCCCGGCCATCGCGTCGAGGGAAGCGGCGATGGCATCGCCGACCCGCGCGATCGTGGCCTCCGGGTCGCGGTGTGCGCCGCCGAGCGGCTCATCGATCACGGTGTCGACGACGCCGAGCTTTCGCAGGTCGTCGGCCGTCAGCCTGAGCGCTTCCGCCGCGTCGCGCGCGAAGTCGCCGTCGCGCCACAGGATCGACGCGCAGCCCTCGGGCGATATGACCGAATAGATCGAGTGCTGGAGCATCAACACCCGGTTGGCCGCGGCGATGGCGATGGCGCCGCCGGAGCCGCCCTCGCCGATGACGACGCTGACCAGGGGCACGCGAAGCGAGAGGCAGGTTTCGATCGACCGGGCGATCGCTTCGGCCTGGCCGCGCTCCTCCGCGCCGATCCCCGGATAGGCGCCGGGCGTGTCGACCAGGGTCAGGACGGGGAGCCCGAACCGGTCGGCGAGGCGCATCAGCCGCTGCGCCTTGCGGTAGCCTTCCGGCCGCGCCATGCCGAAATTGTGCTTTATCCGCGACTCGATCTCAGATCGGGATAGGCGCCGGGCGTTTCGACAGGGGTCAGGACGGGGAGCCCGAACCGGTCGGCGAGGCGCATCAGCCGCTGCGCCTTGCGGTAGCCTTCCGGCCGCGCCATGCCGAAATTGTGCTTCATCCGCGACTCGATCTCGGCGCCCTTCTCCTGGCCGATGACGACCAGCGACCGGCCGCGGAACCGGCCGATCCCGCCGATGATCGCCGCATCTTCGGCGTAGAGCCGGTCGCCGGCGAGAATCCGGAACCCGTCGAACAGCGCGCGCAGATAGTCCACGCAGTGCGGCCGCATCGGGTGGCGCGCCACCTGGACGATCTGCCACGGGGTGAGCTTGCCGTAGGTCTGGCGCAGCAGGCGCTCGATGCGCTGCTGCAGCCGCTGCACCTCGTCGGTGATCTCGATCTCGTTGACGTCGCCGATATGGCGCAGCTCCTCGATCTTGCCTTCGAGCTCGGCGATCGGCCGCTCGAAATCGAGAAAGCTCGGCATGCCCCGTTCGGTCACGGCTCAGTCGCGATTTGCCAGCGGATGGTGCGCCTCGACCAGGCGTTGCAGCCGGTCGTCCACCAGATGGGTGTAGATCTCGGTGGTCGCGAGGTCGGCATGGCCGAGCATGCGCTGCACGCTCCTGAGGTCGGCCTCGTGGGCAACCAGATGGGTAGCGAACGCATGGCGAAGTACATGCGGCGAGACGCGATTCGGGTCAAGGCCGCAGCTTCCGGCCAAGGCCTTGAGTTCGCGGGCGAAATGCGAACGGGTGAGGTGCCCCGCTCTGGATCTCGAGGGAAACAGGAATTTGGATGTGCCGCCCTGCGGCGCGAATTTCAGGCGATGGGGGAGATAGGCCTTGAGCGCCGTCCGGGCCGGCTCGCCGATCGGCACCAGCCGCTCCTTGGCCCCCTTGCCGCGCACCGAGATCAGCCCGTCTTCGCCGAGCAGCGCGCCGACCGGCAGGGAAACCAGCTCGCTGACCCGAACCCCGCTCGCATAGAGCAGCTCCAGAAGAGCGTGCAGCCGCAATCCGCGAATGCCCGGACGCTCCTTCGCGGCGGCGATCAGGCGCCCAACCTCGTCCTCGTTGAGCAGCTTGGGGAGCGGCCGGCCCCGCCGCGGCGGGTCGATCCGCGACATCGGGTCGTCGGTCCGCACCCCTTCGGCGATCAGGAAGCCGAAGAACTGGCGAAGCGCCGCGATGCGCCGCGACGCGGTCCGCGCCGAGAGCCCGTTCGCGGCAAGGGATGCGAGATAGATCCTGAGATGCCCGTCCGCGGCATCGGCGAGTGTCGGCTGGGAGGGCAGGGTCGCGAGGAACCGGCTCAGGTCTTCCGCATCCCGGCGGTAGGCGGCAATGGTGTTGTGCGCCGCGCCCCGCTCGGCGGCCATCATCTCGAGAAAGGTCTCGATGTGGCGGGTGTCTCCGTCCATGCCGGTTACAGCCTGTACGCCACGGCGGTCTCGAGCGCGAGCGACCTGGCCTCCGAATCGAGGCCGACCCGCCTGAGGCTCTCGATCACCAGCCGCATTGCCGCCGCCCCTGGCGCTTCCCCGTTGGCCCCGTTGAGGCCGAGGAGGGCGATCAGAACGGTCTCTCCCACCCGTCCGGCCGCCGAGGCTTCCTGGAGGGCGCGCGCCCAGGCGATGTCGGGCGCCGCCACGCGGGGCGCCGGTCCCGCCGCCAGCAAATCCGCCCAGCGTCCCGGGCTCGCCTCCGCGCCGAGCGCCTCGAGCAGGGAGAGAACGACGACCTCCGCCCCGCGCGCGGTCTCCGCGTCGGCGCGGCTGGCGCTGCGCCGCCATGCCGCCAACGCCGTCTCGTCCACCGCCGCCGTGGTCTCCGGCGCCGCCAGGAGGCCGATCGCCCAGAGGCGGGACGACGCTTCCCCCGCCACCGTCCCGGGCTCCGCGGCGCCCGCGGCGAGGCCCAGCCAGCCCCGCGCCTGTTCCACGTGTCCCGCCAGCAACAGGGCCGACACCGCATGGGGAGCGAACCAGGCCAGCGCGGGATCCAGGGGAAGCGCCGCGAGCAGCGGCGCGCTCGCCGCGGCCACGATATCGTAGCCGCCGTTCCCGCGGGCAAGCTCGAAAGCGTGGGTCAGGATCCGGGCCTTCGCCTCCGGGTCGCCCACGGCCGCCGAGGCGCGGAGCAGCAGCGCCCGTCCGCGCGGCCCCCAGACGCCTTCCGCGGCCTTTGCCGGATCCGTGAGAGCGGCATCCTCCCACTCCACCGCGCCGTAGAGCTCGTTCAGCCGGTCCGCGTCGATCGCGCCATAGACCAGCGCGCGCTCGCCCGCCGCGAGCCGGAGATCGAGCTCGGCGTTCGGGCTGGCGGCGACGCTGCGCAGCACCGCCGGGCGGTCCGAGCCCAGCACGTCGGCCGGAAGGCGCACATTCGCCGCCCGCATCATCGCCAGGTCGAGCCCGGCGGGGTCGGGAAGGCTTTCGACGACCGCCGCTTCGCCGCCGTTGAGCGTCTCGACCAGTTCCGGGAAGAACGGCGCACCCTCGTCGCCTCGCTCGGCAAGGATGTCCACGATGATGTCGGCCCGCGCGCCCTCGCCCGAGAGCAGCAGGCAGAACGCGAAGGCGCGCTGCCAATAGGCATCCTCGGAACGGCGGGCGACGTCGCGGACGCGCTGGCAGGCGCCGGCATTGTCGTTCTGCAGGAACAGCGCCTCGACGGCGCTGCGGGCCAGCGTCTCCCCGGTCCGGTCGAGCGAAACCTCGTTCGCCAGGCGGCTCGCCTCTTCGGCCGCGCCGAGCTCCACCAGCCGCGCGACCCGCGAGGTCAGCATGTCGGGTCCGTTCGATTCTCCCTGCGGCGCCTGCGCGCGGGAGGACAGCAGCCGTATGGCGAGCTTGCGGGCGGAGGCGGAGCGGGATTTCGCGGGCAGGCGGGCGAGGAGCTTCTCGATCAGGGCGCGCTTCGATCCCCGCCATAACGCGACGCCGAGCCCGCCCTGGTTCGAGTCGATGAGACCGACCGATGCCGTATCGAGGACGTCGAGCGAGGTCGCGGTTACCGATTCGCTGTCCGGCGTTTCGGCCGCCGGCGCGGCGGCCGCCGGCGGTTCGGTTTCGGGCGGCCTGTCCGGCTCGGCGGGGGGCTCCTCGTCGCCGGCCGGCGGGATCAGGCGGACCGGCGCGCTCGGGCGGTCCGAAGGGTCGGTCTGGACCAGGCGAATCGGCGCATCCCCGTCCCGCGCCGCAGCGCCGGGCGCCGTGGCCGCGAGGGCGAGCGCCGCAATCGCCGCGGCGGCGGCGAGCAGCGCGACCGGTCTACCGCGGCAACCGGGCATCGGGGATGACCTTCTCCACCCTGGCCGTCGGAGGCGGGATGTCGGAGACCGCGAAATAGACGGCACCCGCGACGACCGCCAGCACGACACAGACGAGCAATACGCGGGACAACCTGTGCATTCAGCGACTCGACCCCAGAAGCGATCCCGACGGAAACCCCTTCCGCCGCGGATGTCGGCGACATCGACTACGATCCATACTATAATCCGCTGGCTAATGTATGACTGTGGCAAATTTGCGGCGGGTCGCCTTCGAGGCGGGAAATCCCGCCGTGCTGCCGGGTTTGCCCAAGGGCGGTCGCCTTGAGCGCGCGAGAAACCTCCGGGATTCCACGTTCCATCGTGCTCGTCGGTCTGATGGGGGCGGGCAAGACCTGCATCGGCCGTGAACTCGCGAAGCTCTACGAATTGCCGTTCGTCGACGCCGACGACGAGATCGAGGCCGCCGCCGGCTGCGCGATCGAGGACATATTCGCCGTCTACGGCGAAGCGGAATTCCGCAGCGGCGAACGCCGGGTGATCGCGCGGCTGCTCGACCGGCCGACCCAGGTGCTGGCGACGGGCGGCGGCGCGTTCATGGATTCCGACACCCGCGCGGCGATTCGCGACAAGGCGGTCTCGGTCTGGCTGCGCGCGGATGTCGACCTGCTGCTGGACCGGGTCGGGCGGCGCGACAATCGCCCGCTTCTGAAGCAGGACGATCCGCGCCGGGTTCTCGAGCGTCTGATGGCGGAGCGTTACCCGGTCTATGCGCAAGCCGATTTGGTGGTCGACACGACGGAGGAAAAGCCGCGGGCGACCGCGACCCGCGTGGCCGCGGCGATCGGCGCATTCCTGGCCGGAGAACGGACGGCGCAACCGGCGACATGAGCCAGACCCTTCGAGTCGATCTCGGCGAGCGTTCCTATGACATCGTCGTCGGCAACGGGCTGATCGACCGGGCCGGCGCGCATCTCGCGCCGTTGGCGGGGCCGCGTCCGCTGCTCGTGGTCACCGACGAGACCGTCGCCGCCCTTCATCTCGGCCGGCTCGAGGCGTCGCTCGATGCCGCCGGTCTCGCCAGTCATCGCTTCGTCCTGCCCGAAGGCGAGGCGAGCAAGAGCTTCGACCGGCTCGAGCGTCTGCTGGAGGGAATCCTGGAGACCGGGCCCGAACGGTCGTCGGTCGTGGTGGCGCTCGGCGGCGGCGTGGTCGGCGACCTCGCCGGCGTCGCCGCGAGCCTCGGGCTCCGCGGCCTCGGATTCGTCCAGATCCCCACCACCCTGCTCGCCCAGGTGGACAGCGCCGTGGGCGGCAAGACGGCGATCAACAGCGGCTACGGCAAGAACCTCATCGGCGCGTTCCACCAGCCGAAGCTGGTGCTCTCCGACACCGGCACGCTCGACACGCTGCCGCGGCGCGAGCGCCTCGCCGGCTATGCCGAAATCGTCAAATACGGGCTGATCGGCGACCCGGCCTTCTTCGCGTGGCTGGAGGACCAGGGAAGCGCGGTGATCGACGGCGCGGGCGAGGCCCGGGACCGCGCGGTGCGCGAGAGCTGCGCCGCCAAGGCCGCCATCGTCGCCGCCGACGAGACCGAACAGGGGGTTCGCGCGCTGCTCAATCTCGGCCACACCTTCGGCCACGCGCTCGAGGCGCGGGCGCGCTATGACGGGGCGGTGCTGCACGGCGAGGCGGTCGCCGTCGGTCTGGCCCTCGCCTTCGCGCTGTCGGCCGAGCTCGGCCTCTGCCCGCGCGAGGACGCGGCGCGGGTGCGGCGCCACCTGCGGGCGGTGGGGCTGCCCGCTTCGGTGGCCGATCTCGGCGCCGATCTCGGCGGCGCGGACGACCTGATCGCCGCGATGAGGCGCGACAAGAAGGTTCGCTCCGGCGCGCTCACCTTCATCCTGGCACGCGGAATCGGCGATGCGTTCATCGCCCCGGATGTCGACATTTCGGCGCTGGAGACCGTCCTCGCCGGAGAGTTCGCCGGATGACCATCGCGCTGGTCGCGACGCTTGCCGGCATCGCCGTCCTGATCCTGCTGTCGGCCTTCTTCTCGGGCTCCGAGACGGCGCTCACCGCCGCCTCGCACCCGCGCATGCACCAGCTCGAGCGCAAGGGAAACCGGCGGGCGGGTACCGTCAACCGGCTGCGCCAGCGCAAGGAGCGGATGATCGGCGCCATCCTGCTCGGCAACAACCTGGTCAACATCCTCGCCTCGGCGCTCGCCACCAGCGTGCTGATCTCGGCGGTCGGCGAGACCGGGGTGGTCTATGCCACGATCGCGATGACGCTGCTGGTGCTGATATTCGGCGAAATCCTTCCCAAGACCTTCGCGTTTCAAAACCCCGACCGCGTGGCGCTCCTGATCGCGCCGGTGTTCCGGGTGCTGGTGGCGGTGCTCGGTCCGATCACCGACGGCTTCCAGATCGTCGTCCGCGGGCTTCTCGGCCTGTTCAGGGTCTATTCCAGGGAGGGCGAGGACCGCGCCCGCGCGCTGGAGGAGCTGCGCGGCGCGATCGAACTCCACCCGGGCAGCGGCAGCTCCGCCGACCAGGAACGGGCGATGCTACGCAGCATCCTCGACCTCAACGACGTCGAGGTCGAGATGGTGATGCGTCACCGCAAGGACGTGGTGGCGCTCGATGCCGACCTGCCGGCATCGGAGATCGTCGACCAGGCGCTCGGCAGCCCGCATACCCGGATCCCGCTCTGGCGCGGCAACCCCGACGACGTGGTCGGCGTGCTGCATGTCCGGGAGCTCGCGCGCGCCGTGCGCGCCCATGCCGGCGATCTCGATTCGCTGGAGATCGACCGGATTACCGCAAAACCCTGGTTCGTGCCGGAGACCACCACCCTTCTCGACCAGCTTCAGGCCTTTCGGCGGCGGCACGAGCACTTCGCCCTTGTGGTCGACGAGTACGGCGCGCTGATGGGGATCATCACGCTGGAGGACATCATCGAGGAGATCGTCGGCGAGATTTCCGACGAGCTCGACGTCGTCCCGATCGGCGTCCGCCGGCAGCGCGACGGCGCCTATCTGATCGACGGCGACGTCACCGTCCGGGACCTCAACCGGCGTTACCACTGGGAACTGCCCGACCAGGAGGCGGCGACCATCGCGGGCCTGGTCATCCACGAAGCCAGGATCATCCCCGAGATCGGCCAGATCTTCGTCTTCCACGGCTTTCGCTTCGAGGTGGTGCGGCGCGAGCGCAACCAGCTCACCCAGATCCGCGTCTCGCCCACCGATGCCGGGGCCCAGGAAACCGCGCCCGCGCAAGAGGCCGCGCCCGTGGGCTGACGCGTGCGGCTGTGGAGCGTCCATCCCGAATACCTCGATTCGCGCGGGCTGGTGGCGCTGTGGCGCGAAGCCCTGCTGGCGCAGGCGGTGCTGCGCGGCGAAACCAGGGGATACCGGCGGCATCCGCGGCTCGCGCGGTTCCGCGCCCGGCCCGACCCGACGGCCGCACGCCTTGTTCCGCGTGATACCGGGCGGCGCCGCGGAGTGGGAAAGGCCTTGAGCCGGAGCCGTCGAGTCGCTAGGCCGGTTCGAAGCCGTCCGGCAGGTGCCACTCGGAATAGGCGATCGCGTCGATATCGACCGTGATCCCGTGGCCGCGCGCGGGACCCCGCGGCAGGTCGGCCGCGCCCTCGCAGCCCTCGTGGCAGAACAGCTCGATGACGTTGCCCGAGGGGTCGCGGAAGAACATCAGCGCCTCGACGCCCTTGCGCGTCCACAAATTCGTCGTCGGGATGCCGCATCGGGCGAGCCAGCCCTGCATCGCGATCAGCGAGTCCGCGTTGCAGGCGAACCCCAGATGGGGATATTCGGCGCCCGGCTCGAGAAAGGTGCAGCCCGCCGACCCGATCCCGATACGCGCGCCGCAGATGTCGAACAACGCGAAGGCGTCTTCCCTGACCAGCATCTTGCCGCCCAGCACGTCGCGGTAGAAACGGATCCCCTCGTCGAGGTCGCGGCACGGAACGCTGACATGGTCGATGCCGTCGAAGCGGGGCGGCCCGGCAACGCCGGCGCTCCGCTCGGTGACTGAGATCTCGGCCATCCGACCCTCCCTTCGGTTTTCGACGCCGGAATGGTAGGACAGTTCCCGTCATCCAACAAAGCGGTTGTGCCGACATTTCCGATGCCCGAGCCCAAGCCCCCCGTCGTCTCCATGCGCGGCGTCAGCAAAAGCTACGGCCGGAGCCTCGCGGTCGACGGGCTCGACCTCGACGTTCCGGCCGGGCAGTGCTTCGGCCTGCTCGGCCCGAACGGCGCGGGCAAGACGACGACGCTCAGGATGATCTACGGCGCCGCCCGGCCGAGCGCCGGCACCGTCGCCGTGTTCGGCCGCGACGTCGCGCGGCATGGAAGGGCGGTGCGCGCGCAGCTCGGCGTGACGCTGCAGGACAACGTGCTGATCGAGACCGCGACCGCGCGCGAGAACATGGAGATCTTCGGGCGGCACTATTTGCTGGACGCCGAGACCATCGCGCGCCGCGTCGGCACGCTGGTCGAGTTCCTCCAGCTCGGCGCCCACGCCGACATGATCGTCCGGCGCCTCTCCGGCGGGTTCAAGCGCAGGCTGGCGGTCGCGCTCTCGCTGATGAACATGCCCGAGCTTCTGATCCTCGACGAGCCCACCACCGGGCTCGACCCCAATGTCCGCCAGGGGCTGTGGTCGCGAATCCGGGCGCTCAGGGCGGCCGGCACCACGGTGCTGATCACCACCCATTACATGGACGAGGCCGAGCGGCTGTGCGACCGGGTGGTGATCATGACCCGGGGGCGGGCGATCGCCGACGACGCCCCCGCCGCGCTGATCGCCGCCCACCTCGCGCGCGAGGCGATCGAGTTCGACTGCGACGAGGCCGAGGGCGAGCGCTTTCTCGCCGGCCTCGACGATGCGGTTCCGCATCTCCGGACCGGCGACCGTCTGATGGCCTTCGCCGACGACGCCGGGTGGCTGCAGGAGGCGCTGCGCGCGCTCGACGGCGGCGACCGCCGGCCGTTCGTCCTTCGCCCGGCGAATCTCGAGGACGTGTTCCTCTCGCTCAGCGGCACAAGGCTCGACGAGGAGGGCTGAGTTGGACGTCTCCCCCCGTCACGCCTGGTCGGTCTGGCGCCGCAACGCGACGCTTTATCGGCGCACCTGGAAGTTCAACATCCTGCCCAATTTCTTCGAGCCGGTGTTCTACCTGACGGCGATCGGCATCGGCGTCGGCGCCTATATCTCCGAGATCGGCGGGATGCGCTATATCGAGTTCCTGACGCCCGGGTTGCTGGCGGTCGCGGCGATGCATGGCGCGAGCTTCGAGGTGACCTACAACGTCTATGTCCGCATCCATTTCGAGAAGGCCTATGACGGGATGCTGACCACCCCGGTGGGGCCGGACGACATCCTGATCGGCGAGCTGCTGTGGTCGATGACCCGCTCGCTGTTCTACGGTGGCGGGTTCTTCATCGTGGCCGCGCTGTTCGGGCTGGTGCCGTTTCCCGGCGGGCTGGCGGCGCTGGTGGTGATCCCGCTCGCGGGCCTGCTGTTCGCCGCGATCGGCCTCGCCTTCACCATGCGCATCCCCTTCATCGACCTGTTCAGCTTCTACTTCACCCTGTTCCTCACGCCGCTCTTCCTGTTCTCCGACGTCTTCTTCCCGATCCGCGAGCGCCTGCCCGGGGCGTGGCTGATCGTGGCCGAGGCGCTGCCCCTTCTCCACCCGGTGCGGCTCGCCCGCTCGGCCTTCCTGGGAGAATGGGGCTGGGTCGCGCTGTGGGACGTGGGCTACATCCTGGCGGTGTCCGCGGTGCTGCTCGAATTCGCCCGCCGCGGGGTGAGAAAGCGGATGATGAGCTGACGGCCCACGGATTGCCGGGCGCAGCGGCGGCGTGTAGCATCCGCGCGCCCCAACGCGGAGGGAGAGACATGGACGGCACCACCACCGGGATCGGCGCGAAGGTCGTCGCCCTCCGGGAGACCTGGCACACCAAGAAGCACCCGTTCTTCCAGGCGATGACCGACGGGTCGCTGCCGCTCAGGGCGCTCGGGATCTACATGGCGAACCACTACAAGTTCGTCGAACAGGCGCTGCCCTCCTTCGGCCTGCTGCTCTACCGCGCGCCCAAGGACGTCGTCCAGTCGCTGGTCGAGAACCTGGCCGAGGAAGAGGGGCTGATCGCCTCGCCCGGCGAGGACAAGCAGCCGCACGACCACACCGAGATGATCTTCGACTTCTGCAACGCGGCCGGGCTCGCCACCGAAGAGGTCAGGACGCTCAAGATGGGTCCCGCCTGGTGGGCGCGCACCCTGCACTACGTCCACTGCCTGCGCGACGAGCCGATCGGCGTCGCGCTCGCCATGCAGTCGACCCAGGAGGGCCAGCAGGTCGCGCTCAACACCGAGATCACCATCCCCTCCTTCGCCCGGCATTACGGCTACGACGCGGACGCCAGGGAGATCGCCTTCTTCGTGGAACACGCCGAGGCCGATCTCGAGCACTCGAACCGCCAGATGGCGCTGTGCGAGAAATACGTCACCCCCGATCTGGAGGCGCGCACGCTCGAGGTGTGCGAGGAGGCGGTCCGGCTGCGCTGGGCGTCGATCACCGAGATCTACCGCGAGCACGTGCTGAACGAGGCCGGGATCCTGCCCCCCGGCGTCGCCGCCTGAACTTCCGCGCGCCCCGATTCAGGGCAGGAAGTCGTCCAGCTCCACGCTGTCGAAGTTCTTCGGGATCGCGCGCTCGAAGCGGGCGCGCGCCCCTTCCTGGGTCGGCGCCGGCATGGTGGCGTCGATCATCCACTTGGTGCCGATCCGGTGCAGGCTGTCCATCCCCTCGACGATGGGCGAGATGTTGTCGAGCGGGAAGACCCTGGTGTTGGGGATCAGGACCACGTCCTTCTCGGCATGCACCCGAGTGGTCATCGACCACATCACCTGGCGCAAATCGGCGGCGTCGATGTCCTCGTCGACGGCGATCGCCACCTTGGGGTGGAGATAGGGGCCCGACAGCGCCGCCATCAGCGCGGTCTTGGCCTGGCCCTCCACCCGGGGGCGGATCTTGAGCACCAGCATCATCAGCCCGGCCGCGGTGACGCAGCGGATGTCGCGCAGATCGAGCCCGCCCTCGACATTGCGCAGATGCTCGCGGGTCGCGATCTCGATGCCGAGCGCGGTGGTCTGCTGGGTGTCGGTGACCGGGAAGCCGCAATGGATGGCGTAGAAGATCGGGTCCTTGCGCCGGGTGATCGCCTTGACCCTGAAGACCTCGGAATGGCCCTGCATGGCGTAGGTGCCGGGCACCTCGCCGAACGGACCCTCGGGCTCGAGATGGTTGGGCAGCACCTCGCCCTCGATGACCAGCTCGGCCTCGGCCGGGACCTCCACGTCGATGGTCTCGCACTTGACCATGCGGACCGCCTCGCCCATGAGCCCGCCGGAGAGTTCGAGCTCGTCCACCCCGAACCGCGTCGTGTAGGCCGATCCGAAGAATATCGCCGGGTGCACGCCGAACACCATCGCCACCGGGGTCGGCTCGTTGCGCGCCGAGTACATGTCGTAGATCCGCCGCGCCTGGCGGTGCAGCATCAGGAACCCGGTCTTGTCGCTCCCCATGATCTGCTGGCGGTGGATCGACATGTTGCGGATCCCGGTCTCGGGGTCCTTGATGATCGCCATGCCCGAAGCCAGGAAGCGCCCGCCGTCCTTCTCCGAGACCAGCATCGACGGGATGTCGTGCAAATCGGCGTCGGCGCCCCTGAGGATCACCTCCTTGACCGGCGCGCGGTCGGCATCGACGTTCTCGGTCGGGATCGGCTCGCGCAGCCGGAGCGACATGGTCTCCAGCATCTCGTCCTCGGGGATGCCGAGCCCGATCGACCATTTCTTGCGGTCGGCGAGTATCTGGCTGCAGGCCTGCCAGCCCTCATGGCCCTTGATGTTGGTGAACAGGCTCGACTTGCCGAGATCGTTATAGGTCTTCCACTCGACCGCCGACATGTTGGCGAGCGGGTCGACTTCCTTGGTGAAGTGGATCATCTCGCCCTGCTGCTGCAGGTTGGCGAGGAAGGTGCGGTAGGATTGATCGGGCATCGGCCGGACTCCGGGAAACGCGTGCCCGACCGCCTGCCGGTGCGGGCTTCGGCGTGGTTTTAGAGGGCGGGCGGGGCGGGCGCTACTGCCCCTTGAAGGTGGGGCGGCGGCGTTCGGCGAAGGCTTTCAGCCCCTCGGCGCGGTCCTCCGACCAGGCGAGCATGTAGGCGAGGTCGGCCTCCTGCATGAAGCCCTGCATCAGCGGCAGGTCCATGCCGCGGTCGATCGCCTGCTTGGTCATCATGATCGCGAGCGGGCCGTTCTTCGCCATCGCCTGGACGATCTCGCGCGCCTTGGCGAGCGCCTCGCCCTTCGGCGTGACGTGGTTGACGATGCGGTAGGATCTGGCTTCCTCGGCGCCGATCCGGCGCGCCGTCCAGATCAGCTCCTTGGCGAGCGCGGCGCCGATCATGCGGGGCAGGTTCTGGGTGCCGCCGGCGCCCGGGATCAGGCCGTGGCGGGATTCCGGCAGACCGAACTGGGCGTCCTCGCCGGCGACGATCATGTCGCCGAACATGGCGAGCTCGAACCCGCCGCCGAGGCAGTAGCCCTCGACCGCCGAAATCACCGGCTTGGTATAGGCCTGCATGACCTTGTAGAGCACCCGGTTGCGGCGCACGTTGTAGCGCGCGCGGTAGTTGTCGTAGCGCTCGTGGATCTCGTCCTTGAACCCGCTCAGATCGGCGCCGGAGCAGAACGCGCGCTCGTCGCCCTGGAGGATGACGGCGAGGATTTCCCGGTCGAGCTCGACGGCCGCCAGCGCGTCCATGATCTCGTCGGCCATCTTCTCGTTGATCGCGTTCATCACCTCCGGCCGGTCGAGCGTGACCTCGAGCGCGCCGTCGCGCCGCTCGGTCCTGATGGTCTCGTAGCCGCCGTTCTCGGTCGTCACGCCCGCCTCCAGCCAGTCATGCGAAGGCCGGCATTATAGCGGCGGGGCAAGGCGGTGCTATGGACCGGCCATTGTGCGCCCGCTATATCTCCGCCCGCCCGGCGGGGCCGCATTGCAAGGGAGAACGGGGACGATGGAGACCTATCAACTCTATATCGACGGCGCCTTCGTCGACGCCGAGGGCGGCAGGACCAAGCCCAGCATCAACCCGTTCAACGGCGAGGCGATCGCCGACATCCCGGTCGCCAGCCCGGGCGATGCGGAGAAGGCGATTCTGGCCGCGCGCAAGGCCTTCGACGAGGGGCCGTGGCCGGGCATGAGCGGCGAGGAGCGCTCGGCGCCGATCGGCGCGCTCGCCGCCCGGATGAAGGAGCGCCAGAAGGAGCTGGCGGCGAACGAAGCGCGCGATTCCGGCGGCACCATCGCCAAATGCGGCGCCGATGCCTATCTCGCCCAGCGCCAGATGGCCTGGTTCGGCGAGATGGCCAAGCGCTACAACGCCGAGGCCCGCGAGATCGAGGGCATGTCCCGGCCGGGGCGGTCCTTCAACTACACGATCCGCGAGCCGATCGGCGTCTGCGCCTCGATCATCCCGTGGAACTTTCCCCTGCTGATGGCGGTGTGGAAGCTCGGCCCGGCGCTCGCCACCGGCAACACCATCGTGCTCAAGCCGGCCAGCGACACGCCGCTCAACGCGCTGGAACTCGCCCGCATCGTCGACGAAGTCGGCTTTCCGCCCGGCGTGGTCAACATCATCGCCGGCCCCGGCGGGTCCATCGGCGAGACGATGACCACGAGCGCGCTGGTCGACAAGGTGGCGTTCACCGGCTCGACCGAGGTCGGCCGCGACATCATGGCCAAGGCGTCCGGCACGCTGAAGAAGGTCACGCTCGAATGCGGCGGCAAGTCGGCCGGCATCGTGCTGCACGACGCCAACTGGGACGTCGCCGTCGACGGCTCGATCTTCGCCTCGTTCTACCACCAGGGCCAGGTCTGCGAGTCCGGCACCCGGCTGTTGCTGCCAAGGGACCAGCACGACGATTTCGTCGGCCGGATGGTGGCCAAGCTGGAAGCGCTGCCGATGGGCGATCCGCTCGACCGGGCGACCAGGCTCGGGCCGGTGGTGTCGGAGCGCCACATGGAGACCGTGCTCGACTATATCGAGCTCGGCAAGAAGGAGGGGGCGACGCTCGCCTGCGGCGGGGCGCGGGCGACCGAAGGCCCGCTCGGCAAGGGGTATTTCATCGAGCCCACGGTTTTCACCGACGTCACCAACGACATGCGGATCGCCCAGGAGGAGATCTTCGGCCCGGTGCTGTGCGTGCTCAAATACGACAGCGAGGACGAGGCGGTCTCGATCGCCAACGACTCGATCTTCGGCCTCGGCGGCGGCGTGTGGAGCGAGGACCTCGACCACGCACGCGAGATCGCCGCCAGGATGCGCACCGGCACCGTGTGGATCAACGACTGGCACCTGCTCAGCGAGCGCATGCCGTTCGGCGGCTACAAGCAGTCGGGGATCGGCCGCGAGTTCGGCGAGGAGGGGCTGAACGAGTACACCGAGGTCAAGGCGCTGCATGTCGACGACACGCGGACGCGCGACAACAAGCCGTGGTACGACATGCTGGTACCGCGCGAGAAGACGGACGCCTGAGCGTGATCGACGCCGCCATCGTCGGCCTCGGCCGCTGGGGCCAGACGCTGGTCGACTCGCTCGGCGAGGGCTCCGACGCGATCCGCTTCACGCGCGCGGTCACCCGGACGCCCGCGAAGGTCGAGGACTACGCGTCGGCCAGGGGGCTCGCGCTCGGGGCGGATTACGATGCCGCGCTCGCCGACCCGGCGGTCGATGCGGTGGTTCTGGCGACGCCGCACTCGCTGCACCGCCGGCAGATCGTCGCCGCTGCCGAGGCCGGCAAGCACGTCTTCTGCGAGAAGCCGCTGACCCTGACCGCGGCCGACGCGGCGGCGGCGATCGAGGCGGCGGAGAGCGCCGGAGTCACGCTGGCGATCGGCCACAACCGGCGCTTCGCGCCCAACTTCCGCGCGCTCCGCGCCATCCTCGACGAGGGCCGGCTGGGCGACATCCTCCACCTCGAAGGCAATTTCTCGGCCGATCTCAGGCGTGCGGCGGAGACCTGGCGCGCCGACCAGGCGGAGAGCCCGGCGGGCGGGATGACCTCGCTCGGCATACACGTGGTCGACGCCTTCGTCGGTCTCGCCGGCCCGGTGACGTCGGTGCGGACCCGGAGCAAGCGGATCGCGCTTCCCTTCGGGGTCGACGACGCGACCTCCGTGCTGATCGACTTCGATTCCGGCTGCACCGGCTATCTCGGCACCGTCGCCGCGACCGCCCATCTCTACCAGCTTCGCGTCATCGGCACCGGCGGCTGGGTCCAGATCCACGCGCTCGACCGGCTGGAGGCGGAGTTCGTCGATGGCGGCCGCGAGGACCGCCGCTGGGACGGCTACGACTACCCCGGCTACCGGACGATTCGGGAGTGCCTGGAGGCGTTCGCGGCCGCCGCTTCGGGCGGCGCGGCGTTCCCCATACCGCCCGGCCAGATCGGCCACGCGACCTCCGTGCTGGAGGCGATCGTCCGGTCCGCCGCGACCGGCGAGGCTCAGCCGGTCTGAGCGCGTCCGGCGCGCGACGTCGCCGCATAGACCCCGGCGAAGACCAGCACGATCCCGGCCGCGTGGTACCAGCGGAGCTCCTCGCCGAGGAAGACGATCGCCATCGCCGTCCCGAACACCGGCACGGTGTAGATGAAGTAGCCCGCCGTGTTGGCGCCCACCCGGGCGACGCTGGCGACCCAGAGGATCTGGGCGATCAGCGACGGGAACAGCGCGATGAAGCCGACCGCCGCCATCGCGCCCGGGGTCCAGTCCGCCACCCGTCCCAGCACGACGGCTTCGAGCAGGAACAGCGGCAGGCCGGTGATAGCGCCGACCGCGCAGAGCACCGCCATCAGCTCGGCCGGGCTCAACGCCGCCGGCGCGCGCCCGAGGCTGGTCGAGTAGAAGGCGTAGCAGAGCGTGCTCGCCCACAATAGCGGGTCGCCGATCCCCACCGACAGCGTCAGCAGGACCGCAGGCTCGCCGCGCACGATGATCGTCAGGATCCCGAGGAAGCCGATCGCCACGCCGCCGATCTGCAGCCGCGAGATGCCGACGCCGAAGAACAGCCACGAGACCAGGACGATGTTGATCGTCATCGTGGCCAGCAGGATCGAGCCGTTGATCGCCTGGGTGTGCTCCAGCCCGAGGAAGAACAGCCCGCCGAAGGCGGTCATGTTGAGGCAACCCAGCAGCAGCAGGCCGCGCCAATGCGCCCGGATCGCCGACCGCTTGGCGATCAGCGCCCGCCCGGTGAAGGGGAGGATCGCAAGCAGGGCGACCGTCCAGCGCCAGAAATTGATCGTGAGCGGCGGCACCTCGGGGGTCGCCGCCCGCCCGGCGATGATGGTCCCCGCCCAGCACAGCGCGACGAAGAGCAGGATCGCGAAGGCGCCCGTCCGTCCGGGCAGCGCGCCGTCGATCCGCGCGAGGAGGGAGGGGCTGGACACGGCGGCGATCCTATAGCCCCCGCGCGGCCGCGCCGATAGGGTATGCTCACGGAATTGTGAGGATCGGCTCGCTTGCGGTTGCCGCCCGCCGCCCAAAGTAAAGGCGAACGATTCTTTTGGGAGGATTTGAGGCCATGTCGATTCCGCCGAAGACAGCCGCCCGCGCGCTCGGGGTGGGGAGCGCGCTCGCGTTCCTCCTCGTTGCCGCCACCGCCGCCGCAAATCCGGCCTCCTGGCAGCCGGCCTGGCCGAAGACCGACTTCTCCATGCACTCGGTGCCGTTCGAGGAGATCATGTCGGGCGGCCCGCCGAAGGACGGCATCCCCTCGATCGACGATCCGAAATTCGTTCCCCTCGCCGAGGCGACGGACCTCGCCGGTACCGAGCCGGTGATCACCGTCAAGATCGGCGACGACGCGCGCGCCTACCCGCTGCGGGTGCTGATCTGGCACGAGATCGTCAACGACACGGTGGGCGGCACGCCGGTCTCGGTGACCTATTGCCCGCTCTGCAACTCGGCGATCGTGTTCGACCGCCGCCTCGACGGGCGGGTGCTCGATTTCGGCACCACCGGCAAGCTGCGCAGAAGCGACCTCGTGATGTACGACCGCCAGACCGAGAGCTGGTGGCAGCAATTCACCGGCACCGGGATCGTCGGCGAGCTGAACGGCAAGATGCTCAAGATCCTGCCGGCCCGGGTCGAGTCCTTCGCCCTGTTCAAGCAGCGCCACGCGGACGGGCGGGTCCTGGTGCCCAACAGCGCCGCCATGCGGCCCTACGGCATGAACCCCTATACCGGCTATGACAGCGCCGCGCGCCCCTTCCTCTATCGCGGCGACCTGCCCGAGGGCATCGCGCCGATGGCCTATGTGGTCAAGGTGGGCATGGAGGCCTGGCCGCTCGATCTGCTCCGCGAACGCAAGGAGCTGACCGCCGGCGATCTCCGCCTGCGCTGGGTGCCGGGGCAGAACTCCGCCCTGGATTCGGGCGCGATCGCCGAGGGACGCGACATCGGCAACGTGATCGTCGAGCGCCGCGACGGCGACGAGTGGAAGGACGAGGTGCACGATCTTACCTTCGCCTTCGTGTTCCATGCCTTCGTGCCCGACGGGACGCTCCACAAGGGCGGGTGACCGCAAGGTTCCGGCCATTGTCGGAAAACCGGGGGCGGCCTATATTCGGACCGGTCGGAACGAGGCGGATTTGCGAGGGTCTCGGCACCTAGATGCCCCTGGACGCAGCATATCCCGACATCGCCTTTTCGGTTTGCCCGCATGACTGCCCGAGCGCCTGTGCGCTCGACGTCGAGCGCCTGGCGCCCGACCGGATCGGCGCGGTGCGCGGCGCGGAGGACAACCGCTACACGGCGGGGGTGGTCTGCGCCAAGGTCGCCCGCTATGCCGAGCGGGTGCATCACCCGGCCCGCCTGACCCGGCCCCTGCTCCGCACCGGGCCCAGGGGGTCGGGCCAATTCGCGGAGATCTCGTGGGACGAGGCGCTCGACCGGGTGGCCGATGGCTTCGCCGAGCGCGCCGGGAGATTCGGCGGCGAAACCGTCTGGCCCTACTACTACGCGGGGACCATGGGCCTGGTGCAGCGCGACGGCATCAACCGCCTGCGCCACGTCATGCGCTATTCGCGCCAGCACCGGACGATCTGTTCGGCGCTGACCGATGCGGGCTGGCTCGCCGGGGTGGGGGCCAAGTACGGGCCGGACAGCTGCGAGGTCGCGCTCAGCGACCTGATCGTGATCTGGGGCGCCAACCCGGTCCACACCCAGGTCAATCTGATGCATCACATCGCCGTCGCGCGGAAGTCGCGCGGGGCGAAGCTGGCGGTGGTCGACCCCTACCGGACGGGGACGGCGAAGATCGCCGATCTGCATCTCGCACCCCGCCCGGGCACCGACGGCGCGCTCGCCTGCGCGACGATGCACGTGCTGTTCCGCGACGGCTGGGCGGACCGGGACTACATGGCGCGCTACGCCGACGACCCGGCGCGGCTGGAGGCCCATCTCGCGGCCCGCACGCCCGAATGGGCGGCGCGGATCACCGGGCTCGAGGCCGCCGAGATCGAGGATTTCGCGGCGCTCTACGGCGCCAGCAAGCGGGCGATGATCCGCGCCGGCTACGGCTTCTCGCGGTCGCGCAACGGGGCGGTCAACTTCCACGCCGTGACCTGCCTGCCCACGGTCACCGGCGCCTGGGCGCATGAGGGGGGCGGCGCGCTTTATTCCAACGGCGAGCTGTTCGGCATCGACATGCGGCTTATCGAGGGGACCGACGCGCTCGACCGCGACACGCGGATCCTCGACATGTCGCGCATCGGCCCGGTGCTGACCGGCGATCCGGGCGATATCGGCGACGGCCCGCCGGTCACCGCCATGCTGATCCAGAACACCAACCCGATGTCGGTGGCGCCCGAGCTGGGGCGGGTCAAGGAGGGGTTTTCCCGCGAGGATCTGTTCGTCTGCGTGCACGAGCAGTTCATGACCGAGACCGCGCGCATGGCGGATGTCGTGCTGCCGGCGACGACCTTCCTCGAACACGACGACCTCTATGTCGCGCTCGGCCACACCCATCTCCAGCTCGGCCCGCGCGCCATCGAGCCGCTCGGCGAGGCGCGCTCCAATCACGACGTGCTGTGCGGGCTCGCCCGGCGCCTCGGCGCCGAGCACGAAGGCTTCGGCATCGACGCCTGGGAGGTGATCGACCGGACCCTCAGGGCTTCGGGGTATCGCGGCGCCGACGCGCTGCGCGCGCAGCGCTGGATCGATTGCTGCCCGCCCTTCGAAAAGGGCCATTTCACCGCCGGGTTCCCGACCGCCGACGGGCGCTTCCGCTTCGCGCCGGACTGGGCCGCGCTCGGCCCGCTCCATGCCGGGATGCCCGAGCTTCCGGACCACTACGCGATCATCGACGAGGCCGACGAACGCCGCCCCTTCCGCCTGGTGACCGCGCCGTCGCGCGGCTTCCTCAATTCGAGCTTCACCGAGACCCCGACCGGGCGGAAGCAGGAAGACCGGCCGCGCGCCAAGATCCATCCCGGGGACTGCCGCAGGCTCGGCGTCGCCGAGGGGGACCGGGTCCGCATCGGCAACGACAAGGGGTCCGTGACCGTCTTCGCCGAGCCCTTCGACGGGCTCCAGGAGGGCGTAACGATCGTCGAGGGGATCTGGCCTGGCGATGCGTTCGAGGAGGGGATCGGCATCAACCTTCTGGTGAGCGCCGATCCCGGCCCGCCGCTGGGCGGGGCGGTGTTCCACGATACCGCGGTGTGGATCGAGCCGGCCGGCGATGGGCCGGCGCGGAACGGGGGGCGGGCGTGAGCCTTCTCCGGGGAGTCGGGTAGGAGCCATGGCCAGGGATGTGACCCGCAGACCGGGCAGCGGCGCCGCGAGATCGAAGAGCGGCGACGTTGCGAATTTCCTCGACAGGCTGGCGCAGACGCCCAACCTGAAGACCGCGGGCGGCAAGGGGCGGCTGATCTTCGCGATGGACGCCACGGCAAGCCGCGAGCCGAGCTGGGACCGGGCCTGCCACATCCAGGCCGAGATGTTCCGCGAGACCGAGGTTTTGGGCGGGCTCGAGGTGCAGCTCGTCTTCTACCGGGGCTTCGGCGAATGCAGGGCGAGCCCGTGGGTCGATTCCTCCGGCGATCTGGTGCGCCGCATGACCGCCGTCCGGTGCCTCGGCGGACAGACCCAGATCGGAAAGGTCCTCAGGCACACCCTCAAGGAGACCGAGAAGAAGAAGGTCAACGCGCTCGTCTTCGTCGGCGACTGCATGGAGGAGGACGTGGACCGGCTGTGCCACCATGCGGGACGCCTCGGCGTGCTCGGCATGCCCGCCTTCATGTTCCAGGAGGGCGGCGAGCCGATCGCCATGCGCGCCTTCCGGCAGATCGCCAAGCTCACGGGCGGCGCCTATTGCGGCTTCGACTCCTCATCCGCCCGCCAGCTTCGCGAATTGCTCGGCGCGGTCGCGGTCTTCGCCGCCGGCGGCCGGCTCGCGCTCAGCGATTACGGCAAGCGCACCGGCGGGGCGGCCTTGCAGATCACCAAGCAGATCGGCTGAACGCCCTCGACGCCCGGTCATGTCCTATCTGATCCTCGTCATCGCCGTCGCCCTCGGCCTCTATCTCCTGGTCCGCGGGATCCAGGGCATCGACCCGAAGGTGCTGCTGCGCATCCTGAAATGGACTTTCGGGATCGTCGGGATCGTGCTCGCGACCTACCTGACGGTGACCGGCCGCATCGCCTACGCGGCGATGATCGCCGCCGGGCTGCTGCCCATGCTGTTCCGCGCGCGGCGCATCGCCCAGACGGTGCGGAGCTTCGGCGGGCCGTCCCCCGGCCAGTCCTCGGATGTGGAGACGGCCTATCTCCGCATGACGCTCGACCACGACACCGGGGAGCTCAAGGGCACCGTGCTGGAGGGTCCGTTCCGCGGCCGGCTGGTCGAGGAGCTCGGCCACGAGGAGCTGCTTGCCCTGCTCCGCGACTGCCGGGTCAACGATGCGCAGTCCGCCGAGCTGCTCGAATCCTATCTCGACCGCATGCACGGCGCCGAATGGCGCGGCGGCGACAGCGGAGCGCAGGCCGGCCGCGGCCCGGAATCGTCGTCCGACGGGCGGCCGATGACGGTCGACGAAGCCTACGAGATTCTCGGCATACGCCGCGGCGCCGATGCGGACGAGATCCGCGACGCCCACCGCCGGCTCATGCTGAAGATCCATCCCGACCAGGGCGGCTCGACCTATCTCGCCGCCAAGATCAACCAGGCCAAGGAGGTGCTGCTCGGGAGCTGATCGCGCGCCGGGATCGGCCGGTTGCGCGGCGCTGCCGCGCGTGGCACAAGCGCGCTGTCGGCGACGGGGCGGCAAGCGGTTCAGCAGTCGAGGTAACGCCGTGCGTATCGGAATGGTCGGCGCGGGCTATGTCGGTCTCGTCTCCGGCGCCTGCTTCTCGGAATTCGGCATCGAAGTCGTCGTCGCCGACCGGGACCCGTCGAGGATCGCGAGACTGCGCGCCGGCGAGATGCCGATCTACGAGCCGGGCCTGGGCGCGTTGGTCAAGGCGAACGTGAAGGCGGGCCGGCTTTCCTTCACCGCCGAAACCGGGCAGGCCGTCGCCGGCTGCGACGCGGTGTTCATCGCCGTCGGGACCCCCGGCCGCCACGGCGACGGCCAGGCCGATCTCGCCAATGTCCGCCAGGCCGCCACGGATGTCGCCCGCTGTCTCGACGGCGGCTACACCGTCGTGGTGATGAAGTCGACGGTGCCGGTCGGCACCGGGCGCGAGATCGCAAGCCTGATCGCGCAGCACTGCGCGCCCGGCAGCTTCGACATCGCCTCCAACCCCGAGTTCCTGCGCGAGGGCTCGGCGATCGGCGATTTCATGCGCCCCGACCGCGTGGTGATCGGGGTCGAGAGCGCGCGCGCAGCGCGGGTGCTTGAGGCGGTCTATCGACCGCTCTACCTGCTCGAGACCCCGGTCGTGCTGACCGCGCTCGAGACGGCGGAGATGGTCAAATACGCCGCCAATGCGTTTCTCGCGACCAAGATCACCTTCATCAACGAGATCGCAGATCTGTGCGAGAAGGTGGGCGCGGACGTGCAGGATGTGGCCCGCGGGATCGGGCTCGACGGGCGCATCGGTTCCAAGTTCCTCCATGCCGGGCCGGGTTACGGCGGGTCCTGCCTGCCGAAGGACACGCGCGCCCTGGTGTCCGTCGCCAGGCGGGCCGGCGCGCCGGTGCGGATCGTCGAGGCGGTGATCGCCGCCAATGAGAGCCGGGCCGAGCGCATGATCGGCAAGATCGAGGCCGCCTGCGGCGGCTCGGTCGCGGGCAAGCGCGTCGCGGTGCTCGGGGTGACCTTCAAGCCCAACACCGACGACATCCGCGAGAGCCCGAGCCTCGCCATCCTGTCCGGGCTCGGGGAGCGCGGCGCGGAGATCCGCGCCTTCGACCCCCAGGGGATGGGCGCGGCGAAGAGCCTGTTCGAGGACATCGCCTGGTGCGATGACGCCTATGCCGCCATGGAGGACGCGGACTGCCTCGCCATCGTCACCGAATGGAACGAGTTCCGCGCCCTCGACATCGAGCGCATCGGGCGCCTGATGAAGACCCCGGCGATGGTCGACATGCGCAACATCTACCGGCTCGACGACATGGAGGGCGCCGCCTTCGACTATCTGAGCGTCGGGCGCAGGGCGATCGAAGGCGCCGCATGAGCGCCCGGGGTAGCGGCGCGGCGCGGGCGCTCGACCCGACGATCCTCCGCGCCTACGACATCCGCGGCATCGTCGGCGAGACCCTGTCGGAAGCGGATGCGGCGGCGATCGGCCGCGCCTTCGCCACCGTGGTGCGCGAGGGCGGCGGCCGGACCGTCTGTGTCGGCTATGACGGACGGCTGCATTCCCCGGCGCTCGAAGCCGCCCTGGTCGACGGGCTGACGAGCGCCGGCAGCACGGTAATCCGGGTCGGGCTCGGCCCCACGCCGATGCTCTATTTCGCGGTGGAATGGTTCGGTGCGGATGCCGGCGTCATGGTGTCGGGCTCGCACAACCCGCCGGACTATAACGGCTTCAAGCTGCTGACCGCATCCGGGGCGTTCCATGGCGAGGACATCCAGCGCCTCGGCCGTATCGCCGCCGAGGGCGCGTTCGCCTCGGGCGCGGGGACCGGCGAGGACCGGCCGGCGCTCGAACCTTACATCGACCGGATCGCCGCGGATTTCGACGGAGCACGGCCGCTCAAGATCGCCTGGGATGCCGGCAACGGCGCGGCCGGCGAAGCGATGCGGATGCTGTGCGACCGGCTGCCCGGCACCCATGTGCTGCTCAACGCGGAGATCGACGGGACCTTCCCCGCGCATCACCCCGACCCCGCCGTGGCGGACAATCTGCGCCAGCTGGTCCGCAGCGTCGCCGCGGAGGGCTGCGAGCTCGGCATCGCCTTCGACGGCGACGGCGACCGGCTGGGCGTCGTCGACGGGGAGGGCCGCATCCTGTGGGGCGACCAGATCCTGATGCTGCTGGCGCGCGACATCCTCGGCCGGCTTCCCGGCGCGACCGTGATCGCCGACGTGAAGGCGAGCCAGACCCTGTTCGACGAGGTGGCCCGTCTCGGCGGGGTGCCGCTGATGTGGCGCACCGGGCATTCGCTGATCAAGGACAAGATGGCCGAGACCGGCGCGGCACTGGCGGGCGAGATGAGCGGCCACATCTTCATCGCCGACGGCTATTTCGGCTACGACGACGCGCTCTATGCCGCGGTCAGGCTGCTCGGCATCCTTTCACGTTCGGACGAGACCCTGGCCGAAATCCGCGACCGCCTGCCGGCGACCGTCGCCACGCCGGAGCTTCGCTTCCGCTGCCCGGATGCGCGCAAATTCGCCGTCGTCGAGGACATCCGCCGCCAGCTCCGCCGCGAGGGGGCCGAGATGAGCGAGGTCGACGGGGTCCGGGTGCGCACCGGCGACGGGTGGTGGCTGCTGCGGGCGTCGAACACCGAGGACGCCCTGGTGGCGCGCTGCGAGGCAGCCGACGAGGACGGGCTCGCCCGGCTCAGGGCGTCGCTCAAGCGGCAGCTCGACGGATCTGGCATCGACGCGGGGGAGGTGTGACACGACAAAGAACCAGCGGGTGGCATCAGTGGCTTGTCAAGGGTCGTCCGATCTCCCAGTATTAGACAGTATATACAGATGGTTAGGTGGGTGTCAAGGGCGCACCAAGGTCGTGCACGGGAGACCTACGACGAGTACGTATGGAGAATTACAGTTGCATTGGGGGATGTTGCTCTTGTGGACGGGCGTGGAAACAAGGCATCATGATTGGGCTGTGAGCAGGAATTTACAAGCGACATGCGAATGGCATACGGGATTGAAACGATGAGGAAGTTCGTAGGATAGATAGACGGCTTTTCAGTAACACGGAATCCCGTATGTTTCTACCGGAAGCGGTCTTACAGGACAGCGGGCTGCGATGAGCGGTGACGGCGAGCGGCGCCAGCGTGCGGTGATGGCGACGGATGAGGAGTGGGAGCGCATCGGCCGCGCGGCAGCTGCCGCCGGCATGGACCGCTCGCGCTTCGTGGTCCACCGCGCGCTGATGGCGGAGCCGTTGCCGGCGGAGGTGCTGCGCCGCGCGGTGCGCGAGCTGCTGGTGCAGTCGGCTCTGGAGGAGCGGCGGCTGCGCGAGGCGGGGCTGGGCGGGACCTGGGAGGATGCCTGCGACGCGGTGGACGAGTGGATCGGGCGGGAGGGCATGCTGGAGCGCCTGACCGACGCGGGCGCGGCGAACCGCTGGAAGGCGCTCGGCGACCCGGAGGCGGGGTCGTGACGGAGGAGGAGCGCCCCGGGCGGCGGGCGCGGAGCCTGCACTGCAAGCCGGACGAGCAGGCGCTGATCCGCGCGCGCGCCCTGGCGGCGGGGAAGACGAACTCGGGCTACGTGCTCGACCTGGCGCATGCCGACGACCCGGAGCGCCACGAGCTGGTGCTGACGGCGGAGGAGCAGACGGAGCTGCGCGACGCGGCGGGCGCGCTGCGGGCGGTCCGGCGGGGGCTGGTGGGCGGGCGGCGGGCGTTCGTGCGGGCGCGGATGGTCGGGCTGCCGGAGACCGGCGGCCTGAGCCTTCTGGCGGCGATCGCGGTTCTGGGCGAGGCGGGCAGGCGATGAAACGGCCGCGGCGGCGGCGCAAGGCGAAGTTCGGCAAGCATATCTCGATCTCGGCGCGCGACCCGGAATGGGAGGTCGTGCAGCGCAACGCGAAGCGGCGCGACCTGTCGATCGCGCGCTACGTGATGTGGCTGGTGGAGCGGGATGCGGCACGGGAGACCGGCGGGGAACCGGAAGGCCCGGCGCTGGCGCTCGCCCGGGACGAGCAGCGCGAGCTGCTGGCGGCGGTGCGGGAGATCCGGACGCGGATGCTGGAGGGGGCGGACGCGGGCCCCCTGGTCGCCCGCATGCAGGAGCACGTCGCGATCCGCTTCAACGCCTGGGTCTCGGAGATGGCGGGATCGGGGCGGCTGGACGAGCTCCGGGCGGCGCTCGGGGCGGTGCTCGGCGACGAGCGCGCCCGCGAGGTCGCGGCCAGGATCGCGCCGTCGGCGGCGGTGCGGCGGGAGGCGCCGACCGCCGGGGAGCGCGACGGGGACGAGGGTTCGGGGCAGTACGATCTTCTGTGACGCCGCGCTCCGGCGGCGGCGCATTCGCGGCAGCGGCGCAAGGAGACGGCCACCATGACCGGCGACGAGAGCGGCAGGGGGGGGCGCCCCCCCCCCGGGGCGGGGGCCCCCCCCCCCGGGCGGGCCGCGGGCGGGCGGCGGCGCATTCGCGGCAGCGGCGCAAGGAGACGGCCACCATGACCGGCGACGAGAGCGGCAGGCGGACCCGCCCGCCCGATGTGCTGGGCCCCCTGCCCGGGGCGGGCCCGGCGAGCGATCCGGCGGTGCTGGAGGAGATCCGGACCGGCATCGCGGATATCCGCCGCAAGATGGACGCACTGGCGGCGGCGGACGGACGGGCGCGGCCGGCGGCCGAGGCGCTGGAGGCCGCCGTCGAGGACGCGGTGAAGCGGATCGTCG
>MPNO01000050.1 GCA_002239065.1 Defluviicoccus sp. bin129 | reverse complement strand
CTGGCGCCGGCGCCGGCCGCATAGCCCGTGGCGCGAGTTCCGCTTCGTCCTCAACGAGGTCCAGAGCGCCATCGAGCCGCCCTTCGGCCTCGCCCGGACGATCGACGGCTGGAACGACATCGCCAAACATCTCGCCGAACCTCCACGCCGCCGAAGACCTCAACGGGACATCTACAGCAATCTATAACAAGTTAGCGCTTATGGGATCAAGTCCGGGGTCCGTCGAAATGACGAAGTGGGCTGTCGGCGCTTCCCCCATCCACGCCGCCTGCCACCGGAAACGCGACAGGGTTTCGTGCGACCCGCATTGGCTCTAGGCTGGCCGCCGAGATGAGCGACTTGTTGCCGATCGCCTACCCGCCGGTTCCCAACCCGCGCCGGCCCGCGTTCCGGCTGCCGGAGGGGGCCTGCGACAGCCATTTCCACGTCATCGGTCCGCCCGACCGGTTCCCGTTCGCCGACAGCAAGGCCTATGTGCCGGCGACCGCGCCGTTCGAGCACTATGTCAACCTCGCCGGGCTGCTGGGCATCGAGCGCGGCGTGGTGACCCAGCCGATGGGGCACGGTTTCGACAACCGGGTGACGCTCGATGCCGTGGCGCGCTCGGACGGGCGGTTCCGCGCGGTGATCAAGGCCGACGACCGGTTCTCGGCGGCGGACTACCGGGCGTTTCACGACCAGGGCGCGCGGGGCGTGCGCGTCACGCTGTTCACCGGGGCCGGCGGCGGGATGGACCTCGCTTTGTTCGACCGGGTGATCGCGGCCATCGCGCCGCATGGCTGGTCGGTGACGCTGCACGCCATGCCCGAGCAGCTGATCGAAGCCGCGGAGTGGATCGCCAAGATCCCGATCCCGGTGGTGATCGACCATTTCGGCCGTATCGACGTGGACCGGGGGCTCGGCCAGCCCGGCTTCCGCGCCTATCTCGACCTGGTCCGCGAGCCGCATGTCTGGGCCAAGATCTGCTGCGCCGAACGCCTGACGAAGACCGGCCACCCCTATGACGACGTGATGCCGTTCGTCCATGCCACCGTCGCCGCCGCGCCCGACCGGCTGATCTGGGGCACCGACTGGCCGCACACCCAGCGCTGGGCGCCGGGCGAGATGTGCGACGACGGCGACCTCGTCGACCTGGTCCCGGTGATGGTGCCCGACGCCGGGACGCGCCGGCGCATGCTGGTCGACAACCCGGCCCGCCTGTTCGACTTCTGAGGCGGCGATGCCGGCCGATCCCCTGCCCGAACGCTTCGCCGACGTGGCGGCGCTGGAAGAGTTCATGACCCGGCCCGACCCGGCGCTGACCGACGACCTCGCCGCGGTCGACGGCGACATCCTGGTGCTCGGCGTCGGCGGCAAGATGGGGCCGACCCTGGCCCGGCTCGCCCGGCGCGCGGCCCCCGAAAAGCGCATCGTCGGCGTCGCCCGGTTCTCCGAGCCCGGCCTGGAATCGAAGCTCCGGGACCAGGGCGTCGAGACGATCCGCGCCGATTTGCTCGACCGCGACGCCGTCGAAGCCCTGCCGCGCCTCGCCAACGTGGTCTTCATGGCCGGGCGCAAGTTCGGTACGACGGGAAACCTGCCGCTCACCTGGGCGATGAACGCGCTCGTCCCGGCGCTCGTGGCGGAGGTCTTCCGCTCGTCCCGCATCGTCGCCTTCTCCACCGGCAACGTCTATCCTTGGGTCGAGATCGCCCAGGGCGGGGCGGGCGAGGCGGTGCCGCCCGGCGCGATCGGGGAGTACGCGCAGTCCTGCGTCGCCCGCGAGCGGGGCTTCGAGTATTTCTCGGCGAAGCACGCGACGCCGGGCCGGCTGATCCGCCTCAACTACGCGATCGACATGCGCTACGGCGTGCTGTGGGACGTGGCGCGCAAGGTCTGCGACGGCACGCCCGTCGACGTGACCGCGGGCCATGTCAACGTGATCTGGCAGGGCGACGCCAACGCCATCGCGCTGCGCTGCCTGCGTCATTGCACGACGCCGACCGCGCCGCTCAATGTCAGCGGGCCCGAGACGGTGAGCATCCGCGCGCTGGCCGCCGCGTTCGGCGAACGCATGGGCAAGACGCCCGGGATCGTGGGCCGGGAGGCCGGGCGCGGCTGGCTCACCGATGCGTCTTCCTGCCACGCGCTGTTCGGCTATCCCCGCGTGCCGCTCGCGCGGATGGTCGACTGGGTGGCCGACTGGGTCGGGCGCGGCATGGAGAGCCTGGACAAGCCGACGGATTATGACAGCCGTGACGGATCCTTTTGACGGGCTCGCGCTCGCCCCGCTGGGGGCCGGCGACGCCGCGCGCGGGGCGGCGCTGTCCGAGGAGATCGGCTGGAACCAGAGCCGCGCCGACTGGCGCTACATGCTGGCCAACGGGTTCGGCTACGGGCGGTCCGACGCCGCCGGCAAGCTGGTGGGCTCGGCCATGGCGCTCGGCTATGGCGGCTTCGCCTGGGTGTGCATGGTGCTGGTGAGCCCCGGCTGGCGGCGGCGCGGCATCGCGACCGACCTGACGAACCGGGTGCTCGCGGAGCTCGAGCGCGCGGGCACCGTCGCCGGGCTCGACGCGACCCCCGACGGGCGCGAGGTCTACCGGCATCTCGGCTTCGAGGACGTCTACCGGATCGAGCGCCGCTGGGCGTCCGCCGTGGCGCCCGCCGCCGCGCCGGCAGCCGAGATCGCGCCCGCCCGGTCCGCCGACCTCCCGGCGATCGCGGCGCTGGATGCGCGCGCCTTCGGCGGCGACCGGCGGGCGCTGCTCGCCTCGCTGATAGAACGCCTTCCCGGGCGCGCCTTCGTCGCCAGGGACGGAAATCGGGTCGCCGGCTGCGCGCTCGCCCGCGACGGCCGCCAGGCGACCCAGATCGGGCCGCTGGTGGCCGACGACGCGGAGGTCGCCATCGCGCTCGCCGCCCATGCGCTCGCCGGGCTCGACGGCCAGGCGGTGATCGACTGCCCGGACCGGCACGGGGCGCTGATCGACTGGCTCGGGGCGTCCGGCTTCGCCTATCAGCGCCCCTATATCCGCATGCTGCGCGGCCGGTCCCAGCCCCTCGACGACGCCGATCTGGTATACGCCCTGGCCGGGCCGGAGCTGGGGTAGCCGGTACAGGGAGAGCAAACGCCGATGAAACTCTATGTCTGGAACATCGCGCCCAACCCGCGCCGGGTGCGGATCTACCTGATCGAGAAGGGGATCGAGATCCCGCAGGAGGAGGTCGGCGTGCCCGGCAAGCCGATCCTCGATCCCGCGTTCCTCGAAAGGGCGCCGCACCGCCGGGTGCCGCTGCTCGAGCTCGACGACGGCACGCTGATCTCCGAGGCGATGGCGATCTGCCGCTATTTCGAGGCGCTCAACCCCGACCCGCCGCTGATGGGCGCCGATCCTCTGGAGATGGCGCGGGTCGAGATGTGGGAGCGCATGTCGGAGTTCGAGGGGCTGCTCGCGGTCGCCGAATCGTTCCGCAACGCCAAGCGCAGCTTTTCCGGCCGCGCGCTCCCCGGAATCCCGGGCGAGCTGGCGCAGATCCCCGAGCTGGTCGAGCGCGGCAGGCAGCGCGCCGCGCTCTATTTCGACAAGCTCGACGCCCGGCTCGGCGAGGCACGCCATCTCGCGGGCGAGCGCTTCACCGTCGCCGACATCACCGCCTTCTGCACCGTCGACTTTGCCCGGTTCATCGAGATGGGCGTGTCCGACGACCGCCCCAACCTGGCGCGCTGGCACGGCGAGGTGGCGGCGCGCGAGAGCATCCGGGCGACATGAAATTCGGACTGTTTGGCGGCGCGACCGCCAGGCGCGGCGACGAGACCCCGGACAGCCAGGGCTATGGCGGGCTGATCGACCTGGTGCAGGAGGCGGACGGGCTCGGCTATCACAGCGTGTTCCTGGTCGAGCACCATTTCACCGGGGCGGGGCAGGTCTCGGCGACCCTCAACCTGCTGACCTATCTCGCGGCGAAGACCGAGCGCATAAGGCTCGGGACGGCGGTCACCGTGCTGCCGTGGCACGACCCGGTGCTGCTCGCCGAGCAGGCCGCGACGCTCGACCTGCTGTCGCGCGGCCGGCTCGATTTCGGCATCGGCAAGGGCTACCGCGACGTCGAGTTCGCGAGCTTCCGCATCCCGAAGGAGGAGGCGCTGGCGCGCTACGAGGAATCGCTCGCGCTGATGGTGAAAGCGTGGACCTCGGACGAACGCTTCGACCATGACGGCAAGTACTGGCGGTACAGCGGCATCGTGGTCGAGCCGCCGGTGCTGCAAAAGCCCCACCCGCCGCTGTGGACCGGCGCCGGCACCGACGAATCCATCGCCCGGGTCGCCGAATCGGGGCTCAACGTCCTGTTCGACCAGTTCGCGACCTTCGGCCGCACCGCCGAGCGGCTCGGCGTATGGCGCGCGTCCTGCGCCCGGGCCGGGCGGCGCTTCGATCCGATGCAGGTGGCGCTCGCCCGCGCCGTGGTCATCACCGACGGGGCGCGCGAATACGAGGCCGCCGTGGCGGCCCGCGAGCGGCGAACCGCCGGCATGGTCGGGGCCTATGGCGCGCTCCCCGGCCAGGACCCGACGCAGCCCGAGAGCTACGCCGATGCCGGCCGGGCCTCGGACGCGCTGATCGGCGATCCGGACGACGTGCTGCGCCGGCTGCGCGAGCTCCGGGCGATGGGGTTCGAGTACGTCCTGATGCTGCTGCCGGACGACGTGCAGGCGCTGCGCCGCTTCGCCCGCGAGATCATGCCCGAATTGCAGGGCGAAAGCGCATCGGCGGCCTGAGCGGTCACTCCCCGATATACCGGAAGGCGAAGGCCGCGCCCTCGGGGACGATGCGCCCGGCGGCCGGGTCGGGGAAGTGCGACGGCAGGATGGTCGTGTCGGTCCCGGCGTAGCGCTCGAGAAACGCCTCCCGCGTCGCCCGCGCCGCTTCCCGGTCGGCGCAGGCGATGGTGCTCCAGGCGGGGATGTGGCACTGGATCATGTGGTGCATCAGGTCGCCGCAGATCAGCGCCTCGGCGCCGCCGGACGCGATGCGCAGCCCGACCTGCCCGGGGGTGTGGCCGGGCAGCGGCGCCAGCGTCAGCCCGTCCTCGATCTGGTGGTCCATCTCGACCAGCAGCTCGCGCTTGGCCTCCAGGATCGGGATCACGCTGTCGGCCACGTAGTCGCCGGTCCGGGTCATCCTCCCCTGCTTCGACTGGGAGAGCCAGAAATCGAGCTCGGTACGGGCGAAGATGTATCGCGCGTTGGGGAAGGTCGGCACCCAGCGCCCGTCCTCCAGCCTGGTGTTCCAGCCGACGTGATCGACATGGAGATGGGTGCACAGCACGAAGTCGATGTCCTCCGGGCGCGTGCCGGTGGCCAGGAAGCGGTTCATCCACGGGAACCCGGCGCGGTCGAAGAACGCCCGGTTGCGCGGCTTGTCGTTGCCGACGCAGCCGTCCACCAGGATGGTGTGGCGCGGCGTGCGGATCAGGAAGGCCTGGATCGCGATCACCACCTTCCCGCTGCCGGGGTCGTAGTGCCGGGGCACCATCCAGCCGGCATGCGGGGCGACCGCCGCCTCGTCCCAGTCGGGGAAGAATTCCTTCGCCTCCAGCAGGGGCATTTCCAATTCGACGATCCGCGTGACGCGGATGTCGCCGAAGGCGAAGTCGTGCATCGCGCCTATTCCGCCGCCTGGTCTTCCAGCGCCTCGGTGGTGAAGTCTTGCGGCGAGGTGACCTCCAGCAGCTCGAGGTCGTCCGACCATTCGAGCACGTCGTGCCTTATGCCGGGTGGTTGCAGGATGCAGGTGCCGGCGGGCGCCAGGGTCTCGCCGCGGCCCTCGTACCAGAAGCGCATCCAGCCCTTGAGGATGTAGACCAGCTGGAAGTCGATCCGGCCGTGGCGGTGCAGCCCGATCTTCGGGCCGTCGGCGGTCTTCGCCTTGATGACATGGGCGTGGTAGCGCCCGCCGCTCGCATCCCCGATGCCGAGGTCGCGGTAGACGAACTGGGCGCGCAGCCCGGCATCCTCGTATTCCCCGTCCCCGGGCAGGACGACGGAGAGCTTCTGCTCGGTTTCGCTCATGTCTGACCCCTCGTTCACCGGCCGATCCCGCGAAACACTAGCGCGGCCCCGCCCGCGGCGGTAGCCCGTCCTTCGATACGCGCCCCTCAGAGCGCGAGCCGGCCGGCGATCTCGGGCGAGTCCTCGGCGTAGCGGAAGGCGCGGAAGATCCAGTTCACGTCCTCGTCCGAATAGGTCCGGTTCTCGAACGGCGAGATGTATTCCCACACCAGCTCGCCCGCCGGGGTGACCTCGAACAGCCGCCCCCACAGCCCCTCGCAGATCAGCGTGTTGCCCGAGGCGAGCCGCTCCTGGCCGCTGATGTGGTGGGAGTAGAAGTTGCGGCCCGGCGAGTCCCGGTAGACCCACGCCTCCTCGCCGGTCTCGGGGTCGAACTCGACCACCCGGGAAAAGGGGTGGGCTTCCCGCGTCGCCCAGCCATTGGCGAACAGGATGATGTTGCCGTTCTCCAGCATCTGGGGGTCGTGCTGCCCGCCCCAGGACGGGTCGGTCCGTTCCCAGCGGAACCCGCCGGTGCGGCGGTCGACGATCGCGCAGGTGCTGATCTGGCGCAGGCTGATCAGCACGTCGCCGTTGGCCAGCGGGAAGGTGGTGTTGCACCACGCCCAGACGCGACGCGGGCTGAACGGGTTGAGCTCGTATTTCTCGATCTCCATGTCGCAGGCGCGCCACTCGAACACCAGCCTGCCCTCGGCGTCGACCTCGCGCACCACGTCGGAATACATGCCCTCGGGGTCGTCCGAGCCGGGGATGCCGCCGCGGACCAGCGCGGCGCGCTCTTCCGGCATGTCCTCCCACGAGGCATACAGCATGTGGCCGTTGGGGAGCCGCCAGCAATCGTGGTGCTGGAAGTCGTCGACGAACTCGCTGACGATATTGCCGTCCCAGTCGAGCTCGAGCAGCCGCCCGCCCTGGGCGCCGCCGGCGAAGCGCGGCCCGGTCTCGGTGCTGACCGAGACGAACAGATTGCCGTTGGGCATCAGCCGGCCATAGCCGCCGACCGGGCTCGGCAGGTCCCAGCGATGGACCACCTCGCCCCGCATGTCGAGGATCAGGGTCTCGCTGCCCCAGAGCGGCGAGAACAGGGTGAAGCCGGGCGTCGCCCGGGCCGGGTCGGAATGGGTGACACCGGTCTGCAATATGCGCATCTGGGGAACCTCCGGGCGGCGTTCGTCGCGGCGCATGTTAGACCCTCGGCCGGGCGCGCGAAATCGGACCCCGGCGACTCGCGCGCGCCGCGGCTTTGCTTAAGATGGCGCCGCGAAAATCGGCGGGAGGGACCGATGGCGGAACAGGCGGAAGGACCGGCGCGGGTGGGCAGCGCCTACGAGACCGACGTGCGCGGGCGCGCGGTGATCGTCACCGGCGCCGGGCAGGGGATCGGGCGCCGATACGCGCTCGAATTCGCCCGCGCCGGGGCCTCGGTCCTGGTCAGCGACATCGACGGCGACAGCGCGGCCTCGGTGGCCGGGGAGATCGCCGCCGAAGGCGGGCGCGCGGTGGCCGGGGTGTGCGATGTCGGCGACGCCGAATCGACCCGCGCGATGGCCGCCCAGGCGCTCGACGCCTTCGGGCGGATCGACGTGCTGATCAACAACGCCGCCCTGTTCACCCCGCTCGGGCGCTGCGGGTTCGAGGACATCGAGCTCGACGAATGGGAGGCGGTGATGCGGGTCAACGTCACCGGCTCGATGCTCTGCGCCCGCGCCGTGCTGCCGGTGATGCGCGCGGCCAAATGGGGGCGCATCGTCAACATCTCGTCGTCGACGGTGCCGCTCGGCCTGCCGTTCTTCCTGCACTACGTGACCTCGAAGGCGGCGGTGATCGGGATGACCCGGGCGATGGCGCGCGAGCTCGGCGGCGACGGCATCACGGTGAACTCGGTCCTGCCCGGGCTGATCGAGACCGAGATCGACAACCCGGGCCGCACCGACGCCCTGCGCCAGAGGGTGCTCGACATGCAATGCGTAAAGATCCTCGGCGAGCCGACCAACCTGGTGGGCATGATCCTGTTCCTCGCCTCGCCGGCGAGCGGCTACCTCACCGGCCAGTCGATCGCCGTCGACGGCGGCGCGGTGCATCTCTAGGCGCGCATGATGGACGGCGACGACGGCAGGCTGTTGAAAAACGCGTGGTATGTCTGCGCCTGGGCGGACGAGATCGGCGCGGCGCCGCTGCAGCGCCGGATCTGCGGCGAGGCGATCGTGTTCTGGCGGCGGCGCGACGGCAGCCCGGCGGCGCTCGCCGACCGCTGCCCGCATCGCGGCGCGCCGCTGTCGCTCGGCCGGGTGGTCGGCGACGACCTCCAATGCGGCTATCACGGGCTGGTCTTCGACGCGGGCGGCGAGTGCGTCGCGGTGCCCGGCGAGGAGCGGGTTCCGGAGGGCGCCCGCACCCGGTCCTACCCGGTCGTCGAGCGCTGGGGCTGGGTGTTCGTCTGGACCGGCGATGCGGCGCGGGCCGACCCCGCGCTGATCCCCGACTACCACTGGAAGGGCGACCCCGGCTGGGCCGGCAAGGGCGAGACGCTGCACGTCAAGGCGCATTACGGGCTGATCCGCGACAATTTGCTCGACCTCACCCACGCCCATTACGTGCACCGCCGGACGCTCGCGACCGACGGGGTGATCGAGTTCCCCATCGAGACCGATTTCGATGGCGAGACCCTGCGCGTGGTGCGCGACATGCGGGGCATCGCGCCGTCGCCGTTCTTCGCCCGCATCGGCGGTTTCAGCGGCACGGTCGACCACCGCCAGGAGATCGTCTTCACCCCGCCCGGCAATATCGTCATCAAGCTCCGCGTGGCGGGGGCGGCCGAAGACGGCAACCGGGCGGTCGGCATGCGGGTGCTGAACGCGCTGACGCCGGAGACCGGGAAGACGACGCACTACTTCTGGTCGCTGCTGCGCGATGTCGCGCTCGACGACGAATCGATCACCCGATGGGCGTTCCAGGCCAACAAGGACACCTTCGACGAGGACGTGGCGGTGATCGAGCCGCAGCAGCGCATGATCGATTCCGCGCCCGCGCCCGCCCGGCCGATCCGCTGGTCGGTCGACAAGGGCGTCACCCAGGCGCATCGCTGGATCGACCGGCTGCTCGCGGAGGAGGCGGAGGGCGGCTGACGGGGCAGGCGATTCTTGATTCCGCCGGGGCGCGGGGCTAGGTTGCCGCCGCCGCAGCCGCACCCCTTCAGAGCCATGCCGAACAGCGGAATGTCGTTCCAGGACCTTATCCTGAGGCTCCACGCGTTCTGGGCGCGCCAGGGCTGCGTGATCCTCCAGCCCTACGACATGGAGGTCGGCGCGGGCACCTTCCATCCGGCGACCACGCTGCGCGCGCTCGGCCCCGATCCGTGGCGGGCCGCCTATGTCCAGCCGTCGCGCCGGCCGGCCGACGGGCGCTACGGCGAGAACCCCAACCGGCTGCAGCACTACTACCAGTACCAGGTGATCCTCAAGCCCTCGCCGCCCGCCTGCCAGGCGCTCTATCTCGAAAGCCTGGGCGAGGTCGGGATCGACGCCACCCGGCACGACATCCGCTTCGTCGAGGACGACTGGGAGAGCCCGACGCTGGGCGCCGCCGGGCTCGGCTGGGAGGTCTGGTGCGACGGGATGGAGGTCACCCAGTTCACCTATTTCCAGCAGGTCGGCGGGATCGAGTGCGACCCGGTCTCGGTCGAGTTCACCTACGGGCTGGAACGCCTGGCGATGTACATCCAGGGCGTCGAGAACGTCTACGATCTCGACTTCAACGGCGCCGGCGTGCGCTACGGCGACGTGTTCCACCGCGCCGAGCGCGAGTTCAGCGCCTTCAACTTCGAGCACGCCGACACCGAACGGCTCGGCGCCCAGTTCGGCTTCGCCGAGGCCGAGTGCCGGGCGCTGCTGGAGAAGTCGCTGGCGCTGCCCGCCTACGACCAGTGCATCAAGGCGAGCCATGTGTTCAACCTGCTGGACGCGCGCGGCGCCATAAGCGTGACCGAGCGGGCGGCCTATATCGGGCGCGTCCGGGCGCTCGCCAAGGGGTGCTGCGAGGCCTGGCTGAGCGGGACCGCCTGACCGTGGCCGAGCTCCTCCTCGAACTGTTTTCCGAAGAGATCCCCGCCCGCATGCAGGCCCGCGCGGCGGCCGATCTGCGCCGTCTCGCGAGCGACGCGCTGAAGGCGCAGGACCTCGGCTTCGACACCGCCGAGAGCTATGCCACCCCGCGCCGCCTCGCTTTCGTGGTCGATGGGCTGCCCACCCGCCGGCCCGACCGCCGCGAGGACAAGCGCGGGCCGCGCGTCGGCGCCCCCGACAGGGCGATCCAGGGCTTTGCGGACGCCAACAACGTCCCGATCAGCACCCTCGTGCAGAAAGAGGCGGGCAAGCACGCGTACTGGTTCGCGACGATCGAGACCGCGGGCGGCGAAGTCGCGGACCTGCTGCCGGCAATCGTGCGCGACCTGATCGGCAGGCTCGCCTGGCCCAAATCGATGCGCTGGGGGGCAGGCGGGACACGCTGGGTGCGGACGCTGGAGCGCGTGCTCTGCGTGTTCGACGGAAGCCCGGTCGCGCTGGATCTGCCGGACGGCATCGCATCGGGCGGGATCGCGTCGGGTCATCGGTTTCACGCCCCCGAGCCTTTCCCCGTCTTCTCCTTCGCCGGGTACCGCGAGCGCCTGCGCGCGGCCCGCGTGATCCTGGATGCGGCGGAGCGGCGGCGCCTGGTCGCCGACGGCGCGGCGAAGCTCGCCGCCGCCGAGGGGCTTGCGGTCCGCGACGATCCCGGGCTGCTCGACGAAATCGCCGGGCTGGTGGAATGGCCGGTTCCGCTGGCCGGGCGGATCGACGCGGAGTTCATGGCGGTGCCGGACGAGGTGCTGATCACCGCGATGCGGAGCCACCAGAAATACCTCTCCCTGCTGGATGCCGATGACAAGCTCGCGCCCCGCTTCGTCGTGGTCGCCAATCTCGAAGCCGATGACGGCGGCGCGGAGATCGTCGCCGGCAACGAGAGGGTGCTGCGGGCCAGGCTGTCGGATGCGCGCTTCTTCTGGGACCAGGACCGGAAGACCCTGCTCGAGGATCGCCTCACCTCGCTCGAGCCGATGGTATTCCACGCGAAGCTCGGCAACCTGGCGCAGAAGGCGGCGAGGCTGGAGGCTCTGGCCGGAGAGGTTGCGGGTTTCGTGCCCGGCGCCGATCCGGGCAAGGCGCGCCGCGCCGGGCGGCTCGCCAAGGCCGATCTCACCACCGAGATGGTGTTCGAATTCCCCGAGCTCCAGGGCACCATGGGCGGCCACTATGCCCGCCACGACGGGGAGGACGAAGAGGTCGCGAACGCGGTCGCCGAGCACTACCTGCCGCTCGGGCCGTCGGGGGCTTGCCCCACCGCGCCGCTCGGCGTCGCCGTCGCGCTGGCCGACAAGATCGACACGCTGGCCGGCTTTTTCGCGGTCGGCGAGCGCCCCACCGGGTCGGGCGATCCCTACGCGCTGAGACGCGCGGCGCTCGGCGTCATCCGCCTGGTACTGGAGAACGGCATCCGCCTGCCGCTCGGCGAGGCCTTCCGCGAGGCCTGGCGGAGCTATGCGGAGACCGTGCCCGGTTTCGAGGACCCGCCCGGGACGCTGGAGCGCGATCTGCTCGACTTCTTCGCCGACCGGCTAAAGGTGCATCTCCGCGCCGAGGGGGTGCGCCACGATTTGATCGCCGCGGTGTTCGCGCTCGGCGACGAGGACGATCTGGTCCGCCTGCGCGCCCGGGTCGATGCGCTGCGCGGCTTCCTCGCCACCGAGGACGGGGCGAACCTGCTGGTCGCCCACAAGCGCGCCGCCAACATCGTCGCCATCGAGGAGAAGAAGGACGGGACCGCCTATTCCGGCCCGGTCGAGCCCGCGATGCTGCGCGAGCCGGAGGAGCGCGCGTTGAGCGAGAGCCTCGATGCGGTCGGCGCGCGGGCCGCGCCGCTGGTCGCCGGCGAGGCGTTCGACGAGGCGATGACCACGCTCGCCGGGCTGCGCCGGCCGGTCGATGCGTTCTTCGACCGGGTCAAGGTCAACGCCGAGGATGGCGGGCTCCGGGCCAACCGGCTCAGGCTGCTGTCGGGCATCCGCGCGACCATGGGCAGCCTCGCCGATTTCTCGCGGATCGAGGGGTAAGCGGCATGCGGCAGGCCGCGCGGTGAGCGAAAAGCTCGTCTACCGGTTCGGCGCGGGGACCGCCGACGGCGGCGCGGAGATGCGCGAGCTGCTCGGCGGCAAGGGCGCCAATCTCGCCGAGATGTGCAGCCTCGGCCTTCCCGTGCCGCCCGGTTTCACCATCACGACCGCGGTCTGCAACGCCTATTTCGGCTCGGGAGACGCCTATCCCCGGGGGCTGGCGGCCGAAATCGACGGCGCGCTCGCGGAGATCGAACACAGTGTGGGCGCCGGCTTCGGCGACGCCAAGAACCCGCTGCTGGTCTCGGTGCGCTCCGGCGCGCCGGCCTCGATGCCGGGCATGATGGACACCGTGCTCAATCTCGGGCTCAACGACCGCACCGTCGAGGGGCTGGCCGCCCGCGCCGGCGACCGCCGCTTCGCCTTCGACAGCTATCGCCGCTTCATCCAGATGTACGGCTCGGTGGTGCTCGGCATCGAGCACCATTTCTTCGAGGATTTGCTGGAGAACCACAAGCTGGAATCGGGCGCCGTCCTCGACACCGAGATCGACGCCGGCGGCTGGGAGGCGCTGGTCGGCCGCTACAAGGCGCTGGTCGCCGAACGGCTCGGCGAACCCTTCCCGCAGGACGAGCGGGAGCAGCTCTGGGGCGCCATCGGCGCGGTGTTCGAGAGCTGGATGAACCGCCGCGCGGTGACCTACCGCAAGCTGCACGACATCCCCGCCCATTGGGGGACGGCGGTCAACGTGCAGGCGATGGTGTTCGGCAATATGGGCGAGGACTGCGCCACCGGCGTCGCCTTCACCCGCGACCCGTCGAGCGGCGAGAACGTGTTTTACGGCGAATACCTGCCCAACGCGCAGGGCGAGGACGTGGTGGCCGGGATCAGGACGCCGCGCCACCTGACCCGCGCGGCGCGCGAGGCGGCGGAGGCGGACGCGCCGTCGATGGAGGAGACGATGCCGGCCGCCTATGGCGCGCTGTGCGGCATTCGCGGCACCCTCGAAGCCCATTACCGCGACATGCAGGACATCGAGTTCACGGTGCAGTCGGGCACGCTCTGGATGTTGCAGACCCGCGCCGCCAAGCGCACCGCCCGGGCCGCGCTCCGGGCCGCCTGCGAGATGGTGGACGAAGGGCTGATCGACCGGGCGCAGGCGGTCGGGCGCATCGATCCGCTGTCGATCGACCAGCTGCTCCACCCGACCCTCGACCCGGCGGCGCCGCGCACCCGGTTCGTGCGCGGCATGCCGGCCTCGCCCGGCGCGGCCTCGGGGCGGGCGGTGTTCAGCGCCGACGAGGCCGAGACCCGCGCCAGGGCGGGCGAGAAGGTCATCCTGGTGCGCACCGAGACCAGCCCCGAGGACATCCACGGCATGCATGCCGCGCTCGGCATCCTGACCAGCCGCGGCGGCTCGACCAGCCACGCCGCGGTGGTGGCGCGCGGCATGGGCCGGCCCTGCGTGGTCGGCGCGAGCGAGCTGGCGATCGACTACCGCGCGCAGGCGATGACCGCGCGCGGGGTGACCGTCAAGGCGGGCCAGACGATCACCATCGACGGCAGCGCGGGCGAGGTGATGCTGGGCGCGGTGGCGACCGTGGAGCCCGAGCTGTCGGGCGATTTCGGCCGGCTGATGGGCTGGGCCGACGCGTTCCGCGGGCTCGGCATCCGCGCCAACGCCGAGACCCCGGCGGATGCCGAGACGGCGATCCATTTCGGCGCCGAGGGGATCGGCCTCTCCCGCACCGAGCACATGTTCTTCGACGCCGAGCGCATCGTCGCGGTGCGCCGGATGATCGTCGCCGCCACCGAGGAGGACCGCCGGGCGGCGCTCGCCCGGCTGCTGCCGATGCAGCGCGACGATTTCGCCGACCTGTTCCGCATCATGGACGGGCGTCCGGTCACCATCCGGCTGCTCGACCCGCCGCTGCACGAGTTCCTGCCCCGTGGCGAGGACGAGATCGCCGGGGTCGCGGCGGCGGCGGGCGTCAGCGCCGAGGCGGTGCGCCGCCGCGCCCACGAGCTCGCCGAGGTCAACCCGATGCTGGGCCATCGCGGCTGCCGGCTCGGCATCACCTATCCCGAGATCTACGAGATGCAGGCGCGCGCCATCTTCGAGGCGGCGGCCCGGGTGATCGTCCAGGACGCCAAGCCGGTCCTGCCCGAGGTGATGATCCCGCTGATCGCGACCAAGGCCGAGTTCGACCTGCTCAAGACGCTGGTCGACCGGGTCGCCCGGGAGGTCGCCGAGGCCGAGGATGTGGAGCTCGACTACATGACCGGCTGCATGATCGAGCTGCCGCGCGCGGCGCTCCGGGCGGGCGAGATCGCCGGGACGGCCGAATTCTTCTCCTACGGCACCAACGACCTCACCCAGACCGTGTTCGGCCTGTCGCGCGACGATTCGTCGGGCTTCATCCGCGCCTATGACGAGCTCGGCGTGCTGGAGCGCGACCCCTTCGTCAGCATCGACGTGGACGGCGTGGGCGAACTCGTGCGCATCGCCACCGAGCGCGGCCGGGCGACGCGGCCCGACATCAAGCTCGGCATCTGCGGCGAGCATGGCGGCGACCCCGATTCGGTCGCCTTCTGCCACCGCATCGGGCTCGACTACGTGTCCTGCTCCCCCTACCGCGTCCCCATCGCCCGCCTCGCCGCCGCCCAGGCGGCGATCGCGGAGGGGGGGAAGGAGAGCGGCTGAGGCGCGCCCCTCCGCCCGCAATTCGTCATTTCGACCGGAGCGCCGAAGGCGCGTCCCCCCCTCGTCATTTCGACCGGAGCGCGTAGCGCGGAGTGGAGAAACCTCCCTGCCGCTCCCTCTTGTGGGGACGAGGTTTCTCCACTCCGCCGTGCTGACGCACGGCTCCGGTCGAAATGACGAAGGGGGCCGCCGTGCTCCGCACGGCTACGCCCCGGATCAAGTCCGGGGTCCGTCGAAATGACCAAGGGGCTAGAACGCCGCCCAGGCGGGCTTTTCCGGGCGGATCGTCGCTTCTGCCGCGCGCAGGGCCCCGCCGCCGTCGATGGCGTCGATGCGCAGCAGCGCGAGGCCGAGCGCGCCTTCGCTGCTGCGCATCTCGCCGACCTCGGACTCGTCGCGATAGACCTTCGTGCCGGGCTCCGGCGCGGCGCCGTCGATGCGGACCGGGACCAGGCGCTTGCGCACCAGGTTGCGGTGCTTCATCCGCGCCGTGACCTCCTGGCCGACATAGCAGCCCTTCTCGAAATCGACGCCGTTGAGCTCGTCGAAGCCGTTCTCCAGCAGGAACGATTTTTCCGGCACCAGGTCGCGCCGCCCGTCGGGAACGCCGTGGGCGATGCGGAGCGCGTCGTATTCCGCGCGGGCCGCCGGCTCTGCGCCGCTTTGCCGCAGCGCCGCTTCCGCCGCCTCGCCCACCACCCGCGCGCCGAGCGCGGGGTGGCGCGGATCGGCGAACGCCGCGGCGCCCGCGATGCGCCCGGAAGCCGCCGCCGCGCCCGCGCCGAACAGCGCGAATACCGGGTCGTCGGGCGCCTCGTCGATCGCCACGTCGGCGCGCAGCTTGTACATCCCGAGCCGCTTCGCCAGTGCGGCGCGCGCCGCGGCCTCGCAGTCGAGGCAGAACGCGGCGCCGCGCGCAAAAACCAGGAAGTCGAACAGATACTTGCCCTGCGGGGTCAGCAGGGCGGCGTGGATCGCCCCGCCGTCCGCCAGCCTGGCGACGTCGTTGGTGACCAGCCCCTGCAGGAAGCCGGCCGCGTCGCCCCCCGAGACCGCGAGAACGGCCCGGTCGTCGAGCCGGACATAGCGCGCCATCGCCCCTCCCAATCCTCCCGGTGATGTGGCACGCGAGGCGGGCCGAAGCAAGCGCCGGCGCGCCTGGCCGCGCGTCGCCAATGTGACAATCGCTTGACGATGCTCGGTCGAAACGCCTATTGGTCCCCCCGCGCAGGATTGGCAACCGGGCTCGGGATTCGACCCATGGGTGAACGGTTCAGGGGCCTCGTGCTCGACCAGGCCGATGGCGGGGTCGCCGCCTCGGTGAAGGAGCTCGACGAGAGCGACCTTCCCGACGGCGAGGTGACGGTCGCGGTCCGGTACTCCGACCTCAACTACAAGGACGGCATGATCCTGAAGGGGATCGGCCGGCTGGTCCGCGACTACCCGCATGTGCCGGGCATCGACCTGGCGGGCAGGGTGACGGAATCCTCGGCGCCCGGCATCGCGGCCGGCGACGAGGTCCTGGTCACCGGCTACCGGATGGGCGAGATCCGCTGGGGCGGCTATGCCGAGCGCGCCCGCGTGCCGGCCGACTGGGTGGTGAAGATCCCCGACGGGCTCGATGCCAGGCGGGCGATGGCGCTCGGCACGGCGGGGTTCACCGCGATGATCGCGGTGATGGCGCTGGAACAGGCCGGGCTGGTGCCGGGCGCCGGCGAAGTTCTGGTCACCGGTGCCAATGGCGGGGTCGGCAGCGTCGCCGTGATCATGCTGGCGGCGCTCGGCCACGAGGTCGTCGCCTCGACCGGGCGGATGGAGACGGCCGACGATTTGAGGGCGCTCGGCGCGGCCTCGGTGATCGACCGGGCGGAGCTCGCCGCCGAGCCCGAGCGCCCGCTGGGGAGGGAACGCTGGGCCGGCGCGATCGACGCGGTGGGCGGGACCACGCTCGCCTCGATCCTGACCGGGCTGAAGCACAGCGCGGCGGTCGCGGCTTGCGGGCTCGCCGGGGGCAGCGCGCTCAACACCACGGTGATCCCCTTCCTGCTGCGCGGCGTCCGCCTGCTCGGCATCGATTCGGTGATGTATCCGCGCGGCCCGCGCGAGGAGGCCTGGCGCCGGCTGGCGGCGGAGCTTCCGATGGACCGGATCGACGCGGTTTCCGAGACCGTGCCGCTCGACGCGCTGCCGGGTCTCGCCGACCGCATCCTCAAGGGACAGACCCGCGGCCGGGTGGTGGTCGACGTCACCGCGTGAGCGCTTGACCCGGCGCCAATCGCACCCCAAGTCAACGGAAATCGGTAAGCCCAGTGTTTGTTCGCGCGTACCCCCTTGCGGCCTTCGCCGTTTCGTCTCGTCCCTTCCGGGCGCTTGCCCCGATCGCCGCCGGGCTGTTGCTCGCCTTCGGCGCCTCGGCGCAGGACCGGGTGACGCCGCCGACCACCTATGGCGACGCGATGCGCTGGTACGAGAAGGCGGCGGAGGCGGGCTCGCCCCGGGCGCAGTTCCTGCTCGGGCTGAAATACCAGCACGGCGTCGACCGCGACCCCGACCCGGCGAAGGCGGCGGGCTGGTTCCGCCGCGCCGCCGAGGGCGGCCATGGGCTCGCGCAGTACCGGCTCGCCCTCGCGCTGCACCAGGGGAGGGGGGTCGGCCGGGATATCGGCGAGGCCGCTTCGTGGTACCGCCGCGCGGCGGAGAACGGGATCGCGGAAGCCGCGTTCAATCTCGGCTACATCCTGGACAACGGCCTCGCCGGCGTGGCCGACGCCGCCGGGGCGGCGAAATGGTACCGGGTCGCGGCGGAGGCGGGCCTCGGCTCGGCCCGGTTCAATCTCGCCGTGCTCCACGCCGAGGGGCGCGGTGTCGAGCGCGACCCGGTGGAGGCATGGATCTGGTTCACCTGCGCCGCTTCCGCCGGCCGGGCGGACGCGGAGGACTATCTCCGGCGGATGGACGAAGCGATGGATTCCGGCCAGCGCGCCGCCGCCCGTGATGGCGCCGCGCGCCGCTGCTCCCCGCCCGACGGCGGCTGAGCCGCGCACGGCGCGGGCGGACGGGCTGCACGACGCGCCGGTCGGCCGCGCCCGCGAGACGGTTCCCGTGCTGCGCGAGCGCGCCGCGATCCCCGACCACACCCGCACCATCCCGCGCGGGACCCACGCGGCGTTCACCGAGGCCGGTCTGGCGACGCCCTCTTCGTTCATCGCCGTGCCCTCCAGTCGAACCCCACGACTACCCTGACCCGTTCGGGACGCATCGGATTGTCATCGGAGGGCGTTTGGAGTCATGCTGGCTCTTGAGCGGAGGCTCCGGCCGGTGTCCCGGCTTGAGGTCGACACCGTCGAATTGGGCTGCTACGGCGTGGCCGGCGCCTTCCGGTATCAGGCGGCGAACGGCGAGACAGCGATGGCGACAGGCGGGCAATACCTCCTGCCGGCGGTGCGGGCAGCGGACGTGCCGGACCGGGCGCTGCCATGAAGGGCCCCCGCCCATTCCTGGCCGCGATGCTCCTGGTGGCGCTGTCGCTGTCACCCTCGGCGCACGGACAGTCGGGCGAGCAACCGGAAATTCCCGAACGGGTGCGCGCCTACGCCCTTTGGGAGCGGGGCTACGTATTGCATCTCAGCGGCCGATACCAGGAAGCGGTCGACAGCTTCCGCGAGTCCATCGAGGTTCTGCCCACGGCCGAGGGGCACACCTTTCTCGGCTGGTCGCTCAGCATGCTCGGGCGTCTCGAAGAGGCCGTCGCCGAATGCCACGAGGCCATCGCGCTCGATCCGGAATACGGCAATCCGTACAACGATATCGGGGTGTACCTGATCGATCTCGGCCGCCCGGGCGAGGCGATCCCGTGGCTCGAGAAGGCGATCTCGGCCAAGCGGTACTGCTGCTATCAATTCCCGCATTTCAATCTCGGCCGCGTGCGCGTGATGCAGGGGCGTATCGACGCAGCGAGACGCTCCTTCGAACGGGCCTTGCGTCACGATCCCGACTACCTGCCCGCGCGGATGGCCCTCGAAGTCCTCGACGCGGAAATCGGAAAACCGCTGTAGCCGATCCTCCCACCCATGCCACGGGCTGTGCGGCGAACCGAGGCCACCTTGATATTGGGCCGAGACGGCCGAGGCGGCGGCCGGCCCAGCCTGAAGGTTCGTGCATTGCCGATTTCTCCGCCAGGCTGGACGTTCTGCGGAGCGGAGCGGAGCGTAGCCGGGCCGGGCGGCCAGATCGGCATGACGATCGATGGTCGAGGCTCGACAGGGATCGGATATTTGGCGGCAGCTTCTCTAATTTTGCCTCCCAGACATATAATGGGCGGGTTCGCCGACGGGCGCCGACGCGATCGATATCGAAACGGCCGCAAGGGCAGGCGGGTGCCATGAAGGTCTATCGGGGCTACACCCGGGAAGAGCTCGACAGGCAGTACGAGCATCGCCACACGGTGCCGGACGCCGATGAATTCATAACCGCCCACCGGGCTGCCAGCGAACGGGTGCGGGCGACGGCCGACGGCCGGTTCGACCTGTCCTACGGGCCCGATGAGGATGAATTGCTCGACATCTACTTCGCCAGGGGCGAGCGCCCCGCCCCGACGGTCGTGTTTTTCCACGGCGGCCGGTGGGCGACGGGAAGCAAGGCGAGCAATTGCGAAGCGGCTGAAATGTACACCGCGCAGGGGCTGAACTTCGTCTCGGTCAACTACAGCCTGCTGCCCGGGGTCACCATGGATGTGCTGATCCGCCAGTGCCGGGACGCCGTTGCGTGGTTGTGGCGTCGCGCCGGCGAGTTCGGCGCCGATCGCGACCGTATTTTCGTGCACGGAAAATCGGCCGGCGCGCACATCGCCGCCATGGTGGCGGTCACGGGCTGGGTCGCCGATTACGGTCTTCCCGCCGATGTCGTCAAGGGAGGGTTGCTGGTCAGCGGCATGTACGATCTCGAACCGGTGCGGCTGACGTTTCGCAACGAATGGCTCAGGCTGGACGAGGCGGGCGCGTTGCGCAACAGCCCGATCCACCTGGTTCCCCCCGGCGGGTGCGACCTGGTCGTCGGGGTCGGATCCCGGGAAACCGACGAGTTCCGTCGCCAGCCACGTGCATTCGCGGCGGCGTGGCGGGCCAAGGGGCTAAGCTGTCGGTTCGTGGAATTGGAGGGTTACCATCATTTCTCGATAAACGACGCGATGAACGAAGCGACCAGCGCGCTCGTCTCACCGTTTCTCGAAATGATTGCCGGCGCGCAAGGCGAGCGGGCGCGGGAGCCGGCAGGCTCGGCGTAGCGTCGACATCGAAGCCCGACCGGGTCGTTTCCCGATCGGGCTTGGCATCCGAAAGAAGGAGGACGCGACAATGCATCTCCGTAATTCCGCCAGACATCTCGGTATCGCGATCGGGACGCTCGCACTCGTCGGTGCGTCCTGGGAAGCGACCGCGCAGGCCTATTTTGCGGGCAAGACGATGGAGCTCGCGGTCTCGCGCGGCAGCGGGGGCTCGCAGGACAGGATTTGCCGCTTCATGGCCTCGCATCTCGAGCGCTCGCTCGCGGGAGGGCCCAAGATCGTGGTCAAGAACCGGAAGGGCGGCACGGGCGTCGTCGCCACCAACTGGCTCTACTCTCAGGCGCCCAGGGATGGGACCGCGCTCGGCTGCTTTCTGCCGGTGCGCAACTATCAGGCATTTTTTTCCGGCACCGCCAAGAAGCGCGGGCTCGTGGCGGACATGACGCAAATCGTCCCGGTGGCCGGCACTCCCGTCGTCGCGGTCGGCTACGTGCGCGCCGATATCGGATCGGGCATCAAGGGACCCAAGGATCTCAAGGGAGCGCCCGCCTTCAGGACCGGCGGTCAGTCGATCACCAACACCAAGGACATCACCTTCCGGGCCGTCTTCGACCTCGCCGGCATCAACTACGACTACAAGACCGGATACCAGGACAGCAGCGACGCCTGGGCCGCGGTGCTGAGGGGCGAGGTCCACCATCACTCGTCGGGCCTGCCCCACTTCATGAAGGTGGTTTTGCCCACCGGGGTCAAGACGGGCAAGGTGACGCCCATCTATTACGACAGCGGCATCGTCGTCCCCGGCCTGGAGCCTGCCGTTCCGACCGCCGAATTCATTCGCATGCATGGCGGTAAGCCGGAAGGGCCGCTGTGGAGCCTGTATCGGACGAGTCGGGCCTGGCGGGTGATCTATCTTCCGCCCGGCGTGCCGGAGGCCGTGGTCGCCGAGATCGAAGCCGCGTTTGCCACGATGCTTGGCGACAAGGCGTTCATCGACGCGCACCGGAAGAGCTACAAGGTGTTTCCGGCGTGGGTCGCCGGCCGCAAGGCGCTCGACAAGCAGCTCGTCTCCGCCTACCGCGCTCTCGGTCCTTCGCTGGTCAAGTTCCGCAAGGACTATATCGACAAGGCGAGGCGGTAACCGCGGCGGCTTCCCCGCCCGTTTCGGGGGCCGCCGGGTCGGCGCGCCGCCCGGTTGAACGGACACCGTGCCCGTCCTCGACGCAGCGCTGGAGGGAATCGGCGCGCTCTTCCTGTGGCCGGCGATCGGTTACCTGCTGCTGGGCATATCGATCGGCATCGTGGTCGGCATTCTGCCCGGACTCGGCGGGCTCTCCGCGGTCGCCATGCTGCTGCCGTTCTCGTTTCTGCTCGACGCCTACAGCGCCATGGCGTTTCTCATGGGCGTATACGCGGTAACCACGACGGCCGACACGATTGCCTCGGTATTGCTCGGTGTGCCCGGCACGTCGGGGTCCCAGGCGACCATTCTGGACGGCTACCCGATGGCCAGGAAGGGCGAGGCCGGCCGCGCCTTGGGCGCCGCCTACGCCGTCTCCATGGCCGGCGGCGTGGCCGGCGGCGTGCTGGTGATCGCCAGCCTGCCGCTGGTACGCGAGCTGGTCCTGTCCGTCGGGAGCCCCGAGTTCTTCATGCTCGGCGTTTTCGGTCTCCTGCTCGTGGGCGCGCTCAGCGGCGGCTCTCCGCTGCGCGGGATCGTTGTCGTGCTGTTCGCGCTGGCGCTCGCGATGGTCGGCACGTCGCCGCAGGAAGGTCTTCCGCGCTACACCTTCGGCGAGGCTTATCTCCTGGACGGGATCAAGATCGTTCCCGTGGTGCTGGGGCTTTTCGCGCTCCCGGAATTGCTCGATCTGTTCGTTCACCGGACCAGCATCTCGCGGGCCGCGCTGGAGTCCGCCCGGGACATGAAGGAGGGCGTGCTCGACGCCGTTCGGCATTGGTGGCTCGCCCTTCGCTCGATCTGCATCGGGGTCTATGTCGGCATGATCCCCGGCCTGGGGGCGACCATCGTCGACTGGGTTGCTTACGGCCATGCCGTCCAGAGCGAGAAAAACCCGGAACGCTTCGGTAGCGGAGACGTGCGCGGCGTCATCGCGCCGGAGGCGGCCAACAACGCTCTCAAAGGCGGCGCGCTGGTCCCGACGCTCGCAATCGGCGTGCCCGGCAACGCGCCGATGGCGCTGTTCCTCGTCGCGCTGACGACGCACGGGATCTCGCCGGGCCCGGATATCATGAGCAATCGGCTCGACGTGCTGTTTGCGCTCGTCGGCGCGCTGGTCATCGCCAACGTGGTTGCCGCCGGCCTGCTGCTCGTGGCGACGCCCTATCTGGCCCGAATCGCCCAGATACGCGGCACCATCATTGTCGCGGTCGTGGTGGTCGCGGCGCTGATGGGAGCCTGGATGTCGACCCAGAGCATGGGAGATTGGATCGTCCTGCTCGCTTTCGGCGTCGTCGGCTATGTGATGAAACGCTGGGGCTGGCCACGCGCTCCGATCGCTCTCGGGCTGGTGCTCGGCCCGCTGCTCGAACGCTACCTGCACCTGTCGATCAACGTCTATGGCTTCGAATGGCTGATGCGGCCGGTGGTGCTGGTCATCTTCGCGCTCGCCGTCTGGGCGCTCTACACGCAGTTCCGCCGCTCTCACCGGCGGGTTCGACGATGAGGGCGGGGACCCGGGCCGATCTGGTCGTCTCGATCTTTCTCGCCGCCGTGTTCGTCTTTCTCGCCGTCGAGGCTGGTGCGTGGGACTACCGTTCGGCCCTGTTTCCGCAAGCGATCGGCGTGGCCGGGTTGGCGGCGGTCGGGGTGCTTCTCGTTGTCCTGGCCGTTCCCCCGCGGGTCCCGGATCGGGCCTCCGGGAGCGCGGTCGCGGACGGGCCGCGGGAACCCGCCGGCGCTCCGCCACCGGCCGGAAGTCGCGATCATGTCCGGGCCTTCCGCCTGCTCGCCTGGATCGCCGCGGTGATCGGCCTGTCCTGGCTGCTCGGACAGATGGTCGCGATGCCGCTGTTCATGCTCGGTTTCCTGCGCTTCGAAGCCGGCCTCAGGTGGCTCACGGCATCGTTCGCCGCCCTGCTCACCGGGGGCTTTCTGTATGTGGTGTTCGACCGTGTCCTGACGGTTACCTGGCTGGACGGTGCGGTATATCGATGGGCGGCCACAGCGCCGTGACGGGACGGCCCTGGAGCCTGTCCGGTTCGGATTGAACCGTTGGCGCCGTTTCTCTCGTCATGGTGGGGCTTGGGCCCCCGGTGTCCGGTACAGGTTTTCCGAGGCGGGCTGCGCCGCGCTTTTCTCCGCGGGTGACGCGGTCGCCCATGCTTCAGTCCGACTATCGGAAGCCGTTGACGGGTTATGGGTCCGCTTCCAGAATGATCCGCAAGGATCTCGACGGTCGGCTCCCGCTGCAGGCGTCAACGACGTCGGAGTAACCTGCCGGACCGGTGCATCGTCACACCAAGTAGCAGGGAGGAGTTATGGCACGGGAAGAGACATGCGATATCGTCGTCATCGGCGGGGGTAGCGCAGCATTCGAGGCGGCGGTTGCCGCGCGTCAGGCGGGTGCCGAGAAAATCGTGATGCTGGAGAAGGCGCCGGAGAGCGAATTCGGCGGCAATGCACGCTATTCCCATACCGGCTTCCGATTCGCCTATGACACGCCAGACGAGATCCGGGAGATCATTCCGGATGTCGACGAGGACTTGTTCCAGACCTTCCACCTGCCGCCCTATACTGGGGACGATTTCCTTGCCGACCTCAACCGGGTGACCCAGGGACGTATCGACCCGGTACTCTCCGACTTCATGGTCCACAACTCCCTGGACGCCATACGCTGGATGCGCGATGTCGGGATCGTGTTCGAGCCCGAGCAGCATCCGCCGATCAACGGCAAGTACTACTTCGAGCCCGGTATCATCGTTCACTCGGTGGGCGGCGGGCTGGGGCAACTCCTGCGCTGGCGCGAGATCGCCCTCGCCATGGGCATCGACGTTCGCTACGATTCGCGCGTCGTCGAACTCTATGGCAACGATCGCCGCGTCGAGGGGGTGCGCGTTTCGTCCGATGACGGCGAGTACGACATCCGCGGCCGTGCGGTGATCGCGTGTTCGGGCGGGTTTCAGGCGAACTCCGAGATGCGGGCGCGCTATCTCGGCCCCAACGCCGACCTCATGAAGTTGCGGGGCAGCGTCTACGATACCGGCGAGGTGCTGAACATGATGCTCGGCCTCGGCGCCGCGACCGCCGGGCACTGGCAGGGCGCGCATGCCACCCCGATTGACGCCGGGGCCCGCGACGGCGGCACGCCGGCGCGCGCCGACGGACACAGCAACACGGCGAACCGCTACGACTACATGTTCGGCATCACCGTGAATTCGGCCGGCCGGCGCTTCTTCGACGAGGGCGAAGCGAACCTCTCCTACACCTACGCCAAGACCGGGCGCCGCGTGCTTGCCCAACCCGGCAGCGTCGCCTACCAGATCTTCGATCAACAGGGGATTCGGCTCTTCCGCCTCGGGCCGGACTATACCGACACCTATGTCGAGGCGCCGACGATCGCCGAGCTCGCGCCCAAGATCGGCCTCCATCCGGAAGTGCTGACCCACACCGTGGAGAATTTCAACGCCGCCGTCAGCGACGACGTCGCGTTCGATCCGTCTTGCCTGGACGGCCGTTCGACCGCCGGAATCGATCCGCCCAAGACCAACTGGGCGACGCGGATCGACGAGCCTCCGTTCCGCGCCTATGCCGTCACCTGCGGCGTGACGTTCTCCTTCGGTGGGGTCCGGGTCAACACCGCGATGGAAGTCATCAACACCTCGGGACGCGCCATCCAGGGGCTCTATGCCTCGGGCGACGTGGTCGGGCTGTTCTTCCACAACTACCCGTCCTGCACCGGCCAGACCCGCAACGCCGTGTTCAGCAGGGTCGCGGGCGGGAACGCGGCCGCCCGCAACAACTGAGATCGACGGCGCAGCCCCGGGCGGAGGGGAAGGACCGGGACATGCTCTATCAGTCCGAGACGGGCGAAATCGCCGTCGCATTGCTTGGCGACGCGATGCCGACGCGGCGCCTCGTCCCCTTCGCCGAGGAGCGCTACCTGTCCCTGATCGATCTGCTGCGGGGCGCGGACGCGACGCTGGCGAACCTCGAAGGGACGGTGCGGCGCCCGGACGAGGGAACACCCGGGATCACCGAGGGCACCTATGTGACCATCCCGCCGGTCTGTCTCGAGGATCTGAAGTGGATGGGCGTCGACTTCCTGACCTGCGCCAACAACCATTCCTTCGATTTCGGCGAAGGCGGGCTGATGGCCTGTCTCGCCCATCTCGACGCGGCCGGAATCGCCCATGCGGGCTCGGGTGCCAACCTGGCTGAGGCGCGCGCGCCCGGCTATCTCGACACGCCCAACGGACGGGTGGCGGCGGTCGCGGTGACGGCGACCTTCAAGCCGTGGAACCGGGCGGCCCCGCAGCGGCCCGACATGGGAGGCCGGCCGGGGGTCAACCCGCTCGCGCATGCCGCAAGCTATACGGTGGACGGCGACGCCTTCGCCGCTCTGCGGAGGATCAGCGAGAGGCTGGGGCTGGAGCGCGCGAAGGAGCGCGACCGCCGGCATTTCTTCGGCGCGCGGGAAGTTCCCGACGAAGCGGCCGAGGAGATCCGCCTGTTCGGCCAGACCTTCGTTTCAGGCGACGAATTCGCTGTCACGACCAGGGCGGACGAGGCCGACATTGCCGACAACCTGAAATGGATCCGCGAGGCCCGGCGTCAGGCCGATTGGGTTGTCGTCGCCTTTCACAGCCACGAATTCGGCGGGCGCGGCCTGATGACCGCCCGGTCGCGCGCCGAGCTCGAGGAGCTCGCCGACTTCACCCGCGAGTTCGCGCACGCCGCCATCGACGCGGGCGCCGATGTCTTCGTGGGCCACGGATCGCATACCCTGCTGGGGGTCGAGATCTACAAGGGCAAGCCCATTCTCTACAGCATGGGCAACTTCATCTTTCAGAACGAGACGATTTCCGCCTTCCCGGCGCAGGCCTACAGCCGGTTCGACCTCGGGATGGAGGCGACGCCCGCCGACTTCCTGGACGCCCGCACCGAGAACGACACAAAGGGACATCCGGCCTCGCCCGGGTTCTGGCAAGGCGCCGCCTGCATCTGCCGTCTCGGGAAAGAAGGCGGCGGCGAGCTGCGGTTCTACCCGATCGATCTCGGCTATGGCCGTCCCCGGTCGCAGCGCGGCCGCCCGCTGCTGGCCGGCGGGGAGCTCGCGGCGAGCGTTCTCGAGAACCTGCGGCGCCTGTCCAGTCGCTACGGCACCGAACTCGCGATCGACGGCTCCGTCGGCATCGTCGCGCTTTAGGGCCCGGCCGGCTTATCAGGAATCGCCGTCGCGCTAGGCGGGTTCCTTTTCCAACGCCCCTTCTTTGGCCAGGCGGTCGAACTTGGTTTCCGACTTCTGATAGCCGTGGACCGAGAGGTCGTAGTTGTTGCCGTCGGGGTCGGTGGCGCGGGTCTCGGCATAGGGACGGTCGGCCGGCCGTTCCGCCGGTCGCGCCATCCCGTGTTCGTCCAGCCGGCGCGCGATCTCGTCGGCATCTTCGATCTGGAAGCCGAAATGATTGAGGCCGCTCGGCTTCCCTTCGGCCTTGTTGGGCAGCAGGGCAAGGGTGATGTGGCCGTCGGTCAGGTAATAGGCGCCGTTGCCGGAGTTGAGGAGCTCCATCTCGAAGACCTCCTCGTAGAACTTCGCAAGCTTCTCCGGATTGAGCGAAACGATCGCCAGGTGCCGGATCTGGGGCATCTCTGTTCTCCACCGAAAAGAGGCACGTTCGGAATTCTGCAGGAGGACAGTATAGACACGGTTGGGGGAGACTAGAAGGCGGGTTGCAGAAGCGCTGCGGGAGCGGGCGGCCTCGCGCGCGGGCGCGCTATGGGCGCGGTTTGCCGGAAGCCGTCGCGAAACCGAACACCGCCGCGGGCTCGTCGGAAAATGCGTGGTCGCGCGGCAGCGACCCCATGGCCTGGAGCAGCGCGGGCGCGGCTGCGCAGGCCGCGCCGCGAACGGCGTCGGAGGGCGAGAGGCCGGCGCGCGCCAGCATCGTATCCACGAAATTCCGCGTGGACCGGTCGGTACCGCTCCCCGCCGGCTGCTCGGGCGGCGGACCCACCGGGGCGGGCGGCGTTCCCTCGACCAGCGCCGGCCTGCGGGACCGCCATGGCGTGGCGGCCTCGTAGGCATGGGCGACCCGCAGGACTGTCGCCTCGTCGAAGGGCCGGCCGACGATCTGCATGCCGAGCGGCAATCCATCGGCGTCGAACCCGTTGCAAAGCGAGAGGGCGGGCAGGCCGAGGACGTTGAACGGCGCGGTCATCCCCGGCTCGGTCCAGGCCGGAGGTCGCGAAGGCCTGCCGAAGGCGGCAGCGGTGCGGGCGACGGTCGCCGTCAGCAGCACGTCGCAGCGCTCGAACACGGCCTTCATGCCGGCGATCATCCGCCGCCGCTCGCGCTGCGCCTGGACGTAGGCCGGGGTGCCGATCAGGCACGCGGCGACGATCCGCTTCTGAAAATCGATCCCGAACTCGTCGAGCCGCGCGACCAAATTGGGTTGGTGCACCGCGTAGACCTCGGTTTCTCCGAGGGCGATCTTGACGGCGTTGTAGTGGGCGATCGGGCGAAGCCTCGCTTCCTCGACGACCGCGCCCAGGCCGCGCAGTATTTCGATCGCATCTTCCATGGCGTCGCAGATTGCCGGCGAGGCTGGCCGTTCGTCCGTCCAGAAATGACGGATCGCGCCGACCCGAAGACCCTTGATGCCGTCGAAGAGCGCGGCGCGATAGTCGGGAACCGGGCGTTGCGCGCTCGTCGGGTCCAAATGGTCGGCGCCCGCGATCGCGCCGAGGACGATGGCGCAGTCCTCGACACACCATGTCATCGGCCCGCAATGGTCCAGCGAGAACGCGTTCGGCATGACCCCGCGCCGACTCACCCGGCCATAGCTCGGCTTGAGCCCGACGACACCGCACAGCGCGGCGGGGCTGCGGAGCGGACCGCCGGGGGCGGGGCCGGGGGGCGCGGGGGGGGAGCCCGCCCCGGCCCGCGCGGGGGAGCGTCTCGGAACGGACCGGCGGGGGTCGTTCCGGGGGGCCGCGGGGAGGAAGCCCGCCGCGACCGCGGCGGCGGAGCCGCTCGACGAGCCGCCCGGCACCCGCGTCGGATCCCACGGATTGCGCGCCGGCGGCCAGGGAAGGTCGAAGGCCGGCCCGCTGCGGGCAAACTCATGGGTCGTGAGCTTGCCGAGGAGTATGGCGCCGGCGGCGGAGAGCCGGTCCACCGCCGCGGCGTTCTGCGCCGGCACGTTGTCCATGGCGATGCGCGACTGACCGGCGGTGCGGATCCCGGCCGTGTCGTAAATGTCCTTGAGCCCGAAAGGGATGCCGTGCATTGGTCCGCGCCATCGCCCGTTGGCCAGCTCGGACTCGGCCCGGCATGCGTCCTCCATGGCGCGCTCGCCGGTGAGGGTCACGACCGCGGAGATCTGGGGGTCCAGGGTCTCGATCCGGCGGATACAGGCTTCGGTCAGTTCGACCGGTGACAGGTCTCGCCGTCGGATCGACTCGGAGGCCTCAGCGATGGTGAGCCACGCCGGATTCGTCATCGCTACCCCGTCCCGCCGATGCCGGCCTCGCGGCTAGGAGAAAATCAGCGAGTCGTACCAGAAGACGGGCACGATCCGCTCGAACATGATGTAGAGAAAGATTGCCGCGCCGACCATATACGGGACGAACAGGCGCCACGTGTATCCGCCCCAGTACCAGAGATAGGCGCCGACAAATACCACGATTGCCAGGAACTGACCGACAATGACGGTCGCGCCAAGAATTGCGAACATCCAGGCAAAGTAATGCGCGCCGGACAGGAGCAGCTTCCGGTCATGGGCATTGCCCGCGATGCTGACTCCCTGGCGGAGGCGCAATCGAATGTCGTTCCAATCGTGGAAGATCACGACGAGAACGAGCGGGATCCCGGAGATGAGTACGATGAAAGGGAAAAATCGCGCACTGAAATGCCAGCCCGCCGCCAGGATCAGCCCGTAGCCGAGAGTGGCGAGAAGGCAGACGGCGAAGGGAAGGGACAGGGCCGGGTTCTGCGCCGCCGAGTCGTCGATCTGCACGCCCGCCGGCGCCGCCCGGCGACGAAGCATGCCGCGCACGCCAACCAGGAGCCCGAGCAGGATCAGTACGGCGAGGATCACGACGATGGGGCGCCCGAGCCACGTATAGTCATAGCTGCGCATCGAGATGTGCAGCGATACCTCCATGATGCTGCCCAGGATGAAGCCCAGGATGACGGGCGGCCTGGGCCATCCGCTCTGCTTCATGACGTAGCCGAGGATGCCGGCGAGGATCAGGGTGACCCAGTCGCCGAGACCGTTCCCGGAGAGCCAGGCGCCCATGAACACGAACATCGTGATTGCCGGTACGATCAGGTGGCCGCGGATGAAGGTGAGCTTCGCCACCTGGCGGCCCCATACGAGGAGGAAGGCGGCGCCCAGGATGTTGCCGAGCGCCAGCGCCCAGATCAGGCTGAAGGTGATGTCGAGCTTGGTGGTCAGGAGCTGCGGTCCCGGCTCGAGTCCCTGGATTTCAAAAGCGACAAGCAGGATCGCCATCGACGCGCTGCCCGGGACGGCGAAGGCGATGGTGGGGATCAGCGACCCCCCCTTCATGGCGTTGTTGGCGGTCTCGGGTGCGATCACGCCGCGGATGTCGCCCTTGCCGAACTCGGATTTGTCCTTTGAACTCTGCACCACGTGACCGTAGGCGACCCAGTCGACCAGCGAGCCGCCCACCCCCGGGAGCAGGCCGATATAGACTCCGATCAGGGTGCAGCGCACCACCAGCCACCAATTGCGGACCGCATCGATCATTCCGGTGAGGAGGCCGGTCTTCGCCTGTTCGCGTGGAATGCGCGAGATCGAGGTGTCGCGAACCGCGAGTTCGAGCAGTTCCGGCAGGGCGAACAGCCCGAGCACGAACGGAATCAGCGGCAGCCCGTCGATCAGGTAGGTGGTGTCGAACCAGTAGCGCGGTATCGCACCCTCGGGCGAATACCCGATCATCGACAGGACCAGGCCGAGAATGGCGGCGATCAGCCCCTTGAGGATCGAGCTGCCGCTCAGCGCGCCCACCATGGTGAGGGCGAGCAGCCCAAGCATGAAGAACTCGGGCGAGGCGAAGGAGAGGATCAGCGGCCTGACGATGGGGATCGAAAGGGCGAGCACGAGCGCGCCCAGCACGCCGCCCACCGCCGAGACCGTGAACGCGGCGCCGAAGGCGCGGGACGCCTGGCCTTTCTGCGCCAGCGGGTAACCGTCGAGGATGGTGGCCTGCGAGGCCGCGGTGCCCGGGATGCCGAGAAGCACCGACGAGATGGTGTCGCTGGTGGTGGTGATCGAATACATGCCCATCAGGAAGGCGAAAGCCCAGGCGGGCTCCATGCCGAAGGTGAAGGGCAGCAGGATCGCCATGCCGACGAGCCCGGAAAGCCCCGGCACCGCGCCGAAATACATGCCGATGGCGAGGCCGAGCAGCAAATAGCCGCCCGCCGGCCACTGAACGGTCAGAACGAGGCCGTGGAATGCCGCATCCCACATCAGGAGACCGCCTTGTTGGCACCCCGGCAGGAAACCTCCCGGGGTGCTTGGGCCCTAAGCCGTCATGAGCAGGTCAAGGCCCTTGTCGCTCAATGGCGGACCTTGTCGGCGAAGGCCTGCAGGAACGCTACCAGATCCTTGTCGGCGTTCTTGACCTGATCGAGCAGGAATTTCTGACCCGGCTCTCCCTTGATCGGCGACGGCAAGCCCTTGTTGAGCTTCTTGTATTCCTCCAGATATTGCGGATCCTTCATCGTCGCGTCATACGCCTTGCGCAGGATGTCCACCGCTTCCTGGGGCGCTTTTGGCGGCAGGAACACGGCCCGCAGGATCTTGGCCCGCATGTTCGATATCAGGATATAGCCGTCCCACAACTTGCCGGACGGCGTGGCGTCCTTGCCGAACTTCATACGGTAGAGGTCGAGAAAACTGGGGACGTCGGGATAGTCGCGATGCGCCGTCAGACCCTTGCCGTCCGCCGTCGGGATGCCCGTGTGGAACAGCGGCGTGACGATTCCTTCCTTCACCATGATGGGCTCGACCCGGCCGCGGAACCCGGGCGTCGAGTCCGACGAATACTGCAGCTCGTTCTGCTGCACCGCCTTGCGCAGCTGCGCACCCGACTTGAAGCCGTGCACATGACGATAGGGCACCTGCAGAATGTCGAGGGCGAGCCGGGTGCCCATATCCTTGGTGTTGGTTGGCGCATGGCCACCGGTGCGGAACGGCTCGGTGATCTTGAAGAAGTCCGCAGGCGTCTGGATGCCCGGTGGATGATCCTTGCGGATATAGGCGACTTCCTGAGAGCCGAGACCGCCGATGAAGATCAGGTCGGAGTGGCTGACGCGCAACGCCGGATCCGTGAGCACCTCGCCCAGAAGGCTGATCGTGAACACGCCCATGGTGTAGCCGTCGCGTTTGGCCTTCTCGCCGAGGAAATTGGTTCCGACCTTGCCGCCCGCGCCGGCTATGTTGCGAATAACCACCCGGGGATTGCCCGGGATATATTTGGGCATGAACCGCATCAGCAGCCGACCCTGGATGCTCGTGTTGCCGCCCGGCGCATAGTTGATGATTACGTTGAGGGTCTTGCCTTTGTAGAACTGCGCCTGGGCCGGAGCCGATCCGATTCCGGCGACGAGCGCGAGACCCGCGATACCGAGGAAAATGCGTGATACGAATTTCATGTCGCTCCCTCCATTTTTTTTGGACGTGGTTGTCACGCTTCGGCTTTTGCGGCTCAGCTTAGCAGAGTCTTTCTCTGAAGAGACAGGTTTTTGCCGCCGGGCCCTGGCGATCTTCCCTGAGGACAGCCCGGTCGACCGACGGTCTTGCGGCCGGAAATTGAGGGGTTGAGACGGCACGCCCGGTCGCTGACAATGGGTCGCGACGCGTGGCGGCAACGGTGAGACTGTCCGGAGCGGGCTTGGCCAGGGCAATGAACGAGGCGAAATTCGTCGATGTCGACGGGGTCCGGACCCGCTACTTCGTGGCCGGCGAGGGCGCGCCTCTCGTCCTGTTCCACGGCGGCAATTTCGGGTCGCAGAACCTGGCCGAATCGGCGTGCGACTGGGAGCTCAACGTCCAGGGTCTGAGCCGATGGTACCGTGTGTTCGCGGTCGACAAGCTGGGCCAGGGATACACCGACAATCCGAAGGACGACGACTACAGCATGGCGGCGGTGGTGCGGCACGCGCACGGGTTCCTGGCCGCGCTCGGGCTCGAGAACGTCCATGTCGTCGGGCACTCGCGCGGCGGCTATCTCGTCTGCCGGCTCACCCTCGATCATCCCGAGCGCATCCGCTCCTGCGTCGTCGTGGACTCCAACACGCTGGCGCCCGGCGTTCCGCGAAGCGAGATCGTCCTGGCCAACCCGCCCGAGCCCAGGCTGAGCCGGGAGAGCCAGCGCTGGATCATCGAGCGCTACTCTTTCGCGACCGGGCACATCACCGAATCCTGGCTCGACGAGGTCTGCGCCGTCGCCGCCCTGCCCAAGAGCCGGGAGGCGCTGGAGAAGATGGAAGCCGGGGGGCTCCGGTCCTCATACTTCATGCCCGGGCTCGCCCGGGACAAGGAGGACACCTTCGCCCGGCTGCGCGATCAAGGCACGCGCCGCCCGACGCAGGTCATGTGGGGCTACAACGATCCGACGGCCTCGCTCGCCCAGGGCCAGGCGCTTTTCGACGTGATCGCCTCGACCGAACGCCGCGCGCGGATGGTCGTGCTCAACGAGGCGGGTCATTTCTCGTTCCGCGAGCAGGTGGAGGCGTTCAACCATGCGCTGCGCGGGTTCATCGACGGTCTGGGACCTGTCGGCGGATCCTACTGACGGGCCTTCCGGCTGCGCGCTGGATTTATCGACAACCGTCCAACCGGCGGCCCCGCGCTGTCCTGCGCCGTCCCACGCCCTTCCTCGCAACCACACCTCGTCCAGGCGCAGACCACGCTGGTTGCGGGCCTCCGCAACCACCGAGACCGACATTCCCGACAAGGGAGTGTCGGTCATTTCTTTTTCGGCCCCGCTTCCTGTCCACTCCAGAATCCTGCCGAGCTCGCCGCGCAGCGTGACCTGGAGCTCGCCGCGCTTTTCGCCGGGCGTCAGCACGATCCCGTCGATCAATCCCCGGATCGCCGCCGCGGCCGCATCGCGTTCCTCCGGTTTGCTGAGGGCGTTCGCGAGACGGGCCACCTTGCGGCGATAAATGCCGGCGACGTTCGGGTGGATGTCCGGGATCTCGCGAGGAACCGTTGCAAGTAGTCTCGTAAGCTCCTCTTTTCGAGCTTCAAGCTTGTGCAGCCGTTCCTTTAGGGCGGGGCTGTAGGCGCCGTCCTGGATGGCGACGACGATCCCCTCGATCTTCTTCTCGACGTCGGCGAGCTCCTTGCGGTCCGCCTCTCCGGAGGCGCTGCGCTCGCGGTCGAGCCGGTGGGTCTCCTCCGCCCAGGCGCGCACCGCCGCGTCGGCCGCCTCGGGTGCCATCAGACGGTCCTTTGGACCGACCAGGACGCGCTCCTCGAGCTCCGTGCGGCGAATGCCCCGCCCGTTGGAGCAGCTGTCGTTCATGACGTGGTTGGAGCAGCCGTAGCGGTCCTGCCCGCGCATGGAATAGGGACCGCCGCAGACGCCGCATTCCAGGAGGCCCGAGAGGAGGTGCCGGGGGCGGTGGGTGCCGTTCAGGCGATTGGCGCGCGCGGTGCGGGTGGCCTCGATGACGGTTGCGTATTTTGCGGTCAGTTCTTCCTGCCGGACCTTCACCGCCTGCCAGAGCTCATCGTCGATGATGCGGAGCTCGGGTACCTCGGTGGTTATCCACTCCTCTTTCGGATTGATCCGGGACACCCGCTTGCCGGTCTCTGGGTTCTTGACGTAGCGCAGCCGGTTCCAGACCAGGCGCCCGACATAGAGCGCGTTGTTGATCAGCCCGGTGCCGCGCTTGACCTGGCCGCGGATGGTGGAATCGGTCCACAGCTTGCCAGAGGGGCAGGGGATCTTCTCTGCATTGAGACGGCGCGCGATCGTCAGCGGGCTGACGCTCGAGGCGAAGTCCCGAAATACGCGCCGCACGACAGTGGCTTCGTCCTCGTTGATCGTGCGCTCACCCCGCACCGGGTCGCCGGCGGCATCGAAGGTCGTGACGACATCGTAGCCGTAGCACAGCCCGCCTCCCCGCAACACCGACCCTCATGGGAGGCGATCTTTGGGACGAGAAGGGCAATGTCAAGGGTTTTAGTCTTTAGTATCAATGCGTTAGAGGGACATATGGCCATCCCTGCATCGCAAAGCAGCGCGTGGCTGCGCGTGCCGACGCTCAAGAAAGTTGGCGCCGGATCGTCGCAAGCCATGCCGATGGGCGCCTGTCCGGGGAGAATCATCGGGGTGCCCGCCGATAGGTGTCTCGCCGGTGTGCAACACGAACCACCAGCACGACAAGCTCCTCGTCCCGGACTTCGTACACGACGCGGTAATCCCCCACCCTGAGCCGCCGCAGTCCCCGCAGGTCGCCCTTCAGCGCGGCACCG